>JAGWTU010000021.1 GCA_028868825.1 Burkholderiales bacterium | reverse complement strand
AGCGACCAGCGCGCCGCGGCGTCGCCGAGCACGCGCAGATTGCCGATGACGATCGGCGACTTGTTGACGTGGATGGTCTTGATCGGCAGCCGCGACTCGCCGGCCGGCAGTTCGTCGGCGCGCGTGTACAGGCGCCGGCGCACGGTCTCGGCGTCGAGCGTCTCGAGTTCGCGCGGATCGCTCGCGAGGTCCCAGACGATCAACTCGTTCTTGTTCGTCGGATGCGGCGCCAGCGGCCAGACGACGGCCAGGCAGCCGCGCTCGACCGGGTAGCGGCCCGAGAGATGGACGAAGGGCCGGCCGACGCCGATCTCGGCCCAGACGGCATCCTTCTTGCGCAGCTTGAGGCAGAAGTCCCACAGCCGCGGCTGGCGCGATTTGAGCAGCCGCGCCAGCGCGATCGTCGCGCGCACGTCGGACAGCGCATCGTGCGCGGCCTCGTGCGCGAGGCCGTTGGCCTGCGTCAGGTGCTCGAGCTTGAAGCTCGGGCGGCCGGCGATCTCGCCCGCGGTGTGGCGCGGCCATTCGATGCCCTCGGGGCGCAGCGACCAGCAGCACCGCACGACGTCGAGCAGGTCCCAGCGGCTGCAGCCGTTCTGCCATTCGCGCGCGTAGGGGTCGATGAGGTTGCGCCAGAACAGGAAGCGCGTGACCTCGTCGTCGAAGCGGATGCTGTTGTAGCCGACGCCGATGGTGCCGTCGCGGGCCAGTTCGGCCTCGATGGCGGCGGCGAATTCGCGCTCGGGCAGGCCGTGCGCGAGCGCGTATTGCGGCAGGATGCCGGTGAGCAGCACGCTCTCGGGATCGGGCAGCGTGTCGGGCGCGGGCCGGCAATGGACCATCAGCGGCGCGCCGATCTCGTTCAGGTCGGCGTCGGTGCGGATGCCGGCGAACTGCGCCGGGCGGTCGCGGCGCGGCACGACGCCGAAGGTCTCGTAGTCGTGCCAGTAGAAGGTGGGTGGCGGCATGGCGGGTGGCGGCGGGGGGGGGCCGCGAGGTCGCTCGAGCATAAGCCAGTGGCGCCTGGGTGCGGGGCGCGTATGGGTGGGCCCTGGCACCGTTTTGCAGGCCCGGCGATGCGCTCTAGGGTCACGGATCACGGGGGTCTGACGGGCACCGAGCGGTTGCTGGCAACCGTTGGACGATCACCGACCCCGTGCCAGGACAAACCGCCGCACCTGCTCGTCAGCCGCGCGTACGGCGTCGACGAGTCGAGCGTCACCCGCAGCCGCTCCCCACAGCGCGGGCAGCGCACAAAGCGCTGCGACGGGGTCGTCCGCCGCGCACAGCGCCTGCGCATCCCGCTCGTCGAATGCCGAATCCTCGTATTCGAAAGGCAGCCGCGCTTGCTGCCAGCGCCGCAGGAAATGCAGGTAGAGCGCCGGCAGCACCGCGACGGCAGCGATGGACGATCGGCTCGCCAGACGGTCGCGGACCGTCGGCGCGACGAACACCGACAGCTTCGTGTAGCCATCCATGGCGACGCGCTGATTCGTGTCGGCAATGGCCGCGTTGGCAAAGCGCGCCAACACCGTGTCGCGGTAGGCTGGCAGATCCACCGGGCTCGGCGTCAGGCAGGGCATGGCATCTTCGGTGACGTAGGCGTGCGCCATCGCGCGTATCTCGGCGTCGGCCGCCCCTTCGTGGATGTAGCGGTAACCCGCCAATGTCCCGGCCCAGGCGATGACGCTGTGGCTGGCATTGAGCAGGCGGATCTTGGCCTCTTCGTAGGGCTGCACCGACGCCACCAGGCGGACACCCACGGACTCCCATGCGGGTCGACCGGCCGCGAAGTCGTCCTCGATGACCCATTGGATGTAAGCCTCCGACGTCAACGCCGCCGCATCGTCGCGGCCCGTGGCCGCGCGCACGCGAGCGCGAAGCTCCGCATCCGGGCGTGGCGTGATGCGGTCGACCATCGCATTCGGGCAGCGCACATGCGCGCTCGTCCAGGTCTGCAGTTCCCGGTCACCCAGCCTGTCGATGAACTGCGCCAGCCCGCCGCGCACAAGGTCGCCGTTGTGGCGCAGGTTGTCGCAGTTGAGCAGCGTCAAGGGTCCGCTGCCCGCGGCGATGCGGCCGCGCAGCATGGCCACCAGCGCGCCGTAGAGTGTGCGGCCGATGCGGCCCTCTCTGGCGCGCCGCAGGTCCTCGATGATTTCCGGATTCAGGGCGTCGAGCCGACCCTCGGGATCGAGCGCGTAGCCCGCCTCGGTGACCGTGAACGAGACGATCCGCGTCGCCGCCGCTGCGCCGAGCGTCAGCAACTCGCCGCCCGCCTCATCGAAAGGCACGACCCTGGCGATGCTGTTCACGCTGCGATAGCGCCTGGCACCCGACGGCGACACGGTTTCCAGCGTGTACCGCCCGCCCTGGGCCCGCAGGGCGTCGACCGCGGCGCGCGGCTCGGGGCGCAGGTTCCCCGACGCGAGGCGCCAACGCGAGTCGCCGCGATCGTGGAGATCCTGCAGGAATACGGCCTGATGCGCGCGGTGAAACGCCCCCAGGCCCAGATGCAGGATCCACAGGGCAGGCGTGGCATCCATGCCCACTCAGCGCCCCGGTGCAGGCTGCCCGGTCGGCGCGCTGCCGGATGCCATCGTGCGCTCGATGAACTCGTTGATCAGTCCTGCGAATTCGGCACTGCGCAACATGCTGACGCCATGGCCCGCACCTTCGAACCGGTGTGGCCTCGCATGGCGCGCGACGGCCAGGAATTCGGCTTCCTGCGCCGTCATCGCATCGTCCTTCGATCCGTTGAGGATGAGCACCGGCTGCGCGATGGCCGCCAACTTCGCCCGGTAGTCGACGCCATGCAGTTCGCGCACTGCCTGCTCCCAGACCTTCAGGCTGATGCCGCCGTCGAGTATCGGGCCCAGGTCTTCGGGTGTGACGCCGAGTTCGGGCAACTTCTTGGGCAGGACCTTGCGTATCAAACGATCCTCGCCATAGACCGCGAAGGCGAGCCTGAAGATCGCGGCTCGCAGGTAGAGCGGCAGCATCGCCCGACCCTCGAAATTCATCGTGCACCCGCTCAGCACGAGTCCCTTCAACCGGTCCCTCGGCAGCGCCTGGGCCGATGCCATCGAGGTGTAGCCGCCGAGCGAGTCGCCGCCGACGAACACCGGCGCGGGCGCCACCGAAGCGGCTGCAGCGACCACCGTCGCAACGGCCCCGGCCATCGTGAAGCGTTCGGCGCGCCGCGAGCCATGCCCCGGGAGGTCGGGCGTGAGGACCTCGATGCGCGCATCGAGCCCGCGCCGCACGGGCCGCCACATCTGGCCATTGCCGGTCGCGCCATGGATGAGGATGAGCACCGGGCGGCTGGCGTCGCGCGGCGAGGCGGTGTTCTGCAGGGTCATTGCTGTTCCGATTCAGTGCAATGAAGCTATCCTACAGGTCAAATGTGTTGTATGTCGACAGAATCTGCAATTCTGCTTTATGCCGCCATAAAGCACAGTTTATCTAGGGTTTACGCTGATTTTTTGAAAGAATACAGACGTATCGATTGGTGTTTTCCCTCGTTCTATACCTAAATATGTCCAACCTGTTTGACAGGTTGATGATCATATCGTTACCCTGCCGACCGGAGCTTCGAAAGCCATGACCTCCCTCACAGTCCTTTCTTCGTTCGAGCGACCCACCCTCTCGGCCCATGTGGCCCGGCATCTGCTGTCGCTGATCAACCGCGACCAGCTGCGGCCGGGCGACAAGGTGCCCAGCGAGGTGCAGATCTCGCGCGATCTGCAGGTCAGCCGCGGCAGCGTCCGCGAGGCCTACCGGACGCTGGCAGCGCTCGGCATCCTCGAGATCGAAGGCGGGCGCCACCCGCGCCTGCGGCCGATCGACCCCAGCGTGCTGGCCCAGGTCTTCGATTACGCCCTGAACACGGCGCAGGTCAGCATCGCCCATGCGCTGGAGACGCGGCGCGCGCTCGAACTCCAGACGGCGCAATTGGCCGCCCGTTACGCCACCGATGCCCAGCGCCAATGCCTGCGTGAACTCGTCGTGCAGATGCGCTCGGCGGGCGCCGACCACACGCGCCGCGTCGCCTGCGACATGGGCATCCACGGCGTCATCGCCGAGGCCAGCGGCAACCCGCTCAACAGCCTGCTGCTCGGCGCGCTGCGCTCGCCGCTCGAAGCCTCGGCGCGCATGCACCTGGCCGACACGCGCAGCGAAGCCGAACTGATCCGCGTCATCGACGGTCACGACGCTGTCGTCGAACGCATATGCGCCCGCGATCCCGTCGGTGCGGCTTCGGCGATGTCCTATCACTTCGACCTCGCACTGGTCCATGTCCAGCGCCAGGAAACGCGCAGCGAATCCGATTCGACGCCTGCCGCGCCCGGCAATGCGATGCCGGCGCTGCCCTCCCGACAGTCCAACTGACGAGACGCCCCATGCCGGATCAACCGACAACCCCGAAGGCGGTGCAGACCGGGCCCGCCGAATTCGCGATGGCGCCCGGTGCGCTGGAGCAGGCGATCTCGTTCCTGCAAGCCGGTTTCGGCGACCGCGTCAGCGTCGCGCCGGCGATCCGGCAGCAGCATGCGCGCGGCGAAGGCCTGGCGACGAGCCTGCCGCCCGATGCGGTCGTCTGGCCGGTGGACAAGCACGAGGTCTGCGCCATCCTCGCGCGCTGCAACGAGCTCGGTGTGCCCGTCATCGGCTACGGCGCCGGCAGCTCGCTCGAAGGCCATGTCAGCGCACCGCACGGCGGGATCTGCCTCGACATGTCGAGGATGGACGCGGTGCTGGCGGTCCACGTCGACGACAGCGATTGCGTCGTCCAGCCCGGCATCACCCGCGAGGGCGTGAACGCGCATCTGAAGGGCACCGGTCTCTTCTTCCCCGTCGATCCGGGCGCCAACGCGAGCATCGGCGGCATGGTCTCGACCCGCGCATCGGGCACGACGACGCTGCGCTACGGATCGATGGCGCACAACGTGATGGCGCTCGAAGTGGCCCTGGCCGATGGCCGACTCGTGCGCCTCGGGACGCGGGCACGCAAGTCCTCGGCCGGATACGACCTCGTGCACCTGATGATCGGATCCGAGGGCACGCTGGGCATCATCACCGAGGTCACGCTGCGCCTGCACCCGCTGCCCACCGACGTGGCGGCGGCGACCTGCGCCTTCCCGACGCTGCAGGCCGCCGTGTCGGCGGTCACCGAGATGGTCCAGAGCGGCGTGCCGTTCGCGCGCATCGAATTCCTCGACGAGCACCAGATCCGCGCCTGCAACCTGCATTCGCAGCTCGGCCTCGTCGAATTGCCGACGCTGTTTCTCGAATTCCATGGCTCCGAGACGGCGGTCAGGGAACAGGCGGAATCGGCGCAGGAATTCGCCGCCCAGCATGGTGGCGTCGATTTCAAATGGGCGTCGCGGCCTGAGGATCGCACGCAACTGTGGCGCGCGCGGCATCTGGCCTATTTCGCGGCGCTGGCGCTGCGGCCGGGGTGCTCGAGCATCATCGCCGATGTCTGCGTGCCGATGTCGGCGCTGGCGGAAAACGTCGCGCTGGCGCGCGAGCATATCGACCGCGAAGCCCTGATCGCCCCGATCCTGGGCCATGTCGGCGACGGCAACTTCCACGTCGTGTTCATGCCCATGCCCGACGCGCCGGCCGAGCATGCGGCGGTCGATCGCGTCTACGGCGCGATGGTGGCGCGGGCCCTCGCGGCCGGCGGCACCTGCACCGGCGAGCATGGCATCGGCATGGGCAAGAAGGCCAAGCTGCTCGCCGAATGCGGCCCCGACGTGATCGCCCTGATGCAGGGCATCAAGAAATCCTGGGATCCGAAGTCGATCCTCAATCCGGGAAAGATCTTCGGCGCTTAGTTCGATCCCGACATCGATCCCGACACCGATCCCAACACCCAACGCCCCCCCAACGGAGACCACACATGAACCCCATCAGGACCCCACGCGGCAATCGGACCTCGACCGCGGCGGCCGCCGCGCTGCTGTGCTCGCTGGCCTCGCTGGCCCACGGGCAGTCCGAAGTGCCCGCCGCCCGACCCGCAGCCCCGTCGAATGCCAGCGCGGCCTCGGACGACAACGCGCAGCGGCTCGACAAGATCATCGTCACGGCGCAAAAGCGCGAGCAGGCGACGATCGACGTCCCCGCATCGGTGGCGACGATCGGCGCCGAACAACTGCAGGACAGCGGTGCCGTGCGCCTCGAGGATTACGCTGCGCGCCTGCCCGGCGTGTCGATCACCGCGCTGTCCCGGGGCTTCACTTCGGTCGTGCTGCGGGGCATTTCGACCGGCATTTCGCAGGCCACGCCCGCGACCGCCTTCTACATCGACGACGAACCGATAGGCTCGGTCACCGCCTACGCCACCGGCAGCACGCTCACGCCCGACCTCGACCCCTACGACCTGCGCCGCGTCGAGGTGCTCAAGGGCCCGCAGGGCACGCTCTACGGAGCCGGTGCCGTCGGCGGTCTGGTGCGCTACGTCACCGTCGCCCCCGACAGCACGAAGTTGGGCGGGCTGGTTTCGATCGGCGGCAACCAGGTTGCACATGGCGGTACCGGCTACGAGGCGCGCGCCGCATTGAACGTCCCGCTGGTCAAGGACAGCATGGCGCTGCGGGTCAGCCTGTTCGATCGCGAGGACCCGGGCTATATCAACGATCCGACCCGCAACCTCACCCAGGTCAACAAGGCCAAGACCCATGGCGGGCGCATCGGATTCGGCTGGACGATCAACCCGGACTGGTCGGTGCTGGCGTCGTTCATGACGCAGCGCTTCCGCAGCGACGGCCTGGGCGTCGAAGACCTCAATGGTCCGTCGCTGACGCCGGCCACGGGTGAGCTTCAGCATGGCAGCAGCGTGGCCGAGATCCAGACGACCGGGCTGGATGTCACGAACGCGACGATCAAGGGACATGTCGGCAATTTCGATCTCGTTTCCGCGACGACCTACCAGGAAATCAACAGCAACGTCACCGTCGACCAGACGCGCACCATCGGCGCCTCGTTCGGCGCCGTGCTGGCCCCCCTGGGCCTGAGCCACATCGGCGCCCAGACGCACCAGCTAGTGAATACGAAGCGCTGGTCGCAGGAATTGCGTGCCCATTCGAGCGCTTTCGGCGACAAGCTGAATTACGACGCGGGACTGTTCTACACGAATGAGGACAGCACCAATCGCCTGGTACCCGAGGGACTGTTCCTCGTTCCGAGCCTGGCACCGCTGCCGGCCTTGCCCGGCCCGCTGGCCGCCTTCGACGGACCGCTGTTCAATGCCAAGCTGGGCGACAAGTACCAGGAATACTCGGTCTTCGGCAATGCGACCTACAGCCTGACGCCGCAGCTCGATGTCACGGCCGGCCTGCGTCTGTCGTCGGACAAGCAGCACTACAACCAGGATTACGAGGCCTCGATCGCGGTGCCGGCTCCCGTGGTGTTCGCCCAGGACGTCACGCACCACAAGACGACCTGGCTGCTGAATGCCCTGTACAAGCTCGGCGCCGAGACGGCGGTCTATGGCCGCGTTGCCACCGGCTATCGCCCCGGCGGCCCGAGCGCGCTGCCGGCAACGCTCGGCAATCCGTCCTTCAATCCCGATACGCTGACGAGCTACGAGCTGGGATTCAAGTCGGCCCTGGCGGGCGGCATGGCCTCGATCGAAGCGGCCATCTTCGACACCGATTGGAAGGACATCCAGGTCCAGACGCAGACGGTCGACAGCCATGGCACGACCTACCAGCATTTCGTCAACGCCGGCACGGCGCGCAGCCAGGGCGCCGAGGCCACGCTGCTGCTGTTCCCCAGCGCAGGTCTGACGTTGCGTGCGACGGCGGCGCTCACCGACTCGAAACTGACCGCGGACGCACCGGTCGTCGGCGGCGTTAGCGGCGACCGCATGCCGTTCGTGCCGAAGTGGAGCGGCTCGCTCGGCGCCGACTACAAGTTCAGCGCCGGTGGCCTGCCGGCCTGGATCGGCGGCGCCGTGGCCTATGTGGGCCAGCGGCGCTCCAATTTCAGCCAGAAACCCAATGCCACCGATGTGCCGTCGTACACGACGCTCGGCCTGAATGCGGGGGTCGACATCGGCAAGGCTCGCGTCTCGCTTTATGGCAAGAACATCACCGACGAGCGCGGCATCAATTTCATGAACACGATCGGCCTGAAATCGGCTGCAAACCCCATTTCCAATCCTTATGCGGCGGGCGTGATCCAGCCACGCACCTTCGGCATCGATCTGAGCTATCGATTCTGACCAGGCATCGCGGCGCCGCTGGCGCCGCGCGGTCAGCCGCCTCGACTCCACCCCTTCGATCACGACATCGCCATGCATTCGTCGAGTCATACCGTGCGCGATTTCCGCCTGCGCAGCGGCGTCTGTCTGCCCGAGGCGACGACGGCTTATCGCGCCGGCGGCCGACTGAACGCCGACGGCTCCAACGCCGTGCTGATCCTGCACGGCTACACGACGGGTCCGGACATGCTCGAAGCCGGATCGAATGTCGCCGAGGGCTCCTGGAGCGGGATCGTCGGCCCGGGCCAGGCGATCGACACCGAGCACCATTTCGTCGTCTGCCCGAACATGCTCGGCTCCTGCTATGGCTCGACCGGTCCGGCCAGCATCGATCCTGCCACCGGTCGCGCCTACGCCATCGACTTCCCCGACATCACGGTCGAGGACATGGTCGCCTTGCAGCGGGCCCTGCTCGAATCATTGGGCGTGCGGCGTCTGGCCCTCGTCGCCGGTCCGTCCTATGGCGGCTTCCAGGCGCTGCAATGGGCGGTCAGCCATGCTGACCTCGTCGAGCGCGTAGTTGCCGCGGTATCGGCGCCGTACTGCCCACCCGGCAGCGTCGCCTCGGCGCCGCTGCTCGAACGACTGGCGGCCGAGCCGGCCTGGAACGGCGGCCACCCGGCACCGGGCGCGATGCTCGATTGGCTGACCCGATTGCGTGCCGACACGCTGCGGCGCTACGGCGTCGACGCCGAACTCGCGCCGCGATTTCCCGACCCGCAGGCGCGCGAGGCCGAATTGACGCGGCTCGCGGGCCAGTGGGCGCAGGGCTTCGATGCGGTCTCGCTCGTCACGCTGGCGCGCGCGGCCGAGCGGTTCGACCTGCGGTCGCGCCTGAACGAGATCCGCGCGCCGCTGCTGATGGTGCTCTCGCGCACCGATGCGGTTTTTTCGCCGGCGCTGGCGCGCGAATTCGCGCCGCTGCTCGACGCCGCCGGCGTGCCCTGGTCGTATCTCGAACTCGACAGCGAGAAAGGCCATGTCGCCTCGGGCGCCGATGCCCACCTGTGGGCGCCGGCGCTGCGCGAATTCATGGCCACCGATCCTGCACGCTGGGTGCCATGGGGACTGCACCGCGGGGTTGGCGCGTGAGCAGGTCCCCTCCTGCCACCCGACCCACGGCGCTGCGCCGCTGGCTACGCATCGGGCTGATCCTGCTGACCAGCCTGGCCGTGCTGGGCTTGGCCGCCATCGTGTGGCTGCGCACGGCCGTCGAACTGGGCGTCACGAGCCAGCCGACCATCCCGCCGCCGCCAACGGCCGCAGCCGCGCCGGGTTCGACGCGGCCGGTGCTGATCCTGCTGCACGGCGCCGGCCTCAATGGCCACATGTGGGATGCGGCGCTGCGGCGACTCGATCCGCGTTGGCGCTACATCGCGCTCGACCTGCCCGGCCACGGCTCGCACCAGGCCGAGGACTTCACGTTAGAGGCGGCGGCGGCCAGCGTGGCACGGGCGGCGCAAGCGGTCTCGCCGGCACCGGTGATACTGGTCGGCGACTCGCTGGGCGGCTACGTGGCGATGGCCTCGGCCGCCGCTGTGCCGCCGCAGCAATTGCGCGGCCTCGTCCTGGCCGGCTGCAGCCACGACGTCACCTGGCACGATCGCGCGCGCCTTTGGGTGCAAAGCACGTTCGTGCGTGCGCTGATCGCCAGGTCCACCGAGCGCGAGTTCTTCACCCGTGCCGTGGCGAAGGTCGGATTCGTCGGCGAGGATGCGCGCAACGTCGTCGCGGGCGGCATGGCCCTGCGCGGTTTCGAGCAGGGGGCTCAGGCCATCGCGGGGGTCGACTTCCGCGCCAAGCTGGCGGCCATCCCGCAACCGGTGTTGATCGCCAACGGCACGCTCGATCTCTCGAACATGCAGCAGGAGGACCTGTTCCTGGCCGCCGCCCGGCACGGCAGCAAGGTGAACTTCGAGAACACCGCGCATGGCATCAGCATCCGCAAGAGCAGCGAGTTCGCCGAGATGGTGAACGGCTTTGCCGAGCGCGCGTTCGGCGCGGCGCCGCGGCCCTGATCGCCACCGGTCGCCATCAGCCGCCATCCATCGCCGCAATTCGCCATAAGGACCCCGACCATGCCGCTGCATCCGCAGGCCCAGGCCTTCATCGATCTCGTGGCCAGCGCACCGCCGGTGCCGCGCGAGCAGATGACGGTGGCCATGGCGCGCCAGGGCCTGCAGGCCACGTTGACGCCGCCCGGAAAGCCCGAGCCCGTGGCTGGGGTGCGCGAGTGCATGGTCGATGGTGCCGAGGGGCCGCGCCCGGCGCGCCTGTACAGGCCGCAGGGCGACGGCCCCTTCGGCGTGCTGCTGTTCATCCACGGTGGCGGCTGGATCGCCGGCTCGCTGGACGCCTACGATGCCACTTGTCGTGGCCTGTGCAACGCCTCGGGGTGCCTGGTCCTGGCGCTGGACTACCGCCTGGCGCCCGAGCACAAGTTTCCGGCCGCGCCTCGCGATGGCCTGGCGGCACTGCGCTGGCTGGCCACGCATGCCGCCGAATTCGGCGGCGATGCGCGGCGCCTGGCCATCGGTGGCGACAGCGCCGGGGGCAATGTCGCGGCAGCGGTGGCGCAGATGGCCCGCGATCAGGGCGGCCCGCAGCTTCGACTTCAGTTGCTCGTGTACCCGGTGACCGACCATGCCTGCGACACGCCTTCCTACCGCGAATTCGGCACCGGCTATCTGCTCACCGCCGAGGGCATGCGCTGGCATTGGAACCACTACCTGCCGAACGACGCCGCCGGCGCCGATCCACTGGCCTCGCCGCTGCGCGCGCGCGACCTCGCCGGGCTGCCGCCGGCGCTGGTCATCACGGCCGAATTCGATCCGCTGCGCGACGAGGGCGAGGCCTATGCGCAGCGGCTGCGCGAGGCCGGCGTGAAGACCGATCTCGTGCGCTACGACGGCATGATCCACGCCTTCTTCAGCCTGGGCCATCTGATGGACGACGGGCGCGCCGCCGTGCAGCGCGCCGGCGCCGCCCTGCGCGAGGCACTGGCGCCGGCGACGGCGCCCGAACCGAACGCGCCGCTTGCGGCGCAAATTGCGGCGCAACTGGCGGCGATGCTTCCCGGCATCCCGAGCCGCGACCTGCCGCGTTTCGCGGCCAGCCTCTCGGTCGCGGAGCCCTATGCCCTGGGAGCCGAGTCGCAACCGCATCCCGGCATCCCGCGCGGCAGCCTGAGCGCGCACCGGTGCGCGCCCGGTCGCGTCTACCCGGGCGTCGCCCACGAATACACCGTCTATTTGGCCTCGCAACTCGACGCCGACCGGCCCGCTGCGCTGATGGTGTTCCAGGACGGCGCGCGCTACCTCGGCCCCGAGATCAACGCCCCCATCGTGCTGGACCACCTGATCGCCCAGGGCACGCTGCCCCCGACCGTCGCCGTGTTCGTCAACCCCGGCGCGCAGGGTCCAGGACTGCCGATCTATGGCGGCACCGACAACCGCAGCATCGAATACGACAGCCTGGGCGACGCCTACGCCCGCTTCCTGCTCGACGAACTGCTGCCCGAGGCCACGCGCGGCCTGCACCTCAGCGACGATCCGGCCCAGCGCGCCATCATCGGCCTCAGCTCGGGCGGCGCCTGTGCCTTCAACGCGGCCTGGGAACGGCCGGATGCCTTCGGCAAGGTGGTCAGTCACTGCGGCAGCTTCGTCGACATCCGAGGTGCGCACCAGCTGGCATCGGCCGTGCGGCGCGGCCCGACCAAGGCGTTGAAGGTATTCCTGCAGACCGGCGAATGCGACCTGAACATCGTCTTCGGCGACTGGGTGCAGGCCAACCGTGACCTGGCCTCGGCACTGGCCTACCGCGGCATCGAGCACCGGCTCGTGGTCGGCCAGGGCGGTCACTCGCTGCGACACGGCGGCGCCATCTTCCCCGACACATTGCGCTGGCTCTGGAGCGAGATCACCCCATGAACGACACCCTGCACGCCTCACCCGCGCCCACCTTGCCGCTCATGGGTCTCGCAGTCGGAAAGCCGAGCGACGGCTACCGCAGCTATGTGCTTTTCGCGTTGGCCGTGGTCGGCTTCATGTGCGCGGTCGACAGGGTCGTCATCTCTATGTTCATGGAGCCGATCAAGAAGGAATTCGGGCTCTCCGACACCCAGCTCGGGCTGATGACCGGATTGGCGTTCTCGGCCATGGGCGGCATCGCCTCGGTGCCGCTGGCGCGCTGGGCCGACCGCGGCAGCCGCAAGTGGATCATCGGCGGGAGTTTCGCCGTCTGGACGCTGATGACGGCGTTGTCCGGTGCCGCTGCCAGTTTCGGCCAGATGCTCGTCGCACGCCTGGGCGTGGGCATCGGCGAGGCCGGCTGCATTCCGGCCACGCATTCGATGCTCGGCGACTACTACCCCCGGCAGCAACGCCCGCACGCGCTGGCCGTCCACAGTGCGGGGAGCTACCTGGGCATGCTCGGTGGACTGTTCGGCGGCGGCATCCTGCTGCAGACCGTGGGGTGGCGCGCCGGATTCCTCTGGCTCGGCGTGCTCGGGATGGTCCTGGTGGCCATCTTCCATTTCACCGTGCGCGAGCCGTTGCGCGCGGATGCCGCCGCGCAGCCGGCCTCGCTCACGACCGCCACCCTGTGGTCGCAGCTCGGCGATGCGCGCGCGTTCTGGCTGCTCGTCATGGCGTTCTCCACGACTTCTCTCGCGGGTTCGTCGGTGATGGTCTGGCTGCCGAGCTATTTCGCACGCGCCTTCGCGCTGACACCGATGCAGATCGGCCTCGGACTGGGCCTGTGCGTCGGCGTCGCCACCGCCATCGGCTCGGTCGTCGGCGGGCGTCTGGGCGTGCGCTATGGGCACGAATCGAAGTCCTGGGGCGCCGGATTCTCGGCGGGGATCACCGTGCTGGTGATGCCGTTCTTCCTCGGGAGTTTCTATGCGCCGTCGCCGCTGCTCGCATTCGCGCTGCTGTTCATGGCCTTTGTCCTGGCCGGCACCATCCTCGGGCCGATCTTCTCGACCTTGCAGGACCTGGTGTCACCCAGCGCGCGCGCCACGGCGTTTGCCGTCGTCGCCCTCTTCGGCGTGCTGGTGGGGCAGGGGCTCGGACCCCTGCTCGTCGGTGCGATCAGCGATGCGCTGCGCGTGCAAGGCACCAATGCCAGCGGTTTGCGCACGGCCATGACGTTGGTGGCGATGGTCAATTTCCTGACCATCGGCGCCTTCTGGTGGTTGAAGCTGCGCATCCAGACCATCTCGAGACCGAACCCGTCGACGGGCGATCGATGACTGCGCGGGTGCGGGCAACTCAGGCTGCAAAAGCGCTCGTGCAGTGGGTGCCATGATCATCGATACGTCCATGGGCATCTGCACGGACCGCTATGACGACGATGTCGTCGCGGCCCTTGCGCAGGCCCGTCGTCGTCGAACCTCGACGCGGCCGATCGCGTTCTACGGCTCGTCCTCGTTCAGGTTCTGGCGCAGCCTGGCCGCGGATCTCGGTCGGCTCGATGTCGTCAATCTGGGATTCGGCGGCGGTACGTTTGCGTCGGGGATCCACTATCTGGAGACGCTGCTGCTGCCGTTTTCACCGCATCGGATCGTGCTGTACTTTGGCGAGAATGACATCTCGAACGACGGCCTGAGTGCCGAGGCGACGTTGCGACATCTTGTCGAATTGATAGCGCGCATTCGTCGGGCGTTGCCAGAGGCCGGGATCTACCTGCTCGCCGCGAAGCAAAGCCCGGCCAAGTGGATCTATGCCGACACCGTCGATGCCTTCAACACCTTGGCCTGTGCTCGTTGCAAGGAGCTCGGCGTCGTGTTCATCGACGGTTGTTCCCTCTTGCTGGGCGAAACAGGCCGGCCGATGTTCCGCTATTTCGAGCCCGATCTCATCCATCTCAACGCCTCGGGCTACGCACGATGGGCCGCGCTGCTCTCGGAAGTCCTCGGCGCGCCATCCGGCGGCGCGAGGCTGGAGGATGCGCCAGCGACAGGCGACTGATCGATCCGCTCGAGCGAGATGGATGCGGCGATGGTGGACGGCAGGAATGTGGCGCATAGCCGGTGCATGACTCGCGGGGTCGATGTACAGCAGTTGGCCGGAACTTCCACTCCCCGCCAGCGCCGACAAGCTGCCATTCGCCCGTCGATCGGATCGAAAGACCGCTATCCGAGGTCGCCGTGAGAACTGGCCTGCTCTCTCGCCGCGCTCGGTCGGGTCGCGAAGGTTTGCGATGGCGGTGCCGGTGTCAGTCAGCGCCGACGTCGACGACCCGGGGAACTGGTGTTGCGCCGCCGGCCCCCAAGGTCGCCGCGATGGCCGCTCCGCCATGGCGCTCGATCAGCGCGCGTTGATCGGCCTTGGCCCGGGCGTCGACCGCTTCCGGATCGCAGATGCGCCGAAGTTCCGCCTCCATCGCGGCGAGCACCGCGGCGCAATCCTCGCGCGCCGCGAGATCCCGCAATTCTTCAGGATCACTTTCAAGATCGAACAGCTCGGGCCGGTGGCCGACGTAGTAATGCAGCTTCCAGCGCCCCTTGCGCAGCATGAACCCCGCACTGTTGCTGCCGGCGGCGTGGTATTCGCTGAAGACGACGCGCTCGGGCTGCGGCGCCGCGCTCGCGATCTCGAACAGCGAGCGACCGGGACGCCCCGCCATCTCGGGCCCCGCCTCCAGACCGACGCCTTCGAGCAGGGTCGGGTAGAGATCCAGCAGATCCACCGGCGTCGCGCAGACCCCTTGCGGGACATCCGGGCCGGCCACGATCATCGGCACGCCGACGCTTTCCTGGTACAGCGTCGACTTGCCCCACAGGCCGCGCGTGCCCAGGTTCTCGCCATGGTCCGAGGTGTAGATCAGCGTCGTGTCGTCGGCCAGCCCCGCTTCCTCGATCGCCTGCACGATCAGCCCGACATGGTGATCGAGAAAGCTGCACAGCCCGAAATACGCCGCGAAGGCCTGCTGTCGCTCCTCGGCGCTGGTGAACGATTCCTCGTTGTGCATGAAGTCCGCATAGGCCTGCACCCAGGGGTGGCGCCGGTAGCCCTGCTGCGGATGGAGCTTGGGCGCCGGCAGGCCCTGCGGCGGGTAGAGGTCGAAGAAGGCCTGCGGCGCGATCAGCGGGAAATGCGGCGCGACGAAGCCGATGTAGAGCGCGAAGCGCTCGTCGGGCCGCCGGCCCGCGTCGCCGATCCAGGCCACCGCGCGCGCCGCGACCTCGCGGTCGTATTGCGTGTACGCCGATTCGCCGGCACCCACGCGCGGCCCGAGCATGCGCTGGCCGCTGGGGCTGCGGACATAGGGGTCGCGGATCGATGCCCAGACCATGCCATGGCCGCCCACGACATGCATCGGAATATGTTCGCGGTCGAATCCGGCCGGATCCTCGTCGGCGCGGTAATGCAGCTTGCCGATGCTCTCGACGCGGACGTGCTCGCGCTGCAGCACATGGCCCCAGCCGCGCGGCGTGCCGGTGTAGGGCATCGCGTTGTCCCAATGGCCGGTCTGGTGCACGCGCAGGCCGGTCGCGAAGGCGGCGCGCGCCGGCACGCAGATGGGGCTGGGCGTGTAGGCGTTTGCGAATCGCATGCCGCGCGCGGCGAGCGCATCGATGTGCGGTGTCTGCGCGATCGCATGGCCGGCGCAGCCCATGACGCGCGGGTCATGCTCGTCGGACATGATCACGATGACGTGGCGGCGGGCCATGGCGGGCTGGCGCTGCGGCCGCGTCAATCGGTGGCCTTGAAGCCGGCCAGCCGCACGCGGCCGGCCCAGACCTCCTGCTGCTCGCGCAGCAGCCGCTTGAAATCGGCCGGCTGCGCCGACGGCACGCCGTAGCCCATGCCGCGTATCGTTTCGACGAACTTGGGGCTCGCCACGATCTTGGCGACCAGCGTGCGCCATTCGGCCAGCCGCGCTGGCGGCGTGCCGGCCTTGGCGTAGAGGGCGAACCAGTCGCTCGCCTCGAGGCCCGGCAGTCCGACCTCGGCCGCGGTCGGCACCTTGGGCATGTTCGGATTGCGCTCGTGCGAGGTGACGAACAGCGTCTTCAGCTTGCCCTGCGCCTCGTACGCCGGCAGCAGCTGCTCGGTCGTGATGAGCAGCGGCACCTGACCGCCGAGCAGGTCGTTGATCGCCGCGGCGCCGCCCTTGTACGGCACATGCTGGAGCTCGACGCCCAAGGCCTTCTGCAGCTGCGCACCCAGGAATTGCTGCGGCGTGCCCAGCCCCGGCGACGCATAGGCGCTGCGCTGCGGGTGGGCCTGGGCCCAGGCCTTGTAGGCCTGCCAGGTGCCGACATTGGCCGCCGGGCCGGCCGCGACGGCGAAACAATATTCCACCAGGATGCCCAGCATGTCGAAATCGCGCACCGCGTCGTAATTCGCCGACTTCATGACCTGCGGCGTCAGCACCGCGACGCTGACCGGAATGACCGCCAAGGTGTCGCCCTGGTTCGACGCCGACAGCAGGTTGTCGATGGCGATCTTGCCGCTCGCGCCGGGGCGGTTCTCGACGATCACGGTCGAGCCGTTCTCCTCCTTCAATTGCGCGGCGAACGCGCGCGCGACGAGATCGACGACACCGCCGGCCGGGAAGCCGACGAGGATCTTCACGGGCGCGTTGTTGGGGCTGGCGGGGCTGGCCTGCGCCAACGCGGCGCCCAGTGCGAGCGTGCAGGCCCAGGCCTGGATGCGACGACGGGAGATGCTCATGGTGTCCTTTGCATAGTCTTGCCCGGATTCAGGCCGATCCGATCGGCTGCGGGAGGGGGTCGCGGATGTCGGCGGGGCGGGCGTGGATCATCGCCGTCAGTTCGTCGCGCAGGCCGCGGCAATCGGGGTCGTCGTAGCGATTGACCATCTCGTCGCGGTCTTCGTCCAGCAGATACAGCTCGCCGGCGCCGCTGCCGAGTTCGAGTGTCAGCTTCGCGTGGCGCGTGCGCACGACGCGCAGGTCCAGCGCGACGCCGCAGCGCTGCGGACCCAGGCGCCATTCGCCATAGGCGTGGCGGCGCGTCTCGCGGCCCCGGATCACCGGCAACAGGCTGCGGCTGTGGCGCGCGCCGGCTATCGGCACGCCGGTCCAGTCGGCGAAGGTGGCCGCGAGGTCGATCGTCGAGACCGGGTCGTCGACGATGCCGCCGGCGGGTATCCCGGGGCCCTTCATCAGCAGGCCGACGCGCAGCAGGCCTTCGTAGAACATCGGTCCCTTGAGCACGAGCCCATGGTCGCCCAGCCATTCGCCGTGATCGGACGTGAAGACGACGAGCGTGTCGTCCGCCAGGCCCGATTCCTCGAGCGTCGTCAGGATGCGGCCGACCTGATGGTCGATCAGCGAGATCATGCCGTAGTAGTTCGCGATCAGGTGGCGCAGTTGTTCGTCGGATTGCGGCCCGATGCGCGAATAGGCCTGGCGCACGCGACCCATCTCGCCGCCTATGCCCGGCGGCGATTCGACGGCCGCGCGGTGCCACCAGGGACGCCGCTCGAAGTCCAGCGTCCGGTGCGCCGGCAGCACCATGTCTTGCGGGCGGTGCAGGCGGCTCCACGGCAGCGGCGCGTCGAAGGGGTGGTGCGGATCGGGGAACGACACCCAGGCGCAGAACGGTCGCGCGCCATCGCGGCGCTGGGCGCGCAGCATCTCGACGGCGCGATCGCCGATCCAGCTCGAGTTGTGCCAGGCCAGCGGCAGGGCCGAGGCGTGCGTCTGCGCGGCGCCGCCGTCGGGGCCGGCCCGTTCGAGATAGAGCGCGTCCTTGAGGTCGCCGCGACCGTCGGCGTGGTACCAGCGCTCGTAATGACGGCCTTGCGGCGCGCGCGCCGGCAGCCAGTAGTTGTGGCCCATCAACGTCATCTCGACCTGCTCGAAGCCCATGTACGGCCCCCGCCAGTCGTCGCCGTACAGCGCCGATCCGGCGACGTTCTCGGGCCGCGTCGTCGGCTCGTGGCTGAAGTAGGTCGAGAAATGGCCCTTGCCGATGAACCGCGTCGCGTAGCCGGCGGCCGACAACGCGCCGGCGAATCCGGCCTCGCCGATGGACTCGTCGAGTTCGATGCCGTTGTCGTGCACGCCATGGGTCAGCGGCAGCAGACCGGTCAGCAGCGAGGCGCGCGCCGGCTGGCAGACGACGTTCGGCGTGATGCAGGCGGAAAAGCGCGTGCCCTCGGCCGCCAGCAGGTCGAGGTGCGGCGTGCGCACCGGGCGCCCTTCGAAGCCGTAGGCGTCGCCGCGATGCTGGTCGCTCGTGATGAGCAGGATGTTGGGGCGTCGGACGGTGGGCGACGGCGTCGGCATGGGCGGTGTCCGGGACCGGGGTGCGCGGATTGTCGTCATCTGCTCGTTGATTTGTCAACGAGTTTCGCGATCACCTCGGTCTCGGCACAATGCGCCGATGACAGCGCGCCGGAAGACCCCGACATCCGCAGCGGACCCGTTGCAGGCGCTGGCCGCCGATGCCGCCCTGCCGGTCGAGCGCTTCGTGACCTTCCGCGTCAACCAGTTGTCGACGGCGTTCGAACGCCAATGGTCGCGCGTGATGCGCGAGCGCGCCGGCGTCAGCCTGAGCCAGTGGCGCATCCTGGCGATGCTCGATGCGGGGCCCGCCGTCTTCGCGCGCCTCGTCGACGCCATCGGCATCGACAAGTCGCTGATGAGCCGATCGACGCGCGAGCTCGAGGCGCTGGGCCTCGTGCGCATCACAGCCACGCCCGAGGATGCGCGCAGCCTGACGCTGGCCTTGACGGCCGATGGCCGGCGCCTGCTGGCGCGCATGATGCCGCTGGCGCTGCGCAGGCAGCAGTACCTGCTGTCCGCGCTCACGCCGGGCGAGCGTGCGGTCTTCTACAAGGCCGTCGAAAAGCTGAAGGATGCGGCCGAACGCTGGGAGCTCGACGAGCCCAGGGGCGAGTCAGGCGAGGCGGGCGCCTCGGCCCGATGAGCCGGCAGCGTGCCGCGGCCTACCGGGCCGGCGGCCCGACCGACGCGCGCCGCCGCACCTCGCAGCGCAGCCGCTGCGTACCCGCCGCCGTAACGCTCATCGCCAATTGCGCCGCGCATTCGCCCATCTGCCGATACGGCAGCCTGACGCTCGTCAGCGGCGGGTCGGTGGCGTGGACGAGCATCGGGTGGTCGTCGAAGCCCAGCACCGAGACCTCGTCGGGCACCGCCAGCCCGCGCTTGTGCAGGCACTGGATGATGCGCGCCGCCATCTTGTCGTTGCCGGCCATGATGGCGGTGGGCCGCTGGTCGCGCAGCGCATCGGCCACCAGCGCACCGATGCCGGCGAATTCGTCCTCGTCGTCGCCGGTGCCCGAGCCCTGCACGAAGGTCGGCGCCGGCTTGCCGGCCGCGCGCGCCGCGGCCAGGCAGCCGCGCCGGCGCAGCTTCGTCGCCTGCATGTCCGGGAACAGTTCGAAGACGACGATGCGCTCGTGTCCCAGGCCGTAGAGGTAGGCCAGGCCATCGCGAGCGCCCTGCTCGTCGTCGGGCACGACGCTGGGGTAATCGCCGCCACGGACGAAACAGTTCAGCAGCACCGCGCGCGTGCCCTGCGCATGCGCCAATTCGTCCGGCGCGATCGGGCGGTGGAAATGCGTGGCGTAGATCAGCGCCTCGACGCGATGCTCGATCAGCTCGTCGATCAGCGCCGGGATCTCGCTCGGATGCCCGCCCGTCTCGGCGATCAGCAGCCGCTTGCCCAGCGCCTTCGCCGCCAGTTGCAGGCCCTGGATGAGCTCGAAGGAATCCGGGCTCGTCGTGATGCGGTCGGAGACGACGCCGATCAGGTTCGGGTTCACGCCCTTGAGCGAGCGCGCCGCCTTCGAAGGCCGGAACTGCAGCTCCTGCATCGTCTGCACGATGATCGCCGAGGTCTTCTTCGAGACGCAGCCGGGATCGTTGAGGTAGCGCGACACGGTGCGCACCGAGACTCCGGCCTTGTCGGCGACCTCGTAGATGGTGGCGGCTGCGCTCATGGTTCGGGCTTCGGCTAAGCGCCGGCGACGTTGCCGGCGGCTGTCCATCGATGAGATTGTCACCCGGATTCACCGCCTGCGAGCCGACGCCGCAGGCGGTGCCGCGCGGCTACTTGCCTACTTCTTGCGCACCGCGCCCATGTACACATGGTCGAAGCTGACGAAGCCGCAGCCGTTGGCCTCGTTGTCGAAGACCTGCACCTTCACCTGCTTGCCGGCCTGCGCCGTGAGGTCCAGCGTGACCCAGTTGGCGTCGCCCTGGATCGAGGACTGGTTGCAGGAACTCGGCGAATAGGTGGCCAGCGTCGTGCCGGCGGCGTCCATCACCTTCAAGCCCACCGTGGTCTTGCCGACATCGCCGCCCGACATGAGGAAGTTCAGGAAAGGCCGGCTCGCATCGACCGTGAACAGCGGCGAGGTCAAGGTCCCCGTCGACGCGTCGCAACCCTTGCTGTTGCCGTTCATCTCGCAGGTGCTCACCGCGCGCTTGCCCACCCGGGCGCCGCCCGAGACGCCCTTCCAGGCATCGGCATTCGCCGGGTTCAGGAAGTCGCCGGTCGCCGTCCAGGTCGCCAGCGTCGTCGTCGGATCGTCGAAGTCGCCGATGACCTGGACGAAGGCGTCGGCGTTGACGCTCACATTGAAGCCGAGCTTGGCCGTCATCGCGTCGGTGAGCACGACCTTGCCGCCGTCCTGGCCGTGGGTCGACGGGTTCCAGGCCGTCGACGACTGGTACCACTGGTCGGTGCTGACGAAGCCGCAGCCATTGGTCTCCTCGTCGTACAGCTGCGCCTGGACATAGGCCGATGCCAGCGCCGAGATGTCGATATGGGTCCAGTCGTCGTCGTTCTGGATGAACGACGGGCCGCAGCTGTTCGGGCTGTAGCTCAGCAGCACATTGCCCACCGTGTCCATGATGCGCAGGCCGACGTTCTTGCCGGCACCGCCGCCATGCATCAGGAAATTGAAATAGGTGTCGGTGACCTTGAACGGCGGCGAGGTCAACGTGCCCACCGGCGAATCGCAGGGCGAACCCGGACCGGCAATCTCGCAGGTGCTGATGGCCCGGTCGCCGACGCGCGCCGCGTTCGCATCGGTGCCCGTCGTGCCCTGCCAGCTCGTGGCCGTCGGGTTGGCGAACACGCCGGTACCGACCCAGCCGCGCTTGGCGACCATGTCGACCGGGTTCTCGAAGCTGGCGAACGGGATCATCTTCTGGAACGTCACCGGTCCCTCGACCGTGACCTTCACCGGCGCCAGCGGTTTCGTCAGCACGCCGGCATTCGTGCCGCGGGGCTTGTCGGTCTGGTAGAAATGGTCGAAGGCGACGAAGCCGCAGCCGTGGCTGGCGTTGTCAAAGATCTTGATCTGGACCTTCTCGCCGATCAGCCCGCTGGTGTCGAAATTGACGTAATGCTGGTCGCCCTTGAGCACGGGGTCGCCGCAGCTGTTGGGGTTGTACGTGCCCAGCACCTGGGGCGTCGTCGAGCCGGCCGGCGTGTAGAGCACCGAGGCGCCGACATCGGGGCCGCCGTCGCCGCCGGACATCAGGAAGGTGATCGAGTCCTTGGTGATCGTGACGTCGTTGATCGTGATGCTGCCGGTCGGCGCGTCGCAACTGCCGCCGCCGATCTCGCAGGTCGTCACCGAGGCATTGCCGATGCGCGCCGCGATCGGAGCCAGGGTCGGATTGGAATACTCGAGGTTGTTCCAGTTCGTCGTCGTCGCGAAGACGCCGGTCAGCGTGTACTTGACGGTGTCCTGCTGCATCTGCGCCGGGAACTCGAAACTGGCGATGATGTTTTCGGGCACGAAGGTCGTGTCGTCGGTCGTCACATGGGCCGAGGTGTTGGCGACCTGGCAGGTCGGGCAGGCCGTGACCTTGATCGACAGCGGCAGCTGCGCCGGCGTCGAGTAGGTGTCGTCGGCCACCACGGTGATCTGGTAGACGTTGTCCTTGTTCGCGTCCGCCGGTGCGAGGTAGTTGGGCGGAATCGCGAAGCGGATCGTGCCGTCGCCGGTGATCGCGAAATCTGCGGCATCGGGCCCCGACAGCGACAGCTTGACGCTGTTGCCGTCCGGGCTCGTGACCGACAGCTTCGTCACCGCGATGGTGAATTCCTGGACGCTGAGCGGTCCCGGATCGGTGATCACCGGCGAATGCGGCTGCGGCAGCGGGCCGGGGTTGGATCCGCCGCAGGCAGCCAGCAGCACGATCAGCAGGAGGGAGAGCAATTTCTTCATCGTCGTTCTCCCGAATCAGAAGAAGTAGGTGTACATGGCACGCACCGTGCGGCCGAACAGCGGCCGGGCGACACCCCGGTTGGTGGCCCCGTTGGGGCCCTTCAGATCGGTGAAGACGGGGTCGCCCTCGGTGAACGAGAGTCGGTTGGTGATGTTCGAGACATGGAACTGGAATGCGCTGTTCTTGCTGAAGTCCCAGATGAAGCCGCCGTCGATGTGGTAATAGGCGGGGTACAGCGTCACGTTCACGTCCTGCGATTCGGAATAGCGGCTGCCGAAATAGGTGTACTTGAAATACGGCTTGAACGGCAGGCCGGTGTAGGACTTGGTGTCCCAGCTGCCCTGGAGGTTGAGCATCACCTGCGCCAGTCGACGCGGACGGCGTCCGTCCTCGCCGATCTGCTCGAAGGCGTAGCCGGTCACGACGTCGTTGGTGCGCAGTTCCTTGACGGTGCGGTAGTTGGCGTCGACGACCTTGGGGTCCTGCAGCACGCCGTTGAAGCGCAGCTCGACGCCCTTGGCCGCCGGCGGGCGCCAGGCGACTTCGACCTCGGCGCCGACGTTCTGGATGCCGATGCGGTAGAACTCGCGCACCTGCGGGCAGCTGTTGATGTCGACGACCGTGCCGTTCATCTTGCATTGCGACGAGGTGAAATCGCGGTAGTCGACATACTGGTCGCGCGGGCTGAACTTGTTGTAGAACAGCGCGACCTGCGTATCCCAGGTGTCGGCGTAGAAGCGCAGGCCACCCTCGTACTGCATGATCTTCTCGACCTTGCTGCCCGGCGAATTCGGGTCGAACTGGAGCTGGTTCAGCTGTTCGAGGCTGGGCAGGCGGAACGAACTCGACACCAGGCCATAGACCGCCATATTCGGCCGCAGCGCGTAATTGCCGCCCACCGACCAGCCGGTGCCGCTGAGCCTGGAATTCAGGTACTGGTTCGCACCCGGCAGCAGGATCTCGTTGTCGGCGATCGTGTCGGCCGAGCTGCCGGGAACGACGCCCGCGGGCGTCATGTCGGTGACCTGGTCGCGCACGTTGTAGACGACGTTGGCGCGCTGCGTCTGATGGCGCACGCCGAGATCGAGCTTCAGGCGCCTGTCCTGCGACTCCCAATGGTCGAGGAAATACAGCGCCTCGCCCTTGACCTTGGTGTCGGCCAGATAGCCGTTGAAGCCCAGCCGCATCACGCCGCCCGAGGTCACCGACGGACCGACCGGTTTGCCGCTGGCATCGATGGCCCGCAGCTCGACCAGTTCAGGGTGTTCGCCTATCGTCGAGACGAGCAGCGACTGCTGGAAGTTCTGCTTGTTCGAATAGTCGGTGAGGTAGGCGCCGAGCGTCAGCTGGTGCTTGCCCTTCCAGTCCACCGTCTTGCTCAGCTTCAGGTCGACCGACGTGCTCTTGGCCTCGGTCGTCGCGATGAAGGGAATCAGGTAGTCCAGGTAGGCGCTGTCGGCGACCTTGGTGTTGCTGCCCAGCGTGTAGGCCGCGACGCCGGTGGCCGTCGGGTAGAACGAGGCGAAGCGCAGCACGTCGTTGTTGTAGCGCGCATTGTTGAAGCGCGCCGCCGTCGTCGTGTCGTTGCCGGTGAACAGCCCGTTGAAGCCGCTGCTCCCCGAGGTGTGGCGCAGGCCGCCGTCGAAGGTCCAGCCCGATTCGAATTCGTGGCTGAACTTGAACGTATAGATGTCGAAATCGGGGTGGATGCCGTCGGCCATGTCGACCTGGCGCTCGCCGTACTCGCCCAGCATCCGGAAATGCCGGTTGGATGGCGACGCCACCGTGCCATGGGCGAAGTCGATGCCGATCGGCCACACGGCATTCATGTCGATGCGCACCGGATCAGCCGGCGTACCCGGCTGCGAGATCGCCGCAATCTGGAACGGCACGTTCTGGTAGAAGGCCGTGCGGTCGTTGATCTTCAGCGCATGCAGCTGGAACTCGGTGCGGCCGTCGTCGGTCAGGTAGACCAGGTTGCCGCGCAGCTGACCGCCCTTGTCGGCCGTGTAGCCGGTGTTGCGCAGGCCGTCGGAGGTGCGGTAGAAGCCGCCGACCGCGAACGTCAGGTTCTTGTTGATCGGCCCGGACAGGAAGAAGTCGTTGCGCAGGAAGTGGTAGTCGGCGACCTCGAGCTTGTAGCCGCCTTCGAGCGCCTGGCCGCCGATGCGCGTGATGTGGTTGACGGTGGCGCCGAGGCCGTTCGAGTAGAGGATGCCGCCGGTGCCGCCCTTGACGACCTCGACGCGCTTGGTCATCAGGTCGTCGCGCACGGCGACGTCGTTGTTCATGAACGGCACCTCGGGTTCTTCGAACCAGGGCAGGCCGTCGATCAGCTGCGGCGCGTAGCGGTAGCCGCCGGTGACGGGCAGGCCGCGCACGGTGATGTTGTTGCTGGCCTCGCCGGCCGTGCTGCCTTCGGCGAAGATGCCGGGGACGTTCTGCAGCAGGTCGGCCGTGCTGATCGGCGCCAGGCGCCGGATGTCGGCGTCGGTCAGCGTGTTGACGGTGTAGGTGGCGTCCTTCTTCAACACCTCCTTGCCGCCGACGCCGGTGATGATGACCTGTTGCGCCGAGCCGCCGTCGCCGCTGGGCGCCTTGGCGCTGGACGCCGTGGCGGCCGGCGCGGCCGCCGGTGGCGGCGCGTCGCCCGGGGCCTGCTGCGCAAACGCCGACTGTGCCGCAAGGGCCAGCGGCAATATTCCGAACGGGACGACGCCCTTGCGGATCTTCATGGTTGGGTCTCCTTGGCTGCTGCTGTAATGGCTTGCCGCTGCGATCCCGCGGGATCGCGTAACGGCCAAAGCTGCATCTTCACTGGGGTGGGACTCGTGCCGTCTGTCGACAGGCGCAACTGCGTGCTCGTGGCCAGTGAGGGGTAGCTGCGCACCGCGTAGGCGGCGGCATCGTTGATATAGACCTCGACGACCGAGCCGTCGACGAAGACGTGCAACTGGCGCATCGGTCCGAAGGCGGCGCTGTCGTAATCGCCCTGCAGAACCTGCGGGCCTTCGTCGTTCGGCGCGCGCGATGCATGCGATTTGTCGACGACGACGCGCTGCCTGGCCTGGTCGAAGATCAGTCGCGTGTATTCGCTGCCGTCGGCGGCGGCCAGGACGTCGATCCGTATCGGTGCCGGTTCGGCTGCGCGGGCGCCGAGGTCGACGAGCAGTTCGTAGGCATGCCCCTCGTGGGCCACCGTGATCGGTTCGCGGCCGAGCGGCATCGCGTCGCGCGCGATGCGCTGCTCGCCGCGCAGGGCGCGCAGTTCAGGCGCGGGCGCCTGGCCCAGCGTCCTGCCGTCGGGCAGCAGGGTCCAGACACGGGGCAGGCCGAGGGCGTTGGCCCAGCCGGCGCGCTCCTGCGACAGGGGTGTGCGTCGCTCGTCGACGATGCCGATGGCGCGCAAGGTGCCATCGGCCGCGCGGGCCACCGTCGGTGCGAGGTGCCCCGGCAGCAGATCGAGGTTCTTGGGGTCGCGGAAGTAGGGCTTGAAAAGGCCGCCCGACCATTCGCCCGTCCAATAGACGGCTCTCGTGGCCGGGTCGCCGTATTTGCTGACCTTGCCGCCGATGGGATTGACGACGAGGATGGACGTGCGATCACTGAGCTGCTCGAAAACCGGCATTTCCCAGATCACCGACGCCGGGTCCATGATCGGGTAGGCCAGTTCGCTGAAGCGGCGCTGGACTTCCCAACGCGCGCCCTTCTCGCCCGGCTTCAGCACGAGATACTCGAGCCCGCCGCCGGTGGCGAGGGCGGCGCCGATCAGCATGTGCCAGCTGTCGCCCTCCTGCCACAGGAACGGGTCGCGGAAATCCTTGACGGCTTCGGTATTGAGGATCGGTCCCAGCTTGCGCCAATGGATCAGTTGCGGATCGTCGCTGACGGCCATCGAGATGCCGGGATTGCTGGCCGCCAGCCGGTCGCCATGGTTGACGCTGGTGTAGAAGGCGTAGGCCTTGCCGCCGTCGACGATGACGTTGCCCGACCAGATGCCTTTCATGTCGAAGCCGAAGCGGTCGGTCTGGAGCTCGGGCCAAAGCGCGTCGGGCAGGGATTCCCAATGCACGAGGTCGCGGCTCGTCAGATGCCCCCAGTGCATCTGCGTCTTGTACGGACCGTTGGGCGTGCGCTGGTAGAACAGATGCCAGGCATCGCCGAAGCGGACGAAGCCATGCGGCTCGTTGGTCCAGTTCGCCGGCGGCATCGGGTGGACGCGCGGGCGCAGGAAATCGCCGGCGAAACGGCTTTCGGGGACGACGAGCGAGCGATCCGCAGAGGGCACCTGCGACGCCGCCGGTCCGGGCAGCAGCGCCAATTGCGCCGGCGTCAATGCGCCCGGGTAGACGGCGACGAGGTCGTAGGCTGCGTTCAGCCGATTGATCGTGAATTGGAGAATCTTCGCCAGCCTGGGCGGCGTGGCCAGTTGCAGCGGGGCCTGCGCCAGTTTCAGCGTCAGGGGCGCCGCACCGTGGGCGGAGGCGACCCGCGCGCCGTCCTGGTAGAGATCGACGGCGCCGGATGCGGGGTCGACGCTGGCCACCACGTGCGTCCATCGGCGCAACGGGAAGGTCTTGGGGGCGGCCGCGTTCAGCTCGCCTGCCGCGGTGGCGACTCGGAATCCCCAACGTCCGTAAGTGTCGATATGCAGATCGAAGCCCGCGCCGTTCGCGGCCTGCTGCGCGATCGACGAGGGCGACAACTCGGCCACCGGCACTTCGAGGTCGGAAGGAAAGCTCTCGAGCGCCAGCCACAGCGAGATCGTGTAGCCCTGGTGCGCGTCGAGCGCCAGGTCGGCCTGCGCATGACTGGAGAAGCCGTCGGTGCGCCAGGCCGAGCCGATCACGCCGGGCACGACGTCGGGGGCGCGGAATTGCGTCGTGATCGAGACGCCGCGGGGCAGCGCACCCTCGGCCAGGCGATCGAAGTCGATGGCGAGCAGCGGCGCCGGCAACGACTGCGCCGCCGCGCTGCCGGGGCTCAGGCCGACGATGGCGGCGCACAGGCCGGCGGCCAGCCAAGCCACGCGCCGGCGCCCGACCTTGCTGGCACCGGCAGCATCCGGCGCACCCATGCGGCCGGCCCGTGCATCGACGTCGGTGGCGACGTCGGCGGCCCGGTCAGGCGATGAGCGTGGGATCGGTTGCATGTCCATCGATTGCCAAATGTCGTTCGATGGTAATTTCCGGAACCCGGGCCGTCACCTGGGGTAATCCCGCGACCGTCGCGTCGATGCCGCGCGCCGCGCGTCGCGGCCCGGTGGGCCGACGACCGCGCCCGACCGGGTCGTGACCGTATCAGGAGAACTACCTATGGAGCCGAAGGGATGCCGCCGTATTCTGTGCAACGTTTGGCTATCGATAGTCAAATCTCAACCCTCAGGCATCAACCTCCAACCGGATCGGATTCATGAGTTGTGTCGCCGCCCGACTACGCCGGGCCCCTGTGTCGGGCAGGCCCCTGCACGCCGTCTCGCGTGGCAGCGACGCCGGCAACGACGCCCCGGCAGCCAGGGAGCCGGTTTGAAGCGACTGCTCGCATCACTGCTGCTCGCGCTCGCGGCCACGGCGAACGCGCAGGCCCAGCCGACCGAGATCAAGATCTGGCGCCACGAAACCGGCGACAGCGAGATGAAGGTCAGCGCCGAGGCCGTCGCCCGCTTCAATGCCGGGCAATCGCGCTGGCGCATCGTCACCGAGACGCTGCCGCAGGGCTCGTACCAGCAGGCTATCGTCGCTGCGGCGATGACGCACCGGCTGCCCTGCGTGCTCGACCTCGACCAGCCGACGGTGCCCAACTTCGCCTGGGCCGGCCATATCCGGCCGCTCGAAGGCAGCCTGCGTCCGCGCGGGGCCGACGCGCTGATCCCCGGCGCGCGCGCCACCTACAAGGGCAGGCTTTACGCCGTCGGCCAGTTCGACGTCGCGCTGGCGCTGTTCGCGCGCCGCAGCGTGCTGCGCCAGAACGGCGTGCGCGAGGCGACGCTGGACCATCCCTACACCGCCGACGAGTTCCGCGACATCCTGCGCCGCCTCGTGCGCGCGGGCCGCCGCTATCCGCTGGAACTCAACGCGCAATGGGGTGGCGAATGGGTGGCCTATGCCTACGCGCCCTGGTTGCAGAGCGCCGGCACCGACCTCATCGATCGCCGCAATTACAACCAGGTCGACGGCTACCTGAACAGCGACAAGGCCTTGGCCGTGCTCGACTATTACCAGTCGCTGTTCGACGAGAAGCTCGCGGCGAGGAAACCGATAGACGACCAGTCGTTCCCCAGCGGGCGCTCGGTGTTCGACTACAACGGATCCTGGGCCCTGCCCGAATTCCAGGCCAAGTTCGGCGACGACCTCGTCGCGATGCCGCCGCCCGATTTCGGCCATGGCCCGCGCATCGGCGCCGGCTCCTGGCAATGGGCGATCTCCAGCAGCTGCCCGCATCCGGACGGCGCGCGCGAATTCATCGAGCATCTGATCAGCACGCCCGAGATCACGGCCTTTGCCAACGCCACCGGCTTGATGCCGACGAGCGAGGCCGCCGCCGACGCGACGCCGCTGTACCGGCGCGGCGGCTTCGGCCGCATCTTCTTCGAACTCGCCCGCGCCGACGCCGTGATACGCCCCGAGACCCCCGCCTACCCGATGATCAGCAGCAGCTTCGAGCGCGCCTTGAAGGAGGTGCGCGAAGGTGCCGACCCGGCCGATGCGCTGGACCGCGCCGTCGAAGCCATCCAACAGGATCTCAAGCGCAACCATGACTATGGCTACTGACAGGCACGGCCATGCCCCCTGGTCCGAGGTGCTGCCGCTGCTGAGCCCGGCGCTGCTGCTGTTCACGGCCTTCATCGTCATCCCCTTCGCGATGGCGCTGGCCTTCAGCTTCAGCAACATCAAGCTGCTGCAGACCGACCGATTCGAGTGGATCGGTCTCGACAATTACGCGCGCATGTTCACGCTGAAGGTCGTCGCGCCGACGCCGCCACAGGGCGATGTCGAGCGCAGGATCCCGTCGCGGCAATGGCGGCGGCTGAAGCGCGAGAACCCGGCGGGCTACGAAGGGTTCCAGTTTCTCGGCAGCTACGGCGTCGGCGACGCCGTCGGCTTCGTCGGAGCCCGCGATCCGCAGTTTCTGCGTTCGCTGGCCAATACCTTCCTGTTCGCGCTGCTCGTCGTGCCGATTCAATGCTCGCTGGCCTTCGCGATGGCGCTGTGGGTGAACCGGCAGTTCCGCGGCCGCATCGTGCTGCGCACGGTGTTCTTCGCACCGGTCGTGACCTCGATGGCCGTCGTCGCGGCGCTGTGGGGGCTGATCCTGCACACCGAATCGGGTCTCGCGAACCAGATGCTGCAGGCGATCTTCGGCGCCGATGCGCCGCAACCCGACTGGCTCGGCGACCCGCATATCGCGATGCTGTCGATCGCCATCATGTCGGCCTGGCAGGGCGCGGGATTCCAGATGCTGATCTTCCTGTCGGGGCTGCAGGGCATCGCCGTCGAGCAATACGAGGCCGCCGAGGTGATGGGCGCCAGCCGCTGGCAGAAGTTCATCCATGTCACGGTGCCGGGGCTGCGACGCACGATCGTCTTCGTCGTGCTGGCGACGACGATCGCGGCGTTCGGCCTCTACACCCAGGTCGACATGCTGACCGGCGGCGGGCCGCGCGACGCCACCAGCACCATCATCTACCACGCGGTGCGCGTCGGCTTCCGCGAGCAGGACATCGGCTACGGCTCGGCGATGACGCTGTTCTTCTTCGTCCTCGTGCTCGTCGCCTCGCTGGCGCAGAAGAAGATCATGGAAAGGCTGGGCTCGTGAACGCCTCGTCCACCACCAAGGGCCTGGCGCTCGAGATGCTGCACTGGGCGCTGATCGCGCTCGCCTGCCTCGTCTTCGCCTACCCGCTGCTGTTCATGTTCGCCGCCGGCTTCAAGCCCGGCGACGCGATCTTCAGCGAGATCGGCAGCCCGTCGGCGCTGATCCCCGACGCGCGCTGGTCGCTGGCCAATTACCGCGCCGTGTTCGACAAGGGATCGATCGGCGCCTATCTGCTGAATTCGTCGCTCGTCTCGGCGATCACCGTCGTCGCCGGGCTGTTCATCAACAGTGCCGCGGCCTTCGCGCTGGCCAAGCTGCAATGGCGCGGGCAGAACATCGTCCTCGCGCTGGTGCTGGCCTTCCTCATCGTGCCCTTCGAGGCCGTCGCGATCCCGCTGCTGCTGATCGTCTCCAAGCTGCCCTGGTTCGACATCGCCACCGGCGCGCTGACGACGGGCTGGCTCGACACGCTGCAGGTGCAGATCCTGCCGTTCCTCGCCAACGCCTTCTGCGTCTTCCTCTTCTACCAGTTCTTCAAGGACGTGCCCGACGAACTCGTCGAGGCCGCCCGCATGGACGGCGCCGGCGCGCTGACGATCTACCTGCGCATCGTGCTGCCGGTGTGCAAGCCGGTCATCGTCACGGCGGCCATCATCCTCTTCCTGGGCATGTGGAACCAGTATCTCTGGCCGGTGATGACGGTGCACACGGCGCGCGCGCGGCCGGTGATGGTGGGGCTGCAGCAGTATTTCGGCCGCACCAACCAATGGGGCGAGATCATGGCCTACGCGTCGATCATCACGCTGCCGGTCCTCGTCTTCTTCCTGCTTTTCCAGAAGCAGTTCATCCGCTCCGTCGTCGGCGCGGGCATCAAGGGCTGAGACGTGCCGAACATCGAATTCCAACGCGTCGACAAGCGCTACGACGACAAGGTCGACCGCTATGTCTTCAAGGGTCTGGACCTGCATATCCGCAAGGGCGAATTCACCGTCCTCGTCGGCCCCTCGGGCTGCGGCAAGTCGACGCTGCTGCGCATGATCGCCGGGCTCGAGGCGATCAGCGGCGGCGAACTGCTGTTCGACGGCCGGCGCGTCAACGAACTCTCACCGGTGCAGCGCGGCGTCGCGATGGTGTTCCAGAACTACGCGCTGTATGCGCACATGACGGTGCACGACAACATCGGCTTCGGGCTGAAGATCGCCAAGGTGCCGCGCGCCGAGCGCGAGCGCCTGATCCTCGAGGCGGCGCGCCAGCTGCAGCTCGAGGAACTGCTGCAGCGCAAGCCGACCCAGCTCTCGGGCGGGCAGCGCCAGCGCGTGGCGATCGGGCGCGCGATCGTGCGCGAGCCGCGGGCCTTCCTCTTCGACGAGCCGCTGTCCAACCTCGACGCCAATCTGCGCGGCCAGATGCGCGCCGAGATCGCGCAATTGCACCGCCGCTACGGCATCACGACCGTCTATGTCACGCATGACCAGGTCGAGGCGATGACGCTGGCCGACCGCATCGTCGTGCTGAGCCGCAACGGCCTCGAGCAGTTCGGCACGCCCGACGAACTGTTCGATACCCCGGGCAATGTCTTCGTCGCCGGTTTCATGGGCAGCCACCGCATGAACCTGGTGCCGGTCGACGAAACGCACGATGCGCTGCTGACGATGCTGACCGGGCGCGGCACCGCGCATTGGGCCGCCGCCGGTGTCGGCACGGTGGGTGCGCGCCCCGAGCATGTCGAAGTGCAAGCCGGAGCCGGCGCCCGCATCGAGCTCGTCGAGCGCCTGGGCGCCGAATCGCTGGTGCATTTCGAATTGCCGGGCGTCGCGCTGCGGCTGACCGCGCTCAGCGACGACCGCAGCCTGGCACCGGATCAGCGGCGCCAGGTGCGGATACCGGATGCTGCGATGCATTGCTTCGACCGCCAGGGGCAGCGATGCCAGCCATGACGAGTCAACTCGAATTAAGTCCTGCCGCCGCCGCGGTCGAACCCATGCCCCCAACGCCCCCCCGTCCGGCCCCATCGATGCCAGAAACCACCGAACATTGGCGCCCGCGCTACCACTATTCGCCGCTGCGCAACTGGATGAACGACCCCAACGGTCTCGTCTGGTTCGACGGCGAATACCACCTGTATTACCAGTACAACCCGCTCGATGCGCAATGGGGACGGATCAGCTGGGGCCATGCCGTGAGCACCGATCTGGTCTCCTGGCGCGAATTGCCGGTGGCCATCGAGGCCACCGATGGCGTGATGGCGTTCTCGGGTTCGACCGTCGTCGACCACCGCCATGCGAGCGGATTTGCGCCGCCCGATGCGCAAACGCCGCCGCTGCTGGCCTTCTACACGGGATTCGATCCGGTCTCGAAGCGCCAGTCGCAATACCTCGCCTGCAGCCTGGACCGCGGTCGCAGCTACTTGGCCTACGAAGGCAATCCGGTGGTCGACGCCGGCATGACCGAATTCCGCGACCCCAAGGTCTTCTGGTACGAACCGAAGCAGCATTGGGTGATGCTGGTCGTGGCGGCGCTGCAGCAGGAAGTGTGGTTCTACCAGTCGAGCGACCTGAAATCCTGGACCCGGGTTTCGGCCTTCGGACCGACCGGCTCCTCCGCCAACAATATCTGGGAAGTGCCGGAATTGTTCGAATTGCCGGTCGTCGCTGCCGACGGGTCGCCGACATCGAACAAGCGCTGGGTGCTCGTCGTCTCGGTCAACCATGGCTCGCCGTGGGGCGGCAGCGGCGTGCAGTATTTCGTCGGCGATTTCGACGGCCGGCGCTTCGTCGCCGACCCGCGCGAGGCCGCCGCTGCGGTGGAGTTGCCGCAAGGCGACCCGATCGCCGATTTCGAAGGCGGCGCCCTGCCCCCAGGCTGGCAATTGACCGGCAGCGCCTTCGGCACCGGGCCGGTGGCCGGCACGTTGCCGGGCCAGAACTACGTCAGCGGGCATCTCGGCCGCGGCCTGATGAACTCGTTCCATGGCGGTGATGCCGCGACAGGCTCGCTGGCCTCGCCGACATTCACGATCACGAAACCGTTCATCAGCTTCCTCATCGGCGGCAGCCGGGGCCCGTCGACGCGGCTGGAACTGCTCGTCGACGGGCTGGCGGTGCGGCAGGCCAGTGGCGACGGCACCGACATCCTGCGTTGGCAAAGCTGGGACGTCTCGGCGCTGGTCGGCCAGCCGGCGGTGATCCGCGCTGTCGACGAGGCGACCGATGGCCATATCCTGGTCGACCGACTCCTGATGGTCGATGCCCCGGTGCCGCAGCCCGACATGGCGGCCATCACGCATTGGGCCGACCATGGCCGCGATTTCTACGCCCCGATCACATTCGCCAACATGCCCGATGGCCGTGTCGCCTGGCTGGGCTGGGTCTCGAATTGGGATTACGCGACGCGCCTTCCGACGAGCCCCTGGCGCGGCCAGCAATCCGCCGTGCGCCAACTGGACCTGGCGTCGACGCCGGTGGGCCTGCGCCTGCGTCAGCGCGTCGTCGATGAAGCCCGCGCGCTGGTCGATCCCGAAGCCTTGATCGCCTTCGAGTCCGTGCCTGCCGCCGACGCCAAGGCGCTACTCGAAAGCGCAGGTACTGCCGGGCGCCAACTGATGGCCCGGCTGCGTTTCGCCGTGGCCGGCCTGGAGCAGGCGCTGGGACTGGAGCTCTTCAAGGGAGCGACCTCGGCCGTGCGCGTCGGCTATGACCCGCTGCGGCGCAGCTTCTTCGTCGACCGCACGACATCGCAGCCGCCATTCGCGGGCTATTCGGAGCGGCACGACGCGGCGCGGCTGCTCGACAGCGCCGAGATCGAACTCGAAGTCTGGGCCGACGGCAGCATCATCGAGGTGTTTGCCGACGGCGGCACGGTCGTGCTGACCGACCTGGTCTACCCGGACGCGCAGGCCAACGGCGTCTCGATCTTCCACGGGCCCGAGAACCCGCTGCTGCTGAGCGCGGCCTTGCACCTGGTGCGCGCCTGCGTCCACGTGCCGGCCGCCTGATCGACGGCGCGCCGGCCCGATGATCAGAAGTTGTGGCGTATGCCTAAGTCGTAGGCCGTCGACGCCTCGCCGCGCTTTATGCCCGATGGCCCGTTGGCGGAAGCCGTGTAATTGGCACCGTTGACGCCGTTGCCACCATTGGCGATGCGGGCGTAGCCCAGGTAGACCGAGGTCCGCTTCGAGAGCTCGTAGACATAGCCCGCGCCGAGCAGCCTGGCATCCAGCGAATTCGCCAGCGCGCTGCCGGCCAGCGGGTGGCCGCTGGCATCGACGATGTCGAACTTGATGGTGCCCGCGCCCAGCGGAATCAGGGCGGCGACCGATGCCAGCTTCTGCGATGAGGTCGCGTAGTCGCTCTTCTCGTACGAGGCCTGCAGTGTCGCGAAGCCGAAGTTGTACGCGGCCCCGGCGTTCATTGTCTTCAAATCGTCGATGGCCGTGCCGCTGCGGTAGGTCTTGCCGAGAGCGGCGCTGACGCTCAGCGCTCCCGCCGCGTAGCCCAGGCGCCCACCGGCGTATTTGTTCCCTTGCGCGCCCTCGCCGGCCGCGACCTGCAACTGCCCGCTGAAACCCCCGAGCGTGGGCAGGAACCAGCTGATCGCGTTGCTGGCGCGCAGCGCAGTCGTCGCGCCGCCCGAGCCGAGGAACGAGCCCCGAACGTTGGCTACGGTCGATACGCCGCTGTAGCCGAAGGGATCGAAGGCCGAGAAATTCGCGAATGTCGCCGTCGTGTCGCGCCCCATGCGGATCTCGCCGAAACCGCCTGCCAGGCTGACGGTGGAGCGGCGCTGCCAGTTCATCGGGTCGGCGCCGCTGCCGTTCTGGTTGGCCGCGGTCTTTGCACCGCCGCCAGTATCCGGCGCCAGGGCGCCTTCGAGCCAGAAGCCGGCGCGCAGACCGCCGCCGAGGTTCTCGTCGCCGCGCAAGCCGAGGCGGCTCGTCGCCTGGCCATCGGTGCTCAGCGTCCGCAGCGTGCCGGCCGAACCGTTGCTGACGCCGCGCACCGACAGGTCGATGATGCCGAACATCGTCACGGCGGACTGAGCGTGGGCCGAATTCGCGCCGGCACCAAGGGCAGTCAGGGCGGCCAGCGCGGCCAGGGTGGTCAATTGTTCTTTCATGGGATTCGGGTTTGGGGTCAGACGGATGACGGGCCCTGAGGACGCGTCGGTTTCGTAGCCACGGGCTGCATCCGCACGGGCCCGCGCCAATGGAACAGCTTCTCGACGACGATGACGATGGCCGGGATGGCCAGCGCGACATACATGTTGTCGATGCCGAACGGGTCGCCCATCAGGTACCAGGCCGTCGTGCCGACGACCGAAGCCAGCAGGCCGACGATGGCGCCGCGCGTGCCGTCGAAGAAGGGGATGAAGAAGCCGATCATCGCGACGATGGCCAGCGACAGCCTCAGCGCCCGCGTGAAGAACGACAGCTTCAGCAGCCCCGGTGCGAAGAACACGAAGACCAGGGGCAGGAAACCGATCACCACCGACAGCCACCGCGTCATCTGCAATTCGCGCTCGGGCGTCGGCTTGGCTATCGGGACGTAGAAGTCCTTCACGACGAGCGAGGCGATGGCCAGCGCGACAGTGCTGACGCCGAGGAACACCGAGGCCACCAGCGATACGGCCACGGTCGCCGCCAGATAGACGTTCATGTGCTGCATGAAGATCGGCAGCGCAAACAGGCTCTTCATTTCGGGGAAGAGGAACTTGGCGATGACGCCTATGAATCCCAGGGCAATGCTGATCGGGATGCACAGCGCGGCCGAGATGTAGGCCGAGTTCTTCGCCGACCGCGCGCTTTTGGTGGCCGAGATCGCCTGCACGATGTATTGCGTCGTGAAGACGGCGCCGATATTGCCGATGAAGAACGCGAAGATGGTTCCCCAGCCGATGTGACCATCGAGGGTGAAGTAATAGGCCGGGAGCTTGTCCATCACCGGCCCCATGCCCTTGCTCATGTACAGGGCCGTGCCGAGGATGATGAACACGCCGATGTATTTCAGTCCCGTGTGCAGCAGCGAGACATAGGCGATGCTCTTCATGCCGCCGAGCGCGAAATAGAAGGTGCTGACGATGGCGATGAGAAACGCCGCCGTCGGAATGCTGGACTTGGTGACGGTGGCGATGGCCGCCGCGCCGCTGAGGTAATTGCCGACATTCACGAGCAGCAGCGCGTAGATCATGATCAGCGATACGATCAGCCGCGCCTTGGGGCCGTAGCGCTGCGCGATCGCGCCGGAGATCGTCATCTCGCCGGTGGCATAGAGCCTTCCGGCCATGAATTTGCCGAACAGCGCGAAGGCCAGCGCCGCCGTCAGCACGGCCCACATCGCCGCCATGCCGGAATCGAAGGCCGCCTGCGCGACGCCGATCGTCGACTTCGATCCGATGAATTCGGACATCATCAGCACGCCGATCACCATCGCCGGCGTGGCGCGACCGCCGACCATGAATTCGCTGCTGCTCTTGCTGCGCAGCCTCGCCGTCAACCACGACGTGCCGATGATGTACAGGGCGATCACGCCGATGATGATCGCGGTATCCGTCGTGCCGAAAGTGTCCATGGGACTTGTCTCCATCGTTGTTTTGAGTGGGCGACCCAGCAGGTCGCCACGCCGGCCGGATCTGTCCGGCCGGTCGAACCGGTTTCAAATCGATCGAACGGCGTCCCGCGTCAGTCGGACAGCGCCTTCATCTGGCGATACAGATCGGCCTTGCCCTCGAAGCCGATGCCGGGCAGATCGGGCAGCGTCACATGGCCGTTCTCGACCTTCACGCCGTCGGGGAAGCCGCCGAAGGGCTGGAACAGGTCGGGGTAGCTCTCGTTGCCGCCTAGGCCCAGGCCGGCGGCGATGTTGAGCGACATCTGATGGCCGCCGTGCGGGATGCAGCGGCTGGGCGACCAGCCATGCTCCTTCAGCATCTCCAGCGTGCGCAGGTACTCGACGAGGCCGTAGCTGAGCGCGCAATCGAACTGCAGCCAGTCGCGGTCGGGTCGCATGCCGCCGTAGCGGATCAGGTTGCGCGCGTCCTGCATCGAGAACAGGTCCTCGCCGGTCGCCATCGGGTTCCTGTAGTACTGGCGCAGCGTGGCCTGCAATTCGAAATCGAGCGGGTCGCCCGGCTCCTCGTACCAGAACAGGTCGTATTGCGACAGCGCCTTCGCGTAGGCGATGGCCGTCTCGAGGTCGAAGCGGCCGTTGGCGTCGACGCACAGCTTCTGGCCGTCCTGCAGCACCTCCATGATGGCGTCGATGCGGCGCAGGTCCTCGTCGAGCGAGGCGCCGCCGATCTTCTTCTTCACCACCGTGTAGCCGCGGTCGAGGTAGCTCTTCATCTCGTCCTGCAGCTTGCGGTAATCCTGCCCGGGGTAGTAGTAGCCGCCGGCGGCGTAGACGAAGATGCGGCGGTTGGGCTTGCCGTCGCCGTAGCGGTCGGACAGCAGCTGGAACAGCGGCTTGCCCTCGATCTTGGCCACGGCGTCCCAGACGGCCATGTCGATCGTGCCGATGGCCACCGAGCGTTCGCCATGGCCGCCCGGCTTCTCGTTCCTGAACATCGCAGCCCAGATCTTGTGCGGATCCAGATTCCGGCCGCCGGCATCGACCAGTTCGTCGGGCGCGGTCTCGAGGATGCGCGGGATGAAGCGCTCGCGCATCATGCTGCCCTGGCCATAGCGGCCATTCGAATTGAAGCCGAAGCCGACCACCGGCTTGCCGTCGCGGATCACGTCGGTGACGACGGCCACGAGGCTGAGATTCATCTTGCTGAAATCGATATAGGCATTGCGAATGGCCGAGCTGATGGGAATGGTCTTTTCGCGTATTTCGACGATCTTCATGATGGGTTCGTTTCAATAGAAGGTTCAGCGCGGCAGCGATGCGCCGCCGCAGATCTGGATGTCCTGTCCGGTGATCGGGGCCGCCGCCGGTGACAACAGGTACGAGACCAGCGCCGCGACTTCGTCGGGCCGTATCAGGCGCCCCAGCGGCGGCAGGTTCGGCGCCTCGGTCCTGCGCGCCGGGTCGTCCAGCATCGCGGTCTGCGTTGCCGCCGGCGAGACGACGTTGACCGTCACGCCGGCCGCGATCGCCTCTGCCGCCCAACTGCGCGCCATGCCGATCAGCGCGGCCTTGGTCGCGGCGTACTGGCTGCGCCCTGCCTTGCCTTGCGCCACGCGGCCGCCGATGAGCACGACGCGACCGTCGCGGCGAGCCGTCATGGCCGGCAGCACGACGTTGGCGATGCGAGCCGCGGCATCGACATGCAGCCGCCACATCAGCTCGCCGTCCTCGGCGCGCAGCGCGCCCAGAGGCGCCACGCGCAGCACACCGGCCGCGTGGACGAAGGCCGAGACATCGCCGGCCGTGACAGCCGCCAGAGCCGCGGCCGCCGTGGCAGCGCCATCCGAGAGGTCGACGCGCAGCGGCTCGAATTGCGCGTGTGCGATGCGCGGCTCATTGAGGTCGAAACCCCGCACCTGCCAGCCGTCGGCCAGCAGGCGCTCGGCGATCGCCTGGCCGATGCCGGAACCGCTGCCGGTGACGATGGCGCGGCGCGCCGTGGCGTTATTCGACATGGATCTTCCCCTTGACGACGAACTCGATGAAGCGGATCGGCGCCGGCAGCGCCGGGCTCATCAGCGCTTCAACAGATTGGCATTGCGCAGCGCGGCGCGCAGCGCGGCCATTTCGGCGTCGGTGGGCGCCTCGGTCGGCGGCCGCGGCGTGGCGTCGTCGATCACGCCGGCCAGGTACATGCCGGCCTTCATGCGCGCATGGGCCTCGCCGGTCGGCTCGCCACCGCCGTAGACGGCGTCCTTCAGCGGCGTAATCAGGTCCTGAATCTGCATCGCCCGATGCAGGTCGCCGGCCTTCACCGCCTCCCACAGATCGTTGATCAGGCCGGGGATGAAGGTCGCGAAACCGACCAGCGCGCCGTCGACGCCCTGGACCATGGTGGCCAGCAGGTATTCGTCGTGGCAGGTCAGGATCGCCTTCGAGGCATCGGCCTCGCGGATGGCCTTGATGTCGCTGGCATAGCGGTTCATGTCGCGTTGCCCGACCTTGAAGGCCTGCACATAGGGCAGCTGGGCGAGCTGCGCCAGCGTCGCCGACGAATACGAGGCCCGCGTCCACGCCGGATAGACATGCGCCACGAGATCGAGTCCGGTTTCGGCGATGGCGGCGAAGTATTCGGTCACGTGATCGGGCCGGAAGCCGAAGCGCAGCCAATGGTGCGGCGGCATCACGTCGAGCGCTTGCGCGCCGGCCTCGCGGGCCAGTGCCGCATGCTCGCGCGCATCGTTGAGGCCTTCGCAGACGATCGACGAGATCACCGGCAGCTTGCCCTTGAGTTCGTCGGCGACGATGCGCGTGACCTGGGCGCGTTCGCGCGGCGTCAGCGCGAAGACCTCGCCGGTATGGCCGTTGGTCATCACCGCGACGACGCCCTTCTGCTGTGCCAGCCAGGCCGCGAGCTTGCGCAGCGCCGGCTCGTCGATGCGATGGTCCGGGGTGAAGGGGCAGGCGATCGCGGGAATGATGCCGCGGTAGTTCGAGATGGTGGGCATGGGCTTGTCTCCTGGCTGAGTCGCGATGAATGAATGGAAGGATGGGTGTGCGATGGGGGTCAGCTTAGCTATTCCAAAGCCAAATACAATTGTCTTGAATCGCACTTCACCAAGCACGAATCGTGGATAGTTACCCGCTGCTGGACGACCTGCGTCTCTTCGGCTTCGTCGCAAGACAGGCCAGCTTCGTCGCCGGCGCTCGCGAAGCGGGGGTGTCGCAGACCTTGATGAGCAAGCGCGTCGCGCTGCTCGAGCGCTCGCTCGGCGTCAAGCTGCTGCGCCGCACGACGCGCAAGGTCAGCCTCACCGACGAGGGCGAGAAGGTGCTGGCCTGGGCGCAGCGCATCCTCGACGATGTCGAGGACATGCGCGAAGACGTCGCGCGCGGCGCGGGCGATCCGCAGGGGCCGGTGCGCATCTGTGCCAGCGCACGACTCGGTCGCGAGGTCGTGGCGCCGGCGCTGTCGCGCTTGAAACAGCGCTATCCGGCGATGGAAGTCTGGCTCGAGTTGCTCGATCGCCGCGTCGACCTGGTCGGCGAGTCCTTCCATCTCGACGTGCGCGCCGGTGAGGTCGCCGAGCCGCATCTGATCGGCCACCTGATCGCCGAGAACGCGCGCATCCTCTGCGCGGCACCTTCGTACCTGTTGGCGCATGGCTCGCCGGCCCTGCTCGCCGAGGTCGCGAAGCGCGATTGCGTGCTGCTGCGCGAGCGCGAGGAGCCGATAGGGCTTTGGCGGATGACGGGGCCCGCGGGAACCGAAACCGTCAGGGCCAGCGGCTCATTGGCCTCGAACGACATCGACGTCGTGCTGCGCTGGGCGCACGACGGTCATGGCATCGTGATGAGTTCGCAGTGGCTGCTGGCGCCGAGCCTGGCCAGCGGCAAGCTCGTACGCCTGCTGCCGCAATGGCAGCAGAGCGCGAACATCTACGCCGTGTCGACGACGAGATCGGCGCAATCGGCCAAGGTCAGGCTGTGCGTGGCGGCGCTGAGGGAAGTGATGGCCTCACGGGAGGTGCCCGCAGGCCCGCGCGAACCCGGGTCGAGGCGGGCGAAGCGGCGATGAGTTCCTCGGGCCTTGGCCGCAGGCATGGAGTGGCCGGCCCCGACGCACCGCGGCCGCCCCACCCCCTCAACTATCGAGCTTGCCCAACGCGATGATCGGCCCCGTCGGCGCCCCTGTCGGCGAGCCCCCAGCCGGCTCGACGCTGACAGCGAATGCCGCCGTATCCTCCAGCGGCCGCGCCCGCAGCAACCGCGTCGCCCGATCGGCCGCGACGAGCCCGAGCGACCGCGGCGCCCCCTTTGCCGGCACCGACCACAGCTCGAGCGCCCGGCTCGCCTCCAGCGGCAGCGCGTCCAGCGGCCGCAGCACCAGCGCGCGCCCGTCGGCGCTGACGCTGGCGACGAAGCGCGCCTTCTGCAGCAGCGCCTGCGTCGCCGTCGCGTTCAGGTTCGGCGACATCACGACGAGCAGCGGCGCCTCGCCCGGCCGCGGCGGTGCCGGCGCCAGCGTCAGCAGCAGCACCAGCGATGCCGCCGCCGCGGCGACGCTGGCCGCCGTCGCGCCGCGCCACACGGCCAGCCGCTGCCACCAGCGCTCGGCGCGGCCGAACAGCCGCTGCTCGATGCCGCGCCAGGTCGCCGCCGCCGGCTGCACCGGCGCCACCGCGACGGCCATCGGCATCAGGTCGTCCTGCCAGCGCACGACGGCGCGGCGCAGCGCCGGGTGCGCCGGCAGCAGTTCCTCGAAACGGCGGCGCGCCGGGCCGCGCAGCGTGCCCAGCACATATTCACCGGCCAGCCGGTCGGCGCGCTCGGGTCGCGAATAGTCCATCGTCAGGCCGCCGCGGCCACACCGGCCTGTTCGAGGCAGCTGCGCAGCGCCTGCATGCCGCGGCGCAGCCAGCTCTTGATCGTGCCCAGCGGCTGGCCGAGATGGCTCGCCACTTCGCCATGGCTGAGCCCGTCGTAGAAGGCCAGCGCCAGGCTCTGCTGCTGTTCACTGCTCAGGCCGCCCAGGCAGGCACGCATCACGCGCGCCTCGATGGCCTGCGCCAGCAATTCCTGCGGCCCGGGGTCGGGGCTGGCGACGCGGTCCAGCGGGTCGTCCTCGTCGTCGTCGCCGGCGACGACCCGCCGCGGTTCGCCCTGCGCCCGCCGCAGGCTGTCGATGGCGCGATGGCGCGCGATCGTCGTCATCCAGGTCATCGGCTGCGACTGGCGCGCGTCGTAGCTGCCGGCGGCATTCCAGATCTTCACGAAGACTTCCTGCAGCAGGTCCTCGGCGACGGCGCGGTCGCGCTGGATGCGCAGGATCACGCCGAGCAGCGGCGCCGCGCTGGCCTCGTACAGGTTGCGAAAGGCCGCGCGGTCGCCGAGCGCGGTGCGCGCCAGCGCTTGCGCCAGGCGCGCCTGATGCGCATCTTTCGCGGCGCGGGCGGCATCGTTTTCAGGCATCTCGGTCCCCCGTGTCGGCCAGTCGTCGGCAGGCCTGCGGGCCGCCGGTCGATGGTACGCGAGCGGCGTCGTTTTGGATGCGCGGCAGATTTGCGACGCGGCCTGCATCCGATTCGCATCGGCCCGCGTATGGAGGCTTCGGCGCCCCATGCAACCCGCCTGGCCGCCTGCCCAGCCGCCCATTGCCACGAAACCGAGAGGAAGGAAGACACCATGAAACTGCATTCATCGCTGCAACCGCAGACGGCCATCGCTGCCGCCGCCGCGCTCGTCGCCATCGCCGCCGGCCTCGCCGCCGCGCCGGCCCACGCCTCGAGCCACCGCGAGGCGCCGGCCATCACCGGCATGCCCAAGGTCGACGGCGCCGATTTCTACATGTTCAACAGCTACGAGCCGGGGCGCAGCGGCTATGTCACGCTGATCGCCGATTACCTGCCGCTGCAGGACGCCTACGGCGGCCCCAACTATTTCAAGCTCGATCCGCGCGCGCTCTACGAGATCCATGTCGACAACAACGGTGACGGCGCCGAGGACCTCACATTCCAGTTCCGCTTCCAGAACCTCTCCAAGGGCCAGACGCTGCCCATCGGTGGCGCCAACGTCGCGATTCCGCTGACGCAGTTCGGCCCCGTCACCGACGCCAGCGGCGCCACGCTCAACGTCACCGAGGGCTACACGCTGAGCGTCGTGCGCGGCGATCGCCGCGGCGGCAGTGCCGCCGCCGTCACCCATGGCGGCAGCGCGATGTTCGGCAAGCCGGTCGATTACATCGGCACGAAGACGATCCCGAATTACCCCGCCTACGCGGCGCAGTTCGTCTACACCATCGACATCCCCGGCTGCGCCGGCCAGGGCCGCGTGTTCGTCGGCCAGCGCAAGGATCCGTTCGCCGTCAACCTGGGCGTCATCTTCGACCTCGTGAACGTGCCGAGCGCGGCCTTCCTGCTCAACAACGCCAACCGCGACGCCGGCACCGATTCGCTGGCCGACAAGAACGTCACGGCGCTGGCGCTCGAGGTGCCGACGTCCTGCCTGCTGGCCAACGGCGGTGCCGACCCGGTGATCGGCGCCTGGACGACGGCCAGCGTGCGCCAGGGCAAGCTGATGAACGGCAAGCCGCCCAGCGGCCACGACAGCGCCGAGCTCGACGGCGGCGCCTGGACCCAGGTGTCACGGCTGGGCATGCCGCTGGTCAACGAGGTCGTGATCGGGCTCAACGACAAGGACCGCTTCAACGCCTCGAAGCCGCGCGACGACGCCCAGTTCGCCACCTACGTCACCAACCCGACGCTGCCCAAGCTGCTCGAGATCGCGCTCGCGGCGCCGGGCATCTCGCCGACCAACTACCCGCGCACCGACCTCGTGACGACCTTCCTCACCGGCATTCCGGGCGTCAACCAGCCGGCGCATGTGAAGGCGGCGGAGATGCTGCGGCTGAACACCGCGATCCCGGCGACGCCGTACGCCAGCCAGAACCGGCTCGGCCTGCTCGGCGGCCTGCTCGGTCCGGCGCCGAAGGACCTCGCCGGCTACCCCAACGGCAGGCGCCCGAACGACGATGTCGTCGACATCTCGCTGGTCGCCGTGATGGGCGGCCTGTGCGTGGCCAACGGCAACGCCAACACCTACGGCTTCGGCGCCGCCTGCAACCCGGCCGCCGTGCCGCTGGGTGCCGCCGTCTTCGGGCTGCACGACGGTGTCGACCAGGCCGGGCCGAAGGTGCGTGCGCAGGGGCCGCTGCTGCCGGGGTTCCCGTACATCGGCACGCCGCTGCCGGGCGCGCAGTGATGGCGGCGGGCCTCATGAACAAGCCCACTGCTTCGACCCTGCGTGCCGGGCTGGCCGGCATCGCTGTGCTCGCGCTGGCGGGTTGCGGCGGCGGCGACTCGAACTCGCTGCCGCCGCCGATGCCGCCGCCGCCGACGGCCGAGGTGCCGGCGTCGGCCAGCGCGTCGCCTGCGGGCTGGATTGCGTATCTCGAGGCCCTCGTCGCGGCGCCCGCGGACGCGCTGGAACCGGTGTCCGTGGACCAGGTCACGCCGCCGGTCTCGGAGACGACCGAACCCGAGCCGGTGAGCTGAGCGATGATGATGAAAGCGCCGCTGCTGCTTGCCGGGTTCACGGCCCTGTGTCTGGCGGCGGCGCGCGCGCCGGCGACGCCGATCACGCCGCACGACGACGCCGAGGTCGTCGAGACGCTGCCGGCCGACGCCGCCCGGGCGCAGGACAAGCGCCTGCGGCGGCTGCTCGAGGCCGCGCCGCGCGACGCCGGCATCGCGCTGGCCGCCGCGCGGCGCGACCTCGAGCGCGCGCGCACGCTCGGCGACCCGCGCTATGCCGGCCACGCACTGGCGGCAATCGCGCCGTGGACCGATGTCGCGACGATGCCGCCCGAATTGCTGCTGATGCGCGCGACGCTGCAGCAGTACCTGCACGATTTCGACGGCGCGGCCGAGCTGCTCGAGCGGCTGACGGCGCGCCCGCCGACGGCCGTCCACGCCCAGGCGCTGCTGACGCTGGCGACGGTGCGGCGCGTGCAGGGTCGCTACGACGCATCCGACGTCGCCTGCCGCCGCTTGCCCGAATTCGGCGCCGACCTCTACGCCCGCGCCTGCCTGGCCGAGAACGCCGGACTGCGCGGCCAGGCCGACGCGGCGCGGCGCACGCTGCAAGCGCTGCTCGCCGCGCCCGGCCTGCCGCGCGAAGCGGCCGCCTGGCTGACGACGACGCTGGCCGAGCTCGAGCAGCGCGCCGGCCATGGCGACGCCGCCGACCGCGCCTACCGGCGCGCGCTCGAGCTCGACGCCGACGGCTACACGAAGCTCGCCTACGCCGACTTCCTGATCGACGAGCGGCGCCCGGCCGAGGCGCTGGCCGCATTGGCCGGCGAGGTGCGCAGCGACGCCGTGCTGCTGCGCCTGGCGATCGCCGGTGCCGCCGCCGGCGCGCCCGCTGCCGCGGCCGATGCGGCGGAGCTGCGCGCACGCATTGCCCAGGCCAATCTGCGCCCCGAGGCCGTCCCGCTCCATGCCCGCGAGCAGGCGATGTTCGCGCTGCAGATCGAGCATCGCGCCGACCTCGCGCTGGCACTGGCCCGCGGCGACGTGCAGCACCAGCGCGAGCCGCTGGACCTCCTCGTGCTCGCACGCGCCGCGCGCGCCGCCGCCAGCCCCGCCGCGCTGGGCGAGGCGCGCTCACTCGTCAACCGGATGAATCTGCATGACCACCGCATCGATGCGCTGCTTTGATGTATCACGCTGGCGCCGCGCCTGCGCGTCGCTGCTCTCGCTGGGATCGACGCTGCTGCTGCTCGCCGCCGCGCCACCGGCGCAGGCGCACAAGTCCAGCGACGCCTACCTGCAGATCGACGCCCGCGCCGGCCTCACGACGCTGCGCTGGGACATCGCGCTGCGCGACCTCGATGCGGCGATCGACATCGACCGCGACGACGACGGCCGCATCACCTGGGGCGAGGTACGCGCCGCGTGGCCGCGCATCGACGCCTATGCGCTGCCGCGGCTGCGCATCGACGGCTGTCCGCTCAAGGCCACCGGTCATGCGCTGGAGCGGCGCAGCGACGGCGCCTATGCCGTGATCGAGCTGAGCTCGCCGTGCACGCTGGCGCGGCAGCCGGTGATCCGCTACGGCCTGATGCGCGAGATCGATCCGACGCACCGCGGCATCGCCCGCATCGACCGCGACGACGGCAAGGATGGCCGCCACGGCCGGCCGACCGAAGTCCTGCTGCTCGACCCGGCGCATTTCACCGGCGCCGCGGCGACGCCCTCGGCCTGGGACTTCCTGCGCCAGGGCATGGCCCATATCCTGGGCGGTTACGACCACATCCTGTTCCTGCTGTGCCTGCTGCTGCCGGCCGTGCTGCGGCGCACGCCGCAGGGGATAGCGCCGGTGCCGCGCCTGGTCGAGGCCGTCGTTCCGGTGGCCGGCATCGTCAGCGCCTTCACCGTCGCGCACACGCTGACGCTGGGCCTGGCCGCCATGCATTGGGTCGCGCTGCCGCCGGGGATCATCGAGCCGGCGATCGCCGCCACGATCATCATCACGGCGATCGACAATCTGCACCCGGTGCTGCCGCTGCCGCGCGCCGGCGCGGCCTTCGCCTTCGGGCTCGTCCATGGATTCGGCTTTGCCGGCGCCCTGAGCGAGCTTGACCTGCCTACGGGCCTGTTCGTGCGCGCCCTGCTCGAATTCAACGTCGGGCTCGAACTCGGGCAGCTCGCGATCGTCGCGGTGGCGGTGACCCTGCTCTACGCGCTGCGCGGCAGGCGGGGCTACCGGCGCTGGGTCGTCGGCGCCGGATCGGGCGCGGCGATCGCGATCGCGTCGGTCTGGTTCGTCGTGCGCGTCGCCGGCGCGCTGGCCGCCTGAAGCGGCGTCCTCATGTGATGCGCCCGGCCAGGTCGGGCCGGTATCCGCCCGGTCTGCGCCACGCAGCCGCTGCCGGCGCAGCGGCCCCTTGCCGGCAGCCAGCGCTTGAAGCCTGGCTCGACATCCATGACGAGCCCGCTCGCGCGTGGACCCTGGAGGACATGGCCGATCTGGCGGGCATGTCGCGCGCGCGCTTCGCCGCCCGCTCAAGCATGTCGCAAGCGACGCGGGCTACGCGAGTCCGAGCGTGCTCACCCGGGCCTTCGTCCGCAAGACCGGCGAGGCGCCCACGCAGTGGCTGCGAGGCCTGGATACGCAGCCGGCCTCCTGACCCGACGACACCCAGGGCACCGTCGTGCGAGACGCGCGGGCACGACTTTGCGACGCATGGTCTCGATGCGCGAGTTCGGTGCTCCTGGCATCGAATTCCCTTTCATCATCTGCGTCCTGCATGTCAAGTTCGGGCCGCGTCGAACGACCCATTCAACGACCGATGCGCCTTGGGCAAGCGGTCTGACAACGCGATCGTCCACCCCAACTTCTGGAGCATGTGCCAGAACGAACGCGGGCCGTCGTCGGCCTCGCCCGGACGCAGCAGCGCGTTGCCCCAGCTGCGGACAGCGGTCCTGGCCTGGGCGATATCCGTCGCATCCTGGGTCGAGCTCGCGTACCAGACGACCGATTGAATCGCCAGGCTGAGATCCCTCGCCGAACGGGGCTGCGAGTCGCGAACCCGTGCGAATTCGGATTTCGCGAGGGCGGCGAACTGGGCCGAAGCCGCCGGATCGGCATAGCGATTGGCCGCCGGATACGCCGGCGCAGCGGCGTTCGGACCCTGGTTGTTGGCTTCGTCGGCGTCGGAATAAAAGCCGGCGGCATCGCTGAACGCGGTCAGCAAGGCGTAGTCGCCGGATTTCGACGTCGAATAGCTCGACGGGTGGGCGAGGTAGGACTGCAGTTGCGCCTTCACCATCACCGCGAACAGCATGCCGGCGAAGCGCTGATTCGAGCCGAAGGTGTCGACCCCCGGCTGACCGAAGTGGGCGTAGCGATGGAACATCTTGGCCCACTCCAATTCCTTGGTCATCGTCTTGCCGGTCGCCAGGGTAGACAGCGCCGCCGGACCGCCCGCCCAGCGCAGGGTGCCGAAGTCCATCTGGTTGGGCGGCATCACGTAATGCGGGTCGCCCGCGGCATAGACCTCCATCAGGAGCGCCGGATTCATCGGTGGCGTGACCGGATCGCTGGCCGAGGGGCCGACGGCCGCAATCATCTGCGGCATCATGCTCATGAACGACTGGTCCATGGGCAGCGCGACGCCGAGTCCGCTTTGCATCGTCAAGGTCATCATGCTGTAGCGCGAGTACCAATAGCCCTCTTCGTTGGCGACCGCGGGCGAGAAGCCCGGAACCTGGCCGACGATGGGCGCCGTCTGCGCCTCGGCCCGGTGCGCGGCCAGCGTCAGCGGAACGATGAGCGCAGCGAAGGCCAGCGCCGTCAGGCGGGCCGGCGTTCGCTTCATCCGCTTGGCGGGCGCGCCACCCGTGTCGCGCGGCGTGGGGTCAGGGAAAACTGAATAAGGCATCGTCATTCTCCAGTTGAGTTCGAAGGCCGCAGTCTTTGGCGGCATGCGCCATGTCTCCAGGGCGCAGCCGACTCAGCTCGAATTCGGTCTTCTCCGGCTTTGACGCGAACCGACTGCCGAACGTGACGAAGCACCAGGAAATTTCCGAGTCCGACGATTTCAGGCTTCGGCCTGCGGGACTGGACTGCGGCTGGCTCAGCCGAAATGGCTGCGAAGCGCGCGAAGGGCCAATTCGGCGGTCGCCAGGTTCAGCAGATCATCCTTTCGCAGGATCAGGAATGTCGCCCTTCGATTGGAGCCCGGTCGGCAGTCGGCCGGCCCCGCGAAGACCGCGTTCGACACCAGATCCTTGACCGCGCGCTCGGCGGAGATGCCCATGGTCGCGGCGTCCGCCATGCCTGCGAAGACCACCGGCAAGCCCGGCTGCCGCTCGTGAACGAGGCGAAACACGGCTGCGGCGTCAGCCTCGACGGGCGACGTGACAGCCGCTGAGATGATGGCGCCCTTGAATGACGACGCAAGCTCGGACCGAAGGTGATCCAGATCCCGAGCGCCCACCCCGATGTACCCGGCCTCGATGAGGAACGGACGCACCTGGTTCACGATGAAGGTATGAGGCCAGGCCAGCAGGACAGGCTTCTCGACGGACATGGGTCTCTTCGGTGATGTAGGTCCAGGGTTTCAGCAGCCAACGGCACGTCGGCACGAATGGAGCCGAGCGTCATGTGCGTGGCGGTCCGGTGGTGTTTGACGACCGACACCCGTCCGGTCTTACAGCGCCCGGACGGCGCTGTAAGGAATCGGCGCCTGAATCGTCTGTATGCGGGAAGCCTGCCGTCATCGGCTTGGACCTTCACCAGGCGATCCAGGCTGGTTCTTGTTCGACAATCCGCTGCGCGGCGCCTGCCGCGGGTGGCACAAACGTGGACACTGCTCGTTGATGGAATCCATCTACTACGTCATGGCCTGGGCCTGTCACCGGCGCTGCAAGCACTGCTACGAGGATCGCTTCCGACCCTACGTTCGCAAGGCCCTGGACGACGTGGTGGGGCAAGCCGTGCGGAACGCCGCTCGCATCGTCGACCACTTTCCCGAGCGCATGACCTATATCGACTTGGCCGAAGGACCGGGCCAGCATTCGGAGAAAGTGGGGCGCATCATTCTCTCGGGCGGCGAGGCCCTGCTCGACGGTGTGCGCGAGGCCGTCACCTACCCGGTGATCGAGCGGCTGCAGGCACGCTACCGTGCCGTCGGCGGCGTGAACATCATCGTGCAGACAACCGGCGATCTGCTCGACGACCGCATCGTCGGCGAGTTGCTCGAGCGCGGTGTCTACATGATCTCCGTAGCCAGCGTGGACGACTTCCACGTCGGCATGGAAGGCCCCGAGAAGCAGCGTGCGTTCGTCGACCGCTTGACCACGCAGTTTCAGTGCCACGGCATGCGCGCCTCTGGCGTCTCGGCCGCCACCCGCAATGGCGACGAAGAAGCGGGCCCGCTGTTCGGATTCTTCGGCGCCACGCCCGACAACTGGATCGGCAAGCTGTGGCCGCGCGGCCGGGCCTGGGCCAACAGCCTGCCGCGCGGCTCGATCGCCGACAACTGCAACCGCTGGTCAGGAGGCCTGAATTTCCTGCACCACCGCTACAACGGCAGCGAGGTGTCGGTCGAGCCCGACGGCAGCGTCTATCCTTGCTGCGTGAAGACCGCATTGCCGCTGGGCAATCTCACCGAGGAGCCGTTGCTGGAGATCCTGGATTCGCTCGTGGGAGTGCCGGCGTACGAGGCGATCAACCTCGGGCAGCCGCAGATCATGGGTCTGAGCGAAGGCTGGGACGAAGCGCGCTTCATTGAGGCCTCAAGCACGACGCTGCCCGACGGCCGACCCTACGAGAACCTGTGCATCGGCTGCGACCGATTTCATCGGGAACACCTCGGTCCCTTGCTAGCAGCTGCCAAGGCCAAGCGGCTCGCCGAACGGCAGCGCGCGGCCCGCGCGTCGGCCGAACACCATCTGGCCTGAGCGGGTGGCCGTCGTGCGGGATCGGACTTGCATCACCGGGCCAACAACCGGCGTCGGCACTCGATGAGGCACACCGTCGGCCAGATGCGCGAAACCTCGGGCACGGACGATGCGCGTCGAGCCATCGGCATCATCGTGGCCGCCCAGTTGCTGGCCGTCTCGCTGTGGTTCTCGGCCAACGGTGCCGCCGACAACCTGTCCGCAGCCTGGGCGCTGCGGCCGGCCGACTTCGGCTGGCTGACCAATGCGGTCCAGGCCGGCTTCATCGTCGGTACGCTCGTGCTGTCGCTCTCGGGCCTGGCCGACCGCTTCGCTGCGAGCCGCATCTTCACCGTCTGCGCTTGCGCCGGCGCGGCATTCAACGGCGCGTTTGCGTTCGGCTCGCACGGCCTGGCCACGGCACTGCCGCTCCGGTTCGCCGTGGGCCTGTGCATGGCCGGCGTCTATCCACTCGGCATGAAGCTCGTGGTGAGCTGGGCGCCGGAACGCGCAGGTGCGGCGCTCTCGCTGCTCGTGGGCATGCTTACGCTCGGCACGGCCTTGCCGCACGGCATCCGCGCGGTGGGCGCAGACTGGCCCTGGCGCGCCGTCGTGGGCGCGTCATCGCTGCTGGCACTGGTCGGCGCCGCGCTGGTCGCGCGGCTCGGTGACGGTCCACACCTGCGCCAGGGCGACGCGGAGCCCGCGAGTCTGGGCGCGGTGCTGGAGGCGTTGCGAGTCCCCGCCTATCGCCGGGCCGCAATGGCGTACTTCGGGCACATGTGGGAGCTCTATGCGTTCTGGACCCTCGTGCCCACGCTCGTCGTGCTCGCCGGCCGGGCCACGCCCCATGCAGCGGCACTGTCCGCCTGGGCTTTCATCGTTGTCGGCGTCGGGATGCCGGCCTGCATCGCAGGCGGCTGGGCCAGCCAGCGCTTGGGCAGCGCCCGCGTGGCAGGCTTCGCGTTGGCGGCATCGGCGCTCTGCTGCGCCTTGTTTCCGGCGAGTCTGGCGTGGAGCCGGTGGGCTGCGACCGGCCTGCTGGTGCTGTGGGGCGCCGCGGTGGTGGCCGACTCGCCGCATTTCTCCGCGCTGTCTGCCAGAGCCTGCGGACCGCGCATCGTCGGCAGTGCCCTGGCCCTGCAGAACGCGGTCGGCTTTGCCATCACGATGGTGTCGATCCAGCTTGGCACCTCGCATGTGGCCACGCAAGGTGCTGCCATTGCCTGGTGGCTCCTGCCTGGACCATTGATCGGCCTGATCGCGTTGGCGCCTCTGTGGCGCGGCCTACCGGCGCGAACTGCCGGCGGCGCGGCGTGACTTGTCGGCGATCAAGCGCAACGTCTTTCTTCTCGGCATGCGGCGGTTGCACTGGCGCGGGAGCTTCAGCCGAGTCCGGTAGAGGCGCATATGCCGACGAACTCCGCCAGGGCGCCGATTCAGACCGGCGGGCCATTCTGGTTCAATGCGCCATCGCCTGCTCAACAGCGCTCGGCCGCCATGAGCCGTCGGATGCTCCGCGGTCAAGGTCGGACATCAAGCGGCTGTACGCCACGGCCAGACGAAGGCTCCCGTCAGACTGGGTGCGGTCGGTCAGGTTTGGCTGCTGTGCGGCTGCGGGCGCCGAAAGCTGCCGTTCGTCGCGTGGACGTGCTTCCGACCGCTACGCTCAGTAAGCTGACCATCAGGCCGGCGGGCGGCCTGGGCAGCCCAAGGACAGCTTCCGTGGACCACGAACTCATCAAACCGACCCTGAACCGACACTCACGGGCCTGAACTCGCCGCCCCAAAGCGGCCGGTCCGACCCGTACGCAGACCCCAGAAGGAGGCCCTGCAGCAAGGCTGACCCGCTCGACTTTGTGGCAGGGGTTGCGCGTAAGGCCAAGCTTTGTCTAAAGGTAAATGGGTTGGCCCGCTCCACGCCGGCAGCACCACCCGAGATCGATTCATAAGGGTCGTTTAAGCCAATGGCTCGGACACTGCGCCGCCGCCATTTGAGGCGCCACGCCGCCAGCCGTCATGCCCGGAGATTCGATGCCAGACGCGTCATTTGCCTGCTCGGCGTTCGTCGCGCCGATCGCGATGCCGCAACCCTCACCCAATGCGGACACCGAAGCCAGGGCGGTTGCCGAGGGTGGACTGCGCTGGCCCTTGGGCCGCGCCGTGACGACTGGCCTGGTCGTCTTCGCGGCGGTCTGGCTGTCCCTGCTCGCCCTGATGTCGCTGTCGCCACCCGACGACAACATCGAGCAGCTGAACTGGGTGCGCGCATTGGAGTGGGGCTACTACAAGCACCCGCCGCTGCCGACGTGGCTCCTCTGGCTGCCCGTGCACATCTTCGGCCTGTCGGCTGCAGTCAGCAATGTGCTGGGCGCCGCCTGCACGCTGGGTGCGCTGGCCATCGTCTGGCGCCTCCTGGTAACCCTGCGCGGCCACACCTACGCCGGCATCGCCCTGCTGGCGATGCTGTGCGTCACGTACTACAGCCGGCGGCTGAACTACTACAACCACGAGGTCGTCCTGATGCTGCTGTCGGCGGCCTGCGCAGCGATCGCGTGGCAGGCGTTCGGCAACCCCAGCCGTCCGGGCTGGATCGCACTGGGCTGCGCACTCGGCCTGGGCGCACTGGCCAAGTACCAGATGGCGGTGAGCGCCGCCTGCGTGCTCGCGTTCGCAATCCACCGGCGGGCCTGGCGCCATCCAGGACATCGTCGCGGCCTGCTGCTGTCGGTGATGATCGCGCTCGTCTTCATCGCTCCGCATCTGGTCTGGGTCGTCAGGCACGACTTCCTGCCTCTGCACTATGCGCTGGATTCGTCACTGGACGCCCGGCTTTCACCCCCCGACCGGATCGTCGAGGCAGCGCATTGGCTGACCGACCAGCTGCTGAATCGCGCGCTGCCCGCATTCCTGTTGCTGGGCGTGGCCGCTGTGACGGCGAGGGAGCGTGGATCCAAGCCCTTGCGAGCGGAGGCCTCCAGCGTGACGGCAGACGGCTCGCGCGCCTTCCTCCTGATCTGGGGCCTGGTTCCGCTCGCCTTCGTCGCCGCGACAGGCTTGCTGTTCGGCGCGCGGCTACCTTTGCACTGGGGCCTGCCGTTCCTGCTGTTCGTCGTGCCGGCGGCGATGGAACTGATGCCCCGCAACCGCTTTCGGCAAAGCGACCCTGCCGTGGTCATCGGCAGCTTCCTGATGATCCAGGGCCTGCTCCTGGTCAGCTTGCAGCTCAGTTCCCCGAAGGGAATTCTGGCCGACCGCGTTCGCGGCTGGAGCCGTTTCGATTCGCATGATCTGGCCCGTGATGTCGCTGCGGCCGCGCGTGCACGGCTGGGCGGACCGATCCGCATCGTCGCGGGCGACGGCGCCATTGCGGGCGCGCTGGCGTTGCAGCTGCCCGAGCGGCCGCTGGTGCTCATCGGTGGTCGTTTCGACATCAGCCCCTGGGTCGACCCCGCACTGCTGGGTAAGTGCGGCGCGCTGGAGATCGGCTGGGATCTCGCCGACAGCTGGCCGGTGGGGTCCGGCCATCCCGGCCTGCGGTGGCGGATTCTGCCGCCGCTGCGCAACTCGTCAAACTGTGTCGGGTCCGGTTCGCGACCGCCGCTCGCGCAGGCGCGTCGCGGCGCAAGATAGGAGCGTGTGAAGATGGGCAATGTCCAGCTGTTCGAACTCATCAACGCCCCGGCCAGCGCCGGCGCCTTGCCTCTGGCTGTTGCGACCGGCGCCGCGCGCTGGCTGATCTGGGCGCTACCGCCGGCCATCGTTCTGGCCTGGCTGCGCGCCGACGACGCAGGCCGGCGCGAATGGCTGCAGATGCTGCTAGCGGTGCTGATCGCGCTGGGCATCGGCCAGGTCGTTGGATTCGCCTGGCCGCAGCCGCGGCCCGCGGCGCTGCACCTGGGGCATCAGTTCCTGCGGCACAGCGCCGACCCAGGCCTGCCCAGCGACCACGTGACCGTGTTCTGGTCGCTGGCGCTGGCGTCGCTCTCGAGACGGCGACACGGCGTGCTGTGTTTCCTGCTGCTCGCGCTGGGCGGGCTGGTCGGCTGGTCGCGGGTCTATCTCGGTATCCATTTCCCGTACGACGTGGCGGCCGCGCTGCCAGTCTCGGCCGCCGGCGGCGCCCTGGCTATGGCATTGCGGCGGCCGCTGGCGCCAGTGTGGGACGCGGTGTTGCAAGGCTACGATCGGCTTGTGCGCGCCGCCGGCGGCGCGCGACCGCCGCCGCCCGGACCCTGAATCCGATGATCCTGGACACGCGATGCGAATCCTGCTCGTTGAAGACGATCCGATGATCGGCAAGGTCGTGCGCCAGGGCCTGGCCGCCGCCGGCTTCGCCGTCGACTGGGCCACCGACGGCCGCGCCGCTGAACTCGCCCTGGGCAACGGCGTCTACGACCTGGCCGTTCTCGACCTCGGGCTGCCGAAGAAGGACGGCATGGCGTTGCTGCACGCGCTGCGCGCCGGCGGCAGCGCGATGCCGGTGATCGTGGCCACCGCGCGCGACGCGGTGCCCGACCGCATCGCCGGCCTGGAAGCCGGGGCCGACGACTACGTGATCAAGCCCTTCGACCTCGACGAGCTCGTCGCCCGCGTGCGCGCGCTGCTGCGTCGGCATGCCGGCAGCGGCTCGCCGGTGCTGGCCTGCGGACCGCTTGCGCTCGACCCGGCACGAAAGATCGTCACGCTGGACGGCGCGGCGGTCGCGCTCTCGGCGCGCGAGTTCGCGGTTCTCGAGGTCCTGATGCAGCGCCCCGGCGAGGTGCTGTCTCGCGAGGCGCTCGAAGAGAAGGTCTACGGCTGGGGCGAGGAGGTCGGCAGCAACGCTGTCGAGGTCCACCTGCACCACCTGCGGCGCAAGCTCGGTGCCGGCCGCATCGTCAACGTGCGTGGCGTGGGCTATCGCGTCAGCGAGGACTGAATGCGCTCGATCGAGCGCACGCTGCTGGCCTGGATCCTGGGTGCGCTGTCGCTGGGCGCGCTGCTGATTACGCTGGCGATCTACCTGCTGATGCTGCAGGAGATGGGCGAGGTCTTCGACACTGAGTTGCGCAACGTGGCGCTGGCGGTCGCGGGCTACCAGCGCGCCGGCCTGCCGCCGCCGGTGCCGGGCCTGGCATCGGGAGGCGAGGCAGCCGAAGAGGCGGAAACCGACGTCGAGGCCGGCATCGTCACGCTCAGCTGGACCCTCGACGGCCAGCTGCTCTATGCCTCCGAGCGCTCGCTGGCGCTACCCTTCAGTGCCGTCGAGGGCTTCTCGCGGCCGACCGTCGGCGCTCAGCAGTGGATCGTCTACACCCACGTGCAACGCAGCGGCGTCGTGCAGGCGGCGCAGCGCGTGTCCTCCCGCAGGGCGATCGCCGCCGGGTCGGCCGCCAAGCTGGTGCCGGTGATGCTGGTGTTGATGGCTGCCGCCGGCGGCTTGCTGGTTTACGGCCTACGGCGGGGGCTGCGGCCGCTGGACGAGGCGGCGGCCGGGGTGTCGGCTCGCGACGCCGATGCGCTCGACCCGATGGCGACGGCCGAGGTCCCGCGCGAGATCCTGCCGCTGGTGGGCGCGATCAATGGCCTGATGGCCCGCCTGTCTGCGGCGATGGCGTCGCAGCGGCGATTCGTGGCCGATGCCGCGCACGAGCTGCGCACGCCGATCGCGGCGCTGCGGCTGCAGCTGCAGTGGCTGCAGCGCAGCGACGACCCCGACGCGCGCAACGAGGCGCTGCACGATCTGGAAGGCGGCATCGCGCGCTCGCAGCGGCTCGTCGAGCAGCTGCTGGGCATTGCCCGGGCCGAACCCGACGGCCGGCCGGCGGCGTTCGCATCGGTGGACCTGGCGGCGCTCGCGCGAGCCACCGTCGGCCGCTTCAGCCTGAAGGCGGCGCAGGCCAGCGTCGATCTCGGCGCCGCGGCCCCCGGTCCCGTCCTCGTGCACGGCGACGAACAACAGCTGGCGGTGCTGCTGGAGAACCTGATCGACAACGCGCTGCGCTACACGCCGGCCGGCGGTGTGGTCGACGTGGCAGTCGCCAGCGAGGACGGCCGGCCGCAGCTGCGCGTGACCGACGACGGGCCGGGCATCCCGGTCGACGAGCGCGAGCGCTCATTCGAGCGCTTTCACCGCGGGTCGTCGGCACCGGCGCAGGCACGCGACGGTGGCGGCAGCGGCCTGGGCCTGGCCATCGTGCGCGCGATCGCGCAGCGCCATGGCGCGCGGGCGAGCCTGCACACCGCGCCGGGCGGGCGCGGGCTCGAGGTGCGAGTCGACTTCGCGGCGGGCGCGTGACGCGAGCATGCCCTTAAGTCGGCGATAAGCCGCCCGTCGGCACAGTGCACTGCATGGGCAGGCGAGAGCGCCCGCCCGAGCCTGCAACCGACACGAAAAGGACCCTCTATGAACCGCAACGCAAAAATCTCCACCTCGCTTCTGGCCGCCGCCGCGGCCGCCATCGCGATCACCGGCACGGTGTTCGCCGCGGAGGGCGCGCACGAAGACGACGACGCCGTCGCCTCGCTGGCCCAGGCCCGGCTGAGCCTGGTGCAGGCCGTCGATGTCGCGCAGAACCACACCGGAGGCCGCGCGACGCGCGCCGAGCTCGGCAGCGAGAACGGCGCACCGGTCTTCGAGATTGAGGTGGCGGCTGCCGACCAACAGCTCACCGACGTCACGGTGGACGCGGTTGCGGGCAAGGTGCTGTCGACCCGCAAGGATACGAACTATCACGGCGAGTCGCATGACGAAAAGGACGTCGACTGAAAGGGCCCAAGCGGTACCTGTTCAACCCCGCATCGCGCGGATCACCTACCCGCAAATTCCCTTCAAGGAGCTCCCAGACATGGATCCGCTTTCCCGCGTCGGACTCGCGTCCCGAATGAACAAGGTCCCCGAAGTCACCTTGTCGTTCTGGATGATCAAGATCATGGCCACGACGGTGGGCGAGACCGCGGCCGACTTCCTCAACAGCAGTCTCGGCCTGGGTCTGTCGCGGACCTCGGCGGTGATGGCGGCGCTGCTCGTGATCGCGCTCGTCGGCCAGGTCGCCACGCGACGCCTGATGCCGTGGGCGTACTGGCTGGCGGTGGTGATCGTCAGCGTCGTCGGCACGCTGATCACCGACAACCTCACCGATGGGCTGGGTGTGCCGCTGGCCCTGACCACGGCCGTCTTCGCGCTCGCCCTGGCAGCCTGCTTCGCGTTCTGGTACGCCAGCGAGCGCACGCTGTCGATCCACACCGTCTATACGCTGCGCCGCGAGCTCTTCTACTGGGCTGCCATCCTGCTGACCTTCGCCCTCGGCACCGCCGCCGGCGACTGGGTCGCCGAAACGCTGCAGCTGGGCTACCTGCTGTCGGCGCTGGCCTTCGGCAGTACGATCGTCCTCGTGGCGCTGGCCCACTTCAAGTTCGGATTGAATGCGGTGCTGGCGTTCTGGATCGCCTACATCCTGACGCGACCCTTCGGCGCCTCGTTAGGCGATCTGCTGTCGCAGTCGGCGGGACACGGCGGCCTTGGGCTGGGGACGGTCAGCACCAGCGCGGCGTTCCTGTCGGTGATCCTGGCGCTCGTCGCCAACGCCACCTGGAGCCAGCGGGCGAAGCTGCGTGCCGTGCGAGTGGTCGAGGAGATTGAGTCGTGACCGTCCGCCGGTCTACCCCTGACCGACGCCGCCGCTTGGCCGCGCTGGCCACCTTCGCACTGGCCGGCGCGCTGGGGGGCGCGGCTGCGCCGGCCCTCGCGCAAACCCGTGCCGGCGCCATGGCCGCCGTGGCACCGATGCCGGTGGAGAAGAACCCGCCGGGGGACATCTCGGACAACCAGGCCTTCGTCGCTTGGCGTTCGCCCCTCGGCTTCTCGATCCAGGTCCCCGAGGGCTGGGCGCGGCACGACCTGGCCGACGGCGCGCTGTTCAGCGACAAGTACAACGCCGTCCGCGTGACGGTGACGCCGAGCCCTGCGGCCCCCAGCATCGCCAGCGTGCGTGCGAACGAGGTGGCGGCGCTGCAGCGGCTGCCGAAGGCCGTCGAGGTGCTCGACGTCAGGGCGCTCACGCTGCCTGCAGGACCGGCCGTGGTCGTCCGCTACCGCGCGAATTCCGACCCCAACCCGGTCACCGACAAGGCCATCCGCCTCGACTGCGAGGGCGTCTTCCTGTGGCGCGCCGGCCGGCTGGCGACAATGACGTTGTCGGCGCCGGTCGGCGCCGACAACGTCGATCCCTGGCGCGTCGTCACACGGAGCTTCGCATGGGCGAAGTAGCGACCCGCGCAACCGGAGCCGCGGCAAGGCCACGCGGCGCTTCCGTCGCCTTGCGCGGCGTCGACCTGTACCGCTTCTTCCACGACGGTGACGCCGAGACGCTGGCGCTGCGCGGCGTCAGCGTGCAGGTGGCGGCCGGCGAATGGGTGGCGGTGGTCGGTGCCTCGGGCAGTGGCAAGTCCACCCTGCTGAACTGCCTGGCCGGGCTCGACGAGCCCGACGGCGGCCACGTCGACCTGCTCGGCCGGCGCCTGACGCGACGGCCCGAAGCCGAGCGGGCGCGCCAGCGCGCGGCCGGCATCGGCATCCTGATGCAGTCGCACAACCTGCTGCCATCGCTGAGCCTGATCGACAACCTGCGCCTCGCGTCCGCGCTGTGCGGCCGTGGCGACCGACATCACGCCCGGCGCTTGCTCGAGCAGCTGGGCCTGGGCGAGCGCGGACAGGCACGACCGGCGCAGCTGTCGGGCGGCGAGGTCGCGCGCGCCGGGCTCGCCGTGGCGCTGGTCGCATCGCCGCCGGTGCTGCTGGCCGACGAGCCCACCGGCGAAGTCGACGCCGCGACCGAGCAGCAGGTCTTCGAGGTCCTGCGCGCCCAGCGCGCGGCGGGCACCGCGATCCTGGTGGCGACCCACAGCGAGGCCCTGGCCGCGCAGGCCGACCGCGTGCTGCGCATGCAGGACGGGCGGATCGGCGATGACTGAGCTGCTGGTGACCGCCGACGGTGTGGCGCGGCGCTTCGGCCCGCGCGATGCGCCGATCGAAGCGCTGCGACCGGCCTGCTTCGAGGTTCGTGCGGGCGAGCGCATTGCCGTCGTCGGGCCTTCGGGCAGCGGCAAGTCCACGCTGCTGCAATTGATAGCCGGGCTCGATATGCCGAGCTCGGGCCGGCTCGACTGGCCGGGGCTGGCGCCGCGCGAGCAACTGCGGCCGCGTCACGTCGGCGTCGTCTTCCAGTCGCCGAACCTGCTGCCGTCGCTGAGTGCGGCGGAGAACGTCGAGGTGCCGCTGCGCCTGCTCGGCGAGCATCCCCGGCCCCGCGAAGCCGCGCTGGCCGCGCTGGACCGCGTCGGCCTGGCCGACCTGGCCGACAAGCTGCCCGATGAACTGTCCGGCGGCCAGGCGCAACGCGTGGGCGTGGCGCGCGCAATCGTGCTGCAGCCGCGGCTGGTGCTGGCAGACGAGCCGACGGGGCAGCTCGACCACGTGACCGCGCAATCGGTCGTCGACGCGCTGCTCGCCGCGCTGGGCGACAGCGACGCGGCGCTGGTGCTGGCGACGCACGACGAGACGGTCGCCGCACGCATGACCACGCGCTGGCGCATGGACCACGGCCGGCTCGCGCTGCCACTTGGGGAGCCGTCGCGGTGATCGGCCTGTGGCTTCGCGGCACCGTCGTCGGGCGCGGCGGACGCGTGCTGGGCAGCGTCGTCGGCATGGCCTTGACGGTCGCGCTGCTGGCCACGCTGGGCAGCTTCGTCGCGTCGTCGGCGCAGACCATGACGCAGCATGCGCTGGCCGGTGTGCCGGTGCACTGGCAGGTCCTGCTGGCGCCGGGCGCCGACGCCGCGGCGGTGCGCGACGCGCTGCGCAAGGCGGCCTCGCCGGTGGCCGTGCGCGATGTCGGCTATGCCGCGGTCGACGCGTTCGGCGCGACCACCGGGGGCACGACGCAGACCACCGGCGCCGGGGTCGGCGTGGGTGTCGAGGCCGACTACGCGACGCGGTTCCCGGGGCAGTTCGCGGTGGCGCTGGGCTCCGCCGACGGCGCGCTCGTCGCCACGCAGACGGCCGCCAACCTGCACGTCGGCGTCGGGGACACCTTCACGGTCCGGCGCCCGGGGCTGGCGCCGGTCGACCTGAAGGTCGCCGGCATCGTGAACCTGCCGAACGCTGACGCGATGTTCCAGGCCATCGGCGTGCCGGCGGGCACTGCGCCGCAGGCGCCGCCGGAGAATGTGGTGGTGCTGCCGGCCGCGACCTGGCACGCACTGTTCGACCCGCAGGCCGCGGTGCGCCCCGACAGCGCGCGGCGCCAGCTGCACGCGCGGCTCGACCTGGCGCGCCTGCCCGCGGACCCGGGCGCCGCCTACGTGCAGGCGCTGGAGATCGCCCACAACTTCGAGGCCCGCGTGGCCGGCAGCGCCGCCGTCGCCAACAATCTGGCGGCGCGGCTGGACGGGGTGCGCGCCGACGCGCTGTACGCGCGCGGGTTGTTCCTGTTCCTCGGCGCGCCTGGCGCGGCACTGGCGACGCTCGTCACGCTGGGCATCGCCGCATCGGGCGGCGAGCGCCGGCGCCGCGAACAGGCCCTGCTGCGCATCCGCGGCGCGTCGGTCGGGCGGCTGGTGCGGCTGGCGGCGTGGGAATCGGCGGCCCTCGGCAGCGCCGGCGTGGCGGCGGGCCTGCTGGTCGCCGCCGCCACGCTGCGCCTGGCGTGGGGCCTGGACGACACCCGGCTGGCGGCGCCCTGGTTCGCGCTGGCCGCGCTGTTGGGCTTCGGTCTGGCCGCTGCCGCCTTCGTGCTGCCGGCCTGGCGCGACGCCACCGGCTCGACAGTGGCGGCCGCGCGGTCGCAGGCCGCGTCCGTGGCGACGCCGCTGTGGCAGCGCCTGGGCCTGGACGGGGCGCTCATCGCCGTCGGCGTCGTGGTGTTCTGGCGCTTCGCGCAGACCGGCTACAGCATCGTGCTGGCGACCGAGGGCGTGGCGCAGACCGCCGTGCACTACGAGGCCTTCCTGGCGCCGGCCTGCCTGTGGCTGGGCGCCGGGCTGCTGTGGATCCGGCTCGGCCGCCTAGCGCTGAAGCGCGGCGCCGGACCGATGGCCGCCAGGGCATCTGACCCCCGGGGCCTGGCGCCGCTGGTGGCCGCGTCGCTGGCGCGCCAGCGACGCCGCGTGGCCGCGGCGGCTGCGCTGGTGGCGCTGGCCTTCGCCTTTGCCACCGCCACGGCGATCTTCAACACCACCTACGACGCGCAGTCGCGCGTCGACGCGCTGCTGACGAACGGCGCCGACGTCCATGTCAGCGGCAGCACCGCGGCACCGGCGGGTGCGCTGCTCGAGCCGCTGCGCGCGCTGCCGGGCGTCGTTGCCGCCGAGCCGCTGATGCACCGCATGGCCTATGTCGGCGCCGACCTGCAGGACCTGTTCGGCATCGACCCGAAGCGCATCGGCCACGTGACGCCGCTGGCGGACGCCTTCTTCGGCAACCACGATGCCGCCGCGACGCTGGCCGCGCTCGAGCGCGTGCCCGACGGCGTGCTGGTGGCCGAGGAGACGGTGCGCGACTTCCAGCTGCACGTCGGCGACGAGCTGAACCTGCGGCTGCAGAGCGCGGCGGACCACCAGTACCACCGCGTGCGCTTCCACTTCGTCGGCAACGTCAAGGAGTTCCCGACCGCGCTGAAGGACTCGTTCCTGGTCGCCAACGCGGCCTACCTGGCGCAGGCCACCGGCGCCCCTGTGCCCGAGGGGGTGCTGCTGCGCACCGCCGGCGACGCGCAGCCGGTGGCGCAGGCGGCACGCAAGCTGGCCCAGTCGCTGCCGGGCGCCAGGGTGAGCACGCTCGGCGAGACCCAGGCGATCATCAGTTCCAGCCTGACCGCCGTTGACCTGCGGCAGCTGACGCGCCTGGAACTCGGCTTCTCGGTGCTGCTGGTGGCCGTCATCGCCGGCGTCGTCCTGGGGCTGAACCTGGCCGAACGCCGCCGCGACTTCGCCGTGCTGGCGGCGCTGGGCGCGACGCCACGCCAGATCGGCGCCTTCCTGCGCGCCGAAGGCGCCTTCACGGTCGGTGCCGGCTTGCTGCTGGGCTCCGCGACGGGCGTCGTGCTAGCGAAATCGCTGGTCGCGATCCTGGCCGGCGCCTTCGATCCGCCGCCGGAGACGTTGGTCGTTCCGTGGCTGTATCTCGGGGCAACTGTCGTCACGGCGGTGGCCTGCGCGGCGCTGGCGCTGGCGGTGATGCAGCGGTTGTCCTCCCGCCCCGACCTGGAGGCGCTGCGCACGCGTTAGCCCGCATGGCAGCGGAACGCGCCGCTAGGCCCGCGCCCAAAGAGCACGAGCATCGACAAGAGAAAGAACCATGGAACCCAAGACCCTCGCTCGATACAGCGTTCCGGCGCAGGCCTTGCATTGGCTGACGGCCATTCTCGTGCTGGTGGCCTTCTTCTACGGCCAAGGCGGCACGGAAGCGCAGGTCTATTCGGCCGCGCAGGACTTTGAGCGGCAGCTGCACGAGACGCTCGGCCTCGGCGTCCTGGCCCTGACCGCGCTGCGGCTGCTGTGGCGCGCCGTCGACCAGCATCCCGAACCGCCGCCTCTCGCGCGCTGGATACGCGTCTCGGCCGGCGTCGTCCAGGCCGGCCTGTACGTGCTACTGTTGGCCGTGCCGCTCACCGCGATCAGCGGCGCGTGGCTGGAGGGCCATCCGCTCACCCTGCTGCCGGGCGTGACCGTCGTCCCGCCCTGGGCCGAATCGCATGCGCTCGGCGCCACCATTGCGGAGGTCCACACCTGGCTCGGCGACGCCATACTGTGGCTCGCGGGCGTGCATGCGGCGGCCGGGCTGTTCCATCACCACGTCCTCAAGGACGGCGTCCTGCGGTCCATGCTGCCGGGCTGGGCTGCAGGAAATCGATGAGGCGGCCTGCGTTGTCCGGATCGGACCTGCGCCCGGGTGGCGGCTGCTCGGCTCGAACGATGAAGTCCGGACCTGCATCGATCCCCCGGCCGCGCGTCGCCGCCGGCGCCCTGCTGCTGTGGGCGCTGGCCGGTTGTGCCACCTACACGCCGAGGCCGCTGCCGCAGGCCGCGGCCGCGGCGCGCGACGTGACGACGCTGAGCGTGAGCGCCGCGCAGCTGCCGTTCCGGTCGCTGGCGTCCCACCGGTTCGATCCCAGCGACGGCCTCGACATCGACGAGGTCGCGATGCTCGCCGTGGCCCGCAACCCGCAGTTGCAGGCCGCACGCGACGGCCTCGGCGTTGCCCGCGCCCAGGCCTTCGCCGCCGGCCTGCTGCCGGACCCGAGCCTGGCGATCACCAGCGACCACCCGACGAACGGTGCCGCGGGCAACACCAATGCCTTCGGCCTGAACCTGGGCTTCGATGTCGGCTCGCTGCTCGCGCGCTCGTCGCGCTCGGCCGCAGCCGGTGCCGAGGTCGACCGCGTCAATCTCGACCTGCTGTGGCAGGAATGGCAGGTGGTGAGTCAGGCGCGGCTGCTGTTCACGCGGCTGCGCTCACAGGCACGGCTGCTGGCTGTGTTGGCGCGATCGCGCTACGTGCTGGCGGCAGCCGCGGCACGCAGCCGGCAGGCGCTGGTGGCGGGCAACGTCACGCTCGACACCTCGACCAGCGACCTCGCTGCGCTGCAAGGCGTCGAGAAGCAGATCGACGAGCTGCAGCGCACGCAGCTGCAGGACGCGATCGCGCTCGACGGGCTGCTGGGGCTGGCCGCCGATGTGCGGCTCGACTTGGTCGGTGACCCCGAGCCGGCCGCACCGGATCTCCACGCCGTGCGAAGCCATCTGGCCCAGCGGCTCGCGCTTCGCCCCGATCTGCTGGCGCTGCAGGCGGGCTACCGTTCGCAGGAAGCGAGCTACCGCGGCGCGGTGCTGGCGCAGTTCCCGGCGCTCAGCGTCGGCATCACGCGCGCGCGCGACACGAGCGGCCTCTACACGCTGGGCTTCGGCCTGAGCCTCAGCCTGCCGATCCTCAATGCCAACCGCGGCAACATCGCTATCGAGCGGGCCACGCGGGCGCGCCTCTATGACGAATACCAGCAGCGGCTGGACGCCGCGCACGGCGAGGTCGAGGCCGCGCTGGCCAACATCCCGCTGCTGCAGGCACAACGGACGCGCACCGACGCCGGCGTGGTCGAACTCGGCCGGCTGGCCCGGCGCGCCGACGCGGCCTTCGGCGACGGCAACCTCACCGCAGCCGATCACACACGCATCACCGTGGCCTGGACCGACAAGCAGGTCGAGGCGCTGCAGCTGCGCGAGGCCTTGCGGGAGCAGGACATCGCGCTGCAGACCCTGCTCGGCCCCGACTTTCCCACTCCCGACCAGAAATCCCCCCGATGAAGCTGCCGACCGCCCGCCTTGCCTGGGTCTTCGCCTGGATCGCACTGTGTGGCCAGGCCCTCGCTGCCGATGGCCCCAGCGCGCGCGTCGAGACCGTGGCGCTGGTGCGCAGGGCCTTGCCCGAGGTGGTCTCGGGCTACGGCGTGGTCACGCCCGACACCGACAGCCTGCAGACGCTGAGCCTGCCGCGCGCCGGGCAGGTGCTGCGGCTGCGCGTGGCCGCCGGGGAGCCCGTGCGCCAGGGCCAGGTGCTGCTCGAATTCGGCAACAGTGCCGACGCCGAGCTCGGCTTCCGGCAGGCCCGGCAGGCGCTGGACTATGCGCGGGGCGAGCGAGCCCGCGTGGCCGCCCTGCTGGGGCAGCAACTCGCCACGCGCTCGCAACTCGCCGCCGCCGACAAGGCGGTGGCCGACGCCGAGGCAGCGCTGCAGATGCAACAGGGCATCGGTGCCGACCGGTCACGCCAGGCCGTGGTGGCGCCCTTCGACGGCCTGGTCGCCGCCGTGTCGGTGGCCCAGGGTGATCGCGTGGCCGCCGGCGCCCCGCTGCTGCAGCTGGCCCGCCAGGGCCGGCAGCACCTGCTGATGGGCGTGGAGCCCGGCGATGCGCGAACGGTACGCGCCGGCATGCCGGTGAGCGTCGCGGCGGTCGTCGATGCGACGCATCCGGTGCGCGGCCGGGTGACCCAGGTCTTCGGCATGGTCAACCCGCAGACGCAGCTGGTGGACGTGCGCGTCGAACTCGCGTCCGGTGCCCTGCTGGCCGGCACCCGCGTGAGCGCGACGATCGACATCGCGCGCCCCGCCGGCTGGGTCGTGCCGCGATCGGCGGTGCTGCGTGATGCGCACGGGGCCTACCTGTTCCAGGTGCGGCAGGGCAAGGCCCACCGGGTGGATGTGCGCACCGGTATCGAACAGGGCGGACAGGTGGCGGTGCAGCCCGCCGCACCCGGCCAGACGCTGGACCCGGCGCTGCCGGTCGTCAGCCTGGGCAACTACGAGCTGCAGGACGGTATGGCGGTGCGTGGAGCGACGAAGTGAAATTCAGCGCCTGGATGCAGGGGCACCGTCGCTCCATCCTCTTCCTGCTCGCGCTGCTGTCGCTGGCCGGTGCGCTCGCCGCGTTCAGGTTGCCGGTGACGCTGTTCCCGAACGTCGACTTCCCGCGCGTCGTCGTCTCGCTCGATGCCGGCGACCGTCCGGCCGACCTGATGATGCTGGCAGTGACGCAGCCGGTGGAGGAGGCCGTGCGCCGCGTGCCGGGTGTGCGCGACGTGCGCTCGACCACCAGCCGCGGCACGGCCGAGGTCTCGGTCAGCTTCGACTGGGGCATCGACATGGGGCTCGCGACCTCGCAGGTCAACCAGGCGATCACGCAGATCCTGCCCGGCCTGCCGAGCGGCACGCAACTGGCGACCCGGCGCATGGACCCGACCGTGTTCCCGATCCTGGCGTACAGCCTGACGTCGGCCACGCAGTCGCAGACCGCACTCAACGACCTCGCCACTTATCAGCTGCGACCGCTGCTGTCGAGCGTGAACGGTGTCGCCCGCATCCAGGTGCTGGGCGGCGCGCATGAGGAGGTCCAGGTCACCGTCGACCCGGCGCGGCTGCTGGTCTATGGCCTGACGCTGGCGGATGTCGCCCAGTCGCTGTCGGCGGCCAACGTGGTGACGGCGGTCGGCCGGCTCGAGGACCACTACAAGCTCTACCTGGCGATCGCCGACACGCGGCTGAAGGATCTGCAGCAGATCGGGCAGACCGTCGTCAAGAGCGGCAGCAACGGGATCGTGCGGCTGGACGACGTGGCCACGGTCACCGACGGCGTCGAGCCGCAATGGATCAAGGTCAATGCGGACGGCCGGCCGGCGGTGCTGCTGCAGGTCTATCAGCAGCCGGGCAGCAACAGCGTGCAGATCGCGCGTGATGTGCGGGCCCGGCTGGACGCGTACCGATCGCAGCTGCCAGCCGGCGTGGCGCTGGCCAACTGGTACGACCAGAGCGTGCTGGTCCTGGATTCGGCCGCCAGCGTGCGCGACGCGATCCTCATCGGCACCGGCCTAGCCGTGCTGGTGCTGTTCGCCTTCCTGCGCAACCTGAAGATCACGATCATCGCCGCGGTCGTCGTGCCCACCGTGCTGTCGGCGACGATCGTGCTGCTGTACGCGTTGGGCATGAGCTTCAACATCATGACCCTGGGCGGCATGGCCGCGGCGGTGGGGCTGATCATCGACGACGCCATCGTGATGATCGAGCACATCGTGCGCCGTCTGCGTGGCGCGCCGGCCGAGCATCACGGCCGCGTGATGGACGCGGCGATGGAGTTCATGCGCCCGCTGGCCGGCTCGTCGGCGTCGACGATCGTGATCTTTCTGCCGCTGGCCTTCCTGACCGGCGTCACGGGCGCGTTCTTCAAGGCCCTGTCGTTGACGATGGCCGCCGGGCTGGTGATCTCGTTCCTGGTCACCTGGCTGGCGGTGCCTCTGCTGGCCGACCACTGGCTGGGCGAGAAGGACGCCGAGCAGGAGGAAGGTGGGCGCATCACCGCGGCGCTGCACCGGCGCTACGAGCGCATGATGCAGCGCGTGCTGGCGCGGCCGGCATGGGTGCTGCTGGGCGTGGTGCCGCTGCTGGCAGTGGGGGCCGTCGCCTTCAACCAGGTCGGTTCGGGCTTCATGCCGTCGATGGACGAGGGCGGCTTCATCCTCGACTACCGCGCGCCGGCCGGCACCTCGCTGACCGAGACGGACCGGCTGTTGCGTCAGGTCGAGGCCATCGTCAAGGCCAATCCCTCGGTCCAGACCTACTCGCGCCGCACCGGCACGCAGCTCGGCGGTGGGGTCACCGAGGCCAACGAGGGCGACTTCTTCATCCGCCTGAAGCCCGGGCCACGGCCCCCGATCGACGACGTGATGGACGACATCCGCGGCCAGGTCGAGACGAAGGTGCCGGGGCTGAAGATCGAGCTCGCCCAGCTGATGGAGGACATGATCGGCGACCTGACCTCGGTGCCGCAGCCGATCGAGATCAAGCTGTTCTCGGACAACGCCGAGGTGCTGCAGGCCACGGCGAAGAAGGTGCAGGCGGCGATCGACCAGGTGCCTGGCGTGGTCGACACCCGCGACGGCATCACGCCGGCCGGCGACGCGCTGGAGATCCGCGTCGACCGCGTCAAGGCGGCGCTGGAAGGCATGAACCCGGACAGCGTCACGCAGATCGTCGGCGACGAACTCGCTGGCGTCGTCACCACCCAGATTCAGAGTGGGCCCAAGCTGGTCGGGGTGCGCGTGTGGACACCGGCCGATCAGCGCGCCATCGTTCCCGACGTCGGCCGACTGCTGATCCGCGCGCCCGACGCCCATGCCTTCCCGCTCCGGCGCGTCGCGACGATCGTGCCGGTCAGCGGGCAGCCGCAGATCACGCGAGAGAACCTCAAGCGCATGGTGGCGGTGACCGGCCGCATCAGTGGCCGTTCGCTGGGGCCGGTGATCGCCGACGTGCGGCAGGTGCTGCAGCGGCCCGGGCTGCTGCCCCAGGGCACGTATTTCGAGCTCGGCGGCCTGTACAAGCAGCAGCAGATCGCCTTCCAGGGTCTGATGGCCGTCTTCGCGGCCGCCGTCGGACTCGTGTTCCTGCTGCTGCTCTTCCTCTACGAGAGCTTCCTGATGGCGATCGCCATCCTGGCGATCCCGCTGATCGCGGTGTCGGCCGTCTTCATCGGCCTGTGGGCGACGGCCATCGAGCTGAACATCTCGGCCATGATGGGGATGACGATGATCATCGGCATCGTCACCGAGGTGGCGATCTTCTATTTCTCGGAGTTCCGCGACCTGGCCGGTGATCGGCCGCTGCACGAGGCGCTGATCGAGGCGGGCAAGAACCGCATGCGGCCGATCGCGATGACCACCTTCGCGGCCATCCTGACGCTGCTGCCGCTGGCCTTCGCCATCGGTCAGGGCTCGGCGATGCAGCAACCCCTGGCGGTGGCGATCGTCGCCGGGCTGATCGTGCAGCTGCCGCTGGTGTTGATCGTGATGCCGGCGCTGTTCCGTCTGTTGCAGGGGCGCCAGGCGGCGCCGACCTGAGACCCGGCTGGCGCGGGGTCGAAGGTCAGCGCTGCGGCGCTGCGACGACGACGACGAAGCGCCCGTCCTTCACCGTTGGCAGGCACAGGCGCCGGTCGACGCTGTCCAACGCGAAGGTCCGCGCGCCCCTCGCGGTGCGGAGGTTCTCACGCACCGCGTACCGGTCCGGCGTGCGTTCGCTGGCGACGTTGAGCGTGCCGTCGCCGCACGACGTCAGGACGGTCTGCGTGGCTGCGTCGAACACCACCGCATCCGGGTGGGCGCCGATGGGGACGTCCGCCACCTGCCTGCCGTCGGCCGTGTCGGTGACCGCTAGCACGCCGTTCTGGCACGAAGAGAAGAGGCGGCCATGCGCCGCATCCAGCGCCAGGCCGGTCGGGTTCTCGCAGCCCTTGAGCGGCCAAACGCTGCCGATGCGCTGGGTCGCCGTGTCGATGACGTCGATCTCGCCCCGGTCCTCGACGTTGAAGTAGACATGGCCCCGTACGTCGGCGGCGGCGAATTCGGGGCTGCCGCTGGCCGGGATCATCGCGACGACCTTCAGCGTGGCCGGGTCGATCACCTCGACGCTGGAACTGGCGCCCTCGAAGACATACAGCTTGCCGGCTTTGGGCTCGCACAGCAACGCATCGGGCTTCCGCCCGGACAGCGAGATCTAGGTCCGCGTTGGCAAGGTGACGAGGTCCAAGAACGTCACCGAACTGCTCTTGCCCTTGCTCGTGAAGCCGAGGCCCAGCGCAGGAGCGAAGGTCACTCTGTGCACGCCTTCGCTGTGGGGGATCGACCTCACGAGCTTTCCGGGTACACGCCTGTCGCCTCGGGTGGGTCGCTGAATTTGTAAGCGGTCAATAGACCACGCCCTTGTGCCCGGCGCCGGTTGCTGATCAGCGTTTGACCGGGGCAAGTCGCCGGGGCAGCAGCGCCTCGAAGTCCTCCACCGTCTTGGCCCTGGGCAATTCCGCCAGCAGCGCCTTGAGGTACTGGTACCCATCGATGCCGTTGGCTATGCAGGTCTGCAGCAGCGAGTACAGGTTTGCGCTGGCGTTGGCGCCGCCCACCGTATCGGCGAACAGCCAATTCCGTCTTCCGACGACGAAGGGACGGATCGCGTTCTCGCAGGCGTTGTTGTCGATCGGGTAGCGACCGTCGTCGACGTACCGCACGAGCTTGGGCCATTGCGCGGTGACGTAGTGCAACGCCTTGCCCAGCAGACTGCCCGGTAGCACGCCGTGCAGGTGCTCCAACGCCAGGGCCTGGATCTGCTCGAGCACGGGCATGCTGTGCTGAGTTCGTCTTTGTTGCAGCGCCTGGGCCCCCAGGTCGTCACGCCGAGCGTCGGCCTCGACCTTGTACAGCCGCCCGGTGAGCTCGATGAAGCGCGCAGGCAGTTGCTCCTGCCCGCGCTTGTCCTTGGGCATCGCTTGCAGCGCATCGTTGAAGTACCGCCTGCAATGCGCCCAGCATCCCAGATGCACGAGTCGGTGCTTTTCGGCAATGGCCGCATAGGGCTCGTAGCCGTCGCTCATCAACACGCCACCGGGCCGCATGCCCTCGTACAGTGTCGCGGCGGCCTGCGTGCTGCGGCTGGGCGAGTAGCCGAACAGCCGGATCGGCGGCCCGGTGCCTGCGGTCCCGCTGGCCTGCGTCATCTGCGCCCACATGTAGCTCTTGGCCTGGGCCTTTCTGCCCGGCTCCTTGAGCACCTGCACTTCGGTTTCGTCGCCGTGGACGATGAACGAATCCAACAGCGCGTCGCGCATCAAGTTGATCACCGGCTGCGTCGCCTGGCCGACCCGCACGACGCTGGCGGCCAGCGTGTTGCGCGACATCTCCGTGCCGCCGAAGCGGCCGAGCAGCGCAGTCTGCCGGTACAGCGGCAGCCCGTCCAGGTACTTCGACGTGATCACCCAGGCCAGCGCCGCCTCGCGGAGCAGGCCCTTGGCCAACCCTCGCCGGGTCGCTGCCGCGCAGCGTCCCGGCCGTTGCCGGACGACCCGACGCTCCTCGCATTTGTCATTTCAAGAATGGTTGCGCCATGCTGTTCGATCCCGTCTTGATCCGTTCCCTACCCCTGATGAACCGCGTCGTCATGGCGCCGCTGACGCGCAGCCGCGCCGTCGAAGCGAACACGCCCAACGCCCTGATGGCCGAGTATTACGGCCAGCGCGCCAGCGCCGGGCTGATCGTCACCGAAGGCACCTCGCCTTCGCCCAACGGCCTGGGCTATGCGCGCATCCCCGGCCTGTTCAATGCCGCCCAGGTGGCCGGCTGGAAGCAGGTCACAGATGCCGTGCACGCGCGCGGCGGCCCCATCGTCGTCCAGCTCATCCACACGGGCCGGGTCAGCCAGCAGGCGAACCTGCCCGCTGGCGCCGAGGTGATCGGCCCGACCGCGTCGACGCTGGAAGGCGAGATTCACACCGACGGCCGGGGCATGCGGGCCTATTCGCCGCCGCGCGCGATGGACGAAGCCGACATCGAGCGCGCGATCGGCGAATACGGCCAGGCCGCGCGGCTCGCCGTCGAGGCCGGCTTCGACGGCGTCGAGGTGCATGCGACCAACGGCTACCTGATCGAGCAGTTCCTCAACGCCAACGTCAACACCCGCGGCGACGCCTGGGGCGGCAGCGCGGCCGGACGTAACCGCTTCGCGATCGAGGTCGTGCGCGCCGCGGTGGCGGCCATCGGCGCCGAACGCGTCGGCGTTCGATTGTCGCCCTACGGCGTCTTCAACGGCACCGGCGGCTTCGAAGGCGTCGAGCCGCAATACCTCGAACTCGTGCGCGCGTTCTCGGCCGCGGGCCTGCTCTACGTCCACGTGCTCGACCACTCAGCGATGGGTGCGCCTGCCGTTCCCCCGGCTTTCAAGCGCGCGCTGCGCGACGCCTTCGACGGCCCGTTCATCCTCGCCGGAGGTTTCGACGCCGCCAGCGCCGAGGCGGCGCTGCAAGCGCGCGACGCCGACCTCATCGCCTTCGGCCGCGCGATGTTGGCCAACCCCGATCTGGTCGAGCGCATGCGCCGCTCTGCCGCGCTGAACGCGCCGGACATGGCGACCTTCTACACCCCGGCGGCGGCCGGCTACACCGACTATCCGGCGCTGGCCTGAGCCGCGGCCCCTCATCAGGAGTGAAGGCATGAAAACGCGTGTGCTCGGCAATGGCGGACTGGCGGTCTCGGCGCTCGGCTACGGCTGCATGGGGCTGAACCACGGCTACGGCCCCGGGCCGGGCCGCGAGGCCGTCGATCTCGGCGTGAGCTTGTTCGACACGGCCGAGGTCTACGGGCCCTACACGAACGAAGAGATCGTCGGCGAGGCGCTGCGGCCGCTGCGCAGCCGCGTCGTCATCGCGACCAAGTTCGGCATGAAGATCGTCGATGGCGCGATGGTCGGCACCGACAGCCGGCCGCAGCAGATCCGGCGCGTCGCCGAGGCCTCGCTGCGGCGGCTGGGCATCGACACGATCGACCTGTTCTACCAGCACCGGGTCGACCCCGCGGTGCCGATCGAGGAGGTGGCGGGCACCGTGCGCGACCTCATCGCCGAGGGCAAGGTCCGCCATTTCGGCCTCTCCGAGGCCGGCGTGCAGACGGTGCGCCGCGCCCACGCGGTGCAGCCGGTGAGCGCGCTACTAAACGAATATTCGCTGTGGACGCGCGACGTCGAGACGAACGGCGTCTTCGAGGTCTGCGCGGAGCTCGGCATCGGCCTGGTCGCCTTCAGCCCGCTCGGGCGCGGTTTCCTGACCGGCGCGATGGGCGCCGACACGGCCATCGCCGACGACGATTTCCGCCACCAGCTGCCGCGCTTCACGCCGCAGGCGATGGCGGCGAACCAGGCGCTGGTGGACCTGCTGCGGCGCCTCGCGGGCGCGAAGTCGGCGACCCAGGCGCAGGTGGCGCTGGCCTGGGTATTGGCGCGCAAGCCGTGGATCGTGCCGATTCCGGGGACGACCAAGCCGCAGCGCCTGCGCGAGAACCTCGCCGCCGCCGAACTCGAACTGAGCGCCGACGATCTGGCCGGGATCGACGGTGCGGCAGCACAGATCACGATCCAGGGCGCGCGTTATCCCGCGCCCATGCAGGCCGCCACCGGCCGCTGAAGATCCCGGGCGATCCGGGCGCCGCGATCGGGCCGCATCGGCGCGGGCGCGGCCAACCGACGACCGCCCCGCCACGACGAACGACCCGACCCGACAAGGAAGCCCACCATGATGCGACACGAAGACCCGGTCTGGATGATCACCGGCTGCTCGACCGGATTCGGGCGCGAACTCGCCCGCGAAGTGCTGGCGCGCGGCTGGCGCGCGGTGGTCACGGCGCGCGACCCGGCGCGCGTGGCCGACATCGTCGCGCTGGCGCCCGAGCGCGCGCTCGCGCTGCGCCTGGACGTCACCGACGCCGCCCAGGTCGCGGCCGCGGTCGACGCGGCGCGGCGCCGTTTCGGGCGCATCGACGCGCTCGTCAACAACGCCGGCTACGGCTATCTCGCGGCGATCGAGGAGGGCGAGGACGACGCGGTGCGCGCGATGTTCGAGACAAACGTCTTCGGCCTCGTCGGGGCGACCAAGGCCGTGCTGCCGGGCATGCGCGCGCAGCGCAGCGGACTCATCGTCAATATCTCGTCGATCGGTGGCCTGACCGCGTTCGCCGCCACCGGCTATTACCACGCGACGAAATTCGCGGTCGAAGGCCTGTCGGAATCGATGGCGCTGGAATTGCGGCCGCTGGGCATCGACGTGATGATCGTCGAGCCGGGGCCGTTCCGCACCGAATGGGCCGGTCCATCGATCCAGGAATCGGCGCGCCACATCGACGACTATGCCGCCACGGCCGGCACGCGGCGCGCGCAGACGCATGCGCGCAGCGGCAAGCAGGCGGGCGACCCGCAGCGCGGCGCGCGCGCCATCGTCGACGCGGCGCTGGCCCCGCAGCCGCCGCTGCATCTGCTGCTCGGCGGCCTCGCCGTCGATGCGGCCCGCGCCAAGATCGAGGCCCTGCGCGCCGACATCGACGCCTGGGAGTCGACCAGCCGCGGCGCCGATTTCGCGCCCGCCTCGGCCTGAGGTTCCTCCGAAGTCGTCGTGCGGCGCGGCGGACCTTGCGCCGCGCAATCAGCGTCACATGCCGTCATGCGCGGCATCCGGTCGCCATTTCCACGTGTTGCAATGCGCCGACGGTCCGCGCTCGGATGACCGCAATGACACGCGACTGTCACCGTCGGGAAATAACGTCCTCCAGTTACCCCGAAATTTCACGTCGGAATTTCGAATTACCGGAATCAGCGTTCATGCCCATCCACTACCGCAATACCGCTCTGCATCTGAGCCTCATTGCCGCCTTCGGCGCCACCGGCGCCCTCGCCAGCAACGCGGCGCGCGCCGCCGAAACGACCGCGGTCCAGACCGTCAACGTCGTCGGTACATCGCTGCCGACCTCGAGCGCCATCGGCCCGACGCACACCTCGCTCGACGCGATCCAGCCGCAATCGATCATCGGCCAGCAGTTCATCCGCGAGAATTCGGCGGCAGGTGCGAATTACACCGACATCGTCAATATCGCGCCCAGCGTCTTCAGCGTCGATCCGAACGGCCCCGGCCTGATGGAAAGCCAGAGCCTGACGATCCGCGGTTTCCAGGACGGGCAATACAACGTCACGTTCGACGGCATCCCCTGGGGCGACTCGAACGACTTCACCCATCACTCGACGGTCTATTTCATGCCGCAGGACATGGGCAGCATCGTCGTCGACCGCGGCCCCGGACAGGCGGACACGGTCGGCGACGCCACTTTCGGCGGCACGATCGCGATCGGCTCCAAGGCCGTGCCGCAGCAGCGCGGCGGATCGGTCTACGGCAGCGCGGGCAGCTGGCGCACCGGCCTGCTCGGCGCCGAATACGACGGCCGCAGCGGCGACGAGCCGGGCGCCGCACATTACCTGATCGACGCCAAGGGGCTGCGCTCCGACGGCTTCCTCACGCACAGCCCGCAGCAGCGCCAGAACATCTTCTTCAAGCTCGACAAGTCGCTCGCCGCCGGCATGGATCTCAGCTTCGTGCTGATGCGCAATCACACGCTGCAGCATGTACCCTACGGCGCGACGCCGGCGCAGCAGCAGCAGTTCGGCTACAACGTCGGCCTCGTCAACGACCCGACGAGCCAGATGAACAGCGCCTACAACTATGACGAGATCAATTCCGATTTCGGCTATGTCGGACTGAAGCTCGAGCGCGGCGACTGGCGCGTCGACAACAAGCTCTACACCTACGGCTATTTCCACCAGGGCTACAACGGCGCCAACCCCGGCTCGCTGACCGGCAGCGACGGCGGCACCCAGGTCGGCGCGACGGCCTACCCGAACGACGTGCCGGGCCAGCGCATGCACATGAATTACCGTTCGATCGGCGACATCGTGCGCGCCTCGCGCGCCATCGGCAACGACGCGCTGCAGTTCGGCCTCTGGGTCGACCGCCAGACCAACAGCCGCTTCCAGCAGGAGATCGACTGGACCCAGAACATGGCGCCCAACGAGCTGCCCAACGGCGCCGGCGGCTCGGTCGACCGCGATCAGAACAACACGCTGACGACGATCCAGCCCTATGTGCAATACGCGTGGAAGCTGAGCGCGCAATGGACGGTGACGCCGGGGCTCAAATACGTGTCGTTCAAGCGCACGATGAATGCCGCGGTGAACCAGAAGACACTGCTGCCGTTCGCGGGCGGCCACACCTGGACCAAGGCGCTGCCGTCGGTCGACGCCCATTACGCCGTCGACCCCCATCTGTCGCTGTACGCGCAATACGCCAAGGGCTTCCTGGCGCCGAACATGAACGTCTTCTACAAGACGACGCCCAATTTCGGCACCGTCAAACCCACGCAAACGGACAATTACCAGATCGGCGCCAACTGGTCCAGCCAGAATCTGTCGCTGGGCAGCGACGCCTATCACATCGACTCGACCAACCTGTCTTCGGCGACGGCCTGCCCGGCGGGCATCACCGGCGCCTGCTACGCCACGAGCGCCGGCGTGAAGTTCGACGGTGCCGAGTTCGAGGCGACCTACGTGCTCGGCGCGGGCCTGTCGCTGTACGGCAACCTGGGCCTCAACAACTGGACCACGAACGACGGCTCGGTGCTGCAGAACTCGCCCAAGCGCACCTCGGCGATCGGCCTGATCTACCAGGACATGGGCTGGTACGCCTCGCTGATGGCCAAGAACATCGGCAGCCGCTACAGCAACGTCGATGGCAACGGCAACAACCTGACGCTGGGCGCGTACACCATCGCCAACCTCGATCTGAGCTACACGCTGCCGCACAGTCTCGTCGGCGCCCATGCCGTCAAGCTCGGCTTCAAGGTCGACAACCTGTTCGGTCGGCGCGGCGATTTCGCCTCGCTCAACAGCGACGTGAACGGCAACCCGCTGTTCTTCGTCGTGCCGACGCGCAGCTACCAGGCGAACTTCGCGGTCGACTTCTGACCGCTTCGCCGCGGCGGCGTCGCGTACGCCGCCGCGCTCACCTCGGGGCATCGCGCCCCCATTCCCCCGCCTGCCCATGACCCAGAAACTCGCCGCCACAGCGGCCCTCGCGCTGGCCTGCCTGAGCGCATCCGCCGCACACGGTGCGCCCACCGCACAGCATGTACTGATGCTCAGCTTCGACGGCATGCACGCGCAGGACCTGGCGCGCTGCATCGACCGGGCGACCTGCCCGAACCTCGCGGCGCTGGCCGCGCACGGCCTGCAATACCGACATGCGAGCACCCCCGGCCTGTCGGATTCGGTGCCGGGGCTGGCCGCGCTCGTCACCGGCGGCTCGCCGCGCTCGACCGGACTCTTCTACGACGACATCTACGACCGCAGCCTCTACGCCGGCAGCGATGTCGATTGCCGCGGCCCGCGCAGCGTCGAGGTGCTGCTGACCGAGGTCGTCGGCATCGACGCCCGCGACGGCGGCAAGCTCGTCCACCTTGACGGCGGCGGCGCCTTCAACCCGCAGCAGATCCCGCGCCGCAAGGTCGGTGCCGACTGCGTGCCGGTCTATCCGCACGACTTCATCGACACCAACACGCTCTTCGAAGTCGTCAAGCAGCATCTCGCGTCGGCCCGCACGGCCTGGGCCGACAAGCATGCCTGGGGCACCGACTGGCTCAACGGCCCGTCGGGGCACGGCGTCGACGATCTCGCGCGCACCGAGATCAATTCGATCGACCCCGCCAGCGGTCACGACTACACCGAATCGGCCGACGGCAAGGCGCCGGCCTGGCGCCACACCGAGGTCTTCGACGACCTGCATCTGCGCGCCATCCTCAACGAGATCGCCGGCCGGGACTCCGGCGGTGCGCAGGCCGCGCCCGTGCCGAGCGTGTTCGGCGCCGATTTCCAGACCCTGGCCGTAGCGCAGAAGGCGCCCCACGCCGCCGGCGGCGGCTATACCGATGCCGCTTACACGCCCGGCGTCGATGTCGCCGGGGCCATCGCCTACCTCGACGACGCGGTCGGCCGCATCACGGCCGAACTCGCGCGCCGCGAACTCGCCGCGACGACCCTCGTCATCGTCACCGCCAAGCATGGCCAGGCCCCCGTCGACCCGGCGCGGCTGCGCAAGGTCGGCCATGCCGTCACGCGCGTGCTCGCACCGTTCCTCGGCAAGGGCCGCGACCCGGCCAGCGGCAACGACCTCGGCAGCGGTCATGTCATCGACGACGACGTCGCCTTCGTCTGGCTGCGCGACCCCGGCCGGCATGCCGCCGCGGCCGCCGCGCTGCGCGCCGCCGGCGCCTGCCCCGCGATCGATGCGCGCACGCATCTCGCGCCGCCCCGCAATGCGCTCGTCTGCATCGACGGTGGCGGCACGGTGACCGACCTCTGGCGCGCGACGCAGCGCTTCGGCAACCCCGCCGACGGGCGCAGGCCCGACCTGATGGTCCAACCCGCCCCCGGCGTGATCTACACGCGCAGCGCCGGCAAGGACATGGAGCATGGCGGCTATGCGGCCGACGACGGCCATGTCGCGCTGCTCGTCTCGTTGCCCTCGTTCGCGCAGCGCGAGATCGACGCGCCGGTGCTGACGACGCAGGTCGCGCCGACCATCGTGCGCGCGCTCGGACTCGATCCGCGCGGGCTCGACGCGGTGCGCAAAGAAGGCACGCCGGTGCTGCCGCTCGTCTTCGCCGGACCGTGAGGCCGGCCCGCGGACGCGTCGCCCTAACGGCATCGCATGCGCGCGCGGGACCTGCCGCGCGGCAGCAGGTCCTGTAGCGCTCAATAGCTGAAGGTGGCGCCGACCTGGTAAGTCTGGCGGTAGAACTCGCGCTGGATTACGCGGTTCGACGCGCCCTCGGCAAAGGTCAGCGGCGTGTTGGTCAGGTTCTTGGCGCTGAAGTAGACCGATGCGTGCTGGCTGATCTTGTACGACGAACCGAGGTCGAGCGAGAGCATAGGAAATTCAAAGGCCCTGGGCAAGGACCAAGACGGACCTTCGACGGCCTGAAGTGCCTGGATTCGGCGGAGATTCGGTATTCGGCGCCCGTGCCTTCGCGTCGAGCGGTGTCGGTAAGTCCTTGGACCGTTCGCCATGGGCGCCGGCGGTCAAGTCCTCAGGGTTGACCCTGATTCCGATGGTGTCGCGCCGAAGCGTCGCGCGTCGCCGCCCCGGCTGCGGTCTTGCGTTGCAGCCCTGGGGCGTGGTGTTCGTGACGGCCGGCGTGGTTCAGGGCGTGGCTCAGGCTGCGAAGTCTTGCCCCGCCTCGCACGCCCGCCCTCGGGGTAGTGGCTGCGGATCCAGGCCCAGGTGAGTCAGGATCTTCTCGATCACCGGCCGCTCCAGGATGGCCGCGATGATCTTCAGTTCCCCGGCGCGGCAGTTGGGGCAGTGCTGCATGTCAATTCGAACACCCGCTTGAGCAGCCGAGCCCAGCTGATGCGGGCAGGTCGCGCCTCGGCGGTCTCGATCTCGCGTTCGGCAGCGGCTGTGGGTTCGGTGCTCTGTTCTGTCCGAGCCGGCCCCTGCGGCACAACAAGCGGCCGTAGCTTGGCGTTTGGGGCCAGCACCCCATGAAACCTAATGAGGTGCAGCCTCGGCCGCGGCACCAGCGCGGCCAGCCGCTGCATGAACACCAACGGCGTCATCACCAGGTGCGTCGTGCCATCGCGCCACGGCGTCTTGAGCTTGAGCTCCACCTGGCCGGCGGCGTTGACTTGCACCCGTTCGTCCGATAGCGCCGGCCGCGTGATATAGCGGCACAACTGCTCCAGCCGCTTGCGGTCGTGCGCCTCGACCCGCACAGCAGCATGCAGGCTGAAGCCGTCGATGTCCGCGCACAGCGGCTGGCGCGCCGCAGCCTCGCGCGGCATGGCACCTCTCAGGGTGAGCACCTTCTGCCCGGCACGGGGCACGAAGGCGATGCGGTAGGTGACCGCCGCCGCCTGCAGCGTCCGCAGCGTCCGCGCATCCTCATCTTCGGCGTCATGCTCGGCCAGGTAGGTCTGCCCTATGTCCTCGACCAGCCGCCCCGGCGCGTGAGCATCTTCATCAGCCGGGTGATGACGGTCTGCAGCAGCGCATGCAGTTCGTCGTCGGTGGGTGCATCCGTCTCGACGAAGGTCGGAGCGCCATCGGCACCGCAGCGATACACCCCATCCAGCGCCAGGCAGTGCAGGTGGATGTTGAGGTTGCCGGCAGATCCGAAGCGCTGGATCACCGTGACGGCGCCGCCCTGTCCTTCGTCGGCGGGGAACTCGGCGGCGTCCAGCAGGTGGCGCGTGATCACACGCTGCACCACCTGCAGCAGCGGCGTGACGAGCTGCGGCTGCGCGGCCAGCAGCACCCGCAGCGGGATCGGCAGCGATAGCACCCACTGCCGCACCGGCACGTGCGGGATGACGTGGTCGACCAGATGCGCCGCCGTCTGCGACATGCGCCGGGCGCCGCACGAGGGGCAGAACCCTCGGCGCTTGCAACTGAAGGCCAGCAGCTTGTCGTGGCCGCACTCGCCGCAGCGCAGCCGCAGGAACCCCTGCGCCAGGATGCCGCACTCGGGGAAGGCGTCGAATTCGTCCTTGATGAAGCGAGGCAGCTCGGTGCCAGTGCTGGCCTCGGTGTGCGCAATGAAGCTGGCCGCATGCTGCCGCACCAGGAGGTACAGCGTGGTCTGCTCGGGGCGGTGGCGTTCGTAGTGGAGCGCGGCGCCGTCCGGCGCTCGCTGGGGCTGCCGGCCGATGGCTTGCACGCGAGGCTCCCGAAGTGGTGAGCCCACACGGTCTCAAGCCGTGCTCCTCCCAGTAATCGCCCTCAGGGTCGCCTACCGATGTGTGCGCTCCGCCGCGGGACCACCTTCGGGTGTGTCGCCTTGGTCTGACCGGCGGCTTCAGGGCGACGAATTCAAGGGCGCGGGTGTCGGGTCAGGGTCGGTATGGTGAGTTTGGGGCGAAGCGGACCGGTCGGTCGGTCGCGTACCGCACTTCTCGGCGGCTGTACCCTACGGCCGCTGTAGTTCATAGTGCAGACGTTCGTGCGACGAGCGGCTGCCAAGTCCACCGACAGCTTCATGTGGCTCAGCGTGAGCTCGCCCAGACGCCGCCACCGGCCGCAACCGCTGCAGACCGGCTCTACAAGGTCGCGGGCCGACTGTCGTCTCAGGGTCGGGTCGGGGTCCTCGACCTCCGCGCTCAAGCGGCTACCCCTGATCGATGCGACGGCCATCGGGAGGCGTCCTGTGCGCTTCATGCAAGATGACTTCCGTGCCTGCCCTGGACAGGCGGTCTTGGTGCCGATCCGGGATTGGAATCCACGAGGCGTGTCGGCCGGATTCGCTGGCGCTCACGGTCTAGAAGGCGAAGTCTTACAGCGAGAAACATTCCGCGGGCTTCACCGGCCGACGAGCGGTAACTGGCATGGCGTTCATCGCAAGGCCGCTGCAATTGCCGGCTGTCTTGGCGTCCGACCTGTTGGTCGAGACAATCAGCAAAGCGTCGAGCATTCCGTGCCCGTTCCGTTTCGCTTGGCTCGCAAACGCGTGATCGTCGCTGGACACGCAGGCGACTTCGGTGTGCGGCCCGACGTCGGCCCGGCCTTCATCGCCGAAGTCCACGACAGGCACTCAGCGATTGCCCTCAGTCACCAGCGCCTGCGCCGTATCGCGTACGAATCGCTCAATCAAGGCCGTGTCGGCTCGCGGCGCGAGGTCGTTCGCGGTTGCGCGCGATCCGGTCGGCACAACCTGCGGCAGGGCAAATGGATGGCGGTCTTCGAGCCGGTAGCCGCTGCCGCAGGAAGGGCAGAACAAGGTATCGCCGGCTCTTTGCTCGCGCGCAATGGCCAGCGTCGGGCCGCAGACGAGGCAGGACTGCAAGGGGATCCAGTCGTCGCTGTGGCCAGCGACATGGTTCAAAACACCCTGGGCGCCCAGTTCGAGGAATTGGCGTCCCAGCGCACGGTCGAATTGGCGGCCGAGTTGTGATTCGACGATGGCCAGGGCCTGGGCGACCTGCATGCCGGCGCGGTAGGGGCGCGAACTCGTCATGGCGTCGAATGCGTCGCAGATGCCGACGATGCGGGCGCTCAGGGGAATGTCCTCGCCTTCGAATCCGTTCGGGTAGCCGCGTCCATCGGGCATCTCGTGGTGCAGGAGCACCGCGTCGGCGACGAATTCGGCCAGGGGGTGGCCGGCCAGAACGCGGGCACCGACCGTGGGATGGGTCTTGATCACCGCGTACTCTTCGTCGTTGAGCTTTCCCGGCTTGCGCAGGATGGCGTCGGGCACCGCGACCTTGCCCAGGTCGTGGAGAAAGCCGCCGATGGCAATGCGGGCGGTCTCGACGGCAGGAAGGCCGATGGCCTCGCACAAGAGCGCCGAGTACCGCGAGACGCGCCAGAGATGGCCTCCGGTGTATGGGTCCCGCGCTTCGACCATCCAGGCCAGCACGAGCAGGCTGGCCTGGAGTTGCTCCTGCACCCGCTCTCCCTTCGCCTGGCTCGTCGGGCTCTCCGTGCCCATGCCCAACAGACTGCGCCATTGCATCGACTGCTCCTGTACGCCGGGTTCGGTTCACTCAAGACAAATGCGTCGGCCTTCCGGCGAGCTCAAGCTGTGCCGAATCGCCGCATGAAGCGGCGGTCGATTCGGTCCTTCCAGTGCCAGACCCAGTCACCGCCGATCGACCAGGGGCCCCAGGATGCGAGCGCGTGCCGGCTGCCGGTGCTGATCAGGTAGAGCGCGCGCTGCTGCGCGCGCCAGGGCTGCGGCGCCTGCCCCATGCAGACCGCCCTCAGGTTGGCGGCGAGCACCGCACCGGCCCGCACCGCGTAGACACCCGACTTGGGGCGCGGGTCGGCATAAGCCGCGACGTCGCCGGCCGCGAAGACCTGGCGGTGGGAGATGCTTTGCAAAGTCGGGCCCACGCGGATGAATCCGCGCGCGTCGGTCGCCAGCCCGCTCGCCGCGGCCCAGTCCGGGGCGGCGGCGCCGGTGACGACCAGGCATTCGTCAAAGCCGGCGGGTGGACCCTGCTCGAACTCGATCTGCCCCGGCTTGATGGAAACGGCCCGGCGGGATCCCTGCCAGAAGATGCCGCGCTGTGCGAGCAACCGAGCCACCCGCCGGCGCAGTCCAGGCAGAGCGCCTTCCAGCGGCCACTCGTCGGCGCCGACGAGGGTGACGGTCAGGTGCGACCAGCCATCGACCAGGGCTCGGTGCCGGATCGCGAATGCCAGCTCGATGCCGGCGGCGCCGGCTCCGAGAACGACGAGGTCGAAGCGGCGGCATCGGCCCCCGATGCGATCGATCAGCGCGGGCCAGGCGGTGACAAAGCGCTCGATCGGCCGGATCGGCAAGGCGTTCTCCACGCTGCCCGGCAGCGGCGCCGCTTGCGGCCCGGTATCGATGGACAGGAGGTCGAAAGGCCATCGGGATCCGTCCGCGCCTGCGACTTCGCTGCGCCCGAGGTCGATGCCGGCCACCGCCGTCTCGTGCAGGCGGGCCCCGGACTCCTGCGCCATGCGCAGGAGCGAGATCGCGCAGGATTCGATCGCGTAATGCCCGGCCACCCAGCCGGGAAGCATGCCGGAATAGATCTGGCGCGGATACGGCGAGACGAGGTCGACCTGCCAGCCGTCCAGCTTGCGTTCGGCCAGGTCGGCGAGCACCTTGACATGGGCGTGGCCACCGCCGAGCAGGACGAGGCGCTTCATGCGCCGGCCCCGGCATCCAGCGCGGCCAGGCGTTTCAGGTCCGCCGGCGTATCGACGTCCCACAGCGTCTCCAGCTCGCGCACGCGCAGGCCCAGTGCGTGCGCCCGGGCCCGCGTCTGGGGCGTCACCAGCGCTGTGCTCCAGGGCATCGCGCTGAACAATTCCGCTTGCGGCCGGCGCAGGCCGACGAGCACGTAGCCGCCGTCTTCGGCGGGGTGGAAGACGGCATCGTCGCCTTCGACGAGCGCGCGCGCGGCGCGCCGCAGATGGTCCGGGCGCAGCGCTGGGCAGTCGGTGCCGACGAGCAGCAGTGGCCCCGCCGGGCAATGGACGCGGAACGCGACATGCATGCGCTCACCGAGGTCGCCACGCGGCTGCACCACGCAGGGCAGCCGCGCCGTTCGCGCCAGCGCCCTGAAGAAGCGATGGCGGGCATCCGGAGCGCACCACAGCGTGACAGCGCCCAGCCCGGCGTCGAGGGCGGTTTGCACGGTCATGCGGGTCAAGCGGCGCTGCAGCCGGGCCGCGCGGGCGGCACCCAGGGCGGGGATAAGCCGGGTCTTGGCGAGTCCCGCCACCGGTGCCTTGGCGAGCACGGCGACCTGGACCTGGCGCAGGGCTTCGTCATCGAGGTCGGTAGCCATAGTCTCGTGCGAGTTGTCTCGGGTCGGCGCCGAGGAAAAAAGCTGCCCGCAAGCGCCACATCAGGAAGATCGTCCGCCAGACGCCGTGGCGCTCCCAGCGCCGGGCGGAGGTCGTGACGCGCTCGCGCAGGCAGGCCGGCGGGCCCTGGCGCTTGAGTCGGCGCGAGATGGCGATGTCCTCCATCAAGGGCAGGTCCGGAAATCCGCCGATGCGCTGGAACAGCTCGTGACGGACGAAGAGCGCCTGGTCGCCGGTGGCGATGCCTGTCACGCGCGAGCGGATGTTCATGAGCGCGGCCACGATTCGCAGCAGCGGCTCGCGGCTTTCGATGTGAACGTCGAAGCGGCCCCAGCCGAACCGGCCGCCGCAGGCATCGACGATCAGTGCGTCGGCGCGGTCGGGGAGCGCGGTATCGGCGTGCAGGAACAGCAACAGGTCGGCCGGGCATGCGGCGGCACCGGCATTCATCTGGGCAGCCCGGCCGCGCGGCGCGCGTAAGGCTAGATCCGCGCGGGCGTGGCCGATGGCCAGCGTGTCGTCCCGGCTGCCGCCGTCGACCACGACGACGCGCGCCCTGCGCCGCCGAAGCGGCTCGAGCGCCTGGAGCCTCGACGCCAGCGACGGCGCTTCTTCGAGCACCGGCACGATGATGGCCAGGTCCGGCCTCACGAAACCGCCTCGGGAACCGGGTCGCGCCAATCCAGCCGGTGGTGATCGAATCCCTGCGCCAGCGTTGGCTTGATCACGGCGAAATAGGGCGAGACGTCGAAATCCCGCGGCACGAACAGGCTGTGATGGCGGACATGGAGGATCTCGGCGAGGCAGCCTGGACATTGCGGGTCGCCGGTGGGGACGTTCTCGACGATGGGCAGGATCGGATAGTGCACCGACTGGAAGGCCTGGGCGATCAGCGTCGAGCAGATCGCCCGCGTCGGGTCGCCGCTGCCCAATGCCAGCATGCGCCGGCGCCACTGCTGCGGCACCGGCGGCGTGGCCAGGAGGTAGCGCACCAGGTCGACGACGTTCTTCAGGTCGTAGCGCTGGCCCAGGCGCGCCATCGCATAGCTGATGAGGGCGTCGATCTCCGCCGCGTCCAGCCCCACCGGCCGGCAGATGCGGCAATGCAGGCCGGCGAATTCGGCCACGCTGACCAGGCGCACGCCTTCGTTCAAGTCGGCCTCGATGAAGCAGCAAGGCCTGCCCTGCGCATCCAGGCGGTCGCTGGCGTCGGCGACGTAGAGCGCGGCATGCGACCAGGTCGACTGCGTCAGGTACTTGATCGGCGTGCTGATGCGGGCCTGGCCTTCGACGAGCACGACATCGCCGGGCTTCAGGCTCGCCATCAGGCTCCCCGGGTCGGTCGGCGCGCTCACGCTGTGGGCATGGCGGGTCGCGCTCAGATAGCGCCCCAGGCGTGTTCCGAGCCATTGCGTTGCGGCATCGATGAGGCCTGCCATGGCCGTCCTTCCTGCCCCGCCCCGCCCGCGCTCAGCCGCGCCGCCAGGCGTGGAAGCGCTGCACCCACGCCAGCAGCGCCTGCGGGGCATGGGCGCGCTTCCAGTTGCCGGCGGCGTACTTGTTGGCCTCGGCCAGCGTCGGGTAGGTGTGGATCGTGCCCAGGATCTGGTTCAGGCCGATGCCGTGCTTCATCGCCAGCACGTATTCGGCCAGCAGGTCGGCGGCATGTTCGCCGACGATGGTCGCGCCGA
>JAGWTU010000074.1 GCA_028868825.1 Burkholderiales bacterium | reverse complement strand
GCAACGTGCGCATCAAGGTGCCCTACGCCGCCATCTGGTTGCAGGAGTCGAGCGCTGCCGAGAGCGGTGCGACATCCGAGCCCAGCAAACTGCGCCCGCCGCCGGAGATCGCCAGCCGCGCCGACTTCCGCGTCGGCAACCGGGTGAGCTTCACCGACCAGAACTTGCAACAGCGCGTAGGCCTGATCGTGCGCATCAACCAGCGTACGGCGACACTGGACTGCGACGGGCAGAGTTGGCGGGTGGCGTTCGGCCTGCTTCACCACCTCGTGGACGTCTGAACTTCGCGCTGCCTGTCAATACGGGCCGTCGTCGGACTATTACCCTTATACCCGACGATCTTGCCCTTGTTCCACGGCTCGCGACGAGCGGTGTTACCTGCGGTTCCCATGATGGTCTCCCATCGAGTTGAGGGAGTCGCTGGATGCGCTCGTGAGCCGACAGGGCACCACCTGGCGTCAAACAGCGGGCCGACCCATTGGCACTGAAGGGCAGCTTTCAAGTGCCGCCACGAACCGGCAGTTCCGGCCATGACCGGCCGGTCGCGACGGTCAGCTTTCGGCCAGACTGCTTGCGCCGGTCGCCCAGCGCGCCTTGTGCGCCCGTAGTGCCCCGTGGCGAGTGTTCCAGCGACGGCGCAGTAGAAATCAAGCGCTGCTGGTAGCCGAACTGTTCTGCATGAAGTGGGACGGCCAACCGATGCGGACCAACAGGCCGTCCGGCCCGTAAACCCCAACCTCGTAAAGGCCCCAGTCACGGTGACGCAGGACACCGCCAGGGCGGATGATGAGGTCGTCTACCCGCGCGGCAATAGCATCCACTTCCGGCGTGCCAATAGAAACTCTAAACCGATTGTGCTCTTGTGCTCTTCCGGCACGCGCCAGGGCCCACTGCCCGCCCGCGTCAGGTGCACTTCGCAACGCCAGCCAGTCATGATGATGTAGTTCGCGTCGCCACCGGTGCGCTGGAAGCCCAAGAGCTCCCAGAACGGCTGGGCAGCCGCCAAACTGTTGATCGGCACGATGGCGAACGCGCCCACGGAGGCCGGGATGGGCATACGACGCTCCTGTTGAGTAGGTCAAGCGTTACGGAGTCGCAGCCTGAGTCGTCAAACTGGTTCCGTCCAGGTTGCCTCGTGCTGACCCAAGCGGACGATGCGCACATTTGTGCCGTCAGCGGAGAACTCAACCTGGAACATGGATGGTGCCGGGCTCCTAAGGCGATGACGTATGTTGATCAACGGCTGGTAGTCCGGCGTGCTTACGGTGACTTGGGCACTTCGGGCATCCACTTCGATCCGCGCAGGGTACGCTGTCGGCGCGATCGCGCCAGCCGGGAGTGGCATGTTCCACTCTTGAGCCTCCCACTTTCTTGCAACGACCTCTAGCGCCTCGGAACGAAAGCGCCGCCAGAGAGCGTTTGTGTCAGCCGACGGCCAGTTCAATTGCGCGTCGCGCGCTGCCACTTCCGGTGACCGCAGCCAGAGACTCATCTCCTGTCTTGACACAAAGATGGGGCGCATCTGCTCGATGGCAATCTTGGCTGCGACTCGGGAAGGCAGACCTGCCCTGACCAGCATAGCCATCGAATTCGCAGGTAGGCCAGTTTCGAGGCAGGCGGCTGCGGCACCTTCGATCACTTCCGACTCTCCGCCATTCGCTCGGCGATTCATACGCAGGGCTTCGATGGCCCAGACCAGGCGATAGACGAAGGCTTCATCCACAACTCGCATGTTGTCGATCCCGATCGCCGCGACGTCGTCGCCACGAATCCAGCCGCGCAAGAGACCTCTCCAGTTGGCCGGGAGGGGGTCTTCCGGGGTGAACGGCCGAATCGCCAGGAGGCGTTCGCCGAGCTGGATGAGCGTCTGTGCAAGTGGTTCTGCATTCCCTTCCAGCGCGCAGGCGTCAGCGCCGTCCAGGAGCGCTGTCAGTTCAGCGGCCATCGCGCTGATTGCCAATCCCGATTCCAGTCCGACGCCCATTGCGAACTGACCCCTACGCTGAGCCGGGGTGGTCTTGTTCCAGATCAGCCGCGCGCGGCTCTGCAAAACCCAGAGCTGAGAAGGCTTGCGCTCTGGGGCCAGGCGCGCGATCTGCCTGGACCAGAGGGATCCTGTCAGCGCTTCGTCCAGCAGGCGCGGAAGTTCAGCGCTGTTGGAGTCGAGTGCTTCGATCAATCCCAGCACGGTGACGTCGAGACGTTCAATGAGGCTCTCGATTGAGTCGGCGCTCTCACTACCAGCTGGCGCCTGCGGGAACCATGCCTCTTGCGTGTTTGAGAGGTAATCCATGGCGTCGGCCCGGTTGAAGACGCCTGTTCCAGCGAGGCGACTTATCACCTCGTCCACCACTGCGATGATCCCGCTGGAAAGCGATCTGGCTCGCGCCGAATTCACGAGCCCGCGCCATGCGTTGTTTCGCCATGGCGCTGGCTCGTGCATCACATGGACGATGAGGCCCTCGAGGTCGACAAAGGCTCTGCCGGCGCGACCTGCGACATTGGCGAACTCTTCACCAGAGATAAGCGCGCCCGCACGGTACAGATTCGGCACGAGAAGCACCGCCGCGTTGAGATTGAGCCCCTGAGCAAGCGTTGGCGAAGCAATGATGACGCGAAGCGTGCCTGTAGCCAGCAATGCCTCCACTTCGCGCAGGAATGGGCCCGGCAGTCGACCATGGTGGATCGCGACGCCAATGGCCAGACACCGGACCGCAGGGTGGTCAGCGCCCAACCATTCCCGACCAACGGCCATGGCGCGTTCTACAGATTCAACGCCTTGGAGCAGCGAGGGCAGAAACCCGCGGCGCTGGACGTCAAGAGCCGCTTCGGCAAAGCCTTCGACATGATCGCGCTGAGTACAGAAGATCAGCGCTCGCTTTCCTTGATCCGAGAACTTCCAAGCAGCTGCCAGCGTCAGTTCCTTGTTGTCTCTAGGAAAAGGAGTCCTTCGAGGCCTGATCGCCGGCACCTCCGGCACAAAGTGTTGAATGAAAGGTGCGTCAGCTTCCAGGTCGAAGCTCAGGCGGCCCGATGCGCGCTGCCAGGCCAGGGTGCCGAAGCGTTGGCGCGTAGGTCGCCAGCTTGATTGAATGGGGGCGCCGGGTGTGTCGTTCCGAATCCATGCAGTCAGATCATTTAGCTGGTCACCCTCCGGCAAGATAGCCGATAGGCACACTATGCGTCTAGCTGCGTGGTCGGCGCGGCGCAGGAGCCTTTGAACCAGACTCTCGTAACGGATCTCTCGCTCGCTGGGGCCGATCATGTGACCTTCATCGAGAACGATCAGGCCGACATCGTCAATGATCGATGCGTCTGTTCTCAACGCGAAGTCGAGCTTCTCCGGGGTCGCGATGACGATGCTTTGCTGGCGCAGCGCGTCCTCGTCAGTTCCTGCAAGGCCGCTGCTGCCGTAAAGCGATGAGACGGTGAATCCCAGGGGAGCAAAGGTTCGTCGGAAGGACCGCTCCGTCTGCGCCGAGAGGGCGCGCAACGGTGTCACGATGAGCACGCGCTGCCCGGTGGCCAAGGCCATGAGCGCAGCAATCTCGGCGATGCGGGTCTTGCCTGCGCTGGTAGGAAGAGCGACCACAAGATCATCGGTGGTGTCGGCTGCGCGCTGTGCGGCTAGGAGTTGTGATGGCCACAGTTCCACCTCTGCGATTCGGCGGGCGTATAGCTCGCCGATGAAGAAGCGCTTCAGTTGCGCATAGTTTGCTGAGCCAGGCGGGCCCGCCGCTGGCAGCACGCGATGCAGGCTGCTTCCCCACAGGTCATCGATAAGGTTTGCAGTAACTCGAAGAACCCACCACAGTGAAACGGCATTGCCGCGCCTCGTCAGAGCAAGGGCCCGGCCGAGAAGTTGACGTGCTTCTTCCACCAACTGTGCCGCGCCGGTCTGAAGCGCGAACTCGAAGAATGCCAACGCGCGGAACATCGTGGAAGTCGCGACCGCGGCCAGAATGTCATCGGGGTCGGCCTCGCCTGCTGCCGCGGCCCGTGCCAATGCCGTGTCCGTATGATTCGCGTCCTGAAGCCAGGCTCTGGCGCGCGCACTCAGCCCTTGAAGATCGCGGACGATCAGATGGGCAAGAGCCTCCTCGGCCGGAGATCGATTCTGCGCACCGACTGCCTGCGATAGGAGGGAGAAGGCCAGCGCAGAGTAGTTGGCTAGGTGATATGAGGCCGCGCCAATGACGCGAAAGAAGCCCCTCGACACATCATCCAGGCTGCCGTTCTGCACCAGGGCCTCGAAAGCACTTCCTGATCGAGCGAACCCGAGACGCCACAACGCTGAGTCGCCGCCAAGCTCCCGCGCAGCCATGGATGCCCGCAGCACCGACAAACCGTAGTCGGCGAGGTCCTGATCGATCCCTTCGCCAAGTGGCGGCGCCTCAGCCGGCATGACGCCTTCATGACGGATGAGAGCCCGTGCTTGGCCGCGAGCCTGAAGGCGCCCCCGGTATCCGTCCGCGGTCGTTTCTCTTAGGAAAGCATTGAGTTCTTCAAGCGTTTCCAAGCGCGAGGGCCCTCTCGTAAGTCGCTTGTATGAACGCCTGGTGGTCTTCTATTCGCAGGTGGACAACCGCGTGGGGTCGCACGGCTTCGGCCGCCAGCAAGTCATCTTGTAGTGCCTGGGGTGTGGCGTTACCGGACAGAGTAAACAGCATATGGCCGATGCGACCCGGCGGCGCGGCTCGCGTGGCGACCTCGTTGCGAATCCTTCTACCGAGTGCTTGCCGTTCGTCGGCCTGCTCCATAAGCCGGTCTGCCACGAAGAGCAGCGACGTCGCCGTCGGCCGGCCGCCGTCGCGCTTCAAAGCGTCTCTGGCTTCTTTGATGGTTGCTCCTGCCAACGCAGCCCGGCTCTTTGACTCGCCTTTCAAGAAGTGCAGATGCTGGTCGGCGCCAGTCCGAACGCCGATGAAGTCGTCTCCACGCAGAGCCATCTCGCGCCCATCCTTGTAGCGCAAGCGTCGCACCGGGACGGTGAATCCCATACGCTCTTCAACCAGCTCTGTGGCAAGAATTTCACCAAGATCACCCGATCTTGCACGGATGGACCGTGGCATGCGCTCCGCCAGGATTGCGGCTGCAAGCGGATAGCCCAGGTCACGGATGTCCTCTGCGACCCGAGCTGCATCGTCGTAGTGGGATCGGACCACTTCAGGCAGACGAGCGGCGACGGCTGCTCGTCCACCGGCGCGCTCGGTGAGTCTCCAGAGTTGCTTCTGCGGCTCCCCCGTGCGCTCGCACTCGCACCAAGGCTCGTACAACATCGTGTTTCTCCCGTACTGCCCGGCCGGATCTTCTCATCTGATGCCTTTGCGCCAGCTACTGGTCTACCCGTGTCGATCGACTGAGAAGCCGGCGTCTGGTGAGCCCAACGCTCATACTCTGCGCACGGGTCGGCAGCTCGTTCGCTGCTCTACCGGACGCGTTTCCCTCAGTACCGGGCGGACCGAGGCAGCCTACCTGGTGCGCAAGAACGAACTACTACCAATTAATCGTCGGCGTGATGGCCCGCATACCCCTCGCAGTGCTCACAACCCGTGACATAGGTGTGTTCGGTCTCACCCGTCATTGGGTCGTTGCACCACTGGCACTGGCCGACTGCGTCAAAGTGGGCAAAGCAGTTCGTGCATAGGTAGCCGCCTTCGTACTCGCATACCGTGTGGTACCCCTGACACTCGTCGCAGTTGGCAGGCGTGTCGGCGTCCAGCCCGTCTTTAGTGCCCCGATATCTGTTCTGGTCAATGAGATCAAAGATCTCGCTGTCGCCCTTTACTTCGCAGTCGCATTTATCGCAAGAGAAGCCGTCGTAAGGCTCCACGTATTGATCCGAGTCGCCGCACTCTGGACAATCGATCTGAAGTTGCATCCCACTGTGGAAACAGACCAGACAGCGGCGCGAGGTAAGGCGGGGAACCTCCTCTTCAACCTGACAGGCATTGGTGTAGCAGCGAGGGCAGTCTTCAAAGACGCTGCCGCCCGTCTTCATGCCCTCAATCTTCGGTTTCAGGCTTTCATATTTGGCCTTGGCGTAGTGATTGTTCGCGATCAGCGTCCGCTCCATTCGCCGGAATTCGCTCGCAAAAGGTTTGAATTGTTCGCGCCACGTGTCAGCAATAAACCTGTTCAGTTCAAACCAGGCTGTAGCTTGCTCTAGCTTGATTTCGTCACGCTGCTTGCCACCCAGTCCGCTGTGATAGAAATGCACCATCCGATTGCGATGCTGACGAACTCGGTCAAATGCATCTCGCGCGCTCTTTTGCAGTGGCTTTTTTAGTGTCCTAGCTAGGCGCGAGCAGGCTTCTTCAAAAGAAACTGAGACGAAATCGCCCACTTCGTACTTTTGTCGGTCTGGCTCGCGATCAGCGACAACAAGGGTCCAATGTTCGCGAACCAGTGGAGCCTTGAGGAAAATCTCTACAGCCGTATAGAAGCTGATGACCGAATGCTTCGGATCGCTGTCAAGCTGAGACATCGCTTTCTCAAGAAAGTCAATGCCATTGCGAACCAGATTCTCAAAGTCTATCGTCGGCGCTATTTCCGCGGCGGGCTTGGGCATTTTCTCTGTATCCCTGAATCTTTCACCACTAGAACCCGATCATACTGATCGGCATGCCGCTTGCGGAGCGACCGCATATTGCCGGTGGTTCCGCCCTTGGCCGGTCGCTTGAGCAGACTCGCGTCGGCGAGCCGCTGCTCGCGGCTCAGCTCCAACGTTGAGCGACCGCTTTTCGGCTCGCCATTCTTAGGCGCGACCGGCAGTTCAGGGTCGGTTTGGTGAGTTCGTGGCAAGAGGAAGCTGTCACTGGCCTGCTCACGCCGCCGGCCGGCAATGAAGGGCCAAGCTGAGCGACGCAGTACTTGGCGCCGGCCGTGGGTCGGACCTTGGGACCTGGACATGCGATGCCACTCTGACGCCACACGATAAATGGGCTGTCCGATCCCCTTCGGGGGCGCGGTGATCTCCGCCGCAAGTGCGAACCAGAGGTGCCAGCTCGACGATTAGTTGCCCAGCAGGTCTGACGGTCTGGCCACCAGGGCAGGCGACTGGACAAGTCGCAAAGTTTGGACCGCAGCGGTGGTAGCACTCAGTTATTGGTGTTCCTGGATTTTGACGTGGACACTTAGTTGCTCAAGCCCAGGCGATCGATTTGTTTGTACGGTCCTGGCAATTCATTCGACGGGAAATATCGGATCAGCGGCATCGAGTAGTACTGCGTAAGCCGTGCGCTTGGCCGCAAGGTCGCTCTCCATGCGCTCATTTGCCGCGGCCATCGACATAGGCGATCGAAATCCTGTCACGCGAAAGGTTCCCGACGAACTTCACTTATCCCAATCGGGGAGAGCGCCGAGGCTGTTTACGACTTTATTGTCGTGTTTACGACTTTAATGTCTTGTTTACGACTATATTTGGTCAGAATAATGTCAAAACCGCCGATTGACAACTACTCCACAGTCACCGATTTGGCCAAATTACGCGGCTTGTCCACATCCGTCCCCCGCGCACAAGCCGTGTGATAAGCCAGCAATTGCAGCGGCACCACATGCAATATCGGCGACAACGCCCCGTAATGCTCCGGCATGCGAATGACATGCACACCCGGCTCGTTCTCGATCCGCGTGTCGTCGTCGGCAAACACATACAGCTGCCCGCCGCGCGCCCGCACTTCCTGCAGATTGCTCTTGAGCTTCTCCAGCAGAGCATCGTTCGGCGCCACGGTGACGACCGGCATCTGGTCGGTCACCAGCGCCAGCGGTCCATGCTTGAGTTCGCCCGCCGGATAGGCCTCGGCGTGGATGTAGCTGATCTCCTTGAGCTTGAGCGCGCCCTCGAGCGCGATCGGGTAATGCAGCCCGCGGCCGAGGAACAGCGCGTTTTCCTTGCGTGCGAAATCCTCGCTCCAGGCGATGACCTGCGGCTCCAGCGCCAGCACCGCCTGCAGCGCCACCGGCAGATGCCGCAGTGCCTTGAGCTGCGCCGCTTCCTGGGCGTCGTCGAGCCGGCCGCGCACCTGGGCCAGCGCCAGCGTCAGCAGGTACAGGCCCGCGAGCTGGGTCGTGAAGGCCTTGGTGCTCGCGACGCCGATCTCGACGCCGGCACGCGTGATGTAGGCGAGCTCGCATTCGCGCACCATCGCGCTCGTCGCGACATTGCAGATCGTCAGCGTGTGCGTCATGCCCAGTGACCGCGCATGCTTGAGCGCGGCCAGCGTGTCGGCGGTCTCGCCGCTCTGGCTGATCGTCACCACCAGTGTCTTCGGGTCCGGCACGCTGTCGCGATAGCGGTATTCGCTCGCGATCTCGACCTGGGTCGGAATGCCGGCGATGCTCTCCAGCCAATAGCGCGCCGTGCTGCCCGAGTAATAGCTCGTGCCGCAGGCCAGGATCAGCACGCGGTCGATGGCCTTGAAGACGCGCCAGGCGCCGTCGCCGAACAGCTCGGGGCTGATCGCCTCGACGCCCTCGAGCGTGTCGGCCAGCGCGCGCGGCTGCTCGAAGATCTCCTTTTGCATGTAATGCCGGTACGGCCCGAGTTCGGCGGCGCCGCTGTGCGCCTGCACCGTGCGCACGGCGCGCTGCGCCGGCTGGTAGCGGCGGCGCTCGCCCTCGCCCTCGGGCGCGGTGATCCAGGTCTTGCCGAGCTGCATGTCGACGACGTCGCCCTCTTCCAGGTAGACGATCTGGTCGGTGACGCCGGCCAGCGCCATCGCGTCGCTGGCGAGGAAGTTCTCGCCCGATCCCGGCGCGCCCAGGCCCAACACCAACGGCGAGCCCTGGCGCGCGCCGACGACGCGGTGCGGCTCGTCGCGGCAGAACACGGCGATGGCGTAGGCGCCGCGCAGCCGCGGCAGCGCGCGGTGCATGGCCTCGAGCAGGTCGCCGTCGTAGACGCTGTGGATCAAGTGGGCGATGACCTCGGTGTCGGTCTGGCTCGCGAAGACATAGCCGCGCTGCTGCAGTTCGGCGCGCAGTTCGTCGTGGTTCTCGATGATGCCGTTGTGCACGAGCGCGATGCGCGACGCGTTCGCGCCGCTGGCCGGCACGCCCAGCCCCGACGAGAAATGCGGATGCGCGTTGTGCACCGCCGGCACGCCATGCGTGGCCCAGCGCGTATGCGCGATGCCCGTCATCGCATCGATGCCGTCGGCCGCCACCGATTGTTCGAGCTCGGCCACGCGTGAGGTGCTGCGCGCGCGCCGCAGCTCGCCGCCCTGGTGCACGGCGACGCCGCAGCTGTCGTAGCCGCGGTACTCGAGCCGCTTCAGGCCCTCGAGCAGGATCGGAACGATGTTGCGGTTGCTGACGGCGCCGACGATGCCACACATGGTTGCTGACCTTTGCTGCTTTGATTGCGGTGCGGCATCCTAGGCCAGGTGCTTTGGAATTTTCCGTTAAACATAAGATGTCTCGTGACTGAAATCACCGATCAAAAACTTGAGAGAAATTTTCGGTCTATTTTTTGACCCATGTGGCGCTATGATTTCACGATGGAATTCGATGCCACCGACCTCCGACTGCTCGACCTGCTGCAGACCGACGCCTCGCTGTCGAACCAGGATCTCGCCGCGCGCGCCCACACCTCGCCGGCGACGGCGCTGCGGCGCGTGCGCCGACTGCTCGACGAGGGCGTCGTCGAGCGCCGCGTCGCGCTCGTCGACCCGCAGGCCTTCGGCACCGCGCTGACGGCGCTGGTCGAGATCACGCTCGACCGCCAGGGCGCGGAGCATCTCGACGCCTTCGAGTCGCGCGCCGTCGCCGAGCCCCATGTGCAGCAATGCTGGCGCGTCTCGCCGGGGCCCGATTTCGTGCTCGTCGTCCAGGTCGCCGACATGCCGGCCTACCACGCCCTCGTGCAGCGCCTGTTCACGCAGGACGCCAACGTGCGCAACGTGAAGGCCTATTTCAGCGTCAAGCGCGCGAAGTTCGATCCGCGCGTCGCCCTGCCCGCGGCGGCTACTTCCGCAGCACCAGCAGCCCCTTGAGGTAGTCGCCCTCGGGGAAGTACAGCGTCTGCGGATGGTCGGGCGCCGCGGCGACGCGCTCGGCGATGACGCCGTCGACGCCGGCATCGATCGCCGCGCCGGCGACGATCTTGTGAAACAGCTCGGGACCGACGCCGCCCGAGCAGGAGAACGTGAACAGCAGCCCGCCGGGCGCCAGCAGCATCAGCGCCAGCCGGTTGATGTCCTTGTAGGCGCGCGCGGCGCGCTCGGCATGGGCCGCCGTGGGCGCGAACTTCGGCGGGTCGAGGACGATCGCGTCGAAGCGGCACCCGGCCTCGAGGCACTCACGCAGATGGGCGTTGACATCGGTCTCGACGCAGTGGCTGCGCGCGGCATCGAAGCCGTTGATCTCTACATGCGTTTGCACGCGCTGCAGCGCCGGGCCCGAGCTGTCGACGCTGGTGACTTCCTCGGCGCCGCCGGCCAGCGCCGCGACGCTGAAACCGCCCGTGTAGCAATAGCAGTTCAGCACCGAGCGCACGCCGTAATGCCGCACCCAGCGCGCGAAGCGGCCGCGGTTGTCGCGCTGGTCGAGGTAATAGCCGGTCTTGTGGCCGCTGGCGACGTCGAGCGTCAGCCGCCAGTCGTGCTCGGTGATCTCGCATTCGGTGGCGCCGTCGCCGCGCAGCCAGCCGGTCTGCGCCGGCAGGCCTTCGAGCGTGCGCACGCCGGCGTCGCTGCGCTCGTACAGGCGCTGGACCCCGGTGGCGGCGAGCAGCGCGTCGGCGATGGCCGGTTTCCAGCGTTCGACGCCGGCCGATCCGAACTGCGCGCACAGCGTCTCGCCGTAGCGGTCGACGACGAGCCCGGGCAGTCCATCGGCCTCGCCGTGGATCAGCCGCAGGCCGTTGCTGGCGATCGGCAGCCGCGCGCGCAGCGCCACCGCGGCGGCAATGCGGCGGCTGAAGAAGGCGGCGTCGATGCGTTCGCCCTCGTCATGGCTCCAGGCGCGCACCCGGATCTGCGACGCGCCGCTGTAGGCGCCCCAGGCGAGGAAGCGGCCGTCGGCCGCCTCGACGCGCACCGTCTCGCCAGGGTCGGCCTTGCCGCGCTCGACGCTGCCCTCGAAGACCCAGGGATGGTGGCGCTGCAGCGAGCGTTCCTTGCCGGGGCGCAGACGTATCGATTTCATCGCGTCGTCATCCACTCAACTCTTGCGTTTCGCGCGCGGGTGCGCAGCGTCGTAGGCCTTGGCCAGGTGTTGGAAGTCGAGCTGCGTGTAGACCTGGGTCGTGCTGATGCTGGCGTGGCCCAGCAGCTCCTGCACGGCGCGCAGGTCGCCGCTGCTTTGCAGCAGGTGGCTGGCATAGCTGTGGCGCAGCATGTGCGGGTGCACGCGCGTCGGCAGCCCGGCCTGCGCCGCCTGGCTGCGCAGCCGCAGGCGCAGCTGGTTCGGGCTCAGCCGCGTGCCGCGGCGGCTGACGAACAGCGCCGCCTCGGCGGCGTCGGCCAGCGTCGGGCGCAGCGCCAGCCAGGCGTCGAGCGCGGCCAGCGCCGGGCCGCCCACCGGCACGCTGCGGCGCTTGCTGCCCTTGCCCAGCACATGCGCGGTGGCATCGTCGCGGTCGATCCAGCCGCGCGCTTCGGCGCTGGCGCGCAGATCGAGCCCGGTGAGCTCGCCGATGCGCAGCCCGCAGCCGTAGAGCAGCTCGGCGATCGCATGGTCGCGCGCCGTCAGCACCGGGTCGCCGTCGGCGCCCTCGTGCGCGGCCAGTGCGACGGCCTGCTCGACCGACAGCGCCTTGGGCAGCGGCTTGCCGGCCTTGGGCGGTCGCAGCCCCTCGACCGGATTGACCTTCAGCCGCCCCTGCCGCGCCCACCAGCGATAGAGGCCGCGCCAGGCGGCCAGCGCCAGCGCGATGCTGCGCGGCGCCAGGCCGCGCGCGCGCAGCTGGACGACGAAGCCGCGGATCTGGTGCGGCAGCGCCTGCGGCAGGTCGACGCCGGCCGCCCGCGCCGAGGCCTGCAGCCGCTGCAGCGCCTCGGTGTAGTTGGCCAGCGTGCGCGGTGCCAGGCGGCGCTCGACCTCGAGATGTGCGAGGTAGCGCCGCAGCTCGGCGTCGAGTTCGCGACCCGCCTGGCCGCCCGCCTCGTCGGGCGCGGCGGCAGCGGAGCGCGCGGCGCTCATCGCGTCATTCAGGCGGCGGGCAGCAGCCGCGACAGCGCGGCGCCGGCGATGTCGCCGATGCGGGTCAGGAACTCGGTGCCCATCTCGGCGCCGTAGCGCGTCGGGTCAGGCGAGCCGAGCACGATGAGGCCGAAGGCGCGCTCGCCGCGGCGCAGCGGGATCATCGCCAGCGACATCACGGCGGCCGATTCGGGCAGCCAGCGCCCGGCCTCGAAGCCGGCGTTGACGCCGCAATACGGCACGCTCAGGCTGGCGGCAAAGCTCTTGATGTCGTCGCTCACCGGCTCGGCCCAGGCCTGGCCGGCGGGCGTGCTCGATGTGCCCCACAGCCGCAGCGCGGCCTGCGGGATCAGGAACTCGGCGCGCAGCGTCGCCACCATCGCCGCGGGCAGCGTGTCGAGGTCGGCGGCGGCGAGGATCTCGCAGGTCCAGCGCTGCAGCCGGTCGGTGATGCCGACGTTCTCCTGGCTGTTGCGGATCATCTCGACGATCTTGCCCTCGAGGCCGCGGATGCGCTCGCGCAGCATCTCCATCTGCCGCTCCTGCAGCGAGACGGCGCGCTGGCCATGCGGGCTCGTCAGCTGCACCGAGGACAGCAGTTCGGCGTGGCGCTCGAAGAAGCCCGGGTTGTTGGCCAGGTACTGGGCGATGTCGTTCTCGGTGATGCCGGTGATGCTGCTCACAGTTCGATCTCTCCTTCGAAGACGGTCACGGCGGGGCCGGTCATGACGACGCTGGCGTCGTCGGCCGGCCATTCGATCAAGAGGTCGCCGCCGCGGGCGTGGACCTCGACGCGGCGGTCGAGCCAGCCCAGGCGGATGCCGGCGACGACGGCGGCGCAGGCGCCGGTGCCGCAGGCCAGCGTCTCGCCGGCGTCGCGCTCGTGCACGCGCAGCCGCAGCTCGGTGCGCGAGACCACCTGCATGAAGCCGACGTTGACCTTGCGCGGAAAGCGCGGATGGGTCTCGATGCGCGGGCCGAGTTCGGCCACCGGCGCGGCGTCGACATCGGCCACGCGCAGCACCGCATGCGGGTTGCCCATCGACAGCACGGCGACCTCGACACCCGGGATCTGCTCCAGCGTCCACAGCTCGAAGCCGCCCTCGGCGCGCGGCGCCAGGCCGGCGGCGTCGAAGGGGATGCGCGCCGGGTGGAAGATCGGCCGGCTCATGTCGACGCTGACGCGGCCGTCGTCGCGCAGCCGCAGTTCGAGCCGGTTGTTGACGGTCTCGACGCGCACCGTCGTCTTGTCGGTCAGCCCATGCTCGTGGACATAGCGCACGAAGCAGCGCGCGCCGTTGCCGCAATGCTCGACCTCGTCGCCGGTGTTGTTGAAGATGCGGTAGCCGAAATCGACGTCGGGGCTGCGCGCCGGCTCGACGACGAGGATCTGGTCGGCGCCGACGCCGAAACGGCGGTCGCCCAGGCGCTGCAGTTGCAGCGGCGTGAGTTCGAGTGGCGCGCGCAGCGCGTCGAGCACGACGAAGTCGTTGCCCGCGCCTTGCATCTTGGTGAACTTCAGCCGCATCGTTGGATTATCGACGCCAGGGCGGCGCGGCCGTTGCGGACGCATCAGTCATACACCGGCGGCGCGCCTTCGGGCCGCGTCTTGAAGCGCTTGTGGACCCAAAGGTACTGCGCCGGGCACAGCCGGATCTGCTCCTCGATGTAGCGGTTCATGCGCGCCGCGTCGGCCAGCGGGTCGTCGGTCGGCCAGTCGGTCCAGGGCTCACCGAAACGCACGACCCAGCCCTGGCCGCCGGGCAGGATCTCGGCCACCAGCGGCTGCACGATCATGTCCAGCGAGCGGGCGATGCGCGACGGCGCCAGCAGCGTCGCCGCCGGGTGGCCGAAGAACGGCACGAAGGCCGAATCGCGCATGCCGAAGTCCATGTCGGCCGGGTTGAAGAACGCGAGGCCGCGCCGGATCGCGCGCACGATGGCGCGCGCGCCGTCCTTGCGGTTGATGAACTCGGCCGTGCCGAAGCGGCTGCGGCCTTGCAGCAGCGCTGCGTCGAACACCTTGTTGCTCTGCGGCGCGTAGACGTCGAAGGCCGGCGCCGTCTGGTAGAGCTGGGTCGCGGCGCCGGCGACATCCAGCGCCAGGAAATGCGGCACCAGCCACATCACCGGGCGCGGGCTGCGCTCGGCCAGATGGACGTCGCCCTCGACGCGGATCAGCCGCAGCAGCCGCTCGCGGCTGGCGTGCCACAGCAGCGAGCGCTCGAGCATGCTGCGCCCGAGCCAGCCGAAATGCTCGCGCACGAGCCGCGCGCGGGCGTGGGCGTCGAGCTCGGGCAGGCAGAGCTCGACGTTGCGCAGCGCGATGCGCCGCCGCGACCGCCCGCAGGCATGCAGCAGGCGCCCGAGCCCGTTGCCGATGGCCGCCTGCAGCGCCAGCGGCAGCGCCTGCAGTCCGCGCATCAGCAGCAGCAGCGCGCGCGCACCCCATTCGGCGATCAAGCCGCCACCTCGGCACGCCGCGGCTGCTTGTAGCGGTTGTAGGCCCAGAGGTATTGCGAAGGCTTCATCGCGATCACCGCCTCCATGCTGCGGTTGATCGCCAGCGCGGCCGCCTCGTCGCCTGCCGCCGCGGCCTCCTTCGCGTCCGGCAGCGGCACCGGCAGCGGCAGCGCATGGACGACATAGCCGCCGCCACGCGGCAGCCGCTCGGTCCACAGCACCGCCGTCGCGGCGCCGGTCTGCAGCGCCAGCCGCGCCGCCAGCGTCATCGTGTAGGCACGCTCACCGAAGAAAGGCACCCACACGCCCATGCCTTCGGGCGGCACCTGGTCGGGCAGCAGGCCGACGGTCTCGCCGCGGCGCAGCGCGCGCATCATCAGCCGCACGCCGGCGAGGTTGGCCGGCGCCGTGGCCAGCGCCGGTCGCGCGCGCGCCGTCTCCTCGAGCTCGCGCAGCCAGCGCTGGCGCGCCGGGCGGTAGAGCACGGTGATGGGCTGGCGCGCGCCGTAGCGCTCGGCGTAGGCCTGGGCCGAGACCTCGAAGCTGCCCATGTGCGGCGTCAGCAGCAGCAGGCCGCGGCCGCGCGCCAGCAGCTCGTCGAGCAGCTCGGCACCCTCCCAGCGCAGCGGGTCGGCGATAGGCTGCTCGCGCGGGCGCAGCCACAGCCGCGGCAGCTCCATCACGAGGCGGCCGGCGTCGGCGACGGCGGCGCGCCGGTCGGCCACCGAGACCCCGGCGCGCGCCGCGTTCTCGTTCAGCCGCCGGCGGTAGTCGGCCGACAGCAGGTAGGCCGCCCAGCCCAGGAGGCCGCCCAGGGCGTGCAAAAGCCGCAGCGAGCGAGCGGAAAGCCAGGCGAGGACGATGGGCATGCTTCGTATAATCGACGCGTCGCCGAGTTAAAGGACAACTTGCGGGGCGACGCGGGCGTGAAGCATAACGACACCCCGCCGGGACGACGGACGATCGAAGGACTCGATCAGGCCGGCGCCTCAACAAATCCGCTAAAGCGTTCGCCGCAGCTCCCGATAGGCACAGGCGACGCAGCCCACGCAACTTTAGGAGCTTCACTGTGGCGAACGAATTTCTCTTCACCAGCGAATCGGTTTCCGAGGGTCACCCCGACAAGGTGGCCGACCAGATCTCCGACGCGATCCTCGACGCGATCTTCAAGCAGGACCCGAAGAGCCGGGTCGCCGCCGAGACGCTGACCAACACCGGCCTGGTCGTCCTCGCGGGCGAGATCACGACGAACGCGCATGTCGACTACATCCAGGTCGCGCGCGACACGATCAAGCGCATCGGTTACGACAACACTGAGTACGGCATCGACTACAAGGGCTGCGCCGTGCTCGTCGCCTACGACAAGCAGAGCAACGACATCGCCCAGGGCGTCGACCACGCCAGCGACGACCACCTGAACACCGGCGCCGGCGACCAGGGCCTGATGTTCGGCTACGCCTGCGACGAGACGCCCGAGCTGATGCCGGCGCCGATCTACTACGCGCACCGCCTCGTCGAGCGCCAGGCGCAGCTGCGCAAGGACGGCCGCCTGCCCTTCCTGCGCCCCGACGCGAAGAGCCAGGTGACGATGCGCTATGTCGACGGCAAGCCGCACAGCATCGACACCGTCGTGCTCTCGACCCAGCACGCGCCCGACCAGAGCGAGACGGCGACGAAGATGAAGGCCTCGTTCACCGAGGCCATCATCGAGGAGATCATCAAGCCGGTGCTGCCCAAGGAGTGGCTGAAGAACACGCGCTACCTGATCAACCCGACCGGCCGCTTCGTCATCGGCGGCCCGCAGGGCGACTGCGGCCTCACCGGGCGCAAGATCATCGTCGACACCTACGGCGGCGCCTGCCCGCATGGCGGCGGCGCCTTCAGCGGCAAGGACCCGAGCAAGGTCGACCGCTCGGCCGCCTACGCGGCGCGCTATGTCGCCAAGAACATCGTCGCCGCCGGGCTGGCGCGCCAATGCCAGATCCAGGTCGCCTACGCGATCGGCGTCGCCAAGCCGATGAACGTCACGGTCTACACCGAAGGCACGGGCAAGATCAGCGACGAGAAGATCGCCGCGCTGATCAACGAGCATTTCGACCTGCGGCCGAAGGGCATCATCCAGATGCTCGACCTGCTGCGGCCGATCTACGAGAAGACCGCGGCTTACGGGCACTTTGGCCGTGAAGAACCCGAGTTCAGTTGGGAGCGCACGGACAAGGCGGCTGCACTGAAGGCTGCGGCCGGGTTGTAAGGCAGCGCGCTAGCGATCGGGCTCGTCGCGCGCCTGCCAGAGGTCGATGCCCATCAGCACGACCCCGATCGCGACGACGACCCAGAGCGCGATCTCGTTGACCTTGATCGCCACGGCGCCGAGGAAGGCGATCATCATCGCCGCGCCCAGGAGTCCGAACCAGAGCTTCATGATGGGCGACTCCTCAGCCGGCCGCTGACTCGACGGCGCGCACCAGCCAGGCGGCCGTGCGCAGCAGCCGGCCTTCGTCGCCGCGGCGGCCGACGAGCTGGACCCCGATCGGCAGCCCGTTCTCGCCGTGCAGCAGCGGCAGGCTCAGCGCCGGCAGGCCCAGCAGCGTCCACAGCGTGCACATCAGCGGGTCGCCGGTCGATTCGAGCCCGGCGGGCGCCGTGCCCAGCGTCGCCGGCGTGAGCAGCGCGTCGTAGTGATCGAACACGGCGTCGAGTGCCGCGAGCAGCCGCGGCACGCGCGCCAGCGCCTCGCGGTAATCGACCGCGGTGATGCGGCGACCGCGCTCGATCTGGCCGCGCAGCGAGGCCGACATGCGGTCGCGACCGCGGTCGTGGTCGAGCCCGAACGAGGCCGCGATGTCGACCTCCATCACCGTGCGATGCCAGGCTATCGCCTGTGCCGCCTGTGCCGGCAGCTCGAACGGCGCGATGCGCCCGGCCAGCAGCTCGACCAGTTCGCCGAAGGCGGCGCGCGCGTCGGGCGCGACGCGGTCCCAGAACGGCGTTTCGACCCAGGCCAGCGTCGGCGCCAGCGGCGGCTCGGCGGCGGCCATCTCGACCCAGCGCGGCGCCGCGCGCAACCACGTCTGCCCGTCGTCGGGGTCGTGGCCGGCGAGCGCCTGCGCGAGCAGCGCGACATCGCCCAGCGTGCGGCCGAACACGCCGATGGCGTCGAGCGTCGGCGACTGCGTCAGCACGCCGCGGCGCGAGATCCAGCCGGCACCGGGCTTGAAGCCGTAGACGCCGCAGAACGACGCCGGCCGGATCACCGAGCCGTTGGTCTGCGTGCCGATGGCCAGCGGCGTCATCGCCGCCGCCACGGCCGCGGCCGAGCCGCTCGACGAACCGCCCGGCGTGTGGCGCGGGTCGCGCGGGTTGCGCGTCGGCCCCGGCGCGTAGGTCGCGAACTCGGTCGTCACCGTCTTGCCCATCACGAGGCCGCCGGCCTCGCGCAGGCGGCGCACGACGGTGGCATCGCGGTCGGGCTGGCGTCCGGCATGCAGCGGCGTGCCGTCCTCGGTCGGCAGGTCGGCCGTGTCGATGATGTCCTTGATGCCCACCGGCAGTCCGAACAGCGCGCCGCAGGTCTGGCCGGCGGCGCGCGCCGAGTCGGCCTCCCGCGCCTGCGCGAGCAGATGGTCCGCATCGATGCGGGCCCAGGCACGGACCTCGGGCTCGACGCGATCGACGCGCGCCAGCAGCGCCTGGGCGTAGTCGACGCAGGCGCAGCGCCCGGCAACCATCGCCTCGCGCGCGTCGAGGGCACTCAGCTGCGAATAGTCGTTTTCGTGGCTCATCGGTTCAGCGTTGATAAAGGGCGCGCGGCAGCCATTCGACGAGCGCCGGGAAGACATAGACGGCGGCCATCGCGACGAAGACCATCGACAGGAACGGCAGGCAGCCGCGGAATATGGTCACCAGTTGCACCGAAGGCGGCGCGACGCCCTTGAGATAGTAGGCCGACATCGCCATCGGCGGTGTCAGGAACGAGGTCTGCAGGTTCAGCGCGACGAGGATGCCGAAGAAGGTCGGGTCGACGCCGAAATGCGGCAGCAGCGGCAGGAAGATCGGCACGAAGATGATGATGATCTCGCTCCATTCCAGCGGCCAGCCGAGGATGAAGATGATGAGCTGGGTCAGCAGCAGGAAGGTCAGCGGGTTGAGGTCGAGCCCGAGCACGAAGTCCTTCACCAGCGCCTCGCCGCCGAGGTAGCTGAAGATCGACGAGAAGGTCCACGAGCCGACGAAGAGGTAGCAGACCATCGCCGAGGTGCGCGCCGTGAGGTACACGGCCTCGCGCAGCCGGCCCCAGCTCAGCGCGCGGTAGGCGGCCGCCAGCAGCACCGAGCCGAAGGCGCCGATGGCCGCCGCCTCGCTCGGCGTCGCGAGGCCGAAGAGGATCGCGCCCAGCACGGCGAGGATCAGCAGCGCCAGCGGCACGAAGGCGCGCAGCAGCAGCAGCGCCACCGCGAACCAGCCCAGCGCGGCCTGGTCGGCCTGCAGCCGCGGCATCAGCTTCGGGTTCGCGACGGCGCGCGTGACGACGTAGCCGACATAGAGCCCGGCGAGCAGGAAGCCCGGCAGCAGCGCCGCCGCGTACAGCCGCACGACCGAGACGCCGGCCGTCGCGCCGTAGACGATGAGCATGATCGACGGCGGGATCAGGATGCCCAGCGTGCCGCCGGCGCAGATCACGCCCGAGGCGATGCGCTGGTCGTACTGCGCCTTGAGCATCGCCGGAAACGCGAGCAGCCCCATCAGCGTGACGACGGCGCCGACGATGCCGGTGGCCGTGGCGAACAGCGCGCAGGTCACGAGCGCGGCCACCGCCATCGCGCCGGGGATGCGGCGCAATGCCTGCTGCAGGCTGAGGAAGAGCTGGTCGAGGATGCTCGAGCGCTCGATCATGTAGCCCATGAACAGGAACAGCGGAATCGCGACGAGGATGTCGCTGTTCATCACGCTGAAGGTGTTCTGCGTGAAGAGGTAGAAGACGCGGTTGTCGAAGAAGGCCTGGCCCGGCTCGAAATAGGCATAGAAGCCGAAGGCGATGCCCATCGCCATCAGCGTGAACGCGATCGGGAAACCGAGCAGGATGATGAAGACGAACAGCCCCAGCATCAGCAGCGCGAGCTGCGGGTTGCTCATGCCCCTGCCGCCTTGCGCTGCAGCTCGGCCTCGAGCTCGTCGACATCGTGCAGCCGCGCCGGCCACGCGCCCTCGCGCAGGCAGACGACGCAGCGCAGCACCTCGGCCAGGCCCTGCAGCGTCAGCAGCACGCCGGCGGCCGGGATCAGCATCTTCAGCGGCCACACCGGCACGCCGACGGGGCTGTTGACACTGACCTCGCGCAGCGCCCAGGATTCATGGGCGTAGAGCCAGCCCGAGGTCATCAGCGCGATGACGCCGGGAAAATAGAACAGGAAATACAGCAGACCCTCGACGGCGGCCTGCACGCGCGGCGGCCAGCGGCGCGAGAACACGTCGGCGCGCACATGGCCGCCGCGCGACAGCGTGTACGCGCCGGCCATCAGGAACAGCGCGCCGTAGAGGATGTAGCTGAAGTCGAAGGCCCAACTCGTCGGATCGCGCAGGACGTAACGCACGAAGACCTCGTAGCTCACGCCCAGCGTCAGGATCACGATGGACCACGCGAATGCGTGGCCCACCGACTTGTTGAGCAGATCGACGACGCGGATGAAACGCCGCATCAGGCCTGCAGCCCGGCGATCCTGCCGTGGATGTGCTCGTAGCCCATCAGGTAGTCGGCCTCGTTGAGGAACATGTACTTGGCCACGCGCTTGGACCAGGCACGCTGGCTGTCGACCACCTTCTTGAAGAACGGATCCTCGTCCGAGAGCTTCTTCGTCACGACGTCCCAGGCCTTCAGCTGCGCCTGGAACACCGACTTGGGCGTGCGCAGCACATGCACCTTGTCCTGCTCGATGAGGCCGTCGAGATCGCGCGAATAGTTGTCCATCGCCGTCCACCAGTTCGCCGACGACGCCGCCTCGGCGGCGTAGCGCAGCACGGCCTGCAGGTCCTTGGGCAGCGCGTCGTGCTTCTTGCGGTTGAAGACGATCTCGAAGAATTCCATCGCCTGATGGAAGCTGCCCATCATGTAGTACTTGGCGACGTCCTGGGCGCCGAAGCGGCGGTCCGAGGTCGGGTTGTTGTATTCGAAAGCGTCGATGACGCCGCGGTCCATCGCTGGCACGATCTCGCCGCCGGGCAGCTGCGTGACCTTGGCGCCGAGTTCCTGCATCAGGTCGGCGGCGAGGCCGACGGTGCGGTACTTCAGCCCCTTCATGTCGTCGATGCTCTTGATGGGCTTCTTGAACCAGCCCAGCGGCTGCGTCGGCATCGGCATCGCGAAATAACCGACGACGTCGAGCTTGAGCTTCTGCAGCAGCTGGTGATAGAGCTCGAGGCCGCCGCCGCGGTAGATCCAGGCCAGCGTCTGCGGTGCATCGCAGCCGTTGATCGGGCCCGATCCGAACAGCGAAGCGACCTTGCTCTTGCCGTACCAGTAGACCGGCACATGGTGGCCGGCGTCGAGCACGCCCTTGTTGACGGCGTCCATCACCTCGAAGGGTTTCACGACCGCGCCGGCGACGAGGTAATCGATGCGCAAGCGCCCACCCGACATCTCGTTGACGCGCTTGACGTATTCCTCGGCCATCTCGTTGAAGATGTCCTTCGCACCCCAGGCGCCCTGCATCTTCAGCACCACCGGGGTCTGGGCGACCGAGATCATCGGTGCGGTCATCGCCGCGGCACCAGCGGCCGCGGCACCGATGAAGCGGCGGCGCGCCGGTTTCTTCTCTTGTTCGGGGGCCACGTCAGTCGTCGATGAGGTCATGAGAGTCTCCTGAAGTCGATGTGGCGCTGGCCGGGCATGGCGGCGCCGGTCTGTTAAGTATTGTTTCTGCCTATATCCCTTGCAAGACCTGATTTCCCTCGGAAAAACCGGTGCCGGCGGCAGGGGCGGCGACCGCATACTGGAGTCATGGCCCGACCACCGACCCTCGACGAACTGCGCCGCTACGCCGTCGCGCGCAGCCTGTTCGCGCCGACGACGCTGGCGCGCGCGATCGACCGCCTGGGCTTCGTCCAGGCCGACCCGATCCGCGCCCCGGCGCGCGCGCAGGACCTGACGCTGCGCCACCGCGTCCGCGATTACCGCGCCGGCGATCTCGAGCGCCGCTATGCCCAGCTCGATATCGAGGAGGACTACTTCGTCAATTACGGTTTCGTGCCGCGGCGCGTGCAGGCGCTGATGCATCCGCGCCAGGCGCGCACGCCCTGGCCGACATCACGCCGGGCGCAGGCGCAGGCGGTGCTCGAATTCGTGCGCGCGCAAGGCGTCGTCCATCCGCGCGAGGTCGACGCGCAATTCGCCCATGGCAAGGTGAAGAACTGGTTCGGCGGCAACAGCAATGCGACGACGCAATTGCTCGACGGCATGCATTACCGCGGTCTCGTGCGCGTGGCCGCGCGCGAGGGCGGCGTGCGGCTGTACGCGGCGCGCGAAGCTGCGGCCGAAACTCCGGATCCCGAGACCGCGCTCGACGCGCTGGCCGATATCGGCGTCGCCAAATACGCGCCGCTGCCCGAACGCACGCTGTCCGACCTCATGAGCCGGCTGCGCATCGGCGCGCCGCAATGGCATGCCGGATGCCGTGGTGCTTTCGTGCGCGCGAAATCGCGGCTGGCGTCGACGCGCATCGACGGCCAGAACTGGTATTGGCCGGCGCACGAGAAGCCGGCGAGCCGGCGCTACGCCACGAGCGACGAGGTGCGACTGCTCGCGCCCTTCGACCCCGTCGTCTGGGACCGGCGGCGTTTCGAGGCCTTCTGGGGCTGGGCCTATCGCTTCGAGGCCTACACGCCGGCGGCCAAACGCACGCGCGGCTATTACGCGCTGCCGCTGCTGTGGCGCGATGCGGTCATCGGCTGGGGCAATCTGGCCTGGCGCGACGGGAAACTCGATGCCGAGATCGGCTATGCGAGCGGGCGCGCGCCGCGCGACGCGGGCTATCGGCAGGCGCTGGCCGTCGAACTCGATCGCGTCGCGGCCTTTCTCGGCGGCGGCGAGACGAGCGCGGCCGGCTGACGCGCGGCGCACGTCCCCTGCTCATTTGCGCCGCTGTTTCTCGAATCGCTGCCAATAGCCGAATTCGTCCTCGTGGACCTCGAAATCGAGTTCGGCCAGGCGCGCCTGCATCTTTTCCTGCGCGTCGGCGACACCCTTGTTGTAGATCGCCGGGCCGATCTCCTCGAGGAAGAAGGCCAGCAGCGCGCCGGCCGTCACGTTGCCCATCCGCTCGTCCATGCTCTCCTGGAAGTAGCGCTGGATCGAGGCGATCGCCTGATCGCGGTCGGCCTTCGTGAGTTCGATCGTCATCGTGATTCGTCTGCGATGTAGGGGTCGACGGTGGAACGCGGTCGCATCGGCTGCGCTCAATGCGGTCGCAGCGGTTTCTGCATCCAGGCCAGCAGCGCACCGGCGCCGAGCATCGCCGCGCTCCAGGCGAGCCCGCGCACGAGCCCGCCGGCGCCGTCGGCGATGCGGCCGACGAGGCTCGGGCCGACGATCTGCCCGGCCGCGAAAACGATCGTGAACGCGGCGATGCCGCTCGGCCAGGCGGCAGCCGGGGCGTTGTGGCGCACCAGCGCCGTCGTCGCCGCGACGACCGAGAGGAAGACGCCGCCGAACAGCGCGCCCGAGACGAAGACCGCCACCGGGTTGACGCTCAGCACCGGCAGCAGCGTCGCGATGGCGAGCAGCGCCGACAGCAGCGCCAGCGGACCGCCGCCACGATGGCGCTGCAGCAGCCCCGACCAGAGCCACGACGAGGCGACGACGCCCAGGCCGAGGACGACGTAGAAAGCCACCACGACGGGCCCCGACAGCCCCTGCTCACGCAGCAGCGTGACGATGAAGGTCATGTAGCCGATGTAGCCGATGCCGAAGAGCCCGTAGCTCGCCAGCGCCCAGGCGTAGCCGCCCAGCCGCAAGGGCACGCGCGGCGCGCCCGGCAACGGCGGCGCCGCGAGCGCGCGCGTGCCGCGGGCGCAGAGGGCCGAGGCCGCCGCCGCGAGCGCGCCCAGCGCCCACCAGGCGGGGGCCCAGGGCAGCGTCGGCACGAGCAGCGCCGAGGCGACGATGCCCAGCCCCGTGCCGCCGTAATAGATGCCGAGCACGAGCCCGGCATGGCCGTCGCCGCGGCCGGCCAGCCGCGCCGCGAGCAGGCCGCCACCGACGAAACTGGCGGCGCTGACGACGCCGCTGGCCAGGCGCAGGCCGTACAGCGCCCAGTCGGCACGCACCAGGCCATGGGCGGCGAGCAGCAGCGCGGCGCCGAAGCAGCCGCCGAGCATCACGGCGCGCGCGTCCCA
>JAGWTU010000114.1 GCA_028868825.1 Burkholderiales bacterium | reverse complement strand
CGCGGCGGCGGCACGGCTGCCACGCAGCGCCCCGGCGCCGACGGCCGCGCCGCCCGCGCCGCTGGCCGGCCTGCACGCGCTGTCGATGAACAAGCCGGTCGTCATCGGCAGCTCGACCGGCGGTACGCAGGCGATCGAGTCGCTGCTGCTCGGCCTGGCCGCCGACTGCCCCGGCATCGCGATCGTCCAGCACATGCCCGAGCGCTTCACGGCGATGTACGCGCAGCGCCTCGACGGCCTGTGCGCGATGGAGGTGCGCGAGGCGCGCGACGGCGACCGGCTCGAGCGCGGGCGCGTCCTCATCGCGCCGGGCGGCCGCCACCTGCAGTTGCGCAAGGCGGCCGGCCAGTATCACGCCGTCGTCGTCGACGGGCCGCCGGTGAACCGCCACAAGCCCTCGGTCGACGTGCTGTTCCGCAGCGCCGCCGAGGCGGCGGGCAAGGACCTGCTCGCGATCATGCTCACCGGCATGGGCGACGACGGCGCGCGCGGCATGAAGCTGCTGCATGACGGCGGCGCGCGCACGGTGGCGCAGGACGAGGCGAGCTGCGTCGTCTTCGGCATGCCCAAGGAGGCGATCCGGCTCGGCGGCGTCGACGAAGTGCTGCCGCTGGAACGCATCGCTGCGGCGATCGAGCGCTTCGACGCCCGCGGGTAAGCACAATAGCGTGTGGATCTCGCCCGTACCGATGCCTTGCTGCCGAGCGCGCCGCGCTGGTCGAGCTGCCGCCTCGTGCGCAGCGGCCTCGCCGCGATGCCGGCGCCGGCGCCGTCGGACGCGTGGCTGACGCGCGTCGGCGCGGCCGCGCCTGGCGGCGAGATCGATGCGATCGACGACCCGGCGGCGCTGCGCGCGCTCGGCGTCGCGGTCGTCCCCTGCCTCGTCCTGGAGGCCGACGCCGGCGCCATGCTCGCGCTGCCCTGGGCGGGCGCCGCGCCGCCAGCGGCGCCGGACTGGGACGCGCTCGCCGAACGCATCGCGCTGGCCGACGTGGCCGCCGCCGCGCCCGGCCCGGAAGGCCGCGTCGCGCGCTTGCTCGCGCACGACCTGCAGGTGCCGCTGGCCACCGGCGCGCGCCTGATCGAGATGGCGATCGAGGCCGCCGACGCGGGGCCGGCGGCGCGCCCGCTGCTCGAGCGCGCGCGCCAGTCGCTGGCGTCGACGGCGCAGCGCGTCGAGGCGCTGGTGCGCTGGCTGCGCGTGTCCGAGGCCGCTTTCACGCCGAGCCGGATCGACCTCGGCGCCTGCGTCGCGGCGCTGCTGGCCGAGGTCGGCCGCGCCACGCCGCCGCGCCTCGAACTCGAGCCCGCGATGAGCGTGCGCGCCGACGCGCCGCTGCTGCGCAGCGCGCTGCGCGAACTGCTCGACAACGCGTGCAAGTTCAGCGCCGCGACGCCCGATCCCTGCGTCCGCGTGCGGCTGCACCGGCGCGCCGGCTGGGACATCGTCGAAGTGGCCGACAACGGCGCCGGCTTCGACGCCGCCTATGCGGCCGGCCTGTTCCAGCCGTACGCGCGCGTGCATCGGCAGTCCGAGTTCCCGGGGCCCGGCATGGGCCTGGCGCTCGTGCGTCGCGTCGCCGAGCGTCACGGCGGCTGGGCCTGGGCCGACGCCGCCACGCCGGGGCTGACGCGGCTGCTGCTGGCGCTGCCGGCGGCGGCCTCCGGAGCCGAAACCGGTGGCTGACGCGGCCGCACCCACCCGCGTGCTCGTCGTCGACGACACCCAGGACGACGCCGTGGCGCTGGCCTTCGAGCTCGGGCGCGGGCTCAAGGGCATCGAGACGCGCTGGGCCGAGGGTGCCGACGAGATGTACGCGGCGATCGCCGAATGGCATCCGCATTGCGTGCTCACCGACGTGCACATGCCGCGCTTCGACATCTTCGCCGCGCTCGCCCGCATCCGCGCCGCATGGCCGCTGCTGCCGGTGGTGGTCGTCTCGGGCCTCGTCGGCGAGGAGGTCGCGGCGCGGCTGATCAAGGCCGGCGCCAACGATTTCGTCGCCAAGTCGGGCGTCTCGCGGCTGGCCATGGTCGTCGAGCGCGAGCTGCGCGACGCGCGCCAGCGCGCCGAGCAGGCGCTGCTCGAGGACCGCCTGCGGCGCCAGCAGAGCCTGTTCGACCGCGTGCTCGAACACCTGCCGGTGGGCGTCTGGCTCAGCGACGCCGCCGGCTCGTCGATGTACGCGAACCCGGCCGCGCTGGCGCTGCGCGACGGCCCGCCCGGTGCCGCCAACGCCGGCTACCCGCACCGCCGCGGCCGCTGGGCCGATGGCGGCGCGGCACTGACGCCCGCCGACTGGCCGGCGGCACAGGCGCTGCGCGAGGGCCGTGCCGCCAGCGCCGAGCGCATCGAGGTCGCGGGCGCCGGCGGCGCGCCGCGCGTGATCCTCAATTCGGCCGTGCCGCTGCAGGACGAACGCGGCCAGATCCTGGGCTATTTCGAGGTCGACCAGGACATCACCGGACTGCACTCGACCGAGCAGCGCCTGCGCGCCACCGAGCGCCTGCTGCGCAACCTCTCGCTGCGACTGCTCGATGCGCAGGAGCAGGAGCGGCGCTGGATCGCGCAGGAGCTGCACGACGACATCGGCCAGGGCATCGCGGCGATGCGCTTCCAGCTCGCCCGCATCGTCGAACAGAGCCGCGAGGACTCGGCGCGCGAGATGGCGGCCACGGCGCTGACCTCGTCGCAGCAGCTCGGCGACCGGCTGCGCCAGATCTGCCTCGGGCTGCGGCCGTTCGAGCTCGATGCCTTCGGCCTCATGGCCGGGCTGCGCAGCGTCGTTGCCGCGCTCGCCGGCAGGCCCGGGCTGGCGCTGCGGCTGCACTGCATCGGCGCCGAACTGCGCTACCCGCCGGCGATCGAGACCGCCGCCTTCCGCATCGCCCAGGAGGCCGTCGGCAACGCGCTGCGCCACAGCGGCTGCGGCGCCATCGAGGTGCGCCTGGCGATGGCGCCGCAACACCTCGTGGTGACGGTGGCCGACGACGGCGGCGGCTTCGATGTCGCCGCCGCCACCGCTGCCGACGCCGGCGCCGGCCACCTCGGACTGGCCGGCATGGACGAGCGCGCACGCGCCGCCGGCGGCCGGCTCGCGCTGCGCTCGGGCGCCGGCCAGGGCACCACGGTCGAGGCGACGTTCGACCTCGACGCACCGAACTCCCACGCGAGCGACACCACCCCCCGATGAAGATCCTGCTCGCCGACGACCACGCCCTGTTCCGCGCCGGGCTGCGCGCGCTGCTCGCCGACATCCCCGGCGTCGAGATCGTCGCCGAGGCCAGCGACGGCGCCGAGGCGGTGCGGCTGGCCGCCGCCACCGAGCCCGACCTCGCCTTCCTCGACATCGCGATGCCGGTGCAGGGCGGGCTCGCCGCGGTCGAGCAGATCAAGGCGGCGCGGCCGCAGTTGCGCGTCATCGTGCTGTCGATGCACCTCAACAGCGACTACATCGCGCGCGCGCTCGGCGCCGGTGCCGACGGCTACATGGTGAAGGACTCGGCGCCGTCGGAGCTGCGCGTCGCGGTCGACGCCGTGATGGCCGGGCGCAACTACCTCAGCCCGGCGGCGGCATCGCTGCTGATCCAGCAGGCGCTGCCCGGCATCCGGGAGGCGGACCCGCTGCGCACGCTCTCGCCGCGCCAGATCGAGGTGCTGCGCCTCGTCGCCGAGGGCTGCAGCACGAAGGAGATCGCGCGCAAGCTCGACCTCAGCCCGAAGACCGTCGACATCCATCGCGCGCAGCTGATGCAGCGGCTCGACATCCACGATGTCGCCGGACTCACGCGTTTCGCGGTGCGGGTCGGCATCGTCGGCACCGATTGAGCGCAGCCGGGGGCTGCGGCGGCGCCCCCGGGTCTGGATAATCGCCGGCACCAAATCAACAAACCTCGGGGCGGCGGCGATGATGCACAGGGGGGTTCGATCGGTCCGGCGATGCCTGTTCGCTGCCACGATGCTCGCGGCCTCGGCGCTGGCGCCGGCGGGCGAGGAGGCGGCACCTGCTGCACCTGCTGCGGCGCCCACCGCCGCGCCGCCGCTCGCGCTGCCCAACCTGCAGGACCTGCACCTGCCCGTGCCGCGCACGGTGAAGGCGGCCAACGCGGCACTGGGCATGGGACGCCAGCGCCTGGCGCTGGTGGTCGGTGTCGGCACGCTCGGTTCGCGGCGCGTGCTCGACAGCGTGGCGCGCGACACGCGGGCGCTGGCGCAGACGCTGCGGGCCAGCGGTTTCGTCGTCATGGTGCGCGAGGACATCGGCGCCGCCGAGCTGCGCACGAGCCTGGCCGAGTTCCACGACCGCTTGAAGCCCGACGGCGTGGGTTTCGTCTACGTCACCGGCCTGGCGACCCAGGTCGACGGCGTGAATCTGCTGCTGCCGCGCGACCTCGGCGCCGTCGACGAGCTCGCGCCGGCCGAGCTGGCGCGGTCGCTGAAGGCCGGCGGCGTGGCGCTGGATGCCTTCGTCGACGCGCTCGGCGGCGGCACCGGCGCGCCGCGCCTGCTCGTCGTCGACGCCGCCTACGCGCTGCCGGCGCTGGCCCGCCTGCCGGCGCCGGGACTCGCCGAGCCGCGCCTGCCGCCGGGGATGATGGCGCTGTTCGGCCACGGCCTGGGATCGCTGGCGCCGCTGCCCGCGGTGGCAGCGCTGCCGACGCCCGAGCCCAGCGACAACGCCGCGCTCGCGGCGACGCCCTTCGCGCACACGCTGGTCGAATCGCTGGCGCAGCACCGCATCACCGGCCCCGACGCGCTGCGCATGACGCGGCGGCGCATCTTCGACGACAGCCATGGCCGCGAGAACCCCTGGCTCGGCGGCGACACCGACCACGACGAGGAGATCGCCGAACCCGGGCTCGTCGACAGCCTGATTCCGCAGACGCCCGAGGAGGTCGCCCGCGCCGCGGCGCGGCCGCTGCTGCGCGCGCTGAATCCGCCGGCGGCGGGCGAGCAGTCGGTGGCCGACGTGCTGAACCAGAACCCGCCTTCGGCGCGTGCCGGCGGCGGACCGCAGGTCGGGCCCGATACCGCCGACGGCGCGCGGGCGCAGCGCCTGTCGGCCCAGGGCGGGGCCGAGGGCGGGTCGGCGGCGCCGTCGGGCCCGGCCGCCAGCCTGGGCAACACCGCGAGCACGGTGGCGAACGTGGTCGGCACCGCGGCCGGCGTCGTCGGCACCGTCGCGCCGGTGGCCGCCGGCGCGGTGTCGGCGCTGGGCTCGGCGGCGGGGAATGCGGCCGCTGCGGTGGTCCCTACCGGATCGACGCCGCTGGTCGGCGCGTCGATGCGTCGGGCCGCGGTCGTCAGCCCCGGCGCGGCGACGCGCCTGGCGGACACGGCGGCGGCGGCCACGGCAGCGGCGCCGAC
>JAGWTU010000113.1 GCA_028868825.1 Burkholderiales bacterium | reverse complement strand
GCCTCGAAGTCCCCGCCTTGATGCGCGGCCCACAGCGTGACCACCGCCCATCGCGACGAAAGCACGCGCAGCGAAGGATGGCATTCGAGTCGCAGTTCGCCGATCCGGTCGCCGCAGGCCAGCGCGAGGGCGACGGACTCGGCCGAGGCCGGCTCCGCATCGGCCGCGTGATAGGACTGCACGCGGGCCGCCTCCAGGCGGGCCATGTCGGCCAGATAAGGCAGCGCGCGCGCAGGCTCGAATCGAGCGATGAATTCCGCGTAGCCATCGCCGTAGAACGCCAGCAGGCGCGAAGTGGGCGGCGAGCGCCGCACGTGAATGCCGGCCATGGCGCGGAAGAATTCCTCGCCCACGAGTTGCTGGACGACCGGGAAGTTGTCCGTCAATGCGTCGATCAAGGAGCCGACGACGTTGTTGCGGTAGACCGCGAAACGCTCTCCCGGATCGGAACCGTTCCAGGTCTTCAATCCGCTTGGGCAGGGACGGGCCGGGTCGAGCAGCGCGCCGGCGAAGTCCTGCTGCGTGGCTGGCCGCAATGCCTTCATGCCGGCACCTCCAGTGCCTCGCTGTGCCGGGCGATCTGGGCGGCGACCATGACGATCTCGGCACGGCCCGCTTCGGCCAACAAGGTCGGCAGCGCCGGCACATCGTGGTCGCGCTCGAGCAGCGTCGGCACCGGGCCGAGGCGCCCGATCAGCCGGCCGTACAGCGCCCACACCGCCTCGTCCACCGCAGACCCATGGCTGTCGATGAGCAGCGGCGCGCCTGCGCCGTCGCGGTCCCGCGCGAATCCCGCCAGATGGACCTCGCCGACGGCGCTCAATGGCAATTCGTCGATGGTGGTCCAGGCGTCGCGCCCGTGGTTGGTGCAGGAGACATACGCGTTGTTCACGTCCAGCAGCAGGCCGCAACCGGTGCGCTGCAGGACGGCGCGCAGGAATCCGGTCTCGCTCATCGTCGAGGCCTCGAATTCGACGTAGGTGGCCGGGTTCTCGAGCAACATCCGGCGGCGCAGTCGTTCCTGCACGCGGTCGATGTGGCGGCAGACGCGGTCCAGCGTGCGCTCGTCGTAAGGCACCGGCAGCAGGTCGTTGAGAAAGGCGTCGCCATGGCCGGACCAGGCCAGGTGTTCCGAGAAAGACGCCGGTTCGTAGCGCTCGATCAGCTTCGCCAGCCGGTCCAGATGGGCTTCGTCGAGCGCTGCCTCGCCGCCGATCGACAAGCCCACGCCATGCAGCGACAGCGGGTAGTGCTCGCGGATGCGGCCCAGGTAGTGGTGAAACGGACCGCCGTCGACCATGTAGTTCTCGGCGTGGACCTCGAAGAACCCCAGGTCCGGCCGACTCTCCAGCACGTCGCGAAAATGCTCGGACTTCAGCCCGACGCCGATGCGCCGGGGCAAACCGGATGCGGCAACGGAGCCTGGATGCAGGGCTTCGGGACTCATGGCCTGGGTTCGAATGGGCTTGCCGGTTGATTGGCGCTCAGCCCTGCTTTTCCTTGAATTCCGTCAACTGGCCATAGCCGGTCGGGGAGGTCTTCGAGACCGTCTTCGCGCACGTGCCTTTGGGGACAAACTTCCAGGAATTGCCCTGGTCGTCGATGCGCGAGGTTCCGGCGCAGGTGGTGCCGGCGCCTGCCTTGCAGTCGTTCTTGCCTTTCAAGGCGACGCCGAAGCACTTCTCCTTTTCGGCGCCTTGCGCGGCGGCAGGCATGGCGGCGAAGGCCGTGCCGAGCGCCAGGGCAAGGGCCACGGCAGAAAGCTTGGTGGTTTGCGGGTTCATGAATACCTCCAGGGTTTGGGGTGGAAGAGTCAACTCGGCGGACTGCCTTCAAAGACCGGCGCCTGGGGTGCCCTGCGCGACCTTTGTGGCGAATAGACGGCGCGGGGGGCGCAGTCATTACAGGTCGCTCGAAAAAATTTCCTCGGGCTCTTCAACGGCACTTGAAAAGCGCTCGCCTGCGCCCGCTTGTAAGAAACGCGCCGGACCGGTCGTCTAAGCCCGGGTCGAGGGGGCTCGCGCCGCCGCTGAATAATTCGAGGGTCCCTGCATGCGTTTGAGCAAGCGTTGGTGGTTTGTCGTCGGGCTGGTTGCTTTGCTCGCCCTTGCCTACGGGCTCGACCTCGGCCGATTCCTGAGCCTGGCGGCGATCAAGACTCACCAGGCCGAACTGGAATCGTGGCGCTCGTCGCAGCCGCTGCTCGCCGCGCTGCTGTTCTTCGCCGGCTATGTCGCCGTCACCGCGCTGTCCCTGCCGGGGGCCGCAGTCATGACGCTGGCCGCGGGGGCGATCTTCGGCCTCGGCTGGGGCACGCTGATCGTCTCCTTCGCCTCGTCGATCGGCGCCACCCTGGCCTTCCTGGCCTCGCGCTGGCTGCTTCGCGCCTGGGTGCAGTCGCGCCTCGGCGCGCGCCTGGCGGGCATCAACGCGGGTGTCGAGCGCGACGGCGCCTGGTACCTGTTCACGCTGCGTCTGGTGCCCGCCTTCCCCTTCTTCCTGATCAACCTGGCGATGGGGCTCACGCCAATGCGCGTGCGCACCTTCTACGGCGTGAGCCAGATCGGGATGCTCGCCGCGACCGCGGTCTACGTGAACGCGGGCACGCAGTTGGCCCGCATCGATTCGCTCTCGGGCATCGTCTCGCCCGCCGTCCTCGGCTCGCTGCTGTTGCTGGGAATCCTGCCACTCGTCGCCCACAAGGTCGCCAACATGTTCAATGCCCGCAAGGTCTACGCCCGCTGGAAGCAGCCGAAGTCTTTCGATCGCAACCTGATCGTGATCGGCGGCGGCTCGGCCGGGCTCGTGACCGCCTACATCGCAGCCGCGGTCAAGGCCCGGGTGACGCTGGTCGAGAAGCACGCGATGGGGGGCGACTGCCTGAACACCGGTTGCGTGCCGTCCAAGGCCTTGATCCGCTCGGCCAAGTTCCTGTCGCATATCCGGCGCGCGCCGGAGTTCGGCATCCGCTCGGCAAGCGCCGACTTCGATTTCGCCGAGGTCATGGAACGGGTGCAGCGCGTCGTCGGCGAGGTCCGGCCGCACGATTCGGTCGAGCGCTACACCGGGCTGGGCGTCGACGTGGCCCACGGGACGGCGCGCATCGTCTCGCCCTGGGAAGTCGAGATCAGCCACGCCGACGGCCGCATGCAACGGCTGACGACCCGCGCCATCGTCATCGCCGCCGGGGCGCGGCCTTTCGTGCCGCCGATCCCGGGGCTGGACCAGGTCGAAGTGCTGACCTCCGACAACGTCTGGTCGCTGCGCCGGCGCCCCGAGCGCCTGGTCGTGCTCGGCGGCGGGCCGATCGGCAGCGAGTTGACACAGGCCTTCGCCCGCCTGGGGTCCCGCGTCACGCAAGTCGAGATGGCGCCGCGCATCCTCTTGCGCGAGGACCCGGAAGTCTCGGATCTCGTCAGCGCGCGCTTTCGCAGCGAAGGCATCGAGGTGCTGGTCGACCACAAGGCCGAGCGCGTCGAGGTGGTCGACGGCCAGCAGCAACTCGTCGTCACGCACCAGGGGCGGGAGCTTCGCGTACCTTTCGACGCCTTGCTGGTCGCCGTCGGCCGCGTCGCCAATCTGAAGGGCTATGGCCTGGAGGAACTGGGCGTCGCGACAGGCCGAACGGTCGAGGTCAACGGCTACCTGCAGACCAGCATTCCCAACATCTATGCGGCGGGCGACGTCGCCGGGCCTTATCAATTCACGCACACGGCGGCGCACCAGGCCTGGTACGCGGCCGTCAATGCGCTCTTCGATCCGTTCAAGAAGTTCCGCGCCGACTACTCCGTGATTCCCTGGGCCACCTTCGTCGAACCCGAGGTGGCTCGGGTCGATCTGAACGAGATTGAAGCGAAGGAAAAGAAGGTCCCCTACGAGGTGACCGTCTATGGTCTGGACGAACTCGACCGCGCGATCGCCGACGGCGAGGCGCACGGCTTCGTGAAGGTGCTCACCGTGCCGGGCAAGGACCGCATCCTCGGCGCGACCATCGTCGGCGAACATGCCGCCGACCTGCTGGCCGAATACGTGCTGGCGATGAAGCACGGCATCGGCCTGAACCAGATCCTGGGCACGATCCACACCTACCCGACGCTGGCCGAAGCCAACAAATATGCCGCCGGCAACTGGAAGCGCGCCCATGCCCCACAGGCGCTGCTGGCGTGGGTGGAGCGGTTCCACGCCTGGCGGCGCGGCTGAGCGCGGGCGAGGCGGGGGATTTCGATGTCTCGCCCTATTTCGTCGTGATCAAGCCGATGCTGGCGCAGGACTTCGATCACCACCGGCTGGCTTGGCGCGATCCGATTCCCGAGGCAGCTTCGTGAGGCCGGGCCCGGCCATCATCGTGCCGGTGCTCGACGGGGCGCCGTCGCTGGCGTCGAGACTCCGCGCGCTCGGGCCGCTTCGGCGGCGCGGAGTCCGCGTCGTCGTGGCTTGTGCGCTCCCGCTTTCCCTGGGCGCCACTACCGCACTTCCCGACCGCGCCGACGCGCCGATCGTGGATGCCTGCGGCGCCTGGTTCGGCTGAATCAGCCTCATGCCTGTCCCGCAGGCCAAAGCCAGAAATCGTCGCACTCGGAAATCTCCTCGTGCTTCGTCACGTTCGGCATCCGGTCCCCGTCAGAGCCGGAGAAGACCGAATTCGAGCTGAGTCGGCTGCGCCCTGGAGACATGGCGCATGCCGCCAAAGACTGCGGCCTTCGAACTCAACCGGAGCATGACGATGCCTTATTCAGTTTTCCCTGATCCCACGCCGCGCGACACGGGTGACGCGCCCGCCAAGCGGATGAAGCGAACGCCGGCCCGCCTGACGGCGCTGGCCTTCGCCGCGCTGAGCGTTCCGCTGACGCTGGCAGCGCACCGGGCCGAGGCGCAGACCGCGCCCATCGTCGGCCAGGTTCCGGGCTTCTCGCCTGTCGTCGCCAACGAAGAGGGCTATTGGTATTCGCGCTACAGCATGATGACCTTGACGATGCAAAGCGGACTCGGCGTCGCGCTGCCCATGGACCCCTCGTTCATGAACATGATGCCGCAGATGATCGCGGCCGTCGGCCCCGCGGCCAGCGATCCGGTCACGCCACCGATGAATCCGGCGCTCCTGATGGAGGTCTATGCCGCGGGCGACCCGCATTACGTGATGCCGCCCAAGCAGATGGATTTCGGCACCCATCGCTGGGTCGGGGGTCCGGCGGCGCTGTCCACCCTGGCGACCGGCAAGACGATGACCAAGGAATTAGAGTGGGCCAAGATGTTCCATCGCTACGCCCACTTCGGTCAGCCGGGGGTCGACACCTTCGGCTCGAATCAGCGCTTCGCCGGCATGCTGTTCGCGGTGATGGTGAAGGCGCAACTGCAGTCCTACCTCGCCCACC
>JAGWTU010000073.1 GCA_028868825.1 Burkholderiales bacterium | reverse complement strand
CAACGCGACGCGGCCGTCGTGCGGCTGGCTTGGCGCCTGGCCTGCGCGCTGGCCTGCGCGGCGCCGGCGGTCGCGCTGGCCGACGCCGAGGCGCGCCCGGCGCTGGCCTTCGTCGTCTCGCTGCTGGGGCTGGCGCTGGGCGATGCGCTGGCGCCGCTGCGCCGCGCCTACCTCGTGGGGGCGCTGTTGCAGCTCGCGGCCTTTGCGCCGGTGGCGCTGGCGGGCGGCTGGCGCTGGGCCGGCGTCGCGCTGCTGGCCACCGCCGCCGCCGCGGCCTGGGCAGCGCAGCGGCGCGCGGACTGGCTGCGCGACACGGCGCTGCGCTGGCGCGCCGGCGAGGATCTCGAGCGCACGCGCGGCGAGCGCGACGAGGCGCTCGGCGCCGGGCTCGAGAAGAGCCGCTTCCTGGCCATCGCCAGCCACGACCTGCGCCAGCCCGTGCATGCCCTCGGCCTTTTCGCCGCGACGCTGCAGAAGCGGCTGCAGCGCACGCCCGACGAGGCGCTGGCGCGCAACCTGATGCGGGCCATCGACGGCCTCGAGCGCTCGTTCAGTGCCATCCTCGACATCTCGCGCCTGGACGGCGGCGCGGTGGCGCCGCATCTGCAGACCTTCCCGCTGCGCGACATCTTCCGCCGCCTGCACATGCATTACGCCGGCCAGGCCGAATTCGTCGGCCTCGGACTGCGCTTCGCGCCGGGATGCAAATCGGTGACGAGCGATCCGCAACTGCTCGAGCGCATCGTCGGCAACCTCGTGCAGAACGCGATCAAGTACACGGCGCATGGCGGCGTCGTCGTCGTCGCCCGCAGCACGGCCAGCCACGTCAATGTCGAGGTCTGGGACACCGGCTGCGGCATCGCCGCGCACGACCTCGGCCGCATCTTCGAGGAGTTCTACCAGGCCGGCCGCAGCGACCGCGACCGGGTCACCGGCCTCGGCATGGGGCTGACGATCGTCAAGCGCTTGTGCGAGCTGATGAACCTGCGTCTGGAAGTCGCCTCGACGCCGGGGCGCGGAACGATGTTCCGCGTCGGCGTGCCGATCGGCGGTCTGCCCGGCATCCAGGAGGAACTGGTCGCCGCCGACACGCTGCCGATGGCCATCGAGACCCAGCGCATGGTGCTCGTCGTCGACGACGAGGAGCCGATCCGCGAGGGCCTGCGGCTGCTGCTGCAGGAATGGGGCTACCAGGCGATGACGGCGGCCGACGCCGCGCAGGCCGAGGCGGCGGTGGCCGATCTCGAGGGTCGCGTCGACCTCGTGCTCAGCGACCTCCACCTGGGCGGCGGCCCGGACGGCCAGCAGGTCATCGCCAGCGTGCGCCGCTTGTGCGGGCGCGAGGTGCCGGCCATCCTCGTCACCGGCGACACCGCCGTCGACACGGCGCTGCGCGTCGCCGCCAGCGGCGATCCCGTGCTCGTCAAACCGGTGCAGCCTCGCCGGCTCTTCGACGCCATGCAGGCGGTGATGCACTGACCCCTGCCCCCTACGTTGGCGGGGCCTGCGGGCCGGCGGCGGCGGTGTCGAGATGACTTTCGACCACTGCGGCAAGCGTCGCGCCCTTCTAGAGTGGGGTCCGACTGCAGGCTGAACCCGAACCGTCGTCGAACACCATGCCGCTGACAAGCACCGATCTCGAAGCGCTGCTGGCCCCCCTGACCGGGGACGCGCCCTGCGGCGCCGCGCTCGATTTCGACCCCCGCTTCCAGGCGCTGCAGACCGCCGCCACCGGCAAGCCGGAGCGCCAATGGGGCGACCGCATCTACGCGGCCGAGGAGCCCGACTGGCCCGTCGTCGACGAGCAGGCGCTGGCGCTGGCCGCCGTCACGCGCGACCTGCGCGTGGCCGTGTTGCTGCTGCGCAGTGGCACGCGGCTGCAGGGGTACGGCGCCGCGGCGACCGGGCTGCGCCTGATCCAGCAACTGCTGCAGCGCCACTGGGACCGTGTCCACCCCGAACTCGACCACGAGGATGGCGACGACCCGACGATGCGGCTGAGCGCGCTGGCGCCGCTGTTCACCCGCGAGGTGCTGCCCACCGAGTTGCGCGCCGCCGCACTGGCACCCGAGCGCGGCAGCCTGCGGCTGCGCGACCTCGAACTCGGGCTCGGTCGCGCCGATGCCGACCCCGGCGAGACGGTGCCGACCGAAGCCGGCACGCTCGAAGCGCTGACCGGCCTGCTGCAGCGCCACCCGCAGATCGCCGACGAGGCGCAGGCCGCCTTTGAGGCGGCGCAGGCCATCGTCGCCGAACTCGAGGGCCGTCTCGGCGCGGCCCAGGTGCCGACGGCCGCGCCGTTGCTCGACCTGTTGCGCGTGCCCGTCGATGCGATCGCGCGGCTGCGCGCGCCGGCCGGCGCGGCCGCCGTCTGCGCCAATGCTGCCGGTGCCGCCACGCCTGTCGCCACGACGCCGGTGGCGATCGGCGCCATCAACAGCCGCGACGATGCCATCCGCGAACTCGACCGCGTCAGCCACTGGATCGAGCGCAACGAGCCCGGCCACCCGGCGCCGCTGCTGATCCGCCGCGCGGCGCGGCTGATGAACAAGAGCTTCGTCGAACTGGTGCGCGACCTCGCGCCCAACGGCCTCGACCAGGTCGCCGTGATCGCCGGCATCGACGCCAACCACTGACCACCAGGAGCGCCCCATGGCCACCAGCAGCCAGAAATTCATCGCCCGCAACCGCGCGCCGCGCGTGCAGATCGAATACGACGTCGAGCTCTACGGGGCCGAGAAGAAGGTGCAACTGCCCTTCGTGATGGCGGTGATGTCCGACCTCTCGGGCAAGCCCGCCGAGCCGTTGCCGCCGGTGGCCGAGCGCAAGTTCCTCGACATCGACGTCGACAACTTCGACGCGCGCATGAAATCGATGAAGCCGCGCGCCGCGTTCCAGATCAAGAACAAGCTCACCGGCGAGGGCAACATCCCGGTCGACATCACCTTCGAAAGCATGGACGACTTCTCGCCCGCGGCCGTCGCCAACAAGGTCGACAGCCTGCGCGAGCTGCTGCAGGCGCGCCAGCAACTGGCCAACCTCATCACCTACATGGACGGCAAGGTGAAGGCCGAGGAGCTGGTCGCGCGGCTGATCAAGGACCCGGCGCTGCTGCAGTCGCTGGCCGCCGCGGCGCAGGCGGCGAAGGCCCAGGAAGCCGAGGACGGCGACGCCGCGCCCCAGTCCTGAACCGCCGCCGCGTCCGAACAACCCTCGCCAGCGAGACCGCCAAATGACCGAAGCCACCGCCACCACCGCCGCGCTGCAGAGCGTCGCCGTCGACAACTCCGACCTCGCCGCGTTGCTCAACCGCGACTTCAAGCCCAAGAGCGAGGAGGCCAAGACCGCCGTCGAACAGGCCGTGCTGACGCTGGCACAGCAGGCGCTGGCCAGCACCAACCTCGTCGGCGACGACGTGCTGGGCTCGATCGAGGCCATCATCGCCGAGCTCGACAAGAAGCTCACGGTGCAGGTCAACGAGATCTTGCACCACCCGGATTTCCAGTCGGTGGAAAGCGCCTGGCGCGGCCTGCATTACCTGGTCAACAACACCGAGACCGACGAGATGCTGAAGATCCGCGTCTTCAACATCTCGAAGAACGAGCTGCGCAAGACGCTGGCGCGCTACAAGGGCACGCCCTGGGACCAGAGCCCGATCTTCAAGAAGGTCTACACCGAGGAATACGACCAGTTCGGCGGCCACCCCTTCGGCTGCGTCGTCGGCGACTACTATTTCGACCACCAGGCGCCCGATGTCGAACTGCTGGGCGAGATGTCCAAGATCGCCGCGGCCGCGCACGCGCCCTTCATCGCCGCCGCCAGCCCGAGCCTGATGCAGATGGGTTCCTGGCAGGAACTGGCGAATCCGCGCGACCTGACGAAGATCTTCACGGCGCCCGAATACGCGAGCTGGCGCTCGCTGCGCGAATCCGAGGACGCGCGCTACGTCGGCCTGGCGATGCCGCGCTTCCTCGCCCGTCTGCCCTACGGCGCGAAGACGAATCCGGTCGAGGCCTTCAATTTCGAGGAAGTCACCGACGGCGGCGATCATGCCAAATACGCCTGGTCGAATTCGGCCTACGCGATGGCGGTCAACATCAACCGCTCGTACAAGCTCTACGGCTGGGGCACCTGCATCCGCGGTGTCGAGAGCGGCGGCGGCGTCGAGGGCCTGCCGGCGCACACCTTCCCCACCGACGACGGCGGCGTCGACATGAAATGCCCGACCGAGATCGCGATCAGCGACCGCCGCGAGGCCGAACTGGCCAAGAACGGTTTCATGCCGCTGGTGCACGCGAAGAACACCGATTTCGCCGCCTTCATCGGCGCGCAGTCGCTGCAGAAGCCCTTCGAATACGACGATCCCGACGCCACCGCCAACGCCAACCTGGCGGCGCGGCTGCCGTATCTGTTCGCCACCGCGCGTTTCGCCCATTACCTCAAATGCATCGTGCGCGACAAGATCGGTTCGTTCAAGGAGCGCTCCGACATGGAGAAGTACCTGAACAACTGGATCATGAATTATGTGGATGGCGATCCGGCCAATTCGTCGGAAACTGTGAAGGCGCAGAAACCGCTGGCAGCGGCCGAGGTCCACGTCGAGGAGGTCCCGGGCAATCCGGGCTATTACGCGTCCAAATTCTTCCTGCGACCGCATTACCAGCTCGAAGGGCTGACCGTGTCGCTGCGTCTCGTCTCCAAACTGCCGTCGCAGAAGCAGTAAGTTCCCCGTCGCTGGGACTCGCAGGTCTCAAACGTTCCCTGTCATCCGCACCCACTGGAGTTCATCACCATGACCACCGACACCCATATCAAGTTCGACGGCGTCGAAGGCGAATCCACGCATCAGGACCACAAGGGCGAGATCGCGCTCATGTCCTGGAGCTGGAACGCCTCGAATGCCAGCAGCGTCGCCGCCGGTTCCGGCAGCGGCACCGGCAAGGCCCAGCCCGGCGAGCTCCATTTCACGCACACCTACGACAAGGCGTCGCCGGTGCTGGCCAAGAAGCTGGCGCAGGGCGTGCACTTCGGCAGCGTCGTGCTGACGGCACGCAAGTCCGGCGACGGCCAGAAGGACTTTCTCAAGGTCACGATGAAGGAAGTCTTCGTCACCGGCATCGCACCCAGCGCCGGCAGCGATGGCGGCATCGTCGAGAGCGTTTCGCTGAGCTATGGCTCGATCGAATTCGCCTACAAGCCGCAGGACGAGAAGGGCGCGCTCGGCGGCGAGGTGAAGTTCAGCTGGAACACCAAGACGACGGCGATCGCCTGATCCGCCGCACCCGAGACACGCGATGGCGCAAACCAGCCCCGGCGCGTCGGCCGCCGACATCTTCCTGCACCTGCAGACCAAGCGCGCCGGCAAGGTCAAGGGCGAGGCGACGGCGGCCGACCATGTCGACGACATCGCTGTGGTCGGCTGGCATTGGGGACTCTCGGGTTCCTCGGTCGCCGGCAGCACCCAGGCCGGCGCGCGGCGCTCGTACACGGCGCTGACCGTGATCAAGCACATCGACCAGGCGACGACGGCGCTGATGTCGGCGCTGGCGACCAACGACGAGGTCAAGGAGGCGCGCCTGACGATGCGCCGCGCCGGCGGCAGCCAGGACGACTACTTCATCGTCAAGCTGCAGCGCGGGCGCATCACCAGCGTCGAGCACAGCACGCGCGACGACGGCTCGACGCAGGAGACCGTCGCCATCCACTTCGGCAAGGTCGATGTCGAGTACCGGCCGCAGGCCGCCAGCGGCCTGCGCACCGGCGCGACGACGTTCAGCGACGAACTGCCCCAGGTCGGCTGATGGCGCGCCGTGACGCCGCCGCGCGCCCGGCCGAGCTGCGCGACCGGCTGCAGCCGGCGCTGCTCGACCGCCTCACCGACAGCGAACCGGCGCAGCGCAACGAGCCCGAGGAGCGGCGCCTGATGACGCGCGCGCAGCTGCGCACGGCGGTGTTGCGCGACCTGGGCTGGCTGTTCAACGCCACGCAATCGCATCCGCAATGGAACGACGATGAACCCGGGCTGTCCGGCAGCGTCCTCAATTTCGGCCTGCCGCCCCTGTCCGGGCGCCGCGTGTCCAAGCTCGACCTGAGCGAGCTCGAGCGCACCATCGCCGAGGCGCTGCGCCGCTTCGAGCCGCGCGTCCTTGCCGACACGCTGGTCGTGCGCGCGGTCGAGGCCGAGAGCGTGCTCGACACCCACAACATGATCGAGTTCGAGATCCGCGGCCATCTCTGGGCGCAACCGGTGCCGCTGGAGATGCTGCTGCGCACGCGGCTCGACCTCGAGGCGGGGCAGGTCGAATTGCGCGACCTCTCGCGCGGCAGCCCGGTGCTCGGCAGCTGATGGACCCGCAGCTGACGCGGCTGTACCAGGACGAGCTGACGCACCTGCGCGAGATGGGGCGCGAGTTCGCGATCGAGCACCCGAAGATCGCCGCCCGCCTCGGGCTCGAAAGCCTCGAAGTCGCCGACCCCTACGTCGAACGGCTGCTCGAGGGCTTCGCCTTCCTCACCGCGCGCATCCGCCTCAAGCTCGATGCCGAGCAGCCGCAACTGATCGCGCAGCTGATCGAGTCGATGACGCCGAATTTCCTCGCGCCGCTGCCGTCGATGATGATCGTGCGGCTGGACGTCGATGTCAGCGACCCCAACCTCGTCGGCGGCTGCGCCGTGGTCCGCGGCACGGCCGTGCATTCGCTGCTGCCGCGCGGCCGCAACACGATGTGCGAATTCCGCACCGCCAGCGCGCTGACGCTGTGGCCGATCGAGATCGTCCAGGTGCAGTACTACGGCCATGCGCCCGACCTCGCGCTGGCTCGACTGCCGGCGCTGCGCGCGGCCGCCGGCGGCCTGCGCATCCGGCTGCGCAGCGGCGGCGGCCTCGCGGTGTCGGAACTCGGGCTCGACCGGCTGATCTTCTTCATCGCCGCACCCGACGATGCGGCCTTCCGCCTGCACGAACTCGTGCTCGGCCAGGCGCTGGGCAGCCTGGTCGTCGAACCCGGCGCCAGCGAGCCGGTGCTGCGCTGGCAGGGCCGCGACAGCGTACGCGCGCCGGGCTACGAGGCCGACGAAGCGCTGCTGCCCGAGACGCTGCGCGGCTTCTCGGGGCATCGCCTGATCCAGGAACTCTCGGCCATGCCGCAGCGCTTCCTGTTCTTCGAAGTCGGCGACCTCGCATCGCGGCTGGCGGCGGTGCGCGGCAACGAATTCGACCTCGTGCTGCCACTGGCGCGCGCCGACGCGGCGCTGGAAACGCAGATCGACCGCGAGAGCCTGGCGCTGAACTGCACACCGGCGATCAACCTGTTCCACAAGCGGCTCGACCGCATCGCCGTCGGACCCGAGGTGCGCGAATACCACGCCGTTCCCGATCGCACGCGGCCGATGGATTTCGAGATCCACCACATCGACAGCGTCGTCGGCCATGGCGTCGGCGGCGACGCGACGCGTCAATTCAAGCCGCTCTACGACAGCCACCACGAACGACCGAGCGACGGCGAGGGCTATTACACGACGCGGCGCGATCCGCGCGTGCCGTCGGCGAGCCAGCGCGTACACGGCGCGCGCGAAAGCGGCTATCTCGGCGAGGAGGTCTTCATCGCGCTGGCCGAACCCGACCACGAACCGCTCAGCGAGGGCCTGCGCCAGCTCGCCGTGCAGGCCTGGGTCACGAACCGCGACCTGCCGGCCCTGCTGCCGCCGGCGGGCAGCCCGGGCGCCGATGCCTGGCAGCTCGACGCGCCGGGGCCGGTCACCCGCGTCCTCTGCCTGCGCGGCCCGACGCGACCGGCCACCCGCGCACCGCAGGGCCGCATCGGCTGGCAACTGGTGGCGCTGCTGGCGCAGAACCGCCTCGCGCTCGGTGCATCCGAGACGGCCGCCGCGTCGTCGCTGCGTGACCTGCTGCGCCTGTTCGGCACGCCCGGCGATGCGGCCTGGGCGCATCTGTGCGATGGCCTGCTCAAGCTGCGCTCGCGCCAGGTCGTGCGCCGCCTGCCGCTGCCCGGGCCCTCGAGTTTCGCCAGCGGCATCGAGATCGAGATCGATGTCGACGAAGCGCATTTCCAGGGCGCCAGCGCCTTCTTGCTGGGCATGGTGCTCGATCGCCATTTCAGCCGCCACGCCGCGATCAACAGCTTCACGCAACTGACGCTGCGCCGCGGCGGTCGCGGCGCGACCATGAGCTGGCCGCCGCGCATCGGTCTGCGGGAGATCGCTTGAGCGCGGATCCATCGGCCGCCGTGCAGGCGCTGCTCGACGCCGTGCGCGCCGAGCCCTGGGGGCACGACTTCTTCATGCTGTTGCGGCGCATCGATGCACTGCGCCCCGAGGCGCCGCGCACCGGCCATACGCTGCGACCGGGGCAGGAGCCGCTGCGGCTGGCGCAGCCGCCCGAACTCGACTTCGCGCCGGCGCCGCTGCAGGCGCTGGAGCTGCGCGACGAGCTGCCGCCGCGGCTGATGGTGCGCTTCTTCGGCCTGTTGGGCCCCCAGGGGCCGTTGCCGCTGCACCTGACCGAATACGCGCGCGAACGCCAGCACCAGCACAAGGACCCGACGTTCGCCCATTTCCTCGACCTCTTCCACCACCGCCTGCTCAGCCTGTTCCACCGCGCCTGGGCGCAGGCGCAGCCGGTCGTGCACCTCGACCGGCCGCGCGACGACCGCTATCTGCATTGGCTCGACGCGCTCGCCGGCATCACCCCCGGCGCGAGCACGCTGGCGGCCTACCGGCAGGCGTTTCACGCCGGCACGCTGGCCGGTCGCAGCCGCCACCCGGAGGCGATCTGCAAGGTGCTGCGCCACGAGTTCGGCGTGCCGGTGGCGGTGCAACCGCATGTCGGCACCTGGCTGGCGATCGATCCGCGCGACCGCTCGCGCCTGGGCCATGCGGCCAATCGCCCCGAGCGCAATGCGCCGACCGCCACCGCTGGCCGCGCGGCGAACGCCGGCTCGCGCATCTGGGACCGGCAATACCGCTTCCGAGTGCGGCTGGGCCCGCTCACGCGCTCGCAGTACGATGATTTCCTGCCCGGCGGCCGGTCCTGGACGGCGCTGGTCGAATGGTTGCGATTGCTGGCGGGCGACGAGATGCGCTGGGAGCTGGAATTGGGGATGCAGGAGGCGCAGCGACCGGCGCCCAGGCTCGGCACCGGATTGCGGCTCGGCGTGGCGAGCTGGCTGCCGCGTCGGGGCGGGCGCGAGGGGCGGTCGTTGCGCTTGCGGCCGGCGACTTGCTTCCTGCTGCGCTCCGTCGTCGAAGGTAAGTCTATCGGACTTAGGGGGATTCCCGATGTTGAATATCGATAGCGACGGAATGATCGTCAACGATCGCGTGCATCTTGCGCGGCGTTTGGCTATCGAAAAGGCGAAACTCGAAACCATTCATGGACTGATCGTGCATCAAACTGGTGCACCCACCGCAGGATCGTCGCTCGAAAGCTACCGAAAGCCTGGCGCCAACGGAGCTCATCTTCTCATCGACCGGGACGGCACGCTTTACCAGACAGCCTCGCTCTATCGACAGACCTGGCATGTCGGCAAGCTTAAGACCAGATGCTTAGCGGAACATCGCTGCAGCGCCGTCGAGACGCGATTGTTGAAATCTTTCAATCCATTCGAAGAGAATCGACGCGAAATGAGGAAGAGTGTTCCGGGTCGCTATCCCGCGAACGTCGACAGCATCGGGATCGAATTGGTCGGCGGCGTCGATGGCAGCGGCGTGTACGATCCGGTGACCACCCAACAGAACGAGGCACTGTCGTGGCTCGTACGCGAACTTATGGGGACTTTCCACTTCGCCGCGAGCGAGATCTTTCGTCATCCGGTTGTATCGCGCAAAACGCCTTCCGAAGCCGAGACTGCGCGATGGTGAAGTGGTTCTTGCGCTTCGCGACCGTAACGGCCCTCGGTCTATTGACTGGCGCCTGCCGCGCTAGCGGTTGCGGCGGCGAGTTTGAACCTTGCGAACATGTCTACGATCTAGGGCCGTTGCGAAGTCTTACCGTCGATCGATCCTCCGTGTTGGCGACCCGGCCCAACGATCCAGATGCCGATTGTTCGCGCTACAGGCTCTCTCGAAGCCATGCCATAGAATATTTTCGACGCGCAGGCCGCATTGATGCGGGTGATCAGCATTACGTGACCGACGATTCATCGTGTGTCGCTCACGGCAGGCTAGTGACCCGCAGCGGCCGCCGGGCCACATGGACGATAGGCGAAGAGCGCGACGGCCTCCTGGTCTGGTCGAACGGCGAGCGCACCTTGCTCTATTGCAGCCGCTGCCCATCACCGCCATTCACTACGCGCTGATCCGGCCATCGATGTCATGGTCGGTCGCGAAGCGAACGGCATGCCTTTGCGGGCCGCGTTCTTCCCGCCGGACCCCATTCGCGATATATCCGACTACGTTAAAGCCTGTTCAATCCGGCTCGTCGCGCCGGGGCGTCCTGCTTCCGCGTGGGATACACGACCGCGCCAGCGCGACGGGGCCATGTGGGGGCGTCAGTCCGGTGCCGCGCCGCCGGCGGGCCGCGCCACGCGGTGCAATTCCACCCGCCCCGACGCGCCGCGGCGCAGGACGATGTCGAAGCGCTCGCCGCGCACCGTCAAGCCCTTCAAGGTCAGCGACTTCCAGGTGGCGGGCAGCAGCGGCGCGTAGCGTGGCACCAAACCATCGGGCTCCAGCCGCAGGCCGCTGAACCCGTAGATCAGGTTCTGCACCGCACCGGCCGAAGAAGTCACGAAATAGCCCGCGTTGTTCTCCGCCGATTCGGTGCGGACGTTGAAAGGCGGCTTCAAGGCCCCCGTCGTGAGGCTGCGCCGGAACCAGGCGACCGCCTCGGCGCCGTTGCCGGCCACCGCGGCGGCTATCGAATTGGGCGCGAACCCCATGCTGTTGGGGTCGCGCCGCGATTCGCGGATCGGCTTCATCGAGTAGTCGTAGTCGTTGCGCCGTACCGCGGCGCCGCGCGCGAGGTCCAGCGCGGGCAAAGCGAGCATCGGCAGCGCGCTACCGCCCCAGGAATCGAGATCGTGCGGGACGCTGGCGTCCATGTCCAGGTGATGCCCGGCGGCGGTGTCGAAGGGCAGCAGCAGGCCGTCGGCGACCGCCTGCCAGCGCGCATCGGGGGGCAGGTGCAATTGACGTGCGGCCAGCGTCGCCACGCGCAGCGCCTTCGCCGCGGCGGCGTTGGTGTAGGTGTCGTTGGGGACGTCGTTGTAGTCCTCGTCGACCGAGGTCACGTGCAGGATCTCGTAACGCTGCAGCGCGGCGTTGAACTGCGAGCGGCTGATCCAGAACTGCGCCACCGCTTCGATCACCGGCCAGCCGTGGTCGCGCAGCCAGGCCTCGTCGCCGCTGGCGAGGTAGTATTGCCACTGGGCGATCGCGACATCGGCGTTGATGTGGATCTCGCGCTCACCCAGCACTCCGGCGAAATGCGGCGTCTGCTCGCTGCCGTCGTCGGGGTCGGACTCCCAGGGGTACATCGCACCGGCCCAGCCGCGTGCCTTGGCGCGCGACTGCGCGGCCGCCAGCGTGCGATGGCGGAAATCGACGAGCGATTTCGCTCGCTGCGGCTGCATGGTCAGCAGCGCCGGGAAGATCCAGGTGTCGCTGTCCCAGAAGGCGTGGCCCTGGTAGCCGGGCGTGAGCGCGCAGGCGCCGATCGGCCAGGCGGTGTCGGCGGTCGAGCTGGCCCAGAGGTAGTAGAGGTCGGCATGGATGGCGCGCTGGGCGGCGGCGTCGCCTTCGATGACGATGTCGCTGCGCCACAGGCGGTGCCAGGCCGTGCGGTGCGCGGCGATGAGGGCGTCGAAACCGGTGTGCCGCGCGTCTTCGGCGGCGCGGCGTGCGGCGTCGGCGCTGGGTTCGCCCCAGCCGTCGCGCTCGGCCGCGATGAACTTGCCGAAGCGATAGGTGTGGCCGGCGCGCAGCGTGGCGCGGATCTCGAGCGTCAGATGCCAGTCGTTCTGATCGCGCCGGACCTTGACCTCGCCGATGTCGTCGGGCAGGCTCACGGCGGCGGCCAGCGCCATCCGCGCGCCGCCGTCGGCCCGGCCCTCGAGCCAGAGACTGCGTTCATTCTCGCTGGCGCCCAGCAGGTTCATCTCGATCGTGCCGGGGTACCAGAAGGCCGCGCGGTCGGGTGTGGACGGGGCCTGCGGCAACAGGTTGAGGCCGTGCGCGGCAACGACTTCGTCGACCTCGTCGGGCCCGAGCTGGGCCAGCGGCAGGCGTGGCTGATGCGGCGCCCAGAGATTGAGGCCGAAGCGCAGCGTGACTGGGCCGTCGGCGTCGGGGGTGATGCTGATCCTGCTCGCGGCAACGTGGCTCGCATCCTGGCTCACGAAGGTCGTCACTTCGACGGCCGTGCGGGTGCCCGCGGCGAGATAGCGGTAGCTCGTCGTCAGCGTGGCATCGCGCAGATTCAGCGTCTGCCGGTATTGCTGGAAATGCGCAGCGTCCAGCGGCGCGCGGTTGAGCCAGGGGCCGTTCGGGCTGGCGCGGTAGTCGATCTCGGTCCAACCCGGCACGGCCGCGGGGCGGGCGTTGTCGCCGCCGACGCGTTCCATCAGCGCCACCATATAGCCGCGATTGCCCTCGGTGCCGCGCGGGGCGGTCAGGGTCGAGAAGTAGCCGTTGGCGAGGTAGCCGGGAAAGTAATGCTTGAAGTCCTGCGCGGTGGCGGTCAGCAGGAAGCTCGGGTCGGTGGCTGCCTGGGCCGCGCCCGGCTGCGGCGCTGCGCCCGCGAGCACCGATGTCATCATCATCAGCGCCCCGGCGCTGGCAGTTCTTCGGACGGGTAGCGGGCGCATGCAGGGCTCGGTCGTGGCGGGAGCCCGATTGGAGCGGGGTTCTGCTATCGATGTCAATCGGGCGCGAACCGAGTCCGCGCGGCGGCCGACCGCGACGCTTGCATGACTTTCGGCAGCATGCGCCGGCCTCCGACGATGCGAATATCGCGCCGATGCCCGAACTTGACGGCATGGAACCGAGCCCTGCGCCGCGATGAAGCAGTTCGCCGAAATAGACAGCCCCTACGGCGCCGACCTGGTCTTCAGCCAGCTCAGCGCCACTGAAGCGATCAGCCAGCCCGGCTGCTATCGCATCACGGCGCTGTCGCCGCGCGCCGACCTCGATTTCAACAAGGCGCTGGGCAAGCATGTCACCGTGCGCATGCAGGGCACGCCTGATCACCTCGAGGCCGCTTCCAGCGTGCGCTGCTTCGACGGCCTCGTGGAGCAGATCGCCCTCGTCGGGCACCAGGGCAAGCTGTTCAAGTACCAGATCGTCGCCCGCTCCTGGCTCTGGTTCCTGAGCCAGACCCACGACTGCAAGGTGTTCCAGAACCAGACCGTGATCGAGATCCTCGAGGAGGTCTTCGCCGACCATCCGATCGCCGTCGTCGACAAGCGCACGACGGCCGACTACACGCCTTGGGTCTACTGCGTCCAGTACCGCGAGAGTGATCTCAACTTCGTCTCGCGGCTGATGGAGCAGGAAGGCATCTACTACTACTTCACGCACACGCCGGGCAAGCACGCGCTGGTGCTGGCCGATGGTGCGTCGGCGCACGACATGCTGCCGCGCTGTTCGGCGCTGCCGGTGCGCGGTGCCGATTCGGCCGGCCGCAGCCTGCAGGAATGCGTCTGGGATGTCGGCAGCACGCGCCGCATGCGGCCGGGCAAGCAGGTGCTCAAGGACTACGACTTCACGCGCACCCAGGTCAACCTGACGCAGGCACGTGCCATGCCCGGCGAGCACGCGCTGGGCGACATGGAGGTGTTCGACTACCCCGGCCTCTACGACAAGGAAGGCGACGGCGAACAGTTCGTGCGCTCGCAGATGGAGCATCTGGCCGGTGGCGCCGGCCTAGTCTACGGCCAGTCCGACGCGCGCATGCTGGCTTGCGGCGGCTTGATGAAGTTGACGCACGCGCTGCGCGCGGCCGACAACGGCGAATACCTCGTCTGCGCGAGCCAGATCATCGTCGAGCAGCCCGATTACGAAAGCACCGGCACGTCCGAGCAGCCCGGCTACAGCTGCCGCTACCAGGCGGTGCCGTCGTCGGTGGCCTACCGCGCCGAGCGCGCGACACCGAAGCCTTTCGTCCAGGGCCCGCAGACGGCCGTCGTCGTCGGCCCCGCGGGCGACGAGATCTACACCGACAAATACGGCCGCGTGAAGGTCCAGTTCCACTGGGACCGCTACGGCAAGAAGAACGAGAAGAGCAGCTGCTGGGTGCGTGTCAGCTCGCCCTGGGCCGGCAAGAGCTTCGGCTTCGTGCAGATCCCGCGCATCGGCCAGGAGGTGGTCGTCGACTTCCTCGAAGGCGATCCCGACCAGCCGCTGATCACCGGCCGCGTCTACAACGCCGAGCAGATGCCGCCCTGGGATCTGCCGGCCAACGCGACGCAATCGGGTGTGCTCAGCCGCAGCAGCAAGGGCGGTGCCTACGGCAACGCGAACGCGCTGCGCTTCGAGGACAAGAAGGGCGCCGAGCAGCTCTGGTTGCATGCCGAGAAGGACCAGCTCACCGAGGTCGAGCACGACGAGGACAAATGGGTCGGCAACGACCGGCGCAAGAACATCGACCACGACGAGACCAGCCATATCAAGCATGACCGCACCGAGACGGTCGACAACAACGAGACGATCACGATCGGCCTGAACCGCAGCGAGAGCGTCGGCAACCACGAGACGATCAAGATCGGTGTCAACCGCACCGAGAGCGTCGGGGCCAACGAATCGATCACGATCGGCGCCAACCGCACGATCAGCGTCGGCGCGAGCGAGACCGCCAGCGTCGCGCTGCAGCGCACGCACAGCGTCGGCGTGAACGAGACCATCGCGGTCGGCGCGGCGCAGGAAATCGCGATCGGCGCGGCGCAGATGGTGGCGGTGGGCGCGGCGCAGACCATCAGCGTCGGCCTGAACCAGAGCACCAGTGTCGGTGCCAATCAGTCCAACGATGTCGGCGCGAACCAGTCGACGACGGTCGGTGCCAAACAGACGACGAACGTCGGCGCCGATCGGTCGATCGAAGTCGGCGGCGCGCAGAGCACGCAGGTCGGCAAGGGCCGCAGCACCCAGGTCGGCGAGGACGATGCGCTGAAGGTCGGCAAGAACTGGGTCGTCGATGCCGGGGACTCGGTGACGATCAAGACCGGCAGCGCGAGCATCACGATGAAGAAGGACGGGACGATCACGATCAAGGGCAAGGACATCACGGTGGATGGGTCGGGCAAGATCAATATCAAGGCCAGCTCGGACGTCGTGATCAAGGGTTCGAAGATCGGCGCGAACTGAGGTTGAGCGGATGAAACCCAACGACGACCCCTTCGTTCCCCTGGTCCAGGAGAATCTGTCGATTCCCGAGCCGGCGGACGCATCCCTGGCCGGCCACTGGGTGGGGCGGCTCCAGGGTTTCGACCTGCTCGAACAGCCGCTGGTCGGTGCGCTCGCGGCCTGCCCCGGGCGCGTGCTGGCCTGTCGCAGCACGCTGCCGCTGCGCAGCGCGCACCGCGGGCGCGAGGTGCTGGTGACCTTCGAGCAGGGGGACCGCGAGCGGCCGATCATCGTCGGCGTCATCGAAGCCCATCCGTTGCAGGACGCACCGGCCATGCCGTTCGCGCCGGTGCAGGGCGTGCGCGTCGAGGTCGATGGCGAACGCCACCTCATCCAGGCCGAGCGGGAAATCGTCCTGCGCTGCGGCGAGGCCAGCATCACGCTCACGCGCGCCGGCAAGGTCATCATCCGCGGCAACTACATCTTGAGCCGCTCCAGCGGCTACAACAAGATCAAGGGCGCGGCGATCGACATCAACTGAAAACCAGGCGATGTGGCAGGTCGACAACCGCACGCCCTTCGCCGCTGAGCGCGGGTGGGTGCGTGACCGCGACGGCACCGAGATCTGGCTCGTCGCCGTGAAGGCGACATTCGACATCCTCCCCGACGGTACGACCGCGGTCGCGGCCGAGCAGCCGCCGGTGCTGCGACTGCCGGAGCACCACGGCGAACCGGGCCGTAGCAGCATCAAGTACGACGCCGACCTCGTGCTGACGAAAACGACAACCGACATCGTCGTCGTCGGCCATGCGCATGCGCCGCCGGGCAAGCAGGTGACGCAGCTCGACGTCGGCTTCAAGGTCGGTCCGGTGCAGAAGGTGCTGCGCGTGTTCGGTGATCGGCGCTGGAAGTCCGTCGGGATGAGCGCGCCCGAGTACTTCACCAAGATGCCGCTGGTCTGGGAGCGGGCCTACGGTGGTGCCGACCCGAAGTCCGATCAGCCGGAAAAGCATTGGGACTGGCGCAATCCCGTCGGCACCGGTTACGCGAGCGCCGGTCGCAACGCGACCGGTATGGCGCTGCCCAACATCGAGGATCCGCAGCGGCTCATCGCCGCCTGGAACGACCGCCCCGCGCCGGCCGGGTTCGGCGTCGTCGCCAGCCACTGGCAGCCGCGAGTCGGGTTCGCGGGCACCTACGACGACCATTGGATGAAGACGCGCCAGCCGCTGCTGGCCGAGGACCTCGACGATCGCCATTTCCAGAGCGCGCCGCAGGACCAGCAGGCGCCGGCCTTCCTCCAGGGCGGCGAGGTCGCGACGCTGCTGAACCTCTCGCCACTGGGCCGTCTGCAATTCCAGCTGCCGCGGCTGCACCTGGGATTCGAAACCCGCTATTGCGACGGCAGCCGCGAACTCCATCGTGAACGGCGCCTGCACAGCGTGATCATCGAGCCGGAATTCCCTCGCGTCAGTCTCGTCTGGCACACGGCTCTGCCCTGCCATTTCAAGGTGCACAAGCTCGAACGGACCGTCGTGACGTTGAAGACGGCGGTGAATGCCTTGCCATCGCAGGTCGTCGACCGGGCGCTGGAACTGGATTGAGGCGATGGATGACCCGGTCGTGATCGTCGGGCTCGGAGCGCGCACGCCGCTGGGCGAGGGCGCGTGGGCGAGTGCAGCGGCTGTGCGCGCGGGCGTCAGCGCTTTCGAGCGCCATCCGTACATGATCGACACCGCCGGCGAGCCGATGCGCGTGGCGCGCGTGGCGGCGATCGAGATCGAGGTCCGGGGCGTGGATCGATACGAGGCGCTGCTGTTTCCCGTCATCGACGAAGCGCTGGAGCCGATGACCGCCCAGGGCGATGCCGAACCGCGACTGGCGCTCGCGCTGGCGCTGCCGCCGCCGCGTCCAGGCCTGGCGAGCGAACTGCAGCGCGAACTGATCGAACGCATCCAGCGACGCTGGCCCGGCCGCTTCGACGCCGCGGCCGTCTTCGCCAACGGCCACGCGGCCGGCCTGATGGCGCTGCAGGCCGGCAGTGCGCAGATCCGCCAGGGCCGTCTCGACGCCTGCCTCGTCGCCGGCGTCGACAGCTATCTCGAGCCGGAGACGCTGGAATGGCTCGAGTCCTGCGATCAGCTGCATGGCGCCGGGCCGCTGAACAACGCCTGGGGGTTCATCCCCGGGGAGGCCGCCGGGGCGCTGCTGCTCACCCGCGCCTCGCTGGCGCGGGAGCGTGGATGGCAACCCCTGGCCGCCGTGCTGGGTTGCGGTGTGGCGCATGAGGCCAAGCGCATCAAGACCGAGACGGTCTGCATTGGCGAGGGCCTGACCGATGCGTTTCGAGGGGCACTGGCCGCGCTGCCTCAAGGTCGGAAGGTCAGTGACATCTACTGCGACATGAATGGCGAGCCCTATCGGGCCGACGAGTTCGGGTTCAGCGTGCTGCGCACGAACGAGTACTTCGAGTCGGCGGGCGAGTTCGCTGCACCCGCGGATGGCTGGGGCGACGTGGGTGCTGCGGGCGGACTCTTGCACCTGGCGCTGGCGACCGCGGCGGGACAAAAAGGCCATGCCAGGGGGCCGCTGGCTTTCGCATGGGCCAGTGCCGAGGGCGGTGAACGCGCGGCGGCGCTGCTGGCCGTCGCCGATGGCCAAGGGCAGGGGACCTGAACCATGCCCGTGACGATCAAGGTCAACGGCGCCACCAATTCGCTCGTGCACAAGGGCAGCAGCGCCATTTCGGCGGCCACGGTGCCCGACGTGTGCAAGACACCGTCGCCGGGCGGACCGGTGCCGATCCCCTATCCGAACATCTCGCAGTCGGCGACACTCGACAAAGGCACGACGACGGTCAAGGCGGATGGCGGGATGATGATTGCGACCAAGGGCAGCGAGTTCGCGCTGTCCAATGGCGACAACGCCGGGGTCGCTGGCGGGGTGAAGTCGTCGACGTTCATGAAGGAGAGTACGTGGATCCTGTATTCTTTCGACGTCAAGATGGATGGGAGCAATGCTTGTCGGTTGACGGACAAGAAGTTTCAGAATCATGAGAACACGGTTGACCTTGGCGGCGCGCTTCAAATGCCAGTCGCGGTGGCAGCAGGGCTTTCTCAGCAGGAAAAGGAGGTGGCCGACTGCCTTTGCGATGGTTTCTGCGATCGGCTGAAGAAAGGTTTCAAAAAGGGTCCGAAGGGAGGCTATCGGAAGAAACTTTCCTTTTCGCGGCGTCACAACTGGTCAAAGGACCTCGAGGACGAAATCAAGACGCCACCGCCAGGCAAGTCAGCAGCCAGTTGTCTACAAGGCAAGCCTGTCGCGGCCTCGGAACGATTCCCCAAGCCTCCAAAGAGGGTGAAGACGATTCCCGACGTCAATCTCAAGGACTCAGCGGGTCAGGTGACCCGGTGCTTCGATTTCAAGTTCCCCGGCGACAGGCTTCGTGGCACTCAACGTGTGCGCCAAGAAAAGCTCGCCGGTGGCAAGAAACTGGTCGTCATCAGCGCCAAGACTTGTGACTGCAATTAGCAAAGAAGGAACCTCTCGGTATGAATGCGTTGCCGCCCGAACTGATCTTCGAAACTGAAGGATCGACTTTTGCCAGGCTCTGCATCGATCTGACGTTCTATTGGCGCGGGTCGATGTACGATCGCACCAGTTCACTGACCGAAGCTTATTACCGTGCATTGGCTGCCGTTAAGGGCGGTATCGTCTATTTCGAGACGGGTACCATGGCCGGCGTGAAGAAGCTGAAAGCGGATACTCTTGACACTGTTCCTTTCTGGCTTCAGAAGGCCAAACGTCGTGAGGATATCTTCATGATGCTGCTGAAGGGTGGACCCTCGGTGAACGAGCCGTCGGACCTGGCTCTGCAGTTCTTTGCCGATGAAGAAGAGGACCCTCCCGCTGGAGCGATGAGCCTTTCGATTCCGGTTGTAGCCGCTGAAAATCCGGAATCGATCGTGACCCTCATGCAGGAGATTGCCGATTGCGCCGACTTCGAGAGCGGACACTGTGGGTACTCGATGTCCTGGGAGCCGAACGCCGACAGTGCCTCGGACGCCGAGGCTCGCATGCCAGGCGTCGCGGGCCGCTTTCCCGGGGTCGACCTGCCGAAGCTGAATACGACGGTGCTCGCGATCCAGCGTAGCACCGCACCAGGCATCAAGACGGTCCAGTGGTTGACTCTCGTGGGGGAGCGGATTGTCGAAAGTGTGGGCGGAGTGGCCCGGCTCAGGACTTTGCTGCCGGCTTCGGTAGCCCTTCATGAATTGAAAAACGGCTTGCTGATCCAGGCCGGTGCGGCGCCAATGATCGGCGACTCGAATAGGGCTCAGAAGCTCACTGACGTCAAGGCCGTTGGTCGGGCGCTGGCGGGTTGTCGCTTGATGAACCACGCGCCGATCTTCGGTACGGACGATGTGATGGCAGAGTGGTTGGCGCGTTTCGATAAATAGGCGTGCAGTGAACGAAGACCGGTTCGACGAAGGCCAGGCAGATCCACCGACCAGGCTTGAGCGTTTGTCTCTTCCGTTTGTCGTCCACGACGCTTTGCCCGAACCACTACCGTCGTTTATGGTGGTTCGCCTGATCTTCGATCGACCGGTTGATCCGGACTCGATGGACCGACTGCAGAAGGTTCTAGACGCTTGGCTTGCGAGGCAAGCTGCGGCTGCGCTAGCAAGGGGCGAATTGGAGCCTGAGCCTGAAGGCGAGGCCTTGCAGATGGGCGACCAGACGGTGGAGTTCCAGATCCACGGCGCACTCGGTTGTCCGGATTCGACGCTCGAGCCGATGCTTGAAGCGCTGGCGCAATTGCATTCTTCCGGCCAAAGGATCGTGCTGGTCGAAATGGATTGATGAGGCAAGCGGACCAGTGGGCGCTGGCATGACCTTCGGACCTTGCGCGTAGTTGCGAGGCGCGGAATGATCCACAGCCATGCCCGAAGCCGCCAACGCCAAGCCCTTCGCCCAACCCCACTGGCGCGTCATCGCCAGCGGTTTCAGCGTCGAAAACTGGTACGAAGACGGCCAGGCCGTCGGCACCGGCGGCATCGCCAACCCCCAGCCCACGCGCCTGCCCACCGGCCAGTACTACTACCGCTTCGCCAGCAGCCGCTCGCCGCGCGCGGCGCAGCTCGGCGGCGGCTGGTGGGTCGATTTCGAGAACTTCAGCCTCATCCGGCGTTTCGCGCGGGCCAACGACTACGCCCTGCACGAAGCGGCGCGCCTGATGCTCGCGCTGCCCTACGACTGGACCCGCGTCGACCTGCTCGTGCGCGCCTTGCTCGCGCAGCCGCTGCGCGCCTACACCGGCTACGGCAAACCGGCGCAGGGCGCCGTGGCGGGACCCGACCGCGGCACGCGCTGGATTCCGACCCAGCATGTGCGCGTGCAGCAGCTCTACATTCCCGGCCTCGGCACGGGCGGGCCGCCGCCGCTGTTCGAGACGGTCTTCGCATCGCCGGTCGAGGTGACGCGCCTGGATGCCGATCGCCTCAAGGCATGAGCATGGCGCTTTGAGCCGGGCGCGGATGGGCCGATGATGCGCTCCTCGATCGCCGTTAATCTTCGTTCATGACCAACCCGTCGCCTCCCGCCGGCCGAACTCCCGCTGCGCCGGCCTCGCCATTCGAGCCCGACCCCGAGGCGACGAAGATCCTGCCGCTGCCGACCTTCGATCGCCCGCCCGACGAAACGACGCAGCTGATGCCCCCCAGCGCCTTCGACCGCACGCTGATCCAGCGCCGCGTGCCCGAAGCCGGGCCGCCGGCCGACGACGTCACCCAGCTGATGCCGGTCGATCAGGTCCCCCGGCCGCCGGAAGCGCCGGCGGCAGCACCCGCGCCGCCGGCCGCCATCGCGGGTGCCGCCGCCGCGCCGCCCGCCGCCAGCGGTGCCAACACGCTGCCCGGCGCCGGCGCCGGTGCCGGCGGTGCGCGCCGCCCCGCCGGCTCGGCCAGCGGCGACGCCGCGCTGCGCCAGGTCGGACGCTACGAGATCGTCGAGCGCATCGGCCGCGGCGGCATGGCCACGGTCTACCGCGCGCGCGACCCCTCGCTGCAGCGCGACGTCGCGATCAAGTTCCTCCACGCCTCGCTGTCCGAGGACGACGACTGCCGAACCCGCTTCCTGCGCGAGGCGCGCGCCGCGGCCAACCTCGCGCACCCGAACATCGTCGTCGTCCACGACGTCGGCGAGATCGAGGGCCGGCCGTACATGGCGATGGAGATGATCGCCGGCGCGCCGCTGTCCGATCCGCTCGACCAGCAGCAGCAGTTCCCCGTGCGCGATGTCGTCGTGATGGGCCTGCAGCTGGCGCGCGCGCTCGAGTACGCACATGCGCGCGGCATCGTCCACCGCGACATCAAGCCCGGCAACATCATGCTGCTGCGCGACACGAAGACGATCAAGGTGACCGATTTCGGCATCGCCTACGTCGACGACGGCGCCAATGTCGCCACCGTCGTCGGCGCCGTGATGGGCACGCCGCAATACATGTCGCCCGAGCAGACGCGGGGCGAGAAGCTCGACGGCCGCTCCGACCTGTTCTCGGCCGGCATCGTGCTCTACCAGATGCTCGCCGGCGCGCGCCCGTTCCAGGGCGACAGCATGGTCGCCGTCGCCACGCGCATCGCCAACGAGGAACCGGTGCCCCTGGCGTCGCGGCGCCCCGGGCTGCCGGCATCGCTGCGCCGCGTCGTCGATCGCTGCCTCGCGAAGTCGCCGGCGCAGCGCTACCAGTCGGGCGGCGAGCTCGCCGATGCGCTGTCCAAGGTGCTGGCCGAGATCGACGAGGCGGCGCGCGAACGCGACAAGCCCCGCATCGTGCCGCTGCGGCTGAAGTGGGCACTGACGATGGCGGCCATCGTCGCGGTCGTGATGGGCTCGACGGCGGCCGTCATCACGCAGCGCCAGTACGCCGCGATGATGAACCAGGTCGGCGACTACGGCGCCTCGCTGGCGCGCTTCCTCGCGGCGCAGAACGCGGCCGCGGTGCTCGGCGAGGAATGGGAGACGGTCGAGGTCGCGGTGCAGGAGGTCATGAAGACGAAGAGCTTCGAGCGCGTTTCGGTCATCGACCGCCAGGGCGTCGTGCGCGTGTCGAGCCAGCCGGCGCTGGTCGGCAAGCCGTATCACGCCGAGGGCGTCGACGCCCTCGGCCGTTTCGGCGGCATTCCCGCGCTGCGCTACGACAGCGGCGGCGCCTCGGTGCTCGGCTTCGAGGCGCCGGTGCTGTTCCAGGGCAAGGAGGTCGGCCGCGTCGCGCTGGGCATCCCGGAGCGCCCGGTGACGCAGCTCGCGCGGCTGTCGATCGTGCTGATGGCGGTGCTGGCGCTGGTCACGGTGCTCGCGGTGGCGATCGCGATGTACTTCGTCGCCAACTGGTTCGCCAGGCCGATCCGGCTCGTCATCGATTCGATGGGCGAGATCGGCAAGGGCCGCTTCGACCACCGCATCGGCGAGCAGCGCAACGACGAGTTCGGCCAGCTCTTCGTGGCCTTCGATGCGATGGCGCAGTCGCTGCAGCAGCGCGAGTCGGGCGCGGCGCCGGCCACCGCGGCAGGCACGCGGCCGCCGTCGCGCTCGCCGACGACCCTGCCGCGTGCGCCGGCGCCGCCGGCCACGAAGCCGCCCCCGGCGGCCACTTGACCACCGCGCTCGCCTTCGCCCTGTTCGTCGCGCTTGCCGTCGGCGGCTGCTCGACGTCGGCACCGACGGCGCCGCCCGCCGGGCCGCTCGCGGCCACTACGGCCGATGGGGCCGATGCCGCCACCGCGCCGAACCCGCGCGAGTCCGCGCCGCCCGACGGCGCCCGCGGCCGCATCGCCGCGCGCAGCGAGCGCTGGATCGTCTACGTGCCCGCAGCCGGCGACACCCTCGAGGCCGTGGCCGCACGGCTGCTCGGCGACGCCGGCCGTGCGTGGCAGATCGCCGAGGCCAACGGCCAGCGCTGGCGCCTGCAGGCGGGCCAGCCGCTGGCGGTGCCGCGGCTGGCGTCGCCGCCCGATCCAGCGCACACCGTGACCATCCTGTGCTACCACCGCTTCGGCAACGGCCGCTCGCGCATGATCGTCAGCGCCGAGCGCTTCGAGGAGCAGCTCGCCTGGCTCGCGCGCGAGCATTACCAGGTGCTGCGGCTGTCCGACGTCGCGGCCTTCGTCGCCGGCCGGCGCGCGTTGCCGCCGCGCGCGGTCGTGATCACGATCGACGACGGCTACGAATCGGCCTACCGCATCGCCTGGCCGGCGCTGCAGCGCCATGGCTACCCGGCGACGCTGTTCGTCCCGAGCGACTTCGTCGGTGCCCGCGACGCGCTCAGCTGGGCGCAGATCGAGGCCTTGTCGCGAACGGGGCTGATCGACATCGAGGCCCATGGCAAGACGCATCGCAACCTCGCGCTGCGCCCGGCCGGCGCCGGTGCGGCGGGCTATCGCGCGCTGGTCGACCTCGAACTGCGCCAGCCGCGCCAGGTCTTCGAGCGCCACGGCATCACGCTGCGCTACCTGGCCTATCCCTACGGCGACGCCAATAATGCGGTCGTCGACGCGGCGGCGCGCCAGGGATACGAACTCGGCCTCACGGTCGAGGCCGGCGCGAACCCGTTCTACGCCGCGCCGCTGCTGCTGCGCCGCACGATGATCTATGGCGACCACACGCTCGAGGACTTCGTCGTCCGCGTCCAGGGACGGGGGGCGAGGCCGTGAGGCGGGCCGCGACGGCCCTGGCCGCGACAGCGGTCGCGGCGGCGCTGGGCGCCTGCGCCGGTGCCGGTGCGCCGACCACGCCGGCGCTCGCACCGGCG
>JAGWTU010000072.1 GCA_028868825.1 Burkholderiales bacterium | reverse complement strand
GCGCCCGGCACGGTGGCGCCGTTGACCTGGACATCGGCCTTCGTGCTGAAGCCGACATTGGCGGCGCCCAGGCGCACGGTCCAGGGCGAGCTGTCCTGCGCGCTGGCGCAGCCGATGAAGGCGATGCCGCAGAGCGCGGCGGTGAGGCGGATCGAGTTTTTCATTGGGGGGGACTCCGGTGGGCTATGGGCGGTGCGGCCGCTTCAGAAGAAACGGTCGAAATGGATCTGCGTGTAGGGCACGCGGTGGCGGGTCATCAGCATTTCCTGAATCGCCTGCGTCATCGGCGGCGGTCCGGCGAAATAGATCTCGTGATCGGCCAGACGCTCACCGAGTTCGCGTTCGAGCGCCTCGTGGACGAAGCCGGTCGCGCCGGGCCAGTCACCGCCGGCGGCCGGGTCGGAGACGACGGCGTGGTAGTTCAGCGCGCCGGGCGGGGCGGCGATTTCGCGCAGCAAGGCCTCGCCGCAGACATCGCGCGGCGTCCTCGCGCCGTAGAAGAAGTGCAGCCGGCGCGTGGCGAGCATCCCGGCCGCCGCGGCGCCGCGGGCGATGGCGATCATCGGCGCCAGGCCCGAGCCGCCGGCAACGCAGACGATATCGCGTCCGCTGTCGGCCCGCAGTCCGGCAAGTCCGTAGGGGGCGTCGATCTCGACCTCGGCGCCGGGACCCATGGCGTCGAACAGCAGCGCCGTCGCGCGACCGCCGGCGACGCGGCGGATCTGGAATTCCCAGCGGCCTTCGGCATTCGGCAGGTTCGAGAACGAATAGCAGCGCAGTTGCGCCAGGCCCGGCAGGCGCAGGCTGGCGTATTGGCCGGGAATGAATTCGGCGGCTGTATCGGTCTCGAAACGGAATTCGCGGATATCGTGCGTGATGTCGCTCGTGCCAACCAGCCGCGCCGCCAGCCGCCGCGGCCGGATCGCCGGCGCGTATTCGGCGCCGGTTCTGACCTTGATCGCGAGGTCGGAAGCGACGAGGCATTGGCAGGCCAGCTGCCGGCCCTTGCGGCGGTCGCGCTCACCGAGCCCCGGCGCGTCGGGCCAGAGCACGTCGATGCGGCCGTCGACGAGGTCGAATTTGCAGCTGCCGCAGCCGCCCGAATTGCATTCGTAGGGAAAGCCGATGCCGGCACGCAGCGCGGCGCGCAAAAGCGTGTCGCCGGCCTCGGCTTCGAAGCGGATGTCGGTGCCGGCGATCTGGACGCAATGACCCATGGCGGGGGACTCGTAGGCGTGAGCGCGACCGGCGCGCCGGCGGGCGGCGCGCTTCGGCCGATGGACGACGACGGTGCTGGCGCGGGGCTAGAGACCCGCGGGCAGACCCATCGCCGCGCGGTGGGCGCGCACGGCGGCCTTGGCGTTGGCGGCGGCGCCCGGCGAGTCGGGCAGCGTGGCGAGATAGACGTCGATGGCCTTGTCGGCCAGCGGCGCCCATTTCTCGACCCAGCCGGTGACGACGGCGGCATTGCCCTCGACGGCCAGCGCCATCTTCACCAGCGCCGTGGTCCAGCGGCGGTGGCGTTCGGCGTCGACCAATTGCGTGTCGCTGAGCATGCCCAGCAGCGTGTCGCCGTTGTGGCGCGCGGCCTGGCCGAGTGCGCGCAGCACGGCCTCCTCGACGGCAGGGCGCACGACGAGGTTCATCGCGACGAACGACTCGCCCCAGTCCCAGGCGACGAGCGCGCGTTCGACGAGTTCGCGCCAGCCCTGCCAGGCTGGATGCGATTCCCACAGCCCGCGTTCGTTGCTGCCGAAACCCAGTTCGGGGAAGGTCAGCGAGAGTTCCTTCGTGCGGTACGCGGTGTGCGTCAGCCAGCGCAGGGCATCGGCGGTCTGGTAGGCGGCGCAATTCGAGATCGTCGATGCCGGCGCGATCTGCGTCAGGTAGGCCGAGCCCATCTGCAGCGCGTGGAACAAGTAGCGCGCCGGCGTGTACAGCCGTGCCAGCGCGGCGGCCCAGGCGGGTTCGAGCATGCGGTCGTTGCCGCGCTCGGAGAACTGGTTCAGCAGGCCCTGGACATAGGTCTCCTGGCCGTCCTGGACGATGTTGTAGGTGCGGTAGACGACCTCCTCGGGGTCGCGGAACGCATTCCAGTCGGCATGCTTGAGCGGCGACGCGTTGCGGTGCGTCTTGTACCACTGCGCGAGCCCGAAATTCGGGTCGAGCTCGAAGGGCGCATCGGGGTTGTCGGTGCTGAAATGCAGGTTCGTCGAGACGATCTCGTATTCGCTGGGCTTGCGGCGGCGCCCCGCGAGGTGGCTCCAGGTCTTGAGCGGCTTGAGGACTTCGGGCTGGGTCATCGCGGACTCCGTTCAGAGTTTGAGTTCGTAATAGAAGCGGACGTAATCGTCGGTCGTCTCGATGCGGCCGGCGAACGAGCCGAGGTTGACCTCGAGCTCGCTCATGCGGAACGGACGCCCCAGCGTCTGCTCGAGCGTCTCGCGGCGCAGGATCAGCTCGCCGTCGGTGTCGATGCGCACATAGGCCACCTTGTCGTCGACGCGGATCTCCTTGCCCGGGTTGTCCTCCTGGGCCGCCTCGATCACGCCAGCGGTGATGCTGCTGGCGCGCAGCACCGGGCCGACGCGGTTGTTGCGGTAGCCGTCGGCGGTCTTCTGGGTGTTCATGGAATGTTCCTTGTCATGAATGGGCGAAGAGCGGGCTCACGCCCTCGATCGCGACCAGGATGTCGTCGCCTTCGACCTTCACCGGGTATTCGGCGAGCCGGCAATCGCCGGGGTTGATGCCGGCGCCGGTGCGCGCGTCGAAGGTCCATTGGTGGGCGCGGCACATCAGCACCTTGCCGTCGAACTTGCCTTCGGCCAGCGGGATGTCCTGGTGCGGGCAGATGCCCTGGAAGGCGCGCACCTCGCCGCCCTCGGAACAGACGAGGACGATGACGTGGTCGTCGACCTCGACCTCGGCCATCTCGCCTTCCCAGAGCTCGTCGAGCGAGCCGACTTTGCGGTAGCTCATCGCGGCCTCAGGCATCGGCGAAGATGAATTCGAGCGCCTCCATCGGCTTGATGTCGGTCTCGCCGAGCTTGGCCTGCCGCGGGTAGAAGGTCTCGCTGCCCTGGCGGCGCACGCGGATGACCTTGCCCGGCCGCGGCGCGACGCGGCGGCCGACCGAATGATGGGCCGCGGCGGCGGCGACCTCGTCCATCGAATTCTCGGTGTCGACGGCGACGAGCTGCAGCACGAAGTCGTACTGGAAATTGGAAATCACGGGGAAGAGTGCCATGGCTTGCTCCTGTGGGGACTCGGTTCAGGCCGCGCGCTTGCCCTGGCGCAGCTTGCGGTATTCCTCGACCCAGGCGTAGGCATGGGCGTCGTCGCCGATCTCGCCCGGCGCGAGGTTCATGTACTGCAGCGCGCCCATCAGGTTGGGCGGCTGGATCTTGCCGGCCAGGAAGCGGTCGACCAGCGTCATGTGGTCGCGGTAGCGCAGCGGATCCTGCTGGAACACCCAGCGGTCGATCTCCGAATTGAAATGGTAGGTGCGGCCCTTGTAGTCGAGCGGATAGTCCTTGACGTTCCAGCCCTTGCCGGGAATCGCGCAGATCGGGATCTGGCTCATATTGCAGACGATGGGCAGCGTCTCGGGGTAGGTCAGCTCGTTGCGGCCGGCGACGAGGTTGTCGATGATCACGTCCCAGGCCTGGCCGAAGCTGTCGTTCCAGCCCGGGTATTTCTCCTCGAGCCATTCGCGGCAGTCGGGCGTGACGCCGGCGGCCGGGTTCCACCACAGCGTCGGGCGCCAGAACCAGATGCCCATCTGGTAGGCGTGATGCTGGTAATCGAATTCATTGATCATCTGGTCCCAGTACCAGGGCAGGTCCAGACCGAGGTCGATCAGCGTGCGCTCGAACTGGCCGACGATCCATTCGCGCATGAATTCCTTGAACGACTGCTTGCGGTGGACGAGCGGCGTCGCGTAATCCATCGAGGTGCCGGTGAGCAGGCTGAACAGCCGCCAGGCGCGCGCGATCGCGATGTCGACGAGCTTCTGCGCCTGCTCCTTGCGGCCGTTCTTGATCAGCACCTGCAGCGCCGGGCCGCCGATCTGCGCGTGGCGCGATTCGTCGGTCTGGATGCTCGAGATCAGGCTCGAGAACGTGAAGTCGCCGGCCTCGGCCGCATCGGCCGCGAGGCCGAGGAACTGCATGTTCGTGAATCCGGTTTCGAAGGCGAAGGTCAGCATCACCGCGATCTCGATCGCGCTGCGCGCCAGGAACAGGTCGTCGAAGGTGTGGCGCGCCGCGATGGCGCCCCATTCGTTCGTGTGATAGGCCTTGTGCGCCCAGTCGAACTGGCGGTCCTTGGGGCAGTAGTCGTGCGGGAAATACAGCTGCAACTGGGCATGCCGGTTCTCGTCGAGCATGCCGAAGGTCGCCATATTGCGCATGCCCGGGGCGCGGCCGAAGCGCGCCATGCGCGCTTCGGCGCTCATCGCCGCGTATTCGCCCAGCGCGATGGCGCCGTAATGCGCCTTCAGGATCGACAGCCAGCCCGGATCGGCTTCCTCGAACATGCGGCTGCGCTCGAGCGCGGCCTTCACCGAATAGGCGCCGGCATCCTTCTCGCGCTGGATGCGGACATATTCAGAATACGAGGTCTTGTAGGGCTCGTCGTAGTGCTCCCATTCGCTCATGGGCACGCCCATCGCGCCGGTCATCACGTCGGGGAAGAGTTCCGCCTCGCTGACGTAACTCGGGGTCCAGTTGGTGGCGCGGGCGATGTCGTACCAAGCCGCGCGTTCGAGCAGTGCCATTGCAGGTCTCCTGGTGGATCGGGGTGCCGTCGCCGCCTCGGGGTCGGGCGGCGCTGGCTCCAGCGTTCGCAACGGCCATGCCTGGAAACCTGAAATCTCGATAAAACGAGGGTAAATCAGGAGATCTAAGCGGCTGCCAGGCCCGTCACGGCCCGTCGTCGCGAGCGCGCATCGGCTGATTCGAGTGATTCCGGGGCCGTTTTATGGCCTCGACCCCCTGCTGTTGCGCTGCAGCATGCGCTTTTCAGCAATCGGCGGCCCGGTGTCGTTGATGAAATGCTGAAATCCTGAAGCCGGCGCCCCGTGCTTCCCCGGATCGACCCATGCAGAGGAATCTCGATAATCGGAGCGTGAATCCAGGACCGAAGCAAGCGCTGCCCAGCGATGCCGACCTGCGTCGGCTGCTGCGCTTTTCGGCCGCCGACGGCCGCATCTGGCTCGCCGACCAGCGCATGCTGCTGATGCACGCGGCGTCGCTGGCGTCGCTGCGCAGCGAGCTGATCCACGGCATCGGCCACGAGCCGGCGCGGCGCCTGCTGATGCGCGTGGGCTATGCGGCGGGACAACGCGACGCGGCGCTGGCGCGCCAGGTGCGGCCCGACGCCGATGTCTTCGCGGCCTTCGCCGTCGGCCCGCAATTGCACATGCTCGAGGGCGCCGTGCAGGTCACGCCGCTGCGCTTCGAATACGACGCCCAGGCGCCGCATTACCTGGGCGTCTACCGCTGGAACCATTCCTGGGAGGTCGAGACGCATCTGCGCGATTTCGGCCCCCAGCGCGAACCGGTGTGCTGGATGCTGCTGGGCTATGCCTCGGGCTACACGAGCCGCTATTTCGGCCGCCAGGTGTTCTACAAGGAGCAGACCTGCCAGGCTTGCGGCGGCGGCCATTGCACGGTCGAGGGCCGGCTGGCCGAGGAATGGCCCGACGCCGAAGACCTCGCGCGCGACTACGCGCCCGATTCGATGCTCAGCCACATCGGCGAGCTGCGCTCCAAGGTCGACGTGCTGCGCCACGAATTGCAGACGCGCGACGAGAGCGGGCCGCTGGTCGGCCGCTCGGCGGCTTTCCGCGGCGCCGTCGAACTGCTGCACAAGGCCGCGGCGACCCAGGTCACGGTGCTGCTGACCGGCGAGACCGGCGTCGGCAAGGAGCGCTTCGCGCGCGCGCTGCACGCGATGAGCGCGCGCGCCGCCCAGCCCTTCGTCGCCGTCAACTGCGCCGCGCTGCCCGGCGAGCTGATCGAGAGCGAGTTGTTCGGCGCCGAGCGCGGCGCCTACACCGGCGCGCAGTCGACGCGCATCGGCCGCTTCGAGCGCGCCGACGGCGGCACGCTGCTGCTCGACGAACTCGGCGACCTGCCGCTGCCGGCGCAGGCCAAGCTGCTGCGCGTGCTGCAGACCGGCGAGATCGAGCGCCTGGGCGCCACCGGGACGCGCCGCGTCGATGTCCGCGTCGTCGCCGCGACCCATGTCGACCTCGAGGCCGCCGTCGCCGCGGGGCGCTTCCGGCGCGACCTGCTGTACCGGCTCAACGTCTACCCGATCCGCATCCCGCCGCTGCGCGAACGCGTCGACGACATCGAGCCGCTGGCCGAGATGCTGCTGCAGCGCTTCGGCGCGCGCCACGACAAGCGCCTGGCCGGCTTCAGCGACCGCGCGCTCGACGCGATGCGCCAGCATGGCTGGCCGGGCAATGTGCGCGAGCTCGAGAACCTGATCGAGCGCGGCGTCATCCTCGCGACGGACGGCGGCGCCATCGAGGCCCGCGACCTCTTCCCGTCGCTGCCGCAGGGCGGCTCGATGACGCTGTCCGAGCGCGGCGACCTGCGCCAGCCGGCGGCGCAGGGCACGACGGCGCTGTACGACGAAATGAAGCGGCTCGACCTGAGCCTGGACCAGCTCGAGGAGGCGCTGATGGACGAGGCCGTGTCGCGCCACGGCGGCAACCTCGCGGCCTCGGCGCGCGCGCTGGGGCTGACGCGGGCGCAGCTGAGCTACCGGCTGTCGCGGCCGCGCGCGAGCTGCTAGCGCATCGAAGAAGGCGGGCGGCGATGGCGAAAAGGGCGGCACTCACGCGCATCGACGGCGACGGCGACACCGATGCCGGTTCGCTGATCGAGCGCACCTACATCCGCATGCGCGACGACATCGTCGAAGGGCGGCGCGCGCCGGGCGAGAAGCTGCGCGTGCAGCACCTGACGGCCGACTACGGCGTCAGCGCCGGCACGCTGCGCGAGGCGATCACGCGGCTGGCCAACGACGCGCTGGTCGTCGCCGAGAGCCAGCGCGGCTTCCACGTCGCGCCGATCGCGCTGGCCGATCTGCAGGACCTCACCGAGCTGCGGCTGCACATCGAGCTCGACGCGCTGCGGCGCTCGATCCGCGACGGCGACGCGGCCTGGCGCGCCGCGTTGCAGCAGGCCTACGACGAACTCTCGCTGGCCGAGCGGCCGCTGCGCGTCGAATGGCGGGCGCGCTGGGAAGGGCTGAACAGCCGCTTCCACGAGGCGCTGATCGCGCCGGCCGCGTCGCCGTGGACGCTGAAGGTGCTGCGCGTACTGGCGCGCCACGCCGAGCGCTACCGCCGCTACGCGATGGCCATTCCCGGTTCGGGCCGCGACGTGCACGCCGAGCACGAGGCGATCTTCCGCCATGCGATGGCCGGCCACGATGTGCGCGCCGCGCTGGCGCTCGAGGCCCATGTGCGCAACACGCTGGACCTCATCATCGAGGCGCGGCGCGGCGGCCTCGACGTGCTGCCGGCCGCCGGCGCGACGCTGCCGGTGGCCAGGCGACGGGGCGATCGCTGAACGCCGGAGCGCGGCCGCAGGCGCCTGTGTGGCCCACGGCGACCGCGGCTGCTTCAGGCCGCGGGCCCGTCCAGGTGGTCGTGGCCGCGCTGCATGCAGTCGCGCAGCGCCCGCACGCGCTGGATGGCGCCGCTTTGCGCGTCGAACTCGGCCACCGTGAGGTCGAGCGCGCCGCGCTGCGCGTGGATTTCCACCGGCAGCCAGGGCGCGCCCAGCGCGGCCCATTGCGCGTCGGTGAGCGGCCATTCGCCGGTCAGGAAGGTCTGCCGCCGGCCCGACGTGCCGTCTTCGAACGACGCCGCGACCGCCTGGCCGCCGTCGGCGGGCCGGCACAGCCCATGCGCCAGCGCCGGGTCGAACAACAGCAGGTCGCCCGGCGCCAACGGAACGGCGACGCCGGCATGCGGCATCACGAATTCGACGTCGGCGGCCTCGAGCGCGAGCAGCCAGAACAGGCAGTGCGACCAATGGCGGCCGACATCGTTGTGGAAGCCGGCGCCGCAAGCGGCGAGGTAGTCGATGCGCGCCTCGAGGCCGCGGCGGCAGGCCGTGGTGTCGCCGCCGGCGACGCCGGTGCGCTGCAGCGCATCGACGAGGCGGTCGCCGAGGTCGACCGCGCCGGGGGTGACGTCGGCCAGCTCAGTCAGCGTCGTCGCCGCATGTTCGATCTCCGAGCCCGTGCCGGCGCCGATGCGCCGCTCGCCCTCGCGCGCCAGCGCGGCCCGCGTGGCGGCGTCGAGGTCCGCGATGCGCAGCAGGTGCACGCGGCCGTAGGGCGCGCGCGCGTCGTCGGCATGCGGCGGCTCTTCGCTGCGCACGGCAAACGTGCGAAGGGGCTTCGGCACCGCATGCACGTCGGCGGCGACGACGTGGTGCTGCGGTGGTTCGTGCTCGCGGTCCATGCCGGCCATCATCGTCGCAGCGATTGTCCCGCCGCTCAGCGCAAGCGGCCGCGCGCGCCGCGGCCCGCGCGCCGGTCGGTGCGCGGTGGTGCCGTGCCGGCGCCAGCGGCCGACTGTTCGAGCCAGAGCAGGGTGTCGACCTGCGCGATGAAGGCGTCGAGATAGGCCGGCGACAGCTCGCGCATCGCCTGCATCGCGCGGCTGACCAGGTGCGCCGAGTTCAGCGGCCCGGCGCCCGCCGGCACCTGGGCTCCCGCCTGGCGCAGGCGCTGGTCGGCGCGCAGGCGCGACCAGGTGCCCTGGAAGGCGGTCAAGGACTTCAGCGCCGGCGCCTGACGCAAAGGCGCCGGCGCGGGCGAGGCGATCGAGTGGTGGCGCTGGTCTTGGCGGCCGAGCCGATCGACCAGATCGGAAAGCGCCGCCAAGCCGGCTGAAGGGGCTGAAGCGGCTGAAGTCGCCACTGCGGCCATTGCGGCCGTTCCGGCTGTTGCCGCCGCGTCGGCCGTCGTGGCCGGCGCCGACCGCGCCGCACGCGCGGCCCGCAGCGCCTCGACGCGCCGCAGCATGCAGTCACGCGCCAGTCCCTGCGGCTGCGCCGCCGCGCGGCGCGCCAGCGCCTCGATGACGGCCAGGTTCACCACGTCGGCGCCGGCCTGCGACAGCGGATCGGCGCTCATTCCGGCTTGCGCCGCGGCAGCGGCGCCATCTCGACGCGCCGGTTCTGCGCGCGTCCGGCGGCATCGGCGTTCGAGGCCACCGGCTGTTCGGCGCCGAAGGCCGCGGCGAACACGGCGGCGCGCGGCAGGCCGTGGTCGATCAGCGTGCGCACGACGGTCAGCGCGCGCTGGGCCGAGAGCTCCCAGTTGTCGGCGAACTTCGCGTGGCCGCCGTCGCGCACCTGGCGGTCGTCGGTGTAGCCGCTGACCATCAGCGCCTCGTCGCGCTCGGCCAGGTAGGCGGCCAGCGGCGCCGCCAGGCTCTTCAGCAGCGCGACGCCCTCGGGCTGCAGGTCGGCCGAATTGAAGGCGAACAGCACGCTGCCGCTGATGCCGATGCGCCCGGCCACCAGCGTCACGCGGCCGGCCGCCAGCGGGCCGGCGAGCGCGCGCTCGAGCGCCTCGCGGCGCTGTGCCTCGGCCTGGCGCTGCGCGACCTCGGCCTTCAGGCGCTGCGCGAGGTCGAACTGCAGGCCGAGCGCGCAGACCAGGATCAGCACGAAGGCGCCGAGCAGCCCGGCCATCAGGTCGCCGAAGACGGCCCACACCGGCGCCGTCGATTCCAGCTCGCCGTCGAGCTCGTCGTGCGTCGTCATGCGGCGGCAGCATCGGCAGCGGTGCGCGCAAGCTGCTGCATCTCGTCGACGATCTGCTTGTGCGAGCCCAGCGTGAGGTCGATGATCTCGCGCGCCTGGGCCACGTAGTAGGCCAGCTGCTCGTCGCTGCGCGCGAGCGAGTGGCCGAGCGCCGCCTCGATGCGCCCGAGCTGCGCCGTCAGCTGCTCGCTGGCGCCGCTGAACAGCTGCACCGCGACGCCGAATCCCTCGCCCAGGCTCGCCATCTCGGCAGCGCTGCCCGTGAGCTGCGCTGCCACGCCCTGCAGCGATTGGGCTTCGGCGGCGACGGTCTGCGCATGGCGCGCGCCGGCCTGCTCGAGCATCGCGTCGGCGGCGCGCACGAGCGATTCGATGGCGCCGCGCTGTTCGGTGCTCGCCTGGTCGACGGCCTCGAGCAGGCCGGCGAGCGCGCCCAGCAGCTGCCGGCGCTCGTCGAGCACCGCGTTGTCGTGCACGAGGTTCTCGCTGTGTGCCCGGCGCAGTTCGGCGATGACTTCGGCGGCGGCGCGCGGCGCCTGCGCGGCGGCCTGCACGAGCCGCTCGATCTCGCCCAGCGTCGCGCGCGCCTGCGCTTCGGTGCGCTCGGTGATCGCCTGGGCGGTGGTCTCCAGCGTCGTGCAGATGCGCTGCTGGTGCGCCGCCATCGCGCTGGCGCCGGCTTCACCCTCGCGCCGCAGCGACGCGGCCAGCGCGGTCATCGCGTCGCCGAAGGCCGCCAGCCGCGCCTGCTCGCGCGCCGCTGCGGCAGCCTCCTGGGTGCGCTGCGATTCGGCCAGGTCCTGCTGCGCCGCCTGCCAGCGCGCGGCCTGCGTCGCCTCGGCGCGGTCGAGCCGCGCGCCGACGCCGTCGAGCTGGCGCTGCACGGCGGTGCCGAGTTCGTCGCGCAGCGTCGCCGTCTCGCGCGTCAGGCCGGTCAGCGTCGACTGCAGCGCCGGCTCGATCGCCGCGACGGCCGCGTGTGCGGCGTCGGTCAGGCTCGTGCCGAGCGCGCGGCCGACGGCCTCGGCCAGTTGGCCGTAGGCCTGCTGCGTCTGGTCGTGGAAGTGGGTCTGGTTGTCGATCAGCTGCTGCTGCAGCGCCGCCAGCTGGTTCACGAGCGCGGGCATCGCCTCGGTCTGCCGGCGCAGCAGCTGCAGCGCTTCGTCGCGCCGGTGGGCGCGCGACCAGCCGTGCAGCGTCGAGGCGATGCGCTCGTCGAGCAGCCGCGCCGCGCGCTGGCGCTCGCGCCGCGCCAGCGCCGACAGCAGCCCCAGCGCCGCCGAGGCCGCGACGCCGGCGACCGAGGTGCCGAAAGCCAGCCCCAGCCCCTTGACCGGCGCGGCCAGCGACGAGCGGATGGCCTCGACGTCGGCGGCGCGCTCCAGCGCCAGCCCCGTGCCCTTGAGCGTGACGATCATGCCCAGGAAGGTGCCGAGCATGCCCAGCAGCACGAGCAGGCCGACGAGGTAGGGCGCCAGCGCCGGGCCCGGCAGCGCGACCCGATCGCCTTCGATGCGCAGGCGCACGGTCTGGCGCAGGCTGGGGTCGAGGCCGTCGAGCCAGGGGCCGAGCGCGGGCGGCGGTGCATCGCGCGTCGATGCCAGCGCCTGCGCCAGCCCCCGCGTCGCGCGCTGGTAGCGCTGCAGTTCGCGGGCGCCGAGGAGATAGAAGGCGCCGATCAGCGCCACCAGCGTCAGCGGCAGCGGGTAGTCCGGGAGATAGCCGGCGCCGACCCAGGCGACGATGAGCAGCCCGAGGGCGAAGGCGACGGTGGGGAGCGATCGGTTCATCTCGTTTCCATCTGGCGCAGCGCGTCGAGCAGGCCGCGGGCCGGCCCCATCCGGTGCGCGAGTTCGGCCCGCAGCACGCGCTGCATCTCGGCGGTGTAGGCCGCCTGCCAGCCGGCGTCGGCGGCGCGCCGCAGCCGCTCGTGATGCGCCTGCAGCTGCGTCACGATGCGCTCGAGCAGGAAGCGCTCGCGCGCCGCGAGGCCGCGGTCGAGCACGGCGTCGATCGCCGCCAGCCGCGCGCCGCGCGCCGAGTGCCGCGCCAGTGCATCGCGCAGGCGCTGGCGCAGCACGGCGACGCCGTCGTGCATCGCCTGCTGGCAGGCGCGGGCGTGGCGGCGGTAGGGCGCGAAATCATCGGCGTCCGCCGGCCGCTGCGCGAGCGCGCCGCCGGCGATCGTCGCTGCCAGCGCCGCGTGGGCGCGCTCGCAGGCCCGTTCGGCTTCGGCCAGTTCGGACGCCGGTTGCGCTGGTGGCGCTGCCGCGGCGGCGCCCGCCGGCGTCGCGGCCAGCGCGCCGGCCAGTGCGATCGCGCCGGTCCAGTCGAGCCAGCCGCCCAGCCGCTCGGCGAACACAGGCGCGGGCGCGCCGGCCGCCGGCGCGCGCGCCAGGCCGGCCAACAGTCGTATGAGCTCCGAACCGACGACGCCCGGGCTAGGTGACCCGTGCCGCATCTAAGCCAGTCGAGGATCCATGGAAGGGCGCGGAGTTTACTGCCCGCGGCGGCGCCGGTCCGGGCGGCGCCGCTGCCGCTCGAGGTGTCGAACGCCCGGCCTCGTGCCGCGCGAATCCGGCCGGGCTTAAGATGCCGGCGCATCGATGCAGCGGCCTGCGCGCGCGTGCGCGCAGCGCCGGTCCGCGATGGACAACCGCGAAGGAGCGTGCACATGGCCAAGGTTCTGGTCCTCTATTACTCGTCGTACGGGCACATCGAGACGATGGCCGGCGCCGTTGCCGAGGGCGCCCGCGCCGCAGGCGCGACGGTCGACGTCAAGCGCGTGCCCGAGACCGCGCCCGCCGAGGTCGCCAAGGCGGCGCATTTCAAGCTCGACCAGGCGGCGCCGGTCGCGACGATCGCCGAACTCGCCGATTACGACGCCATCATCGTCGGCACGCCGACGCGCTTCGGCCGCATGCCGTCGCAGATGGCGGCGTTCCTCGACCAGGCCGGCGGCCTGTGGGCGCGTGGCGCGCTCAACGGCAAGGTCGGCGCCGCGTTCACGTCGACGGCGACGCAGCATGGCGGCCAGGAGATGACGCTGTTCTCGGTCATCACCAACCTGCTGCATTTCGGCATGGTCATCGTCGGCCTGCCGTACAGCTTCCAGGGCCAGATGACGCTGGACGAGATCGTCGGTGGCAGCCCCTACGGCGCGACGACGATTGCCGGCGGCCAGGGCCAGCGCCAGCCCAGCGCGCTCGAACTCGAAGGCGCGCGCTTCCAGGGGCAGCGCGTGGCCGAGACGGCGAGCAAGCTCTTCGGCTGATCGATCGACGCGGCGCGCGCCGGCCGCTGCGCGTCCTCAGCCCGCCGCGATCGCGACGCGGCGCTGGTGCAGCGCCAGCCAGGCCAGCGCGCCGCCCAGCAGCGTCAGCGGCAGCAGCGAGCCCAGGTTCATCGCCGACCAGCCGCCGGTCGTCACCAGCGCGCCCGAGCCGAAGGCCGTCAGCGTCATCGTCGCGTAGACGCAGAAATCCACCGCCATCTGCGCCCGCGTGCGCTCCTCGGGACGGTAGGCCGTCGTCGCCAGCGTCGTGCCGCCGATGTAGAGGAAATTCCAGCCCACGCCCAGCGTGATCAGTGCGGCGAGGAAATGCATCACCTCGACGCCCGACAGGGCGATAAGCACGCAGACGATGTTCAGCGCCAGCCCGACGACCATCACCGCCAGCGCGCCGTAGCGCTTGATGAGGTGGCCGGTGACGAAGCTCGGCAGGTACATGCCGACGACATGCCATTCGAGCACCAGCGCCGCCGCCGCGAACGGATGCGAGCATTGCGCCATCGCGATCGGCGTCGCCGCCATCAGCAGGTTCATGATGCCGTAGCCCAGCGCGCAGGCCGCCACCGCGACGATGAACACCGGCTGGCGAACGATCTCGCGCAGCGGCCGGCCGGCCGCGCCGTGGCTGCCCTGCGCGGGCAACGCCGGAAAATCGATCGTCGAGACCAGGGCCAGCGCGACCAGCGCGACGCCGACCAGCGCCAGGTACGCGCCGGCATAGGGTTGCGGCAGGGCGTCGCGCGCGACGATCGCGAGGTTGGGGCCGATCGCCGCGCCCAGGATGCCCCCGGCCAGCACCCAGGAGATCGCCTTCTCCTTGAGCGACGGCGCCACCAGCTCGGCCGCGGCGAAGCGGTACAGCGAGGCATTGGCGCTGTAGTAGCCGGCGAACATCGTGGCGCCGACGAGCAGCGGGAAATGCCGCGTCGTCACCGCCAGCGCGCACAGCGCCGCGGCGAGCATCGCCACCACGAGCCCGAGCTGGAACGTGCGCCGCCGCCCCCAGGCGCGCTGGTGGCGCGCGACCAGCGGCGCCGCCAGCGCGCTGCCGGCGACATAGCCGGCCACCGGCAGTGTCGCCATCCACGGCAGCGGCGCCAATGCCAGCCCGACGAGGCCGTTGACGGCCATGAAGGTGACGTTGTTGGTCAGGAACAGACCCTGGCACAGCGCCAGCAGGAGCAGCTTGCGGTTCAACGGGGACTCGTCTCGTTAGGGTTCAGCCCGGACCGCGGCGGGTCCGCTCTCAGCCTTGCGGCGTCGTGTCGCGCAGGAAGATCTCGACCCTGCGGTTCTGCGCCCGCCCGGCCTCGGTCGCATTGTCCGCCACGGGCTGATGCGAGCCGCGCCCGGCGGTCTGGATGCGCGCCGCGGCGACGCCGTGGTCGACGAGATAGTCGCGCACGCTGTCGGCGCGCTCGAGCGAGAGGCGGTCGTTGATCGCGTCGGTGCCGGTGCTGTCGGTATGCCCGACGACGCTGACGTGCAGCGACGGATCGCTGGCCAGGCCTTGCGCGAAGCTGTCGAGCACGCCGCGCAGGCTGGGCTTGAGGTCGGCGCGGCCGACGTCGAACGAGATGTCGCTGGGCACCTGCAGCTTCAACTGGTTGTCGGCCGTGCGCGCGACCTCGACGCCGGTGCCCTGGGTCGCCTGCTCCATCGCGCGGCGCTTTTCCTCCATCTTCTTCGACCAGATGTTGCCGCCGACGGCACCGGCCGCGCCGCCGAGCAGCGCGCCCGTCTGCGCGCCGTTGCGGCCGCCGACGATGCCGCCGAGCACGGCGCCGGCGACGGCGCCGACACCGGCGCCCTGGGCCGTGCCCTTCTGTTCTTCGCTCATGTTGGCGCAGGCGCCGAGTGCGAGGCTGACCGCGAGGATGGCGGGCAGGGCGGTAGCAAGGGGGGATCTTGCGCTGGGGGACATTCGAATTTCTCCTTCGAGTACATCATCGGGACGGGCGGGCCGCCATCACCGCGATGGCGCGCCGGACCCGGACTTTCGAGGCTAGCCGATGTCGATGCGGATGTCGGGTCGGCGCCGCGATTCCGCATGGTTCGAAATGTTTCAGACGGTGCGCTGAGCGACCCGCGGCGTCAGATCGCGTCATGCATGGTTGCGATGGACCTATCTGCGAAAATGCACGGATGGCTACCCCATAGCCGTTGCGTAAGCACCGATGAGGCCGGAAGCCCCGACGCCGACCTCGCCGGCCCGCGCGCTGCGGCGCCTGGGCAAGCGGATGCTGCCGCAGGTGCCGCTGGCCCTCGTCATCGTCGCCGCCGGGGTCTTCAACATCGTCGACGGCGCGCAACTCGGCGTGCCGGGCCTGCAGGCCGTCAGCGCGCTGGGCAGCCTGTCGAGCGAACTCTCGACACTGGGCAGCACGGCGCAGGTCATCCTCGGCGTGCTGAGGGTGCTGGCCGGCGCCGGGCTGCTGTGGCATCTCGTCGCCGCGTGGACGGTCTCGGTCGTGCTGCTGATGGTCACGCTGGCCGTCAACGTCGCGCAATGGCGCTGGGGTGCCGGCTTCGTGCTGCAGGCCTTGCTGCTGACGACGCTCCTGCTGACGCGGCGCCACTTCACGCGCAGCACGATCGTCGCCCAGGTGCTGTTCTCGGTCAGCGGCATCCTCGGCGTGCTGTGCTACGGCGCCCTCGGCAGCTTCCTGTTCGGCCAGGGCTTCAACCCGCCGATCCGGGACTGGGCGACGGCCTTCTACTTCACCGTCGTGACGCTGTCGACGGTGGGCTACGGCGACATCTCACCGGTCAGCCCGCATGCGCGGCTGTTCGCCATCTCGCTGCTCGTCTTCGGTCTCGGCGTCTTCGCCAGCGCGATCGCGTCGGCGGTGGGCCCGAAGCTGGCCGGCGAGTTCAGCCGCCTGTTCAAGCCCAAGGAGACCCGGATGCAATTCGAGGACCACATCATCCTCGTCGGCGAGGGCGCGATCGCGCTCAACACCGCCGATGAACTCACGCGCCGGGGCGCCGAATTCGTGCGCATCGTCGAGACGCGCGCCGGCTCGCAGACCGGCGACGACCATGTCGTCGAGGGCGATGCGACCGACGAGAAGGTCCTCCAGGGCGCCGGCATCCGCCGCGCGCGACTGCTCATCGCGGCGCGCGAGGACGATGGCGAGAACGCCTTCATCGTGCTCGGCGCCAAGGAACTGAACCCCGAGCTGAAGGTGCTGGCCGTGGCCAGTTCGCCGCGCCCGATCCGCCGCCTCAAGCTCGCCCGCGCCGACCTCGTGTTCTCGCCGGCCGCCGTCGGCAGCCGGCTGCTGGCCGACGTCGCGCAGGGCCGGCCCGTGGCGCCGGAGTTCGACGACCTGCTCGACAGCGGGCATGCGCCGGCCGCTTGAAGACCGTGACCGCGGGTACGCGCCCTCTCAGCGGGGCACGGCGATCGGCGTCACCGGCGCCGGGTCCCCCGGTCCGGGATTGAGGACCCCGAAGCGCGCCGGGATCAGCGCATAGAACACGCGGATGTGCTCGCGCTGCACGAGGTCGAGCAGCCGCGCGGCCTCCTCGTCGCCGACGACGAACTGGACTTCGATGGCCAGGGTGCCGGCCAGCTCGAAGAAGTGGTCCTCGCGCAGCATGCGGTGGCTGCCGAAACCGGCCATCGCGCGGAAGGCCGAGCCGCCGCGGATGCCCATCTTGTTGGCCTCCCGCAGCAGCCATTCCCAGAGCAGGCTGTGATGGATGCGCTGGTTCTCGTGTACGTAGAAGCGCAGGAATTGACCGTCCATGAGGAGCCTCCTTTTTGGGCGTCGCCGGCGGCGGTTGAGGCCGCCTGGGCGTCCAGCTTGCCACTTCGATCGGTCCCGCGTACACCGAGTTTGAATGCCAGCCGTCGTTCTCGTGCCACGGCACCGTCGAACGGGAACCGTGGCGGCAGCTGCCGTTACAGACACACACACTCGGCGGCACGGCTGCGAGCTGCGTCGATCACGCGCCGCCGATGCACGGGAGGCCGGTCGCGGCGAGCGCGTCCATGACCAGGAAAGCGATGCCATAGCCCGATGCCACTCTCCGAATTCAGTGCCTGGGCCCAGACCAGGCTGAGCGCCGAAATCCTCGCGACACTGGCCTCGCCGGGTCAGATCGTCGCGGCCATCGCGGCGGCGGCCGGCATCGCGCTGGTGGTGGCCGGCGCATTCGCGCGCACGATGCTGCCGCTGCGCTGGCTCACGGCCGCGAGCAATGCGGCGCTGGTCGTCTACGGCGCGCTGCACCCGGCGCCGATCACGCTGCTGATCTCGGTGACGCTGCTGCCGATCAACCTCTATCGGGCGATCGAGATCACGCGGCTGACGCGCCGCGTGCGGCAGGCGCAGGCCGACGCCGACCTGTCCGGGCTCTGGCTGCGGCGCTACATGAAGCCGCGGCGGCTACGCGCCGGGCAGACGCTGTTTCGCAAGGGCGAGCGGGCGAACCGGCTGTACATGCTGGTCGAGGGCGAGATGGTGCTCGCCGACATCGGCAAGCCGCTCGTCGCCGGGCGCATCTTCGGCGAGATCGCGCTGTTCACGCCCAGCGGGTTGCGCACGCACACGGTGCAATGCGTGTCGGCCTGCACCGTGCTCGAGATCCATCGCCGCACGGTCGAGCAGCTGTATTTCCAGAACCCGGCCTTCGGCTTCCATCTGATGAAGATCCTGGCCGACCGGCTCAGCGCCGATCTCGAACGCGGCGCGCCGGCCACGCTCGTCGATGCACCGGCCGCCGGTCAGGGGGCGTCGTCGGTCGGCCGCGCGTTGAATACGTCCCGGCCGTAGGGCAGCATCCCTGGGGTCGCGGCGTAGCCGAGATGGCCGTGTCCGTCGTCGCCGCCCGCGGTGATGCCGAGCAGGTCCTCGTAGCTGCGCAGCGCCGAGTAATGGTTGTAGACGCCGATCGTGTTGACGGTGCCGGGGACGATGTGGCGCGGGTTGAACAGCACCGCGCCGATCTGGCCGCCGCCGGCGTATTGATAGAGCGCGGTCGGCGGCTTCTGGTAGCCGAACAGGCCCAGGATCGGGCTGTAGCCCGGGTTGCCGACGTTGGGTCCGGTCGGCGAATGGCAATCGGCCTGGTTCGCGCTCGGGCAGGCGCGGGCGTCGCCGAAACCGCTCTCGTCGAAGGTGATCACGACCAGCATCCGGCCGCTGCGGTAGGCCGGCGAGGCGAAGATCATCGGCATCCAATGCTTGAGCCAGAGGTCGGCGCCGACGAGGCCGCCGATGTGCTGGCCCGCGGCATTCGTCGTGCCCTCGGTGTTCGCTCCGGCGCAGATCGCGTCGTGGCCGTCGTTGCACAGATTGGGCGTGACGAAGGCGTAGCGCGGCGTCGTCTCGATGCGGCGCAGGTCCTCGTAGAGGTGGCCCTGGAAGACGTCGGCGGCGCCGTTGCGGCCGACCGCGACGCCGCCCAGCGGCACGACATGCGCATTGCAGCGCGCCTGGTCGTCGATCACCGAGTGGAAATAGACGAAGGGGTTGTGGCGCGTCGCGTACTGGTCGTCGGCGGCGGCGCTGTTCGAGTTGTCGTTGCCGCCGACCGGGGGATGGGCGCAGTCGGCGCCGCCCATCGCGTCGGGCGTGCCGTAGTCGCGCGACGGGTTGTTGCCCATGTCCTCGGCGTATTCGCGCCAGTTCAGGCGCCGCGAGCGGTCGCCCGGCCCGTGGTCTCGGTCGCTGTCGCGCGCGTCGAGCTGGTCGCCGATCGTCATCGCGCCATGCGTGCCGGCGCCGGGTGCCGGGTAGACGCAGCCGTCGCCGACGACCTGGCCGGGGTAGGCCGTCGGGTCGCTGGTGTCGGTGCCGGGCGCGACGTCGGTGAAGCCGCCGAGCAGCGGCGGGTTCTTCAGCGAGGCGAGGTTCAGGCAGTCGTTGTTGGTCGACGGCGTCGGCGACTGGCCCGAGACCTGGGCGATGTAGTTGCCCAGGCTCACATGGCTGGTGCCGTAGTAGTTCACCAGCAGTTCGCCTTGCGCCAGCAGCGTCTGGTTGAGGTAGACCGCCGGCGAACTCGGGCCGAAGGTCGACGCGTAGCTCTCGTTCTCGAGGTTGATCACCAGGACGTGATCGATGGCGCCCGGGGGCAGGGCGGCGCGCACGACAGGCCCGTCGTCGTTCTTCGCGGCCAAGGAAACGACGGCTGCGCACAGCGCGGCGGCGGCCAGCACGGCCTTCGTCATCGGGTGCTGGCGCACCCGGGCTATCGAGTTCGACATGGAGTTCTCCGGAGGTGCTTGCGGTCGCGCGGCGAGGGCCGCTGCGAAGTGCGCACGCTAGGCCCGCTCGATGACAGGGCGATGTCCGCGTCGGGGCGACCTAGTTCGATGTCGATGCCGATGTCGACGCCGCAGCCGGCGCTGCGGCCTGCGCATCCAGCACCTCGATCGCATGCTCGTAGCCCTGGCGCACGGTCGCGTCGAAACGCTTCCAGTCGAGCATGCCCACGCGTTCCAGCGGCGGGTTGAAGTAGAGGTCGGTCAGCGCGCGCGCCTGGCGCTGGCGCGACAGGCTGTACAGGATGGTCGAATTGATCAGCAGCGACACCGGGCCGGGCAGGTGGTAGCGGCGTGACTTGCGCGGGCGCAGGCGATCGAACAGCATCGCCCAGCCGCTGGGCATCTCGTCGATCTCGATGCGCCGGCGCTTGCCCGCCTGGAGGTCGACGCCGATCACGCGGCCGACGCCGCGGGCGCCGCGCATCACGTCGACCGGGAAGTTGTTGAAGGTGCCGCCGTCGCAATGCAGCTCGCCGTCGATGACGATGGGCGGCAGCGCCCCCGGGATGGCGATGCTCGCCATCAGCGATCGCTGCAGGTCGCCGCGCTGCAGCACGACCTCGCCGGCGCGCGAGTAGTTGGTGGCGATGCAGTAGAAGCGCTTCCACAGGTCCTCGATGGCCGCGCCGGCCCCGACATGTTCGGCCACCGACCGCGCGACGAGTCCGCGCAGCCGGCGGCCCTTGATCAACGAGATCAGCGGCACCAGCGTGTAGTCGGCGGTGGGGTTGCGGGCGAAGGCGGCGCGGGCCATCGCCTCGAGGCGCTGCGGCGTCTCGTCGGTGGCGATGAAGGCGGCCATGATGGCGCCGATGCTGGTGCCGCCGACGTAGTCGACCTCGATGCCCCGCTCGCGCAGCGCGCGGTAGACGCCCAGGTGCGCGAGGCCGCGCGCGCCGCCGCCGGCGAGCACGAGGCCCACCGCGTGGCGCGACTGGATGCGCGCCAGCCGCGCCATGTCGGCGGCGTGGCCGCGACGCAGATGGACATGGTCGACGACGGGACGCCGCGCCAGCCAGCGCGAGGTGCCGCTGGGCATCGCCGTGCCGGCGTCGTGCAGCAGCACGAGGATCTCGGCCGCCTCGGCGAGCTGCGGGCGGTCGACGAGCAGCGCCGTCTCGCTGGCGTGCAGCACCGGCGGTGCCTTTGCGTCGGCCAGCAGCAGGATCTCGTCGGCGTGGCGCAGGCAGCGCCGCGTCCACGCCGTCGGCGCATCGTCGGCGACGAGCAGCACGTAGTCGTGCGCGCCCTCGAAGGCGTTGAAGCCGATCGCCCAGCGCCGCTGCGCCACCTCGTCGTCGTCATCGTCGTCATTGGCCTCCGGCGCGGCGGTCGCGTCGGCCGCCGCGCCGGGGCGCTCGCCGCTGGCCGCATCGAGCAGGCCCACCCGGCCATGGCGGGCGAGTTCGGCGGCCAATGACTTCGCGAAGGCGGCAGCGTCGACGCCGCCGCTGACCGGCAGCAGCGCCATCGTCACCGGGCGGCCCAGCGCGGGAATGGCATGCTCGGTGCGCCAGCGCTCGATGATCTTGCGCGTCAGCGCCAGCGTGACCTGCGGTTGATGCGCCTGCAGTTGGGCGAAGGCCTCCTTGTCCAGGCTCACGAGCACCGAGTCGCGTATGGCCACCAGCGTCGCCGAACGCGGCGCTTCGGTGATCAGGCTCATCTCGCCGACGACTTCGCCGCGCGAGATCTCGCGCACGACGCGGCGCGCACCGTCTTCCTCGATGTAGACGCGCAGCCGGCCGCTGACCAGCAGGTACAACGCTTCGCCCGGATCGCCCTGCCGCATCAGCGTCTGGCCGCCGGCCAGCCGCAACCAGTGCACGCGGTCGCGTACCGCGTCGATGAGCGGGGCCTCGAGGGTGCCGAGGAACGCCCGCAGGTGTTGCAGCAGCAGGTCGTCCTGGCGCGGCGGACGGGGTTCGGTCATGGCGTTGGCGGATACGGTGTTTGGCATGTTCCCGTTCGTAACTGGGTATTCGCCTTTCTGCAATAGGCGCGCGGGAATACCCGCGACCAAGGATGGCCTAACGAGGGAGTTTCTGATACTCCATCCGAGCGAGAATGGCCCGGAAAGCCAGCGAGTGGCACGCTGCGCGCCTGCAGCGCCACGATCGCCGACACAAGTCAGGACCTCGCGATGAGCGTAGACCATGCAGGTTTGCCGCCGGGCTGGATCGCGCGCGTGGCGCAGTCGCTGCGCGGCCGCCTGACCGGCGCGGCCGCCGCGCCGCCGCCGCTCGATCCGCGGCTGCAGCCCCATGCCGCCAAGCTCTGCAGCGCCGCCGACGCGGTGGCCCACATCCGCCATGGCGAGCATGTGTTCCTCGGCACCGCCTGCGCGACGCCGCGCGCGCTGGTGCAGGCGCTGGAGGCGCGCAGCCCGCCGCCCGGCGACGTCGAACTGCTGCATTTCCTCACCGATGGCGCCGTGCCGCACGACGAACAAGGGCGCGCGACGACGGCCTACCGGCACCGCTGCTTCTTCGTCGGCACCGATCTGCGCGCCGCCGTGCGCCAGGGACTGGCCGAGTACGTGCCGATGTCGATCGCGCGCGTGCCGCAGCTCATCGCCGACGGCCGCGTCCGCGTCGACGTGGCGCTGATCCAGGTCTCGATGCCCGATGCTTTCGGCTACGTCAGCCTGGGTGTCTCCGTCGACATCGCGCCGGCAGCCGTGGCCCGCGCGCGGCTCGTCATCGCCGAGGTCAACCCTGCGATGCCGCGCACGATGGGCGGCTCGATGCTGCATGTCGACGCCATCGACTGGCTGGTGCCGGTGGCCACGCCGGTGATCGAGTACCAGCACGAGGCGCTGCCCGGCGCCGTGGTCGAGCAGATCGCGCGCTACATCGGCGGCATCATCGACGACGGCTCGACGCTGCAGATCGGCCTCGGCCGCGTCACCAACGAGGCGCTGAAATACCTCGCCGACCGCAGCGACCTGGGCATCCACTCCGACGTCATCACCGACGCGATCATCCCGCTGCTCGAACGCGGCATCCTCAACGGCAGTCGCAAGACCGACCAGCGCGGGCAGATCGTCGCCAGCTTCGCGATGGGCTCGCGCCGGCTCTACGACCTGATCGACCGCAATCCGCTGTTCTCGCTGCAGCCGATCGACGAGGTCTGCCGCCCGTCGGTCATCGCGGCGCAATACCGCATGGTGTCGGTGACGCAGGCCTTCGCGATCGACCTCGGCGGCCAGGTCTGCGCCGACCAGCAGGACGGCGAGTACTACAGCGGCCTGGCGGCACAGGCCGAGTTCCTGCGCGGCGCCTCGCGCTCGCCCGGCGGCAAGCCCATCATCTGCCTGCCGGCCACCGACCCCGATGGCGGCGGCTCGCGCATCCGCGCGCAGCTGCGCCCCGGCGAGGGCGCGACCATCGCGCGCAGCGACGTGCATTTCGTCGTCACCGAATACGGCATCGCCTACCTGTACGGCAAGTCGATGCGCGAACGCGCGATCGCGCTGATCGAGATCGCCCATCCGCGTTGCCGCCCCGAACTGTTCGAGCAGGCGCAGGCGCTCGGTCTGCTGCCGGCCGGCCAGGCGCTGAAGAACCTGCGTGCCTACCCGGTGCAGGAGGAGGTGGCTCTGGCGCTGCGAGGCGACCGCGAGGTGCTGCTGCGGCCGGCGACGGCGAGCGACGCGGCGGGCATCCGCGCGCTGTTCCACAGCCTGTCGGATCGCGATGTCTACACGCGCTTCTTCCGCAAGCTGCGCGGCCTGTCGGATGCCGACGCGCAGCGCCTGTGCAACCTCAATTTCGAGACCGAGGTCGGTTTCGTCGCCGCCAGCGGCCCGCGCGAGGATCCGTTGATCGTCGGGCATGGCTGCTATTTCATCGACCCGTCGACGAATCTCGCGGAGACGGCCTTCATCGTCAGTCCCGATTGGCAGGGCTGCGGCCTGGGCACGGCGCTGCAGCGGCACATGATGAAGGACGCCGCGCGTCGGCGCGTGCGCGGCTTCGTCGCCGAGATCATGGCCAGCAACGACGCGATGATCCGGCTGGCGAAGGCGGGCAGTGCCAGCGTCAGCACCGAACACCTGGGCAGCACGGTGCGCGTCACGGCGCTTTTCTGAGGCCGCGGCGGACGGCCGCCGGATTCGGTCTACGATGGCCGCGGCGCGCGGTCCGGCGTGCCTCGAGGAGGGTCCCCATGAGCGATGCCAAGGCGGCACTCGTCGTCGGTGCCGGCGACGCCACGGGCGGTGCCATCGCGCGCCGCTTCGCGCGCGAGGGCTACGTGGCCTGCGTCGCCCGGCGCCAGGGCGACAAGCTCGCGCCGCTGGTCGAGCGCATCCGCGCCGAAGGCGGCCAGGCGCGCGGTTTCGGCAGCGACGCCCGCGACGAGGCGGCGATGCAGGCGCTGGTGGCGCAGATCGAGTCCGAGGTCGCGCCGATCGAGGTCGCGGTGTTCAACATCGGCGCCAATGTGCGCTTCGCCGTCACCGAGACGACCGAGCGCGTCTACCGCAAGGTCTGGGAGATGGGCGCGCTGGCGGGTTTCCTGATGGGCCGCGAGGTCGCCAAGGCGATGCTGCCGCGTGGCCGCGGCACGATCCTCTACACCGGGGCCACGGCCAGCCTGCGCGGCGGCGCCGGCTTTGCGGCCTTCGCCGGCGCCAAGCATGCGCTGCGTGCGCTGGCGCAGAGCCTGGCGCGCGAACTCGGACCGCAGGGCATCCATGTCGCGCATGTCGTCATCGACGGCGCCATCGACACCGCCTTCATCGCCGAGAACTTCCCGCAGCGGTACGCGCTGAAGGACCGCGACGGCATCCTCGACCCCGAGGCGATCGCGGAGGCCTACTGGCAGCTGCACCGCCAGACGCGCAGCGCCTGGACCCATGAGCTGGATCTGCGTCCCTGGATCGAAACCTGGTGAAAAGG
>JAGWTU010000071.1 GCA_028868825.1 Burkholderiales bacterium | reverse complement strand
CGCGGCCGTAGCGGCTGCCGCCGCGGCGGCGGGGCCGACGCCGCCCGCCAGCAGCGCCGCGCCGGCGGTGATCGTGACGAACTCGCGTCGATTGCTCATGGGCCTACTCCAAGATGGCGCCGCTGGCGCCGGGGTGCGATGAATACGGGGATGACATGAGGCTTCAGCGACAGCAGGCGGCCTCGTCGGCGGCTTCGGCCGCCTCGGCCTGCCGGGTGAGCGCGGCCGGCGGCTGCCAGCGCATGAACTGCCTGAAGTCCTGCGCCTCGACGACCTCGAAGCCGAGCCTTCGATACAGCGCGGCGGCCGGGTTCAGCGTCTCGACATGCAGGCTCACGGCGAGCGCGCGGCGCCGGCCCTCGGCGAGCAGGCCTTGCAGCAGCGCCGTGCCGATGCCGCGGCCGCGGCATTCGGGCAGCAGCGCGATGTCGAGCAGGCGGATTTCGCTGTCGCCCGCGTCGACATAGAGCCGGCCCGCCGGGACACCGCCGAGCTCGACGACTTCGAAGCGCGCGCCGGGAAAGCGTTGCCGGTAGTCGCGGTCCTGGGCACTGAACTGCATGCGCACGAAGTCGTCGCATTGCGCGGGCGTCCAGCCGGTCAGTGCCAGTTCGTTGGCGCGCGTCGCGGCGTAGACGCGCAGCAGGAACGCCGCATCGTCGGCAAGCGCGGGGCGCAGCGACCAGTCGGGCATGGTCGGTCAGTTGCGCGCGGGGAAGATGCCCTGCAGCGCGATGATGAAGGTCAGGCCGAGGTAGGGCTGGCGGTTCTCGTGCGGCTGCGAGCCGCCGTTGGCCGCCAGCGGCGCGGCCATCTGCGTGAGGTTGCTCGGCGCCGTGTACTGCGCGCCGGTCGTCGCCGCCAGCGCCACGCCGGGCGACGGCGTGCCGGTCGTCGCCGCCGCCGCCGCTTCGAGCTGGTGCGTGTGCGCCGGGATCTGCGAGGTGAGCAGCGTCACGCCGGCCTCGCCGCCGGTCTCGCCGAGCTGGATAGGCGGCAGGCCGTTGCCCTGGCCGGCATGCACCGGCGCGCTGGCCTGCAGGTTCGGCAGCTGGAAGTTGCTGCGGCCGTCGCCGCCGTAGGTCGTGCCCAGCAGCGAGAACAGCGCCGTGGCCTGCGAGATCGGCAGGAGCTGGCCGTTGCACAGGGCGTAGCCGCGCGGTGCGAAGTTGCCGGCGAAGATCTTCACTTCGCCCAGAAACGGTGCGGACATGGGGGCTCCTAGTTGGGCGAGGGGAAGATGCCGAACAGCGAAATGATGAAGTTCAGCGCAACGTAAGGGGCCATGTTGTCGTGCGGCAGGTTGCCGCCGGCGCTGCCGACGGCCGCGGCGGCCATCGCGATCTGCGGCGACCCCGAGCCGTAGATCGCCGCCGGCGAGCTGTCGCCGGTGGCGCTGCTCGGGCCGTAGGCCGCGGACGCGGCGTTCATCGAGGCCAGCTGCGCATGGCTGTGCAGCGGCAGCTGGGCGGGCGTCAGCGTCACGTTCGGGCTGCCGTAGGTGTCACCGGCCTGGCGCCTGGTCAGCCCGGGCCCCTGGCCCTGGTGCACCGGTGCGCGGCCCTGCATGTTGGGCAGCTGGAAGGTGGTGACGCCGTCGCCGCCGTAGGTCGTGCCCAGCAGGCTGAAAAGCGCCACGTTCTGGGCGATCGACATCAGCTGGCCGTTGCACAGGGCCCAGCCCGCGGGGGCGAAGTTGCCCGCAAACATCCTGATCTCGCCGACATAGGGATCTGACATGGAGGGGCTCCGGCTTCAGTTGCGCGAGGGGAAGATGCCCTGCAGGGCGATGCAGAAGTTCAACACCAGGCTCGGTTGGTTGTTGTCGTGGGCCTGGCTCTGCCCGGTCTGCGAGACGGCGCCGGGCGCCAGCGGCGTCAAGTTGGCGGCGGCGGCATAGACATTCGCGCCGAACCGCGACTTCGCACCCAGCACGTTGCCCGCGGGGCTGGTCGAGTTCTCGATATTGGCCGACGCCATCACCGCATGCCCGTGGCCGGGCATCTGGCTGACGCCCAGGGTCACCTGCTCGGCGCCGCCGCGCTCGCCGACGACCATCGAGCCGCCGGCGCCGTTGCCGGCGTGCATCGGCATGCGACCGCGCAGATCGGGCAGGGCGAACGTGGTCCTGCCGTCGCCGCCGTAGAAGGTGCCGAGGATCGCGAACAGCGCCTGGTTCTGGTTGATCGCCAGCAGCTGGCCGTCGCAGCTGGCCCAGCCCTTGGGCGGAAAGTTGAATCCGAAGGGCCGGATCTCTCCGAGGAACGGTGTGGCCATGGTGCTAGGGCTCCTGTCTTCCGGGTGTCAATTGAAGATCGCCTCGTACTGCATCGCATCGCCCGCAGGGCCGATGGGCACGAGAAACAGCTCCAGCGGGCCGAGCGACGGGTGCTCGAGCCGGTGCAGCCCCTGCGGCATCGCCGCCTGCCCCGCGCCGCCCCGGAACAGCAGCGAGAACGGCGCGCGCCCTGCCGCGGGGGCGCCGCGCAAGGGCGTCGCGCTGACGAGCTCGACGGCGGCCCCGGCGGTCGCGAACGGCCGGCCGAGGTGGGGCGCGAAATCGTCGACCGTGAGTCGTTCCAGCATGACGCGTCGATTCGGCAGCTGTGGGGCCTCTGACCGGCGCGGCCGTCTCAGCGCGTCGCCGCCTTGCGCAGCCGGCCGGCGACGCCGAGCGCCGCCAGCGCCAGGCCGCACAGCGCCAGCGATCCCGGCTCGGGCACCGCGGGGCTGCTGCCGCCGATCAGGTTGATCGTCACGTCGGCGTAGGTGGTGCCGCTGGCGGCCGGCGTGAAGATGATGTCGGCCAGCTGCAGATCGATCTCGTGCGGGCTGGCCAGCGTGATCCAGCCACCGCCGTCGAGCGTCGCGAGGTTGGCGATATGGCTGGCCGTGTCGGTGAAGCCGACGATCGCGCTGCTGCCGAGATCCAGCCCGGTGAAGCGGTATTGGGCGCCTGCCGACCAGCCCGTCGTCGGATTGCCGTTCGCGTCGCTGCCGCCCGAGAGCAGGCGCAGCGTGATGCTCGTCGCATTGAAGGTGATCGACTCGAACACACCATTCGAGCCCGTCAGCATGTAGTACTGCACCAGCGCGGGGTCGGCATTTGCCGGGCTGTCCTGCGAACTGATCATCGTGCCGACGGCACCCACGTGGACCAGGGTGTTGGCATCGACCAGGTCGGTCGGCGAGGACAGGTTGACGTTGACCGTGCTGCCCACCAGCGAGGCCTGGGCGGCGCCGGCGAACAGGCAGGCGGCCGCGATCAGTGCGCCTGGCAGGGACCTCAGCAGACGGGTTCTGGATTTCGACGTATCACGCATGGACTCAACTCCCGCAATGGGTTGGCAGGTGCCGCGCCGGAACGGCAGCGCGCCCGAACCACCTAGCTGCAAGTCTTGGTCCTGATTGCGAATCTTTCGCATATTCAATCGGTTACGCACCAATGTATATATTTCATCAAATTCAATGTAAGGTTTTCCGACGGTTTCGGCTGCCACTCGCTTCATTCCGGCAGGCCAGCGAGGCGCTGCCCCCGCTGCCGCCGCGCGCTGGCTGGCTGGCGGGAACATGGGCGCCGGCGACAATCGAGCGATGCACGCCGTTGAAATCGCCACCGTCGATGCCGTCTGCACGATCACCTTGAATCGCCCCGACAAGCGCAATGCGGTCGACGGCGCGATGGCCGCCGAACTGCGCGCGGCATTCGAGCAATTCGAAGCCGATGCCAACGCCCGCGTCGCCGTGCTCACCGGTGCCGGCGGCCATTTCTGCGCCGGCGCCGATCTAGGCGCCGTCGGCGACCCCGCGCGCTCGAACGAACTCGATGCGGCGGGCGGCGGCAGCGGGCCGATGGGTCCGACGCGGATGGCGCTGGCGAAGCCGCTGATCGCCGCCATCGAAGGCCATGCCGTCGCCGGCGGGCTGGAACTGGCCCTGCTCGCCGACCTGCGCGTCGCCGACGAGGGCGCCGTGCTGGGTGTCTTCTGCCGCCGCTGGGGCGTGCCGCTGATCGACGGCGGCACGGTGCGCTTGCCGCGCATCGTCGGCATGGCGCGCGCGCTCGACCTGATCCTGACCGGCCGCCCCGTCCTCGCGCCCGAGGCGCTGGCGATGGGCCTCGTGAACCGCTGCGTCGCGCGCGGCCAGGCGCTGCCGGCCGCACAGGCGCTGGCGCGCGAGATCGCCGCGTTCCCGCAGCAATGCATGCTTGCCGACCGCCGCTCGGCCTACGAGCAATGGGACCTACCGCTGGCCGAAGCCTTGCGGCAGGAGGGCGTGCGCGGCGTGCCCATCGTCGCCGCCGAGGGCGAGGCCGGCGCACAGCGCTTTGCGCGCGGCGCCGGTCGCCATGGCGGTGCATCCGGCGACCTTTGAAGCGCCGACGGCGCATGCGTCGTCACTTCATCGACTGCTTCGACGCCCCTGGTCGTTACAATTTGGCCCGTATCCGATTTCGGTGCCTGCGAAGAGACCTGTGGTGATGTCGGCCCTCCCTGCCAATCCGTTTGCCCTCCTGATCGACAGCGAAGCCGTGCTTGCGGCTTGCGCGAAATCCGACCGCCTGGCGGCGTTGCCCATCCAGGCCCACCATCGGGCCGACCGGCCCAGCAACAAGGTCAGCCGCGAAGTGGCGCAGTTCGATGCCGCCATCGACGGCGCCGCGCCGGCCCGCTCCGGCACGGCGTCGGCGCCGCGTTCGCGCCCCAAGGCCGCGACGGTCGCCGAACCCGCGCCCGAACCCGAGCCTGCGCCTGCGCCTTTGCGGCGTGCCCCGCCCGCGGTGACGCCGGCACGCGGCAGCCTGTGGGCTGCCCAGGCCTCCTGGATGCTGCTGCCGCTGGGCCTGCTGGGCCTGTATGCACCGACGCGCTCCGACGAGAAGCCGGCCCCGCGCCCTTAGGGCCTGGGCGATGGGCGCCGCGAGCTGGGTCTGGCTGGCGGGTGCCACGGCGTCGGGCGCCGATTTCTCGTTCCCGCCCTACGCGGGCGACGCGCAGGGCCGCACCGAACAGGTCACGGTCGACATCGCCGCGCCCGACGCGATCTTGCGCCGCTACACGCTGCGCAGCAGCCAGGCCCAGCGCGACGACGCGCCGCAGGTCCGCAGCGTCGACGAGCATGCCGACGCGCCGCGGCTGCGCAGCGCCAACCCGCTGTTCGATGCGCTGTTCGCGCTGGCCGTCGACGACGCCCGGCTCGACAGCGTCGATGCGATCAGCGACGGCGCCTACGACGACGGCCGGCCGATCGCCGCGCGCGTGTTCCAGACGGGCGAGAAATGGACCTATGTCTGGACGCGCGACCTCGCCTACGCCGCACACCTGGGACTGGCCTGGTTCGACCCGGCGCGCACCGTCGCCTCGCTGCGCTTCAAGACCAGCGCCTTCCGCGCCGGCTTCGACGCCCCGGCCACGCTGCCGCAGGGCAGCCTGCAGATCGTCCAGGACACCGGGTCGGGCGGCAGCTGGCCGGTGAGCACCGACCGCGTCGCCTGGGCCTGGGGCGCCGAGGCCGCGCTCGCCGCGCTGGCGCCGGCCGAACGCGCGGACTTCGCGGCGCTGGCGCTGGCCGCCCTGCGCGGCACGATCGCCGCCGACCGCGAGGCGGCCTACGACCCGGGATCGGGCCTGTACGGCGGCGAACAGTCGTTCCTCGACTGGCGCACGCAGACCTATGCGCCATGGATCGTCGACGACCTGACGCTGCTGGCCGGCAGCCGCGCACTGTCGACGAATGTCGACCAGTACCAGGCGCTGCGGCTGGCCGCGCGGCTCGCCGCCGAGGCGGGCCAGGCCGACGAGTCGGCGCGCTACACGCAATGGGCGGCGCAGCTCAAGGACGCCATCAACGCCGCGTTCTGGATCGACGAGCTGCACCGCTACGCCAGCGTCACGAGCGCCGACGCGCGGCCGATCGCGATCGCCCAATTCGATCTGCTGGGCACCGCGCTGGCGGTGATCGCGGGCGTCGCCGACGGCGAACGCGGCCGCGACGCGCTGGCGCATTACCCCTGGGCGCCTTTCGGCCCGCCGGTGATCGCGCCGCAGCAGCCGGGCGTCGCCGTCTATCACAACCGCGCCATCTGGCCCTTCGTCACGGCCTACGCGGTGCGCGCCGCGGCGCTTGCCGGCAACCCGGTGCTCGTCGACCGCGGCATCGATTCGCTGCTGCGCGGCGCGGCGCTGAACCTGTCGAACATGGAGAACCTCGAATGGCTCACCAGCCTGCCGCGCTACGACGACGGTCCGGTGATCAATTCGCGGCGCCAGCTCTGGTCGGTGGGCGGCTATCTCGGCAGCGTGGCGGGAACGCTGTTCGGCATGCAGCCCGGCGCGCAGGGCTTGCGCATCGATCCCTATCTGACGCCGCATCTGCGGCACCTGCTCGGCCCCGGCGCGAGCGCCGAATTGAGCGGCCTGCGTTACCAGGGGCGCGAATTCGCGATCCGGCTGCGTCTGCCGCGGCAGCGCCTGGCGCAGGGGCGCTACCGCATCGCCGAGGTGCGGCTCAACGGCCGCCGCGTCGCTGGCACGATCGCCGCGGCCGATCTGCGCGCCGAGGGCAACCGCATCGAGGTCCGTTTCGGCGCGCTGCAACCGGGCGACGAGCGCGCGGCGACGGTGCCGACGGTCGATCCGAAGAGCCGCGACGATGCGCGCGTCTACGCCCCTGCGGCGCCGCGCGTCGAGCTCGAAGCGGGCGGCGACGGCGCCGTGACGCTGCGCATCGACGATGCCTCGCATGCCGACGTGCCGCGGAGTTTCCGCGTCTACCGCGACGGCAGCCTGCTCGCCCAGGGCTTGCGCGAAAGGACCTGGGTCGACCGGGCACCACCCGGCGTGCGCCATTGCTATGTCGTGCAATCGCAGTTCGAGCCCGCGGGCCATCGCTCGCAGACGAGCGCGCCGCGCTGCGTCGATGCCGGCGCGGTGCAGCGATTCGCGCTCGGCGCCGAGGTACGCATCGATCGCGCCGGCCCTTACGCGGTCGAGATCGAATACGACAACCACCACCACGAGATCCAGACCGGCGTCACGAACGCCGTCAAGCGGCTGCGGCTGCTCGACGCTGGCGGCCACGAAGTCGCCACCGGCATCGTCCAGATGCCGCAGATCGAACCGGTCGACGGCCGGCACCCGCTGCGCTGGTCGACACCGCTGCGCGTGCGGCTCGCAGCCGGGACCTACCGCATCGAATTGAGCGACTACTTCAACATGAGCGCATTGGCGTCGAACGCGCATTACGGCGGGCCCGGCGGGCGCGGCGGCATCGTCAACGACGCCCGCATCGCGTCCCTGCGCATCGTGGCGCTGCCTTGAAGGCGACGCGCGGCGTCGCGGCGGCGATGGCGGGCGCGGCGCTCGCCTGGCTCGGCACGCTGGCGGTGCAGCCGGCACAAGCGGCACGAGCGACACAGGTGGCACAGGTGACCGACAGCGGAATCCCCGACGCGGCCGCACTCGACGCCGCGATCGGCATCGTCGCCGGCCCCGGCCACCTGTTTGCCGTCGGCGACAACGTCGACGGCTATCTCGACGCGGCCACCGGCGGCTACCGCCTGCGGCCGGGCTATTTCAATGGCGAGACGTTGCGGCTGCAGGATGTCGCGACGACGGTCGACGGCCGCCTGCTCGACCGCCGCGCGGCCGCCGCGGTCGAGACCGTGCTGCCCTACGGGCGCCGGACGACGCTGGCGGGTGCCACCGAGACGCTGGTGCTGCATGCCGGCTCGCGCCGGCTCTCGGTCGTCGCGACGAGCCCGCGATCGAGCCTGCTCGCGGTGCAGCCGTTGTGGGCCTTCGACATCGCCCGGGCCACGACCACGTGGCACGACGGCGTGCTGGCGATCGCGCCGCCGGGCGCCGGCATGCAGATCGCCATCGCCGCCGATCGGCCGTTCGAGATCGTCGCCGCTGGCGGCGGCTACGACGGCTCGCCGCGCCTGCAGGCGCTGCAGCGCGGTCGCGAATTCACGCTGCACATCGCCTTCGCACCGACGGCCGCCGAGGCCGTCGCCGCCGCCGCGGCGATGGCGCGCGGCCGCGGCCTCGTCGCGCGCAGCGTCCAGGCCAACCGCGACCGCCTGACGCGCAGCTGGCTGTGGACCTCGGACCGCACATACGACCGCGCGCTGGTCTGGGCCAAGGCCTCGGGGCTGTCGTTCCTCGTCGACGAATATGGCCTCGGGCTGTGGGCCGGCCTGCCCTGGTTCCGCCAGAACTGGGGCCGCGACACCTTCATCTCGCTGCCGGGCATCCTGCTCGTCGGCGGCCATTTCGGCGCCGCGCGCCGCGTGATCGAGAACTTCGCGCGCTATCAAGACCTGAATCGAAACCGACAGCCGCCGACCGCGGCGGCATCGGCCGCATCCGCTGGCGCAGACGCCGCCGCCGACGCCCCGATCGGTCCGCGCGCCAGCGATTACGGTCGCATCCCGAACCGCGTCAGTGGCGCAGAGATCATCTACAACACGGTGGACGGCACGCCCTGGATGCTGCGCGAGGCGCTCGAATACGTGCGCTACACGGGCGACCGCGAATTCGCCGCGCGGATGGTCGGCGTCGCCAGCGCCTACATCGAGGGCGCACTCGCCCACGCCGTCGACGCCGACGGCCTGCTCACCCACGACGACGCCGACACCTGGATGGACGCGCGCATCGAGGGCCGCCAGGCCTGGTCGCCGCGCGGCTCGCGCGCGGTCGAGATCCAGGCCCTGTGGTACCAGGCGCTGCTGTCGGCGGCGACGCTGGCCGAATTCGCCGGCGACCCGGCACCGGCGCAGGCCTGGCGCGCGCAGGCGCAGCGCACGCGCGCATCGTTCCTGCGCCTGTTCTGGGACGGCCGCACGATGGCCGACCGGCTGCGCCGCGACGGCAGCCGCGACCTCGCGGTGCGGCCCAACCAGTTGCTGCTGCTGACCGTTCCCGACGACGATTTCGTGCCCCCCGCGGTCGGCGCCGCGGTGCTGCGCAACGCGACGAGCGAACTGCTGTTTCCCTACGGCATCGCGTCGCTGAGCCCGCGCGACCCGAACTTCCATCCGCACCATGTCGACGACGCGCACTATCACAAGGACGCGGCGTATCACAACGGCACGATCTGGGGCTGGAACGCCGGCTTCACGGTGACGGCGCTGACGCGCTGGGGCCGGCAGGATCTGGCCTATGACCTGAGCCGCAATCTGGCGGCGCAGATCCTCGACCTCGGCACGCTGGGGACGATGAGCGAACTGCTCGACGCGCTGCCCGACGCCGACGGCCGGCCGCATCCCTCGGGCACCTGGTCGCAGGCCTGGAGCGTGGCCGAGTTCGAGCGCAACGCCTACCAGGACTATCTCGGCTTCAGGCCCGACCTGACGCGCAACCGGCTGCAATTCGTTCCCGCGTTGCCCACCGCCTGGCAGCATTTCGACGCGCGGCTGCCCTACGGCCCCGAGGAGCGCGGCGAGTCGCTGGCCGTCGCCGCGCGGCGCCACGAATCGAACTGGGTCTGGACGCTCGCATTGCGCCATGCCACCGCGCCGCGCGAGGTCGTCATCGATTTCCTGACGCGCGACCACGCCCGCCGCCGCGCCGCCTTCATGCTGGCGCCGGGGCGGCGCGCGCGCATCGAATTCACCGCCGACGCGCTGCGCCTGGACGGCCGGCCGCTGGCGTCGACGCTGCAGTCGGTGTCGCAGGACGCCGTCATCGGCGAACTGCGCTTTGCGACGCCGCCGCCCGACGACGCCGATGCCTACGACGTGACGCGCGGCAAGGACGTCCTGCAGCAACGCCTCCTGCACCCGGCCGCGGCCGCACACCACTAGCGACTGCGGCGCTGCGCTACCTGTTCCTTGGCCCAGGCGATACAGTCCGCGCTGCGGTAAATCGGGCGCATCGACGCGCCTTCAGCCGAACCCCCGATGACCTCAGCCAGTGACGACTCACGCGCAAGCATCGCGGCCCCGACCGCCGGCGCGAGCCTGGGCGCCGCGCCGGCACCGGCGGCGCACACGCTGCCCATCGGCACGCGGCTGAAGGACTACCAGATCGACGGCGTCATCGGCGAGGGCGGTTTCGGCATCGTCTATCTGGCCACCGACGTCGCGCTCGAGCGCCGCATCGCGATCAAGGAATACCTGCCCTCGTCGATGGCGTCGCGACTGGCGGGGTCGCTGACCGTCGTCGTGCATTCGGCGAGCCACCGCGAGACCTTCGAGCTCGGCAAGGACAGCTTCGTCAAGGAAGCGAAACTGCTGGCGCATTTCGACCACCCGGCGCTGGTCAAGGTGCACCGCTACTGGGAGGAGAACGACACCGCCTACATGGTGATGCCGTATTACGTCGGGCCGACGCTCAAGCGCACGCTCGCCGACCTCGGCCGCCCGCCCGGCGAGGCCGAGGTGATGGCCTGGCTGGCGCCGCTGATGGCCGCGCTCGAAGTCCTGCACCACGACCATTGCTACCACCGCGACATCGCGCCCGACAACATCCTGATCACCACCGGCGGTCCGCTGCTGCTCGATTTCGGCGCCGCGCGCCGCGTCATCGGCGACATGACGCATGCGCTGACGGTCATTCTCAAGCCCGGCTATGCGCCGATCGAGCAGTACGGCGAGATCCCGGGCATGACGCAGGGCGCGTGGACCGACATCTACGCGCTGGCCAGCGTGCTCTACATGGCGATCACCGGGCGCAAGCCGGTGGCCTCGGTCGAGCGCCTGATCGAGGACCGGCTGCGCCCGGCCTCCGAGGTCGCCGCCGATCGCTACAGCCCTCGCTTTCTCGCCGCCATCGACGCCGCGCTGGCGCTGTACCCGAAGCAGCGGCCGCAGACGATCGCCGAGTTCCGCGCGCTGCTGGGCATGGCGCCGCCCGAAGTGCAGGCGACATCGTCGCTGGCCTTGCTCGCGCCGCCGCCGGCGCCGGCGCCACCGCCACGTCCACAGCCACCGCCTTCGCCAACGGCTCCGCCGCCACCCGGGCCGGTGCCGCAGACGCGGCTCGTGCAGCCGCCGCAGGCACCGCCTTCGCGCGCGGCGGCGCCGTCGACGTCCGTGCCGATGCCCGCGCCCGTCAGCGCGGCCGCGCCCGCGGCGCCGGCCCAGGGTCTGCGCAATGCGGTGATCGCGCTGCTCGCCGCAGCCGCTGCGGCAGCGGTGATGCTCGTCTATCGCCATCGCACGGAAGCCGGCGCGGAGCCGACGGTGGCCGTGCCAACGCCGGCGCCGAAGGCTCAAGCCCCCGTCGCATTGCCGCCGGTCGCACGGCCCGCGCCGCCACCGGCAGCGGCCACCGAGGCGCCCGCCTCGGTGGCCGCGCCAGCGCCGACACCAACGCCGGCACCGCGAGCCAAGCGCCCGCCCCCGCCGGCAGCGCCGCCTGCCCGGCGTCCATCCCCCCAGGATGACGGCGCGCGGGCGACCTCGTCGGCGGCCACGCGCGCCAGGTGCAGTGATATTCTGCAAAAGGCCTCGTTGGAGCCGCTCACGCCGAGCGAATCGGCCTTTATGCAAAGGGAGTGCAGATGAGGATCTTCGGTCACCGGTTCGATGCGCGGGTGTCGTGGCTGCCGGCACTGTGCGCCCTGATCCTGGCGGCGCTGGCCGGCTGCGGCACGCCGCAGGCCTCGGTGTCGACCAACGAGTTGCCTTTCGACACCGCCGTCGACCAGGCCACCGACGCCCTCGTCGCGCAGACGCAGAAGCTGCCCGGCTTCCTCGCCAAGCTCGAGACGAAGGTCGAAGCGAAGATCGCCAAGCGGGGCATCGTGCTCGACCCGATGGTCGACTCGGGCAGCGGCCAGCAGACGCGGGCGACGCAGCAGCTCGAGCAGCGCGTGACCGAGCGCATGAAGGCCAATTTCGCCTCGCTCGAGGTCCTGCCGTTCCGCAGCGACAACGTCGCCAAGGCCTCGTACCTGCTCACCGGCACGCTGACCCGCGTCGGCCGCAGTGCCAGCGCCAGGCCGCTGCAGATCAACCTCGCGCTGACCGATCTGCGCAGCGGCAAGGTCGTCGCGCAGGCCAGCGCGCTGGCGCAGGACCGCGGGCTCGACCACCAGCCGCTGCCGTATTACCAGGACAGCCCGGTGCTGGTGAAGGACGGCGTCGTCGACGGCTATGTGCGCACGACCGCGACGCCGCCCGGCCAGGCCGCCGACGCGACCTATTTCGAGCGCCTGTCGGTGGCCACCGTGATCAGCGACGCCGGCAGCGCCTACAACAGCGAGCATTACCAGGACGCGCTCGCCAAGTACCGCGCCGCCGGCGCGATGAACGGCGGCGACCAGCTGCGCACGCTCAACGGCATCTACCTGTCGAACATCAAGCTCGGCCGCATGGCCGATGCCGAGTCGGCGTTCGGCAACATCGTCGCCTACGGCTTCAAGAACCGCCAGCTCGACGTCAAGTTCCTCTTCAACCCGGGCACGACGGTGTTCTGGTCCGACCCGCGCGTCAGCGGCGCCTACGACATGTGGCTGCGCCAGATCGCGCGCCAGGGCGCATCGACCCAGATCTGCATGCAGGTCGTCGGCCACACGAGCCACACCGGCTCGGAGCAGACCAACGACGCGCTGTCGCTGCAGCGGGCCGACTACATCCTGCAGCGGCTCGCTGCCGACGCGCCGAGCCTGGGCCCGCGGGCCAAGGCCGTGGGCATGGGCTGGCGCGAGAACATCGTCGGCAGCGGCACCGACAACGCCGTCGATGCACTCGACCGCCGCGTCGTCTTCAAGATCGTCGGCTGCTAGTTCGTTTGCCGGCCTGATCAGGCCGGCGGCGCGCCCGTCGCCTCCTCGATGCGCGCCACGATCTCGGGCGTGAGCCGCTCCATCACGTCGAGCGCACCGAGGTTGTCGCGCAACTGCGAGAGCTTCGACGCGCCGGTGATGACGCTGCTGACATGCGGATTCCTCGCCGCCCAGGCGATCGCCAGCTGCGCCATCGTCGCGCCGAGGTCGGCGGCGATCGGCTCCAGCCGTCCGACGGCCGCGTTCTTCGCCGCGTCGGTCAGGCCCTCGCGCAGGAAGGCCATGTTCTCGAGCGCGCCGCGGCTGTCGGCCGGGATGCCGCCGCGGTACTTGCCCGTCAGCAGCCCCGAGGCGAGCGGGCTCCAGGTCGTCAGGCCGAGGCCGATGTCGTCGTAGAGCCGCGCGTATTCCTTCTCGACGCGCACGCGGTGGAACAGGTGGTACTGCGGCTGTTCGACGATCGGCTTGTGCCAGCCATGGCGGTCGGCGATCTCCCAGGCGGCGCGGATGTCGGCCGCCGACCATTCGCTGGTGCCCCAGTACAGCGCCTTGCCCTGCGTGATGAGGTCGCTCATCGCGCGCACGGTCTCCTCGATCGGCGTGTGCGGATCGCTGCGGTGGCAGTAGATGAGGTCCAGGTGTTCGAGCCCGAAGCGGCGCAGCGAGCCGTCGACGGCCTGCATCAGGTACTTGCGGTTCAGCGTGTCCTTGCGGTTGACGGCGTCGCCGGCGCGGTCCAGTCCCCAGTAGAACTTGCTCGAGACGACGTAGTTCAGCCGCGGCCAGCCGAGCTGGCGGATCGCGGCGCCCATGATCTCCTCGCTGTGGCCGCTGGCGTAGACCTCGGCGTTGTCGAAGAAGTTGACGCCGGCATCGAAGGCGGCGGCGAGCATCTCGGCCGCCGACGCGACGTCGACCTGGTTGTGGTACGTGACCCAGGACCCGAGGGAGAGGGTGCTGATGCGCAGGCCGGAACGGCCGACTCGGCGGTATTGCATGGTGGTCACTCCTGCCAGATACGAAGCCGGTGAGCGTAACGCAGACGCGCGCTTCGCGCCGGACCTGGATACGTTCCGCGCCGCGTCAGGCCGCGGCCTCGCAACCGGCGGTGAACGCTTCCTCGAATACCGAATAGCCCGCCAGATCGGCATGCGCGTAGCGCAGCCGCCCGCGCGCTGCGCGCAGCGCCTGCAGCGCCGGGTGGCGATGGACGCCGGGCAGCGGGATGGCCATCGCGTGGCCCCAGCGCATGAGGTCGATGCGGCGCAGGTGGCGCCGGATCTCGGGGTGGGCGAGTTCGACCTCGCGCAGCGCGCGTTCGGCCCAGGGCGCGGGATCGGCGGCGAGCAGCGCGGGGCGCTCGCTGCGCTCGAGCGCGAGGTAGGCGGTGAACACCGTCGCGCCGCGCCGCGGCAGCAGGCTCTGGTGCATCGCGTCGACATAGCCCAGGCCGGCCCTGCCGTAGATCACGTTGTCCCAGGCCGGTGGCGCGCCGCTGCGTTCGAGCGGCGGCGAGTCGAGCTGCAGGTTCGCGACCAGCCAGGGCGCGTAGGCGAGCAGCGCCGCGGCGTCGCGCAGCGGCTGCGGTGGCGATTCGACGATGCGCGCGGCGATGAACAGCGGCAGCGCGAGCACGGCGCGCGGCGCGGTCCAGGCTTCGAGCTGCGAGTTCGCCTCGTCCCAGGCCAGCACCTCGACGTCGTGGCGGCCCTCGGTCACGCGCAGCACCGTGCGCGCCGGGTGCAGCCGCTCGCCCAGCGGCGCGGCGAGCCGGCGCGCCAGCCAGGCATTGCCCTCGGGCCAGGTCAGCAGGCCCTCGCTGTCGGACCCGGCTTCGCCGGGCGCGCGGAAACCGTGGCGCGACGCGAAGTAATGGATGCCGGCCCAGGCCGAGACGGTGGCGCTGCCGGCGCCGTAGTCGTCGCGGCAGCAGTAGTCGAGATACCAGCGCAGGCGCGCGTCGTCGAGCCCGGCGGCGTCCAGCCATTGCGCGAAGGTGATGCGGTTCAGCGCTTCGAGCTCGTCGTCCCAGGCGCCGCGATGCGCCGGCAGCGCGAAACGGCGGCCGCGGCCGAGTGCGGCGACGCGGGCGCTGAACTGCCGCATCTGCGCCGCGCCGCGCGCGTCGACCGGCGGCAGCAGGCCCTCGACCCAGGCGCCGTCGACGAGCAGCCGCTCCTGCAGGCTGTGGCAGAGATGGCGCTCATCGGCCACGGTGCGGCCGAGTTCGCTGCGCAGCAGGCCGAGTTCGTGCAGCCAGGCCGCGACCTCGATCGATTCGGGTCCCGGCAGCGGCAGGTAATGCGCCCCCAGCGGGCAGCCCATGCCGCCCATCGCGTGGCCGCGCGCGTTGCCGCCGGCGCTGTCCTCGAGCTCGAGCACCTGCACGTCGTCGACGCCGGCTGCGGCCAGCGCGCGCGCCGCCGCGAGCCCCGCGATGCCGGCGCCGACGACGATGGCGCCGGCGCGCCGGCGCAGCGCCGGCGGCGGCAGTTGCTGCGCGCTGCGCAGCCGATGGCCGCGATCGAAGGAGGCGCCGACCCAGGCCGCGGGAATCGGCGCCGCGGCATCGGGTGTGCAGCCGACGAGCGCCGCCGCGGCGGCGGCCGTGGCCCGCGCCAGGACCGCGCGCCGGCCCGCATCCGGTCCTAGCGCGCGACCTTGCCCCATTCTTCCTCGAAGGTCGTCACCAGCACCTGGTTGCTGAGCCGGTTCGGCTCGGCCGGCACGCGGTCCATGTCGGGCGGGAACTGCAGCAGCGACGGCAGGTCGGCCAGCGTCACGAAACGCAGCCCCGGCGGCAGGGCGGTCGGCGTGCGCCAGGGCCGATGGCCGGCGATCACGAAGCCCCATTCGCCGAAGCTCGGCACATGCACATGCAGCGGCGTGGTCGTGAAACCCACGGCTTCCAGCGTCGCGACGACGGTCCAGTAGCTGCGCCGCGCGATCAGCGGCGAGGTCGTCTGCACGACGAGGTAGCCGCCGGCCGCCAGCACCTGGTCGACGCGCTGGTAGAAGCTGGTCGTGTAGAGCTTGCCGAGCGCGAAGTTGCTGGGGTCGGGGAAGTCGATGACGACGACGTCGTAGGCCTCGCCGCCGCGCTGCAGTTCGGCGATGCGCGATTCGAGCCAGCCGAAGGCGTCGGCGTTGATGACCTTGACGCGCGGGTCGGTGAGCGCGCCGCCGTTGAGCTTCGTCAACTGCGGGTCGCGGCTGAAGAGCTGCGTCATCGCCGGATCGAGGTCGACCAGGGTGACCTGGCGCACCGCCGGGTACTTGAGGATCTCGCGCACGGCCATGCCGTCGCCGCCGCCGAGCACCAGCACGTTGCGCGCCGCGCCCTGGCCCGCCAGCACCGGATGCACGAGGGTCTCGTGATAGCGGTATTCGTCGCGGCTGTTGAACTGCAGGTTGCCGTTGAGGAAGAGCCGCACGCCGGCCGCGCCTTCGGTGACGATGATGCGCTGGTAAGGGCTGGTCTCGCGCACGACGATGTCGCTGCCGTAGAAATGGTCCTCGGCCCAGGTCGTGAGACGGTCGGCGCCGAGCATCGCCGCGGCCAGCGCGGCGACCACCGCGGCGCAGGCCAGCGCATGTGATCGCCATTGCCGCAGCTCGCCGCGGAACAGCCACAGCGCCCAGACCGCCACCGCGGCGTTGAGCAGGCCGAAGAACAGGCCCGTGCGCACGAGCCCCAGATGCGGCACGAAGAGCAGCGGGAAGGCGACGGCGACGATCAGCGCGCCGAGGTAGTCGAAGGTCAGCACCTGCGAGACGAGTTCCGACAGCGCCCAGCGGCCGCTGAAATGCTGCTTGAGGATGCGCATGACGAGCGGTATCTCGAGCCCGACGAGGACGCCGATGAGCCCGACCAGCGCGTACAGCAGCGAGTGGAAGGCGCCGCCATCGGCCACCGGCAGCGAGGCATGGGCGGCGAACAGCGCCGCCGGCATCAGGCCGCCGAACAAGCCGACCATCAGCTCGATGCGCAGGAACTGCGCCACGAGCTGGTGGCGGATATGGCGGCTGAGCCAGGACCCGAGGCCCATCGCGAACAGGTAGGTGCCGATGACCGTCGAGAACTGCAGCACCGAGTCGCCGAGCAGCCAGCTCGCGAGCGCACCCGCGGCGAGCTCGTAGACGAGGCCGCAGGCGGCGACGACGAAGACCGAGCCCAGCAGCGCCAGCTCGGCCGGCGCGATGCGCTCGGCGGCCGCGTCGGGGATGGTGGCGTTCGTCATCGGGCCGCGAGCGTAGCGCATCGCGTCCCGGCGGCGACAATCGCGCGATGGGAACCCTCTACCTCGTGCGCCATGGCCAGGCCTCGTTCGGCAGCGACGATTACGACCGCCTGAGCGAGCTCGGCGAGCGCCAATGCCTCGAGCTCGGGCGCTGGATGGGCGCGCGCGGTATCGTCTTCGAGGCCGTGCTGCGCGGCACGCTGCGGCGCCAGGCGCAGTCGCTGGCGGCGATCGCCGCGGGCCATGGCGACCTGCCGGCGGCGCTCGAATGGCCGGGGCTCAACGAGTACGACAGCGAGGCGCTGGTCCGCAGTGCCGGCGATGGCCGGCTGCCTGCCGTCGACGCCGCCGATCCGCAGGCCTCGCACCGCGCCCATTTCCGGCTCCTGCGCACGGGGCTGCAGCGCTGGATCGCCGGCGAGATCACGCCCGCGGGCATGCCGAGCTGGGTCGAGTTCGGCGCCGGAGTCGCCGCGGCGCTCGACCATGTGCGTGCGAACCACCGCGGCGACGTCCTCATCGTCAGCAGCGGCGGCCCCATCGCGACGGCGGTCGCCCAGGTGCTGGGCGCGCCGGCGGCGGCGATGATCGAGCTGAACATGCGCATCCGCAACAGCGCGGTGACCGAGTTCGCGGTGACGCCCAAGCGCCACGCGCTGCTCGCCTACAACCACCTGCCGCACCTCGACGCGCGGCCCGACTGGATCACCTACGCCTGACGCGCGTCAGCCGTGGATGGCCGCGGCGACGATGAGGCCGACGGCGATGCACATCGAGCCGACGACGATCGCCAGCGCGACGTTCTTCTTCTCGACGATCTCGCCCCAGAGGTGGTACGGCGTGAGCTTGTCGATGATGACGAAGCAGATCCAGAACACCGCGACGCCGAGCAGCGCGAACAGTGCCGATCCGATGAAGATGCCGGGTTTGAGCCATTCGATACCCATCATCGTCGTTACTCCTGTCAGTGGTTCGTTCGTTCACTTGTGGCCGCCGCCGCCCGAGCTGTAGCCGCCGAAGCTGCCGCCGCCGGTGGCGATGCCGCCGATGCTGCCGGCGCCGCGCCGCGCCTCGCATTGCCGGTATTCGTTGCTCGCCGCGCCGAAGGTCTTCTTGATGTCGCTGCAGCCATCGCCGCTGCACTCGCTCATCAGCACGAGGATGACGACGATGACGACGAAGATCCAGAAAGCCTTGCGCATGCCGCTGCCCGACGACAGCGGCGCGGCGTCGCGCTGCAGCGCCGCGCGCGCCGCCGGCGCGATGCCGAAGGCGTCGGCGACGGCCGAGGCGTCCAGCGTCCAGCCGGCCGACCAGGTGACCTCGTCGCCGCTGCGCTCGCGCGACAGGCGCGCCCCCGCTTGCGCGCCGCTGCCCATGTAGTCGGTGACCTGGGCGCGCTCGTCGCGCCGCACGCGCCAATAGAACTCGCCCTGCACCCAGGTGACCTGCGCCGCGTAGTCCCAGCGCTTGCGGAAGTCGACGCCATTGCACAGCGCATGGTCGCCGCGCAGCTGCGGCACGCCGGTGATCGGCTTGACCCAGCTCCAGCCCTCGTTGCTGTCGACGAGGAAGGCGAATCCCTCCGTGCGGTTGTAGAGCAGGTATTCGCGCCAGTACTCGGTCTCGTCGTCGCCGGGTTGCGGGATCGTGCAGCGTTCCTGGTAGCCGACGACCTCCCAGGGCAGCGCCGCGCCGCCCAGCGCCAGCGTGCCGCTGCGGCCCAGCGCGAGCTGCGGCTCGGCGCCGGCGGCGCCGGCGTTGTTCTGCTGGTAATGCGCGAGGTCGGCGCCGACGCCGCCCGAGACATCGACGACCGCGTTGCATTGGCCGCAGGTCACGCTCTGCGTCGTCGCCAGCTTGACCTCGAGCGCGGCGCCGCAGCTCGGGCAGGTGACGCCGCGCGCGGCCAGCGTCTTCTCGCTCGCGTCCTTCAGGCCCTGCAGCGCGAGCTCGGCAAGCGCGACGCTGCGGCCGACCGACCAGGCGATGGCTTTCGGGTCGCTGTCGTCGAGCGTCGCGACCTCGCCGGCGCTGTTGCGCAGGTCGACGACGGTGAATTGCCCCTGCAGCCGCGGCGGCCGCGGCAGCTCGCCCTCGGCGGCGATGAGCCGCGCGAGCACGACCGAGGCGACGTCCCAGGCGCGGCCGTCGGCCAGCGTGCGCGCACCGGCCCGCAGCGTGTCGAGCTGGGGCGCATCGGCGGGCAGCGGCGCGTCGAACGCCATCACGTAGGCGCCGTTGTCCTCGCTCAGCCAGGCCGAGCGGCCGTTGTCGAACAGCGCATGCCATTCGTTCCAGGTGCCGCCGGCGGTGCCGTATTGCAACCGGCCGACGAGCGTGAACGCGATGCCCTGGCGACGGCCGCCGGCGCCGAGCTGCAGCGGGCTGAAGTCGTCGAACAGCTCGGCGCTGACCCCTATGCGGCGCAGCGCGTCGCCGTCGCGCACGAGCGTGCTGCGGCAATAGCTGCAGACGGCGCTGGCCGATGCCGCCGACGCGAACTCGACCGCCGCGCCGCAGTTCGGGCAGGCGGCGCGGTAGGCGCGCTGCGTCGGGGCCAAAGGGGGGCCGGGTCGGGCGGCTGCGCTAGACGAGCTTCTTCAGCAGTTCGGCCTTCTTGGCCGCGAATTCCTCTTCGGTGAGGATGCCCTTGGCGCGCAGGTCGCCGAGCTTCTCGATCGTCGCCATGATCTCGTCGGGCTTCAGCGTCGCCGCGGCCGCGGCCGCCGCATTGCCGACCCCGAGCCCCTGGCCGAGCTGCTGCGCCATCACCTGTCCGAGCGCGACGCCGGCGCCCAGGCCCATCGCGTCGCCGGCGATGCCGCCGCCGCCCTGGCCGATGCCCTCGGCCATCTTCGGGATCGCCTGCGCCGTCTGGTACTGCATGAACTTGCCCATGTCGCCACCGACCATGCCCATGCCGATCTTCTGATCGAGCACCTTCTGCAGTTCCTCGGGCAGGCTCAGGTTCTGCACCGTCACGGCCTCGAGCGCGAGGCCCAGGCGCGCGAAGTCGGGCGCCACCGCGGCCTGCAGCCGGTTCGCGAACTCGACCTGATTCGCCGCGAGGTCGAGGAAGGCGATGCCGCTGCCGGCGACCGCATCGCTGATCTTCTCGACCATCAGCGCGCGCAACTGGCCATCGATCTCGTCGACGGTGTAGCGCGCCGTCGTGCCGGAGACTGCGCTGTAGAAGGCCTTCGGGTCGGCGATGCGCCAGGCGTAGTTGCCGAAGGCGCGCAGCCGCACGGCGCCGAAATCCTTGTCGCGTATCGTCACCGGCTGCGTCGTGCCCCAGCGGCGGTCGAGCTGCTGGCGCAGGCTGAAGAAATAGACGTCGCTCTTGAACGGGCTCTGGAACAGCTTGTCCCAGTTCTTCAAGTAAGTCAGCACCGGCAGCGTCTGCGTCGTCAGCTTGTACAGGCCGGCGCCGAAGACATCGGCGACCTTGCCCTCGTTGACGAAGACCGCCGCCTGGCTCTCGCGCACGGTGAGCATGCCGCCGTACTGGATCTCGTTGTCGGCCATCGGGTAGCGGAGTGCGAGCGTGCCGTCGCCGGCCTCGGTCCATTCGATGACGTCGATGAACTGTTTCTTGATGAAATCCATCAGAGACATGGCGGCTCCCTTCGTCGGCCCGGGGCGGGCGGCCGGCGAATAATACTTGGCGACCCAGGAGCAATCGTGACGATCACGGCGATACAGATAGCGGTGGTGGGCGCCGGCCCGGCGGGGCTGGCGCTGGCGCTGCACGCGGCGCGGCTGCTGCCGCATGCCTCGATCACGCTGTACGACCAGCGCGGCGCCGGGCACGACGTCTCGGGCGACCCGCGCACGCTGGCGCTGGCGCTGGGCAGCGTGCAGTTCCTCGAGCGGCTGGGCTGCTGGCCCGAGGCGGCGGCGCGCTCGATCGAGGCGATCCATGTCTCGCAGCGCCCGCCCTCGCCCGGCGACGCCGAGGTGCTGCTGCGCGCCACCGACCTCGATCAGCCGCGCCTGGGCGCGGTGCTCAGCTACGGCGCGCTGGTGGCGCCGCTGCAGCGCGCCTGGGAGGCCGAATGCGCGCTGCATCCGGGGCGGCTGCGCTCGCGCTGGGGCACGCCGGTGAAGGACCTGAAGCCGCTGGCCGATGGCGTCGAGGTCGATGCCGGCATCGCCGAGCGCTACGACCTCGCCGTCGTTGCCGAGGGCGGCGTCTTCTCCGACCAGGCGCGCAAGTCGCTGCGCGCCGACTACGGCCAGACGGCCTGGGTCGGCAGCGTCGAGATCGAGGGCGGCGCGCCGGGCATGGCGTTCGAGCGCTTCACGCGCCACGGACCGGCGGCGCTGCTGCCGCTGCCGCCTCTGCCGTCGCCGTCGCCGGTCGCCGCCGGCGAGGTCGCCGGCCGCACGCGCGCGGCGCTCGTCTGGTGCGTACCGAGCGACGACGATCCGGTGCGCGAGCTCGACGACGACCAGCGCCTGGCCGTCCTCAACACGATGTTCCCGGCGCGCGCGGGGCGGCTCGTTGCGGTCTCGGCGCTGAAGTCGTTCGCGCTCGGGCTGAATGTCGAACGCACGCTCGTCGACGGCCGCATCGTGCGCATCGGCAATGCCGCGCAGACGCTGCACCCGGTCGCCGGCCAGGGGCTGAACCTGGGCCTGCGCGATGTCGCCGAACTGGTTTCCGTGCTGCGCTGGAGCGACGACATCGAACGCGCACTGCGCCGCGCCGAATGGGCGCGCGCGGGCGACCGCTGGCTGACGATCGCCACCACCGATTTCCTCGCCCGCAGCTTCACCTGGAAGCTGCCCGGCGCGGCGACGGCGCGCGGACTCGGCCTCGCGGCGCTGGGCGCCATGCCCTGGGCGCAGCGGGCGCTGGCCCAGCAGATGATGTTCGGGCGGCGTTAGCCGGAACCCGATGCGGCGGGCCGCCGCCGCGCGATCGCCTTCAGCGCCTCGCGCCGCGTCAGCGGCGAGAGCCGGTCGCGGTACTCGTTGCAGAAGGCCAGCACCTCGTCCGGCGCGGCGTACGAGCGCTCGCGCAGCGCCCAGCCCATGCCCTTGCGGATGAAGAACTCGTCGGCAAAGAGGCCGCCGGCCAGCGACGGCAGCAGCGTGTCGTAGAACAGCACGGCGTCGAATCCCGACTTCAGCGAGCGCTGGCTGAGCATCGCGGCCCGCCGCAGCCAGAGGTCATCGCCGCGGGCCCAGCGTCGCAGCACCGGCTTCATCGACTTCGGGTCCGCTTCGAGCAGCCGCGCCAGCGGCTGGCCCGAGATCTCGTCGTCATAGTCCCACCAGGCGCCTTCGACGATCATGGCCTGCAGCAGCGGCAGCAGCTCGATGCCGATCAGCCTTCGATGGCGCGGCAGCCGCAGCAGATCGAGCGCGACGTAGCGCTGTTCGCGGTGCGTCGCGTCGCGCCACAGCCGCCGGGCGGTGTCGGCGAGCGTGGCCGCGTCGGCGATGGGATGCGCGGCCGACGCGGCGGCGACGAGGCGCCGGCGCTGCGGCGTGTCGACGCCGTGGAACGGCAGCGCCGACTTCATGTAGGCCTGCATCGCCGGCGCGCGCTGCGGCTGCGCCGCCAGGGCGAGGCCGGCGCGCAGCACCGCGATCAGCTCGCGATCGGCCGCCACCGCGTCACCGCCTCAGAGCCGCCGATGCGCCAGCGCCGGCAACTGCATCCGCACCTGGGCGATGCGCGCGGGGTCGAACTCGGCGATCGCCAGACCCTCGCCCTCGTCGCAGCGGGCCAGCACCTCGCCCCAGGGGTCGATGACCATGCTGTGGCCGAACGTGCGGCGACCGTTCGGATGCGTGCCGCCCTGCGCCGAGGCCAGTACGTAGCATTGGTTTTCGACCGCGCGGGCGCGCAACAGCAGTTCCCAATGCGCCTGGCCGGTCGTGTAGGTGAAGGCGGCCGGCACGCAGATCACGTCGCAGGGCGGCTGCATCAGTGCGCGGTAGAGCTCGGGGAATCGCAGGTCGTAGCAGATGCTCAGGCCCACCCGCAGCGCGCCGGCCTGGAAGGCCACCGGCGCGTCGCCGGCGAGCAGCGTGCGGCCTTCGTCGTAGCTCTCGCGCCCGTTGTCGAATGCGAAGAGGTGGACCTTGTCGTAATGCGCCGCGTAGCGGCCGTCGGGCGCGTAGACGCAGCAGCGGTTGAGCACACGGTCCGCCATGTCGCTGCGCAGCGGCAGCGTGCCGCCGACCAGCCACAGGTGGTGTTCGCGCGCGAGCGCCGCGAGGAAGTCCTGGATCGGCCCCGCGCCCTCGGCCTCGGCGAGCGCGAGCTTGTCGCTGTCGCGCCGGCCCATGCTGCAGAAATACTCGGGCAGCGCCACCAGCGTCGCGCCGGCCGCCGCGGCGTTGGCGACCAGCGCCGCGGCGCGGTCGCGGTTGGCCTCCCACTCGGGGCTCGAAACCATCTGCACGGCGGCGATCTTCGTCATCATGCCGCGATTGTGCTGCGCGGGCGGCAGGCCTGCCGAGCCATCCCCGGTGATCCCCGATTCCGGTCCAGGTCGGGCGAAGGTTTCAAAGCTGGGCTAATCTATCGCCCACGCCGCCCGCTCGAAGACGGCCTTCGACAACAATGCATTCCGAGGGACAAGTCATGCCCATCCGCAAGGTCCGACCAGCCCACGAGCCGCTGGGGACCTCTGCCCCGCCCCGCCATGGCGCCGACTGAAGGCTGCGCCGCCGAGTCCGCGCTCGCGCCGGGCCCGGCGAGCGCGGCGCACAGCCGCCATGTCCAGCGCGTGCGGCGGCGCTATGGCGCCGAGCTGGCGTTGCTGCCCGCCGGGGCGCCGGATGTCGACGCCATCACCGCGCTCGTGGCGCGACTGCGCGAAGGCGGTCGCGATGTCGCGTCGGCGTTGCGCGTCGCGCGCCAGCTCGTGCTCGAGCGGCTCGCGGTGCTCGACATCGAGGCCGGCGCGCCGCTCGAGGTCGTCACCGCGGCGATGACGGCGCTGGCCGAGGCGACGCTGGAAATCGCGCTCGCGCAGGCGCGCACCGAAGCCGACGAGCGCCATGGCGCGCCGCTGGGCACCGACGGCCGGCCGGTCGAGCTGTGGATCGTCGGCATGGGCAAGCTCGGCGCGCGCGAGCTCAATGTCTCGTCGGACATCGACCTGATCTACGTCTACGAGGACGACGGCCAGACGACGGGGCCGCGGCCGGTGTCCTTCCACGAGTATTTCGCCTTCGTCGCCAAGCGCCTCTACGCGCTGATCGGCGAGACGACCGACGACGGCTTCGTCTTCCGCGTCGACCTCGCGCTGCGGCCGAACGGCAATTCCGGCCCGCCGGTCGTCAGCCTGGCGATGCTCGAGGAGTATTTCCAGGTCCAGGGGCGCGAGTGGGA
>JAGWTU010000070.1 GCA_028868825.1 Burkholderiales bacterium | reverse complement strand
AGCTCGGGCGGCGCCAGCGTGATCACGCTGCGCTTCGCGCTGACGATGTCGCTGGACGTCGCCGAGCAGCAGGTGCAGGCGGCGATCAACGCCGGCGGCAACCTGCTGCCGGCCGACCTGCCGATGCCCCCGATCTACAGCAAGGTGAACCCGGCCGACGCGCCGGTGCTGACGATCGCCGTGACCTCGCCCTCGCTGCCGGTGATCAAGGTCCACGACCTCGTCGAGAACCGCCTCGCGCCCAAGCTCTCGCAGGTCGAGGGCGTGGGCCTGGTCTCGATCGCCGGCGGCCAGCGCCCCGCCGTGCGCATCCAGGCCAACACGACGGCGCTGGCGGCGCTGGGCCTGTCGCTCGACGACGTGCGCGGCGCCATCGCCGCGGCCAACGTCAACCAGGCCAAGGGCAGCTTCGACGGCCCGCAGCGCGCCAGCACGATCGACGCCAACGACCAGCTGAAGTCGGCGGCCGAATACCAGAGCCTGATCATCGCCTGGAAGAACGGCGCGCCGGTGCGGCTGCGCGATGTCGCGCGCATCGTCGACGGCGCCGAGAACATCCGCCTCGCCGCCTGGTCCGACCGCATGGCGGGCGTCATCCTCAACGTCCAGCGCCAGCCGGGGGCCAACGTCATCCAGACCGTCGACCGCGTCAAGGCGCTGCTGCCGCAGCTCAAGGCGACGCTGCCGGCGTCGGTCGACGTCAACGTCGTCGCCGACCGCACCGTGACGATCCGCGCCTCGGTCGACGACACCGAGTTCGAGCTGCTGCTGGCCGTCGCGCTCGTGGTGATGGTGATCTTCCTGTTCCTGCGCAGCGCCAGCGCCACGGTGATCCCCAGCGTCGCCGTGCCGCTGTCGCTGGTCGGCACCTTCGGCGTCATCTACCTGGCCGGGTTCTCGATCAACAACCTGACGCTGATGGCGCTGACGATCTCGACCGGCTTCGTCGTCGACGACGCCATCGTGATGATCGAGAACATCGCGCGATTCGTCGAGGAGGGCGACTCGCCGATGGAGGCCGCCTTCAAGGGCAGCCGGCAGATCGGCTTCACGATCATCTCGCTGACGGTGTCGCTGATCGCCGTGCTGATCCCGCTGCTGTTCATGGGCGATGTCGTCGGCCGGCTGTTCCACGAGTTCGCGATCACGCTCGCCGTCGCGATCCTGATCTCGGCCTTCGTCTCGCTGACGCTGACGCCGATGATGAGCGCGCGGCTGCTGCGCCCCGAGCGCGAGCGCAGGCACAGCCGCCTCGGCGCCTGGTTCGGCCGCGCCTTCGACGAGACCGTGGCGACATACGGCCGCGCGCTCGACTGGGTGCTCGACCGCCCGCGCGCGACGCTGCTGGTGTTCGCGGCCACGCTCGCGCTCACCGCGTTCCTGTACACCATCGTGCCCAAGGGCTTCTTCCCGGTGCAGGACACCGGCCTCGTCCAGGTCATCACCGAGGCGACGCAGACGACCTCGTTCGCCAACATGGCCGAGCGCCAGCAGGCGCTGGCCGATGTGATCCTCGAGGACCCCGATGTCGACCACCTGGTGTCGTTCATCGGCGTCGACGGCGCGAACCCGACGCTCAACACCGGGCGCATGCAGATCACGCTGAAGCCGTTCGCGCAGCGCACCGACGCGTCGACGATCATCCGCCGCCTGAATGAATCGACGGCGCACCTGCCCGGCATCCACGCCTACATGCAGCCGGTGCAGGACCTGACGATCGAGGACCAGGTCTCGAAGACGCAATACCAGTTCCTGCTCAGCTCGCCCGACAGCGCCGCGCTCGAGAAGACGACGACCGCGCTGATCGCGCGGCTCAAGACCCTGCCCCAGCTGACGGGTGTGGCCACCGACCTGCAGAACCAGGGCCAGCAGGCCTGGGTGCAGATCGACCGCGAGGCCGCGGGCCGGCTCGGCGTCACGGTGGCCAACATCGACGTCGCGCTCTACAACGCCTTCGGCCAGCGCCTGATCTCGACGATCTACACGCCGTCCAGCCAGTACCGCGTCGTGCTCGAGGCGGCCGGCGGCCGCGACCTCGGGCCGGCGGCGATCGAAGGCCTGTTCGTCCCCGGCGTCGGCGTCACCGGCTCGAACGGCAGCGGCACCGAGGCCCAGGTGCCGCTGACCGCGGTGGCCAAGATCATCGAGCGCCCGGCGCCGCTGGCCGTCAACCATGTCGCGCAGTTCCCGTCGGCGACGGTGTCGTTCAACCTCACGCCGGGCACCTCGCTGGGCGAGGCCGTCGACGCCATCAAGGCCGAGGAGGCCAAGCTGCAGATGCCGCCCAGCGTCGAGACCAGCTTCCAGGGCGCCGCCGAGGCCTTCCGCAATTCGCTGACCAGCACGCTGCTGCTGATCCTCGCCGCCGTGGTGACGATGTACATCGTGCTGGGCGTGCTCTACGAGAGCTACATCCACCCGATCACGATCCTCTCGACGCTGCCCTCGGCGGGCGTCGGCGCGCTGCTGGCGCTGCTGCTCGCCGGCCAGGACCTGGGCGTCGTCGGCATCATCGGCATCGTGCTGCTGATCGGCATCGTGAAGAAGAACGCGATCATGATGATCGACTTCGCGCTCGACGCCGAGCGCCACGAGGGCCTGGCACCGCGCGCGGCCATCCACCAGGCCTGCCTGCTGCGCTTCCGGCCCATCCTGATGACGACGATGGCGGCGCTGCTCGGCGCGCTGCCGCTGATGGTCGGCACCGGCGTCGGCCACGAGCTGCGCCACCCGCTCGGGGTGACGATGGTCGGCGGCCTCATCGTCAGCCAGCTGCTGACGCTGTTCACGACGCCGGTGATCTACCTCGAGTTCGCCGGCCTGGCGCAGCGCTGGCGCGCGCGCCGCGGCCAGCCGGCCTGATCGCGCGGCGATGAACATCTCGGCCCCGTTCATCGCGCGCCCGGTGGCGACGACGCTGATCACGATCGGCGTCGCGCTGGCCGGCGCGCTGTCGTTCACGCTGCTGCCGATCGCGCCGCTGCCGCAGGTCGATTTCCCGGTCATCTCGGTCAACGCCAACCTGCCCGGCGCGAGCCCGGACACGATGGCGGCGACGATCGCCACGCCGCTCGAGCGCGTGCTCGGCACCATCGCCGGCGTCAACGAGATCACCTCGCGCTCGTCGCTGGGCTCGACCAACGTGACGCTGCAGTTCGACCTCGGCCGCGACATCGACGGCGCCGCGCGCGACGTGCAGGCGGCGATCAACGCCGCCCGCACGCTGCTGCCCAGCGGGCTGCCGAGCAATCCGACCTATCGCAAGGTCAACCCGGCCGACGCGCCGATCATGATCATCGCGATGACGTCGAAGACGCTGACGCGCGGCCAGATGTACGACGCCGCGTCGACGGTGCTCGCGCAGCGCCTGTCGCAGGTGCCCGGCGTCGGCCAGGTGACGGTGGGCGGCGGCGCGCTGCCGGCCGTGCGCGTCGAGCTCGATCCGGCCAAGCTGACGGGGCTGGGCATCGCGCTGGACAGCGTGCGCGCGGCGATCACCGCGACCACCGGCAACAAGCCCAAGGGTTCGGTCGAGGCGGGCGCGCGCTACTGGCAGGTCGGCGCCAACGACCAGGCCTACACCGCGGCCGACTATGGCCATGTCGTCGTCGCCTACCGCAACGGCGCCGAGGTGCGCTTGAGCGATGTCGCGCGCGTCGTCGATTCGGTGCAGGACGTGCGCAACTACGGCATCTCGGCCAACCAGCCGGCGATCCTGCTGATCCTGCAGAAGCAGCCCGGCGCCAACGTCATCGAGACGGTGGCCGGCATCCGCGCGCTGCTGCCGCGGCTGCAGGCCTCGATCCCGCAGGCCATCGACCTGACGATCGTCAGCGACCGCACGCCGACGATCCGCGCCTCGATCGTCGAGGTCGAGCGGGCGCTGGCCATCGCCATCGGCCTCGTCGTCCTCGTCGTGCTGCTGTTCCTGCGCAACTGGCGCGCCGCGGCGCTGCCGGCGGTGGCGGTGCCGGTGTCGCTGGCCGGCACGCTGTCGGTGATGTACCTGTGCGGCTACAGCCTCGACAACCTCTCGGCGATGGCGCTGACGGTGGCCACCGGCTTCGTCGTCGACGACGCCATCGTCGTGCTCGAGAACATCAGCCGCCACATCGAGCAGGGCATGACGCCGCTGGCCGCGACGCTCGAGGGCGCGCGCGAGATCGGCTTCACCGTCGTCTCGATCAGCCTGAGCCTGGTCGCCGTGTTCATCCCGCTGCTGGCGATGGGCGGCGTCGTCGGGCGGCTGTTCCGCGAGTTCGCCGTCGTGCTGACCTCGGCGATCCTGGTCTCGATGGTCGTCTCGCTGACGACGACGCCGATGATGGCGGCGCAGCTGCTGCGGCCGCTGCCGCGCCAGCACGACCCCGGCCGCGCCGCGCGCATCGCCGCGGCCGTGCAGCGGCTGCTCGTGCGCGGCTACCGGCGCTCGCTGGCCTGGACGCTGCGCCACCAGCCGGTGGCGCTGATCTCGCTGCTGGCGGTGATCGCGCTCAACTTCGACCTCTACGCGACGATCCCCAAGACCTTCTTCCCGCAGCAGGACGTCGGCGCCATCATCGGCGGCGTGCAGGCCGACCAGAGCAGCTCGTACCAGATGATGGAGAAGCGCGTGATCCGCTTCAACGACATCGTCGCCGCCGACCCGGCGGTGCAGTACGTCAGCGGCGGCACCGGCTTCGGCGGCCGCAACTCGGCCTTCTTCTACATCACGCTCAAGCCGCTGGCGCAGCGCAAGCTCTCGGCCGACGCGGTGATCGCGCGGCTGCGCGACAAGCTCGCCCACGAGCCGGGCGCGCGCCTGTTCATGTTCCCGGTGCAGGACATCCGCATCGGCGGCCGGCCCTCGAATTCGCAATACCAGTACACGCTGCAGGCCGACGACAACGAGACGCTGCGCGAGTGGGAGCCGCGCGTGCGCAACGCGCTGATGCAGCTGCCCGAGCTCACCGACATCGACACCGACCAGGCCGACCATGGGCTGCAGACCTCGATCTTCGTCGACCGCGACGCCGCGGCGCGGCTGGGGGTGACGATGAGCGCGCTCGACACGACGCTCAATGACGCCTTCGGCCAGCGCCAGGTCGGCGTCATCTACAACCCGCTGAACCAGTACCGCATCGTGATGGAGCTCGACACGCCCTACCTGCAGGGGCCGGAGTCGCTGGACAGGATCCATGTCAACAACACGCTGGGCTCGCAGCAGCCGCTGGTCGGCTCGGCGGCCTCGCTGCGCACGACCAGCGGCGTGCGCACCGGCATCGCCGCCAACCTCACCGGCGCGAACAACGCGCTCGCGGCGACGCGGCCGGCGACGAGCAAGGTGGCCACCGGCATCGCGGCGAACCGCGTGCCCAATGGCGGCGCCACCAACGCCCAGCTCGCGGCGCCGGTGGGCGCGAAGATCGCGACCAGCGCCAACGCCAACCAGGTGCCGCTGACCTCGTTCGCCCGCGTCGAGATGACGAACACGCCGCTGTCGATCGGCCACCAGGCCGGCACGCCGGCGTCGACGATCAGCTTCAACCTGCCGCTGGGCGTCTCGCTGAGCCAGGCGACGGTGGCGATCGACGGCGCGATGAAGGAGCTCGGCGTGCCGGTCTCGCTGCGCGGCAGCTTTGCCGGCACGGCCAACGCGTTCCAGCAGTCGCTGTCGTCGCAGCCGCTGCTGATCCTGGCGGCGATCGGCACGATCTACCTCGTGCTCGGCATCCTCTACGAGAGCCTCGTGCACCCGGTGACGATCCTCTCGACGCTGCCCTCGGCCGGCGTCGGCGCGCTGCTGGCGCTGATGCTGTTCCACAGCCCCTTCTCCATCATCGCCCTCATCGGCGTCATCCTGCTGATCGGCATCGTGAAGAAGAACGCGATCATGATGATCGACTTCGCGATCGCGCGGCAGCGCGCGACGCCGGGCCTCTCGGCCGCGTCGGCGATCTACCGCGCCGCCAACCTGCGGCTGCGGCCCATCCTGATGACGACCTTCGCGGCGATCTTCGGCGCCGTGCCGCTGGCGCTGGGCAGCGGCGACGGCGCCGAGATGCGCCAGCCGCTGGGCATCGCCATCGTCGGCGGCCTCATCCTGAGCCAGCTGCTGACGCTGTACACGACGCCGGTGGTGTTCGTGCTGATGGACAAGCTGCGCCGCAAGCCGCGGCCCGCGAAGCCGCAGCGCGCCATCCCTGCGGCCACGCCGGCCGCCCCGAATGCCGCGCTGACGGCCTGAGTGACACCATGATCGCAAGCATCGCCCGCCATTTCCCGCGCCCCCCCCCACCCGCTCGCCCTGGCGGCGGCCCTGCTGCTGGGCGGCTGCACCGTCACGCGGGTCGCGCCGCCGCCGCCCGAGACCGCCGCCGCGGCCTACAAGGAAGCCGGCGACTGGCAGCGCGCCGACCCCGCCGCGGCCGTGCCCGACGCCTGGTGGACGCTCTACGGCGACCCCGTGCTCGACGATCTGCAGCAGCGCCTGCTCACCGGCAACCAGACGCTGAAGGTCTCGCTGGCCCAGGTGGCGAGCGCGCGCGCCGCCTACGACGCCAGCACCGGCGCGTTCTTCCCGACGCTGGGTGCCAACGCCGCCTACACGCGCAGCGGCAATCCGACGGCGGCGACGGCGCTCGCGCCGGCCGGCCGCTCGACCAGCAGCGCGGCCTCGCTGGCGCTGAGCTCGAGCTGGGAGACCGACCTCTGGGGCAAGTTGCAGATGGCGCGCAGCGGCGCCCAGGCGACGCTGCAGGCCAGCGCCGACCAGCTCGCCGCGGCGCGGCTGTCGGCGCAGGCGCTGCTGGCGCAGTCGTATTTCTCGCTGCGCACGAGCGAGGCGCAGATCGCGCTGTACCGGCGCACCGTCGAGGCCTACCGCAAGGCGCTCGAGCTCGCGCAGGCGCGCCATGCCGGCGGCGTCGCCGCGAGCACCGACGTGCTCGCGGCGCAGACCCAGCTCGCGAGCGCGAGCGCCCAGCTCGAGGCCCTGATCGCCCAGCATGCGCAGACCGAACACGCGATCGCCGTGCTGCTGGGGGTGCAGCCGGCGGCGCTGCAGCTCGCGCCCGCCGCGTCGCCGCCCCGCATTCCCGAGGTGCCGGCGATGCTGCCCGCCAGGCTGCTCGAGCGCCGCCCCGACATCGCCGCCGCGCAGCGCCAGGTTGCGGCCGCCTACGCGCAGATCGGCATTGCCGACGCGGCCTTCTTTCCCGACCTGACGCTGTCGGCCAGCGCCGGTTTCCGCGGCTCCGGCCTGGCCGGGCTGCTGACGGCGCCGAACCGGTTCTGGTCGCTGGGGCCGGCACTGACGCAGGCGATCTTCGACGGCGGCGCGCGCAAGCTCGCCAGCGCCCAGGCCCGCGCCGCCGCCGACGTCGCCACTGCGAACTACCGCCAGGTCGTGCTCACCGGGCTGCAGGAGGTCGAGGACAACCTCGTGCTCGCGCGCCAGCTGGCGCTGCAGGCCGCGCACGAGCAGCAGGCGCTGGACTCCTCGCGCAAGAACCTGGAGATCACGCTCGAGCAATACCGCGCCGGCGTCGTCGACTACCTGAGCGTGATCACCGCGCAGGCGGCGGCACTGTCCGCCGAGAACACCCTGCTGGCGGTGCGCAATAGTCAGCTTGCCGCGGTCAACGTGCTGCTGAAGAATATCGCCGGCCGCTGGGATCCGGTTTGAGCGCCGTGGGGCGCGGCCGCTTCTGTTGCATTCGTAACCGCGTGCGGACCGGGTATCTCGCGGACGCAACATCGCGAGCCCAGCATCGCGCACACCGCGGGGATCTCGCCGCAGGGAGTTCGGGCATGCACGCCTCAATGGCCGCCCGCAGCCGTTGGGCGGCGGCGCTGGTCTTCGTCTTCACCACCCTCGTCGGCTGCAGCGCCGGGCCGGACTACCGCCGCCCGCAGCAGCCGCTGCCCGCCGCGTACAAGGAGGACGGTGTCTGGCGCGTCGCGCAGCCGCAGCGCATCGACGCCGACGATCCCTGGTGGACGCTGTACGGCGACGCCACGCTCGACGCGCTGATGGCGCAGGCCAACGCGGCCAACAATTCGATCGCCATCGCCGCGGCGCAGTACCGGCAGGCCCGCGCGGCCGCCGCCGCCGCCAACGCGGCCTGGTTCCCGAGCGTCGGCCTCAACGCCGGCGCGACCCATGCGCTCGGCAACGGCAGCGGCAATGCCAGGGAAGGCAGCACGACGTCGATCGGCCTCGCCGCGGCCTGGGAACCCGATCTCTGGGGCAGCGTCGCGCGCGCCGTCGAGGCCGGCAACGCCGGCGCCGCGGCCAGCGCCGACAACCTCGCCGCAGCGCGGCTGTCGATGCAGGCGCTGCTGGCGCAGGACTATTTCCAGCTGCGCGCGCAGGACCGCCAGATCGCGCTCTACGAGCGCACGATCCAGGGCTACCGCAAGGCGCTCGAGCTGGCGCAGCACCAGTACGCCGCCGGCGTGGCACTGCGCTCGGACGTCGCCAACGCGCAGGCCCAGCTCGAAGGCGCCGACGCGCAGCGCATCGACCTCACGCTGCAGCGCGCGCAGCTCGAACACGCGATCGCGATCCTCGTCGCCCGCGCGCCGGCCGACTTCGCGCTCGCCCCCGATGCCGGCGGGCCGGAGGCCCTGCCGGCGCTGCCGGCTCTGCCCAAGCTCGTGCCGTCCGAGCTGCTGCAGCGCCGCCCCGACATCGCCGCCGCCGAACGCCTGGCGGCGCAGGCCAACGCGAATGTCGGCGTCGCCGCCGCGGCCTGGTTCCCGACGCTGACGCTGGGTGCTTCGGCCGGCTACGCCGGCTACGACCTGCGGCACCTGTTCAACACGCCCGAGCACGTCTGGTCGCTGGGCGCAGCGCTGGCCGCGTCGCTGTTCGACGGCGGCCTGCGCCACGCCCGCAGCGAACAGGCGCTGGGCGCCTGGGACGCCGCCGCGGCGCAGTACCGGCAGACCGTGCTCGCCGCGTTCCAGGAGGTCGAGGACAACCTGGCCGCGCTGCACTGGCTCGAAGAGGAACTGCAGGCGCAGGACCGCGCCGTCGCCTCGGCACGGCTGGCCGAGCGGCTGGCGCTCGAGCAGTACAAGGCGGGCACCGCGAACTACCTGGCCGTCGTCGTCGCGCAGGCGACGGCGCTGGGCGACGAACGCGCCGCGGTGCAGCTGCGCGCGCGGCGCCAGATCGCCAGCGTGATCCTGATCAAGGCCACCGGCGGCGGCTGGACCGCCGAGCCGACGACGAGCTCCGCGACCACATCCGCCGTGACGCCCTCCCCGAACCGCCAGCCATGACTTCTCATCCCTCTTCCGTGCGCGGCCCGCTCGCGATCGGCGCCTTCGTCGTCGCGCTCGCGTTGTTCGCCTTCTGGACCTTCGAAGGTCCGGCCCATGCCGACAAGCCGGCCCACGCGCCGCCGCCGCCGGTGCCCATCGTCAGCGCGCCGGTGCAGCAGCGCGACATGCCGATCTACGCCAGCGGCGTCGGCACCGTCGCGGCGCTGCAGACGGTGACGGTGAGGGCGCGCATCGACGGCCAGCTCGAGCGCGTCGCCTACACCGAGGGCCAGGACGTCAAGGCCGGCCAGCTGCTGGCCGAGATCGACCCGCGCAGCTACCAGGCCCAGCTCGCGCAGGCGCGGGCGCAGCGCGCCAAGGACGCGGCGCTGCTGGGCGGCGCTCGCGGCGACCTCGCCCGCTACACGACGCTGGTGGCACAGGACGCGGCGACGCGCCAGCAGCTCGACAACCAGCGCGCGCTCGTCGACCAGCTGACGGCCGCCGTGCAGGCCGACGATGCGGCGATCCAGCTCGCCCAGGTGCAGCTGGGCTACACGCGCATCACCGCGCCGATCAGCGGCCGCGTCGGCGCGCGACTCGTCGACGCCGGCAACATCGTCCACGCCAGCGATGCCGGCGGCCTCGTCGTGATCAACCAGATCGACCCCATCGCGGTCGTCTTCACGCTGCCCGACACCGTGTTCCCGAGCGTGCAGCGGGCCACGCGCGACGCGCACGCGCCGCTGGCGGTGCTGGCCTACCCGCGCGAGAAGAACGGCGGCGAGCCGCTGGCGCGCGGCCAGCTGATCCTCGTCAACAACCAGATCGACACCGCCAGCGGCACCTTGCAGCTCAAGGGCCGCTTCGCCAACGCCGGCCACGCGCTGTGGCCGGGTCAGTACCTCAACGTGCGCCTGCTGCTGGGCCACGACGCGCAGGCGCTGGTCGTGCCCCAGGCCGCCGTGCAGCGCGGCCAGGAAGGCACCTACACCTATGTCGTCGGCGACGACAAGACGGTGCGCAGCCAGGCCATCGAGGTGAGCTCGGTGCAGGACGGGCTGGCCGTCGTCGCCAAGGGGCTGGCGGTGGGCCAGCGCGTCGTCGTCGACGGCCAGTACAAGCTCAAGCCCGGATCGGCCATCGTCGAATCCCAGGCGGCCAGCGCCGCGGCTTCCAAGACGGCTTCATGAGCGTTTCAGCCGTCTTCATCAAGCGCCCGATCGGCACCGCGCTGCTCGCGCTGGCGCTGCTGCTGGTCGGCGTCGCCGCCTACCCGCTGCTGCCGGTGGCGCCGCTGCCGCAGGTCGATTTCCCGACCATCCAGGTCTCGGCGAATCTGCCCGGCGCCAGCCCGGAGACGATGGCGTCCAACATCGCGCAGCCGCTCGAGCGGCAGTTCTCGCTGATCCCGGGGCTGACCCAGATGACCTCGGTGAGCGCGACGGGCAATGCGCAGATCACGCTGCAGTTCGACCTCAACCGCGCCATCGACGGCGCCGCGCTCGACGTGCAGGCGGCGATGAACGCGGCCACCGGCCAGCTGCCGTCGAACATGCCCGGGCCGCCGACCTACCGCAAGGTGAACCCGGCCGATACGCCGATCATGCTGCTGACGGTGCAGTCCGACACGCTGCCGCTGACCCAGGTCAACGACTACGCCGACAACATCCTGGCGCAGCAGATCTCGCAGTTGAACGGCGTCGGCCAGGTCAATATCGGCGGCGTCCAGAAGCCCTCGGTGCGCATCCAGGTCGACCCGGCGCGGCTGTCGGCGATGGGCCTGTCGCTCGAGGACCTGCGCGGCACCATCGCCAACCTCTCGGTGAACCAGCCCAAGGGCACGATCGACGGCGCGCACCAGAGCTACACCGTCTACACCAACGACCAGCTGCAGGGCGCCGCGGCCTGGAACGACGCCGTGCTGGCGTTCCGCAACGGCGCGCCGATCCGCGTGCGCGACATCGGCATCGCCGTCGACGGGCCCGAGAACTCGAAGAGCGCCGGCTGGGCCTACAACGGCGCCGCGGCGCCTGCCGACAGCGGCATCAAGAACGGGCGCGCGATCGTGCTCGTCGTCTTCAAGCTGCCGGGCGCCAACGTCATCGACACCGTCGACGCGATCAAGGCGGCGTTGCCGCGGCTGCGCACGGCGATCCCGCCAACCGTCAACGTCAACGTGCTGATCGACCGCACGCAGACGATCCGCGCCTCGGTCCACGACGTGCAGTTCACGCTCGCGCTGTCGGTGATGCTGGTCGTGATGGTGATCTTCGTCTTCCTGCGCAACGTCGCCGCCACCGTCATCCCCAGCATCACCGTGCCGCTGGCGCTGACCGGCACCGCGGCGATGATGTACCTGTGCAACTTCAGCCTCGACAACCTGTCGCTGATGGCCTTGACGATCTCCGTGGGCTTCGTCGTCGACGACGCCATCGTGATGCTCGAGAACATCTACCGCCATGTCGAGGACGGCATGGAGCCGATGGCAGCCGCGCTCAAGGGCGCCGGCGAGATCGCGTTCACGATCGTCTCGATCTCGATCTCGCTCGTCGCCGTGTTCATCCCGCTGCTGCTGATGGGGGGCATCGTCGGCCGCCTGTTCCGCGAATTCGCGATCACCGTGACGCTGGCGATCGGCGTCTCGGTGCTGGTCTCGCTGACGCTGACGCCGATGCTGTGCTCGCGCTACCTGCATCCCGAGCATGGGTCGCGCCACGGCCGCATCTACCAGCTCTTCGAACGCGGCTTCGACGCGCTGCACGCCGGCTACAAGCGCGGGCTGGACTTCGTTCTCGAGCACCAGTTCCCGACGCTGCTCGTCTTCTTCGGCACGCTGGCGCTGACGGTCTACCTCTTCATCGCCATCCCCAAGGGCTTCTTCCCGCAGCAGGACACGGGCTACATCTTCGGCATCCCGCAGTCGGCGCAGGACAGCTCGTTCGAGGCCATGAGCCGACGCCTGACCGGTCTCGTCGACGTCGTGCGCGCCGACCCCGAGGTCGCCGGCGTCAGCATGTTCACGAACTCGTCGACCTTCAATTCCGGGTTCATGTTCATCGCGCTCAAGCCCAAGGCCGAGGGGCGCAAGGCCAGCGCCGACGAGATCATCAACCGCCTGCGGCCCAAGCTCGCCCAGGTGCGCGGCGCGGCGCTGTTCATGCAGGCGGGCCAGGACATCAACGTCGGCGGCCGCATCGCGCGCACGCAGTTCCAGTACACCGTCACCGACGCCGACCTCGACGAACTCAACGTCTGGTCGGGCAAGCTGGCGCAGCAGATGGCGAAACTGCCCGAGCTCACCGACGTCGCCTCCGACCTGCAGAACGAGGCCAACACGGCGACGCTGACGATAGACCGCGACCGCGCGGCGAGCTTCGGCATCACGCCGGCGCAGATCGATTCGACGATCTACAGCGCCATCGGCCAGCGCCAGGTCGGCCAGTACTTCACGCAGATCAACAGCTACCGCCTGATCCTCGAGGTGACGCCGGCGCTGCAGACCGATCCGGACCTGTTCTCCAGGCTCTACCTCACCTCGCCGATCACCGGCCGACAGGTGCCGCTGTCGACCTTCGTCAGCGTCGACACGAGCAAGACCGCGTACCTCACGATCAGCCACCAGAGCCAGTTCCCGGCCGTGACGCTGTCGTTCAACCTGGCGCCGGGCGTCGCGCTCGGCCAGGCGGTGAAGGCGATCGAGCAGGCGCAGGCGCAGATGGGCATGCCGGCGTCGGTGACGGGTTCGTTCCAGGGCACGGCGCAGGCGTTCCAGAGTTCGCTGCGCAGCCAGCCCTACCTGATCGCCGCGGCGCTGATCGCCGTCTACGTCGTGCTGGGCCTGCTCTACGAGAGCTTCATCCACCCGCTGACGATCCTCTCGACGCTGCCCTCGGCCGGCATCGGCGCGCTGCTGATCCTGATGGCCGGCGGCTACGAGCTGACGGTGATCGCGCTGATCGGCATCATCCTGCTGATCGGCATCGTGAAGAAGAACGGCATCATGATGGTCGACTTCGCGCTGAATGCCGAACGCAACCACGGTGCGGCGCCGCGCGACGCGATCTACCAGGCCTGCCTGCTGCGTTTCCGCCCGATCATGATGACGACGCTGTGCGCGCTGCTCGCCGGCCTGCCGCTGATGCTGGGCCATGGCGCCGGCAGCGAACTGCGCCGGCCGCTGGGCTACGCGATGGTCGGCGGGCTGCTCGTCTCGCAGGCGCTGACGCTGTTCACGACGCCGGTCGTCTATCTGTATCTGGAGCGCGTGAACCAGTGGCTGATGCGCGGGCGCAAGCGTGGCGTACCGGCGGCACCTGATGTGCCGCCGGCAGGCGCGGACTGAAAGGGACAGGCCGTGCGCCGGGCCCTCGACCAGCCCGGTTTCGACCCGCTCACCACACCCTGCAAGCCGGCCGATGCACCATCGCCTGCCCCGGCTTGCAGCTGAAGGCACGCTCGAATTCCGGCATGTTCGAGACGATGCCGTTGATGCGCGCCCAGCCCGGTGAATGGGGATTCGTCAGCGCATTCACGCGCAGGTTCTCGGGCCGCTCGGATTCGCAGGCCCATTGCGCCATGCCGATGAAATAGCGCTGGTCGGGCGTGAAACCGTCGATGTCGGGCAGCGACTGGCCGGCGGTCTGCATCTTCCACGCGAGATAACCCAGCAGCGTGCCGCCGAGATCGGCGACATCCTCGCCGCTGGTGAGCTTCGAATTGATGTGGATGTCGTCGACGACGACGAATCCGGCGAACTGGTCGCGCAGGCATTGGATGCGCTGCTCGAAGCCCCGGGCGTCGGCCGGCGTCCACCAGTCGCGCAGATTGCCGTGGGCGTCGAATTGCCGGCCTTCGTCGTCGAAGGCATGCGTCAATTCGTGCCCGATCGTCGCGCCGGTGTTGCCGTAATTCGGCGCATCGTCCCCCTTCGGGTCGTACAGCGGCGGCTGCAGCACGCCGGCGGGGAAATTGATGTCGTTGAGCTGGGCGTCGAAATAGGCATTCACGGTCGGCGGCGTCATGCCCCATTCGTCGCGGTCGACCGGCTTGCCGAGCTTGGCCCATTGCCGCCGGTCCTCGAACAGCGAGGCGCGCAGCACATTGCCGTAGTAGTCGTCGCGCCGGATCTCGAGCGCCGAATAATCGCGCCAATGGTCGGGGTAGCCGATCTTGTTGCGGATCGCCGCCAGCTTGGCCAGCGCCGCGGCCTTCGTCGGCGCGCTCATCCACGTCAGGCCCTCGATCTCCTGCCTCATCGCCGCTTCGACCTGCTCGGTCATGCGCTGCACGCTGGCCTTGGTCTTCGCGCTGAAGGTGCGGCGCACGAATTCCTCGCCCAGTGCCTCGCCGAGCTGGCGGTCGACGCCGCGCGTGCAGGTCTTCCACCGCGGCGGCGGCTGCTCGACGCCGCGCAGCACATGCGAATAGAAGTCGAAATGGGCGTCGGCAAAGGGCCGCGCGAGCTGCGGCGCGGCGGCCGTCAGCGCGTGGAAGCGCAGGTAGTTGCGCAGCGCCGGCAGCGGCGTGCGCGTGAGCACGCGCTGCAGCGCCTCGAAGAACGCCGGCTGCGAGACGTTGAGCCGCTTCAGGCCGGGCGCGCCCTGGACGTCGAAGTAATGCGGCCAGGCTATCGCCGGCGCCAGCGCCTGCAGCCGCCGCAGCGCCATCGGGTGGTAGCTGCGATGCGGATCGCGCTGTTCGACCCGCGTCAGCGAGGCGCGCGCGAGCGTGGTCTCGATGTCGATGACGTCGCGCGCCGCGGCTGCGGCCGCGTCGGCGTCCATGCCCGAGCGCGTCATCAGCGTGGTGATGTAGGCCGCGTAGCGGGCGCGGATCTCGACATCGCGCCGGCCGCCGCGCGTGTAGTAGTCGCGATCGGGCAGGCCGAGCCCGCCGGCGCCGATGGCGGCGATGACCAGCGTCGCGTCGGCCGCGTCCTGCTCGGTGCCCGAATCGAAGAAGAACGACCCCGGCGTGCCGCGGTGCAGGCCCGGGATGGCGGCGATCAGCTCGGCGCGCGTGGCCAGCGCGGCGATGCGGTCGAGCGCGCCCTGCAGCGGCCGCAGGCCGGCGGCGTCGATCGACCGCTCGTCCATGCAGGCGGCGTAATAGTCGCCGATCTTCTGCTGCACCGGGCTGCGGTCACTCGCCTGCGCGCTGCGCTCGAGGATGCCCCAGAGGTACTGCAGGTTCTCGGTCGCGAGCTTGCCGTAGACGCTCCACGAGGCCTGGTCGGCGGGGATCGGGTTGCTGCGTATCCAGCCGCCGCAGCTGTAGCGGTAGAAGTCCTCGCAGGGCTCGACGCTGCGGTCCATGCTCGGCAGGTTCAGCGAGGGCGTGTAGGGCAGTGCCTGCAGCGGCTGGACCGGCGCGGGTTCGGCGGCCAGCGCCGCGCGCACGAGCAGGGCAGCCAGCAGCGCGCCGGCGATCTTCTTCGGTTCCATCTCGACTCCTGCGCCCGGTTCCAGGCGCGCTCAGTACAGCGACTCGACCTCGGCATCGAGCCGGTAACCCGCGCCGCGTTCGGTCACGATCAGCCGCGGGTTCGCGGCATCGGTTTCGATCTTCAGCCGCAGGCGGCGGATCTGCACGTCGACCGTGCGGTCGTAGACCTCGGCCTCGTGCAGGCGCGACATCGACAGCAGCTGGTCGCGCGTGAGCACGCGCTGCGGCGCCCGGCACAGGGCCGAGAGCAGGCTGAATTCGCCGTTCGAGAGCTCGACATCCTGGCCCGCCGGCGCCGTCAGCCGGCGCGTGCGCAGGTTCAGCTCCCAGCCGGCGAAGCGGAACGCGCGGCGCGCGCTGTCGCGCTCGGGCAGCGTCGCCTGCACCTGGTAGCGGCGCAGCACGGCGCGCACGCGCGCCAGCAGCTCGCGCGGGCTGAAGGGCTTGGTGACGTAATCGTCGGCGCCGAGCTCCAGGCCCATCACGCGGTCGGCCTCCTCGTTGCGGCCCGTGAGCAGCACGATGGGTACGGTGGCGCGCTCGCGCAGCTGGCGCGCCAACTGCATGCCGTCCTCGCCCGGCAGCTTGAGGTCGAGCAGCACGAGGTCGATCGCCGCGCGGTCCATGGTCTCGAACAGTTCGCGCCCGCCGGCACCGGCGCTCACCCGCATCTCGTTCTTGCCGAGGTACTCGGCGACGAGTTCGCGGATCGCGGGGTCGTCGTCGATGATCAGGATATGCGGCGTGGCGGGGACGTTCATGGCGGCGGGCGGCGGGGCGCGGCCGGCCATCGTAGTCGAAGCGCGGCGGCCCTCGCCGGCCGTCACCGGCCTCGCGGACGCCGCCTTGGCCTATAACCCGGGGCATGGCATTCGAGCCGCATTTCGAGCCCCACGCCGAGCCGCATCTGCCCGCGCGGTCGTGGCGCCCCTGGCTCGTCGCGCTCGGGCTGTGGCTGGCGCTGGCGGCGGTGGCCGCGCTGGCGCTGTGGCGCATGCACCGCGACGCCGTCGAGGGCCAGTCGCGCGAGATCAATCTGCTCTCGCTGGCGCTGGCCGACGAGATCGCGCGCGGCCTGCAGGGCGCCGAGACGGCGCTGCGCGCGCTCGGCAGCGAGCTGCGCGACGAGCGCGTGCCGCTGCACGGGCCGCCCGCCACCCAGGCGCTGCGCACGCAGGCCGAGCTGATGCCGCTGGTGCGCAAGATCTGGATCGTCGATGCCGGCGGCGCGCTCATCGCGGCCTCGGACGCGACGCCGGCGCCCGAGCTGCGCCTGTTCGCGCCGGCGCCGGCCGCGCTGGCCGGCGACGCGGTGGCGCTCAGCCGTCCCTTCGAGGACCCGGCCACCCACCAGCTGCTGGTGGCGATGGCGCTGCGCTTCGGCGGCGTGCGCGGCCGCGAAGCCGGCTGGGTCGTCGGCGGCGTGCCGGCGCCGACGCTGCTGGGCGCCTTCACCGCCGCGACGCCGGCGCCCGACGCGCGCATGGCGGTCTTCCGCAGCGACGGCGCGCGGCTGGCGGGGACGATCGTGCGCACGCCGGTGCTCGACGAGGCGACGATCGCGGCGCGCCTGGCCTCGCGGCCGAGCCTGGACCTGCGCCGCTTCCGTGACGGCAGCTGGCACCTCGTGGGGCTGCGCAGCGTGCCGCGCTACGGCGTGCGCATGATGCTCACGCGCGACCTCGACGCCGTGCTCGCGCCCTGGCGCGGCGCCGTGCAGCTGGCGATCTTCGGCGCCGCGCTGCTGCTGGCGGTGATGGCGCTGGCGGTCTGGGGCGTGCAGCGCGCCGACCGCCGCCACGCGCTGGCCCAGCATGCGCTGACCGCCCAGCTCGCGCGGGCGAGCAAGCTCGAGGCGCTGGGCACGCTGGCCGGCGGCGTCGCGCACGACTTCAACAACGTGCTCGTCGCCATCGTCGGCTACGGCGAGATGGCGCAGGACGAGGCCGCGCCCGGCAGCGACCAGGCGCGCTACCTCGACCGCACGCTGCAGGCGGCGCTGCGCGGCAAGTCGCTGGTCGAGCGCATCCTCGCCTTCAGCCGCGGCGGCGCCCGCGCCTCGACGGTGTTCGAACTGCAGCCCGTGGTCGCCGAGGTGCTGCACCTGCTGGCGGCGACGCTGCGGCCGGGCATCGTCATCGAGCGCCGCTTCGAAGCCCCCGGTGCGCGGCTGCGCGGTGATCCGACGCAGGTCTTCGAGGCGGTGACCAACCTGTGCACGAACGCGATGCAGGCGATGCCCGACGGCGGCATGGTCACGGTCGCCGTCGAGCGGCTGCGGCTCGCCGACGAGCGCGTGCTCTCGCACAGCCGCATGGCGCCGGGGGACTGGCTCGTGATCTCGGTCATCGATGTCGGCACCGGCATCACCGACGCCGTGATGGAGCGGCTGTTCGAGCCCTTCTTCACGACGCGCGCAGCGACCTCGGGCACCGGACTCGGACTGGCCGTCGTGCACGGCGTGGTCGCCGAGTTCGGCGGCGGCATCGATGTCGCGAGCCGGCCCGGCGCCGGCGCCCGCTTCACGCTCTACCTGCCCGAGAGCCGAGACGAGGTCGGCGTCGCCGCCGTTCCCGGCGCGGCGGCGCCGGCGGGCGGCGGGCAGCGGCTGCTCGTCGTCGACGACGAGCCCGAGCTCGTCGCGCTGGCGCTCGAGATGCTGCGCGGCCTGGGCTACGACCCAGTGGGCACGAGCGACCCGGCAGCGGCGCTGCGGACGCTGCGCGAGGACCCCGGAGCCTGGGCCGCGCTCATCACCGACGAGGTCATGCCCGGCCTCACCGGCACGGCGCTGACGCAGGCGCTGCGGCCGTTCGCACCGGCGCTGCCGGTGCTGCTGGTCAGCGGCTGGGGCGGCGCCCAGCTCGCGCAGCGCGCGGCAGCGGCGGGCGTCACGCGCGTGCTCGCCAAGCCGCTGCAGCGCGCCGAACTCGCGCAGGCGCTGGCGCTGCTGATCTGAGCGCGCGCGCCGGCGCATCGCGCCGAAACGGATTGCAGATGCGGATTGCAGATGCAACAGGGCCGCTGCCGATCCGACACAGCGCCGGCCGCGATGCGCGCCAAGATGATCGCTGCGGGCCGCGGCCGCTGCCGTGGCCCGCCAGACCCAGGAGCCGATCGCCATGACCGCACCCCTTGCGCAGGCCGACGAACTCACGGTGCCCGAACTCGTCGGCGCCGTCTATGCCGAAGCGCCGCCGGCCGAACGGCAACGCCTGCTCGACCAGCTGATGCGCCCGCTCGGGCTGCTCTCGCTGGCCGGCATCGCCGGCGGCGTCTTTGCCGGATTCCGCTTGCGCGCGGGCGCCGCGCTGCCGGCGTTCGACGACGCGCTGCCGTTCGGCCCGGCCGACGTCGTGGCGCTGGCCGACCATGCGCAGCAGGTCAGCATCGAGAGCGTCGACGCGCTGGCCCAGATGCTCAGCGGCTCGCCGCTGCTCTCGACCTCGGCCGCCGCGGCGCTGCTGCTGGCGGTGCTGGTGCGGCGCGCGGCCCGGCGCGGCGGGGCGTGAGCGCGGCGCATCCGGTGTCGATGCCGCGACCGCAGCCGCGGCCCGCCGCGGCCCCCGCGCACCTCATCATCCGCGCCGAATTCGGCGGCCCCGGTTCGCCCAGACTGCGCGAGTGGCTGCGCCGCGCGCTGGCACCGCGGGGCCGGCGGCCGCTGCCACTGACCGTGCGGGTCGACGACCTGCAGGGCCGCAACCTCGTGATGCTGGCCGATGCCGATGCGTGGACCGACCTGCCGCTGCCCGCCGGGACATACCAGGTCGGCGTCGGGCTGGGATCGGTGCAACGCGTCTACACCATGACTTTGCAGGCCGGTCTGCCCGCGCGGCTCACAATCCAGTTCGCCGGTAGCCGATACTGAGGCACAGCGCCGAGCGAACCGGCACCATCGATACCAGCCCCATGCAAACCGGAGCAACCATGATTTCCAAGCGCACCCGCATCGCTGCTGCGATGGCGGCACTGACCCTGTCGGCCTGCGGCGGCGGCGGCCAGGCCAGCATCGGCGGCACCATCACCGGTCTCGGCACCGGGCTGACGGCCGTGCTGCAGAACAACGGCACCGACACGCTCAACGTCAGCGGCAACGGCAATTTCACCTTCGCGACCCAGCTGGCCGCCGGCGCCGCCTATTCGGTCACCGTGCTGACGCAGCCCACGGGCCAGGTCTGCCAGGTCGGCAATGGCGCCGGATCGGTGAACTCGAACGCGAATTCGGTGACCACCGTGGCCGTCACCTGCGTCAATACCGCGACGCTCACCGGCAGCGTCAGCGGCCTGCTCGCCGGCCGCGCCGTGACGCTCTTCAACGGCACCGTGCTGCTGCCGGTGGCGGCCAACGGCACGGCGTCGTTCCCGGGCGTGCTCGTCGCCGGCACCACCTACACGGTGACGGTGGCGACGCAGCCCTTCGGCCAGAACTGCGTCGTCACCAACGGCACCGGCACCGTCTCCACCGCCGGCGCGGTGACGCCGTTCACCGTCACCTGCAGCTAGGCCAGCCAGCCGAGCGCGTTCTTCGTCAGCGCGACCGAGACGATCCAGGAGAAGACGAGGCAGGCCGCGAGCGCGCTGACCGCTCGCGGCACCGGCCGCGTGGCGGGGCGCAACGCGACCACGCCGAGCCCGATGTAGGCGAGCAGGCCGACGATCTTGGCCATCAGCCAGGGCGCCTGGAGCGGCGACAGGCGCAGCGTCCAGGCCAGCAGCAGCGCCGACAGCAGCAGCACCGTGTCGACGACATGAGGCAGCGTGCGGGCCCAGCGCGCGCGCAGCCAGCGCGCCCCCGCCAGCGCACCGAGCGCGCGGGCCAGGAAACCGAGCCCCGAGATGGCGACCGCACCGATGTGCAAGGCCTTGACGAGCGCGTAATCCATCCATGCATCCGTTTCTTCAGGCGGCGCCGGGCGGCGCCGATGGCTCCAGGCATTGGAGCAGGACTTCGAAGAACTGCGCCGGCTCGATGGGCTTGCCGATATGGTCATTCATGCCGGCGGCCAGACAGGCGGCGCGCTCGTCGCCGTAGGCATTGGCCGTGAAGGCGAGGATGGGCGTGCGCGCATGGTCGGGCATCGTGCGGATCGATCTCGTGGCCTCGATGCCGCCGACGGCCGGCATCTGCACATCCATCAGGATGAGGTCGTAGCGATGGCGCTGCGCCAGTCGCATCGCCTCGCGTCCGTCGGGCGCGATGTCGACCTCGAATCCCAGGTATTTCAGCAACTGCTCGGTGACGCATTGATTGGTGACATCGTCCTCGGCCAGCAGCACGCGGGTGCCGGCGTGGCGGCTGCGCAGCAGCGCTTCGGCGTGGCGGGCCGCCACCGGCGGCGCAAGCCCCGCGGCAGGAGCCGCCCGGCGCAGCCGCGCCGTGAACCAGAACAGGCTGCCGCGGCCGACGGCGCTGTCGACACCGACTTCGCCGTGCATCAGCCGCGCCAGGCCCTTGCTGATCGACAGGCCCAGCCCGGTGCCGCCGTAGCGGCGGGAGATGCCCGCATCGGCCTGCTCGAAGGCGCTGAACAGCCGCGCCTGGTCGGCCGGCGCGATGCCGATCCCGGTGTCCTCGACCTCGAAGCGCAGCAGCACGCCCGCGTCGGTCCCGTCGCCCTCGTCGCTCTCGTCGACCAAGCGGGCACCGACACGCACCGATCCGGCATCGGTGAACTTGATGGCATTGCCGACGTAGTTCACCAGGATCTGGCTCAGCCGCAGCTCGTCACCGTTGAAGGTCAGGCCGGCGAGCGACGGATCGACGTCGAACAGCAGCGGCAACTGCTTGGCGACGGCCTGATCGCCCAGCAGGTTGCGCACCTTGTCGAACACCGCGGACAGCTCGAAGTCGATCTCGGCGAGCGTCACGCGCTCGGCGTCGAGCTTGGAGATCTCGAGCACGTCGTTGATGACGCCCAGCAGATGCCGGGACGCGTCCTCGACCGTGCGCAGCTGCTTGATGAGCCGCTCGTCGCTCGCCTGCAGCAACGCCAGCCCGGTCATGCCCAGGATCGCGTTCATCGGCGTGCGCAGCTCGTGGCTCATCGTCGCGAGGAATTCGCTCTTCGAACGGTTGGCGGCTTCCGCGACCTCGCGCGCCTGGGTCAGCGCGATCTGCGCCTGCTGCAGTTGCTGGTTCTCGAACAGCGTCTTGAGGCCGAGCTGGATGCTGTCGCGGAACTGCTCGAGCAGGCGGCGGTAGATGCTGCTGTACGCGTTGGCGCGTTCGTCGAGGACGCAGATCGTGCCGAACACCCGCCCGTCGGGCCAGGTCAGCGGCAAGCCGCAATACGAGACCATGCCGAGCGCGATGTCGGGATTGCGGTCCCAGACGGCATCGAGCCGGGCATCGGCCACCAGCAGTTCGCGCCGGCTGTCCATCACCGTCTCGCAGTACAGACCGGTGTCGAGCGCGGCCTTCTCGCCGGGGTGGTAGACGCTGCCCGGATTGCGGCTGCGGATCAGCACCTCGATCTCGCGCGGGTGCACGCGCATCAGCAGTCCGGCAGGCACCTGCAGGACCTCGGCCATGAGGTCGACGGTCTTCTGCCAGCTCGCCAGCATCGACTCGGGAATGGCCAGCGCATCGTGGATCAGGTACTTTGCCGCAACTTCCATCCGTTCGCTCCTAGCGGACAAGGGTGGTCGCCCTCGCCCGGACCAGCTCACCATACTGCGCGCGCCGGCCGGGGTATGCCAGACTTGGGGCTTGATGCCGGGCAAACTCGGTGCACGACGCACCCAGCTCGATTGAACTTGCCGCGACGCCATGCATCGGAGTGTTGCGGCTGCAGTTCCCCAACGCCGTCCCCACGGAGACCCTGAGATGATGAAGACCCGTCCTTATGCTTTCGCCGCACTGGCCCTGGCCGTGCTGGCGGGCTGCAGCACCACACCGCCCAAGTCCGAGGCGCCCAAGCCCGCTCCGGTCGAGACCGCGGCGCCGGTGCCGGCACCCGCGCCAGCCGCCACCCCCGCACCGGTGCCGCAATCGACGGTCGCGACCGTCACGCTGCCGGCCTACCTCGACCCGAAGAGCCCGATCCACAACGACCGCAGCGTCTTTTTCGACTTCGACGCCTACGCCGTGAAATCCGAGTTCAACGGCCTGATCGATCAGCACGGGCGTTTCCTGTCCTCTACGCCGAAGGTGACCATCCGCGTCGAGGGCAATGCCGACGAGCGCGGCAGCACCGAATACAACCTCGCGCTGGGTCAGCGCCGCGCCGATGCGGTGAAGAAGGCGCTGGAACTCGTCGGCGCCAGGCCGGGCCAGATGGAGGCCATCAGCTGGGGCAAGGGCCACCCGAAGAACCCGGGCCACGACGAAGCTGCCTGGGCCGAGAACCGCCGCGTCGACCTCGTCTATCCGACGAACTGATGCCGCCGCACGGGCCTCCCGCACACCGTGGCGGCCCGCTTTCAGAGCTGTCCGAGCGGGATCCGCGCCGCCTCGGGGTCGGCATCGAGCAGGGCGATGAGTCGCGCCAGATCCTGATCGAGCCGGCGCAGCGTCTCGGCATCGAGCGCCTCCAGCGCCTGCGGCAGCAAGCCCGCGAACGGGCCCGGCGCGCGGTCGAGCAGGCGCAGGCCCGAGGGCCTGAGTTGCAGCTGGACCTTGCGCTTGTCGACGCCATCCTTGGTCGCCGCGACCAGTTCGCGGTCGATCAGCACCTTCACCAGATTGCTCGCCGTCGACTGATGCACGTCCATCGCCTTCGCCAGTTCACCGACACCGATGCCGCCGTGATCCCGGATCAAGCTCAGCGCCCAGAGCTGAGCGCCACCGATGCCGGCGGCCTTCTCGACCTGCTGGAAATGCGTCTTCACGGCGTTGAATACGACGCGAAAGCGCCTGAGCACCCGCGTCGCAGCCTCGGCCGGGGGTGCCGGCGCGCGGCTGAGTTCGGCCGTGTCCGGCTGAGACAGAATAACCATGATGTCATCATAGGAGACGAATGGGTCGGCAATCCAAAACCATCGTCTAGGTTTTTTGGATACCTATGCTGAAGTCTGAACTTCGCATCGTCGCCGCTTTCAGGCGCGAGGTTTCCGACTGGCGACTGTGGCTGGAACGCGCGGTCGTCGTCGGCGCGGCCATCGTCGCGGGGCTGACGGTGGTCGGCTTCACCTGGCTGTGCGAATGGGCGCTGTCGCTTTTCCACCGCATCGAAGGCGACCACGGGTGGAGCCCGCTGCTGTGGACGCCGCTGTGCCTGGCGACCATCGTCTGGCTGACGCGGCGCTATGTCCCGAACGCGGCCGGCTCGGGCATCCCGCAGGTGATGGCGGCACTCGACCCGGCCTGCGACGCCAGCCAGCGCAGCGGCTTCGTCTCGATGAAGCTGACACTGGCGAAGATCCCGCTCACCGCGCTCGGCCTGCTGGGCGGACTCTCACTGGGTCGCGAAGGGCCGTCGGTGCAGATCGCCGCCGGCATCATGCATGCGGCGCGGCGCTGGCTGCCGGCACGCTCGACCGTCACGCCGCAGGGCCTGCTGCTGGCCGGCGGCGCGGCCGGCATCGCCGCGGCCTTCAACACGCCGCTGGCCGGGGTGATGTTCGCGATCGAGGAGTTGTCGCGCCGCCCCGAGCAGCGCAACAGCGGCCTCGTCGTCGCCGGCATCGTGCTGGCCGGCCTGGTCGCGGTGTCGATCGACGGCAACGGCACGTATTTCGGCGTCATCCGCGTCGGCGCCATCGACACCTCGCTGCTCTGGCCGGGG
>JAGWTU010000020.1 GCA_028868825.1 Burkholderiales bacterium | reverse complement strand
CCGACGCCGCCGGCTACCGCGCCTTCCTCGAGCGCATCGGCTACCTGCAGCCGGTGCCGGACTACGTGCGCACGACGACGGCCAACGTCGACGCCGAACTCGCGCTGCAGGCCGGCCCGCAGCTCGTCGTGCCGATCCTCAACGCCCGCTACGCACTCAATGCCGCGAACGCGCGCTGGGGCTCGCTGTACGACGCGCTCTACGGCACCGACGCGCTGCCCGAGAGCGGCGGCGCCGAGCGCACCGGCGCCTACAACCCGGTGCGCGGCGCGGCGGTGATCGCCTACGCGCGGCGCTTCCTCGACGAGGCGGCGCCGCTCGCCGAGGGCAGCCACGCCGACAGCATCAAGTACCGCGTCGAAGGCGGCCACCTGCTCGTGACGCTGGCCAGCGGCCGCGTCGTCGGCCTCGCCGACCCGTCGCTGATGGTCGGCTTCCAGGGCGACGCCGCGTCGCCTAGCGCGGTGCTGCTGCGCCACAACGGCCTGCACATCGACATCCGCATCGACCGCACGACGGCGATCGGCAAGTCCGACGCCGCCGGTGTCTGCGACCTCGTGCTCGAGGCGGCGCTGTCGACCATCCTCGACCTCGAGGACTCGGTCGCCGCCGTCGACGCCGACGACAAGGTGCTGGGCTACCGCAACTGGCTCGGCATCCTGCAGGGCACGCTGACCGAGGAGGTCAGCAAGGGCGGCCAAACGTTCACGCGCGGACTCAACCCGGACCGCCTGTACCACGGCGCCGCCGGCGAGGATGTCGTGCTGCATGGCCGCAGCCTGATGTTCCTGCGCAATGTCGGCCACCTGATGACGAACCCGGCGATCCTCTGGGACGGCGGCCGGCGCGAGATCCCCGAGGGCATCCTCGACGCCGTCGTGACGACGACAATCGCGCTGCACGACCTGCAGCGCCATGGCGAGCGCGGCATCGTCAACTCGCGCAGCGGCAGCGTCTACATCGTCAAGCCGAAGATGCACGGCCCGGCCGAGGTCGCCTTCGCGAGCGCGCTGTTCGGCCGCGTCGAGCAGCTGCTCGGCCTGCCCGACAGCACCGTCAAGCTCGGCATCATGGACGAGGAGCGCCGCACCAGCGTCAACCTGCAGGCCTGCATCGCCGCCGCCGCCAGCCGCGTCGCCTTCATCAACACCGGCTTCCTCGACCGCACCGGCGACGAGATGCACACCGCCATGCTCGCCGGCCCGATGCGCCGCAAGGGCGACATGAAGGCCAGCGAGTGGATCCAGGCCTACGAGCGCAACAACGTCGTCGTCGGTCTGGCCTGCGGGCTGCGCGGCAAGGCGCAGATCGGCAAGGGCATGTGGGCGATGCCCGACCTGATGGCGGCGATGCTCGAGCAGAAGATCGCGCACCCGCGCGCCGGCGCCAACACGGCCTGGGTGCCGAGCCCGACCGCGGCGACGCTGCACGCGCTGCATTACCACCAGGTCGATGTCGCGGCGCTGCAGGCCGAGATGGAGAAGACCGACGCCGCGGCGCAGCGCGAAGCGCTGCTGGCCGGGCTGCTGACGGTGCCGGTCGTCGCCGAGGCGACCTGGAGCGCCGCCGAGCGCCAGCAGGAGATCGACAACAACGCCCAGGGCATCCTCGGCTATGTCGTGCGCTGGGTCGACCAGGGCGTGGGCTGCTCGAAGGTGCCCGACATCCACGACATCGGGCTGATGGAGGATCGCGCGACGCTGCGCATCAGCAGCCAGCACATCGCGAACTGGCTGCACCACGGCGTCGTCACCGAGGCCCAGGTGCACGAGACCTTCCGCCGCATGGCCGCCGTCGTCGACCAGCAGAACGCCGGCGACCCGCTGTACAAGCCGATGGCCGGCAACTGGGACACGAGCTACGCCTACCGTGCCGCGCTCGACCTCGTGTTCAAGGGCAAGGAGCAGCCCAGCGGCTACACCGAGCCGCTGCTGCACGCCTGGCGGCAGCGCGTGAAGGCCGCGGGCTGAACATGGCGGCCGAGCGCTGGCGCCCCAGCGTCACCGTCGCGGCGGTGATCGAGCGCGACGGGCGCTACCTGCTCGTCGAGGAGCACACGCCCGAGGGGCTGATGTTCAACAACCCGGCCGGCCACCTCGAGCGCGGCGAATCGCCGCTGCAGGGCGTCGTGCGCGAGGCGCTCGAGGAGACGGCGCGCGACTTCACGCCCGATGCGCTGGTCGGCGTCTACCTGGCGCGCTTCCAGCGCCCGGCCACCGGCGAGGACGTGACCTACCTGCGGCTGGCGTACTGCGGCAACGTCGGCGACGAGCTGCCCGACCGCACGCTCGACGCCGGCATCGTGCGCACGCTGTGGATGACGCCCGACGAGGTGCGCGCCAGCGCGGCCCGCCACCGCAGCGCGCTGGTGCTGCGTTGCATCGAGGATCATCTCGCCGGCAGGCGCTACCCGCTGGCCCTCATCCACGCCGACGCGAGCCTGGCCGACCCGGCGCTCAAAGCCTGATCTCGGCCAGCCAGTGCAGCAGCAGCGCGGTGACGCGCGCCGGCTGCTCCATCGTCAGCATATGGCCGGCGCCGGCGACGATCTCGAGCCGCGCGCCGGGGATCGCTTCGGCCATCGCGCGCGATTCGCTCGCCGGCGTGAGCCCGTCGGCCTCGCCGCAGGCCACGAGCGTCGGGCAGCGGATCTGCGGCAGCAGCGGCCGCAGGTCGGCGCGCACCATCACGGCGCGGTTCTGCGCGATGAGCTGCTTGGGACCGGCGCGGCGCAGCATCTGCAGATAGGCGTCGACGAGCGCCTTGTCGCGCACCTCGACCGGGTGGAAGGCGAACAGCAGGTTGGCGCGCAGCACCTCGTCCATGCGGCCGGCGCCATAGAGCTCGCAGGCCTTGCGGCGCAGCTCGATCGTCTCGGCGGCGTCGGGCCGCGCCGTCGTGCCCAGCAGCGCCAGCGCGCGCACCCGCGCCGGCGCCTGGCGCAGCATCTCGAGCGCGATCATGCCGCCCATCGACGCGCCGATCAGCACCAGCTCGCCCGGCTGCTCGCGCAGCAGCGCCGCCGCCATCTCGTGCAGCGTCGCGCAGCGCTGATGGGCATCGGCGACATGGACGTTGTGCCGCGTCGCCAGCGCCGGCAACTGGCCGGCGTACATCGCCGCGTCGCAGGCCAGGCCGGGCAGCAGGATCAGGTTCTCCATGGAGCTAGTGTGACGCATCGACGTCGCGACTTCGTCACGCGCCGGGTCCGGCGCGCCGCTATGCTCGCAGCACTCAGAGGGCCGCGAACTTGACCGAACTGATCTTCATCCGCCACGGCGAAACCGACTGGAACATCCGGGGCTGCTTCCAGGGGCAGCTCGACGTGCCGCTGAATGCCACCGGCCAGGCCCAGGCACAGCGACTGGCGCGGCGGCTGGCGGGCGAACGCCCCGACGCGCTCTTCAGCAGCGACCTCGACCGCGCGCGCGCCACCGCCGCGCCGCTGGCTGCGACCTGGGGCCTGGCGCCGACGACGCTGGCCGGCCTGCGCGAGCAGCATTTCGGCGTCCTCGAAGGACTCGACATGGCGAGCGCGCGCGCCCGCCACCCCGAGGCCTGGGAGCGCTGGCTCGAACAGCGCGCCGACTACGAGATACCCGGCGGTGGCGAGAGCCGCCTGCGCTTCCATGCCCGCGTCGTCGCGGCCGTCGACGCGCTGGCGCGCGAGGCCGCGGGACGGCGCGTTGTCGTCGTCACCCATGGCGGCGTGCTCGACATGCTGTGGCGCGACATCCAGGGCCTGACGCTCGACGGCCAGCGCGACTGCCCGATCCCGAACACCGGCATCAACCGCCTGCGCTGGGTCGACGGCCGGCTGCAGATCGACGTCTGGGGCGACGCGGCGCACCTCGAGTGAGGGTCGTCGACCGAGGACGCTGCTGCGCGCTCACGGCCCGGCCATGCGCCGCCCCAGCACCATGACCCAGAACCAGCGGTAGCGCGTGCCGGCGCGGTATTCGGTGGCGACACCGACATCGCGGAATTCGGGGTCCATCAGGTTCTCGCAATGGCTCGGGCTGGCCAGCCACTGCGCCAGCGTCGTCGGCGCATCGGCGCGGCCGGCGGCGGCGTTCTGCGCCGCGTCGCTCCAGCGGTAACCCTGGCGCTCGGCGCGCTCGCCGACATCCGACCCGTCGCTGCCGTCGTGCGCGACGAGATCGCGAACGGCCATGTCGCGCGCCTGCACGGCGGCTGCGCGTTCGAGCGCATCGTCCCAGCGCAGCGGCGGCGCCGGCGGACTCCATTGCGATCCGCACTGCGCGCCCGCGGCGCGCATCGCGTTGATCCGGCGCAGCGTGTCGTCGCGGTCGAGCGCGGCCGCCGACGCGGCGCCGCCGGCGAGGACGGCGGCGCACAGCAGCAGCAGCAGCGCGACCGGGCGCGGCGGCATCGCCGGGACGAACCGCCTCAGAACGGGATGTCGTCGTCCATGTCGTCGAAGCCGGTGGCCGACTTCGGCGCCGGCTTGGCCGCCGGGGCACTGCGCGCGGCGGGCGCCGCGCTGCGCGGCGCCGGTGCCGACGATCCGCCGCCCATCTCGTCGCCGCCGCCGCCACCGCCTTCACGGCCGCCCAGCAACTGCATCTCGGCCGCGATGATCTCGGTCGTGTACTTCTCGACGCCGTCCTTGTCGGTCCACTTGCGCGTCTTCAGGCGCCCCTCGACATAGACCGGGCGGCCCTTCTTCAGGTACTCGCCGGCGATCTCGGCCAGGCGGTCGTAGAAGACGACGCGGTGCCATTCGGTCTCTTCCTGGCGCTCACCGCTGGTCTTGTCCTTCCACTGCCGGCTGGTGGCGATGGTGACGTTGCAGATCGCCGCGCCGCTGGGCGCGTAGCGCACCTCGGGGTCGCGACCGAGGTTGCCGACGAGTATCACTTTGTTGACTGAGGCCATGGTCTGCTCCGACGCGGCTATGGGGATGGGTGCGGATTATCGCCCCCGCCCCCGCCGCGGCGCATCGCCACGAGGGGGTCGCCCGAACGGCGGCACCCGGCCGCGGGAAGACCCGCGAGGCGACCCTCGCTTACCATCGCGCCCGACCATGACCGCCGTGCTCCACGCCACCGAACCCGCGCTCGCCGACCTGCCGCTGCAGGTGCTGCACGAGGTCTTCGGCTACCCGGCATTCCGCGGCGCGCAGCGCGAGATCGTCGAACATGTCGTCGCCGGCGGCGACGCGCTCGTGCTGATGCCCACCGGCGGCGGCAAGAGCCTGTGCTACCAGGTGCCGGCGATCGTGCGCCAGCGCGCCGGGCGCGGCGTCACCGTCGTCGTCTCGCCGCTGATCGCGCTGATGCACGACCAGGTCGGCGCGCTCGACGAGATCGGCGTCAAGGCCGCCTTCCTCAACAGCACGCTCGAGGGCGACGAGGCACGGCGCGTCGAGCGCGAGCTGCTCGCCGGCCGCCTGACGCTGCTGTACGCGGCACCCGAGCGCATCCTCACGCCGCGTTTCCTGGCGATGATGGAATCGCTGCACGAGCGCGGCCAGCTCGGCCTGTTCGCGATCGACGAGGCGCATTGCGTCAGCCAATGGGGCCACGATTTCCGCGAGGAATACCTCGGCCTGTCGGCGCTGCACGAACGCTTCCCGACGGTGCCGCGGCTGGCGCTCACGGCCACCGCCGATGACCACACGCGCGCCGACATCATCGAGCGGTTGCAGTTGCAGGCCGCGCGCCTGTTCGTCGCCAGCTTCGACCGCCCGAACATACGCTACACGATCGTCGAGAAGGACGAGCCGCGCAAGCAGCTGCTGCGCTTCATCCGCGACGAGCACGAGGGCGACGCCGGCATCGTCTATTGCCAGACGCGCAAGCGCGTCGAGGAGACGGCCGACTGGCTCGCCGCCGAGGGCATGACGGCGCTGCCGTACCACGCCGGGCTCGACGCCGCGCTGCGGCGCAAGCACCAGGACCGCTTCCTGCGCGAGGAAGGCATCGTGATGGTCGCGACGATCGCCTTCGGCATGGGCATCGACAAGCCCGACGTGCGCTTCGTCGCCCACCTCGACCTGCCCAAGAACATCGAGAGCTATTACCAGGAAACCGGCCGCGGCGGCCGCGACGGCCTGCCCGCCGACGCCTGGATGACCTACGGCCTGGCCGATGTCGTGAACCAGCGCCGCATGATCGACGAGAGCGAGGCCGAGGAGGAATTCAAGCGCCTGCAGCGCGCCAAGCTCGATGCGCTGCTCGCGCTGGCCGAGGCGCATGATTGCCGCCGCGTGCGGCTGCTGGCCTATTTCGGCCAGGCCAGCACAAGCTGCGGCAATTGCGACAACTGCCTGCATCCGCCGGCGACCTGGGACGCGACCGAGGCGGCGCGCAAGGCGCTGTCGTGCATCTACCGCTTTCGCCAGAGCCACCATGGCCCGCGCAGCTTCGGCGCCGGCCACCTGATCGACGTGCTGCGCGGCAAGGCGACCGACAAGGTCGCGCAATACCACCACGATCAGCTCTCGACCTGGGGCGTCGGCGCCGACGTCAGCGAAGCGCAGTGGCGGCTCGTGCTGCGCCAGCTGATCGCGCTCGGTCATCTGCACACCGAAGGCGAATACAACACGCTGGCGCTGACCGAGAGCGCGCGCGAGGTGCTGCGCGGCGCCGTGCCGGTGCAGCTGCGCGTGCCGGCCGAGACGAAGGCGCGCGGCAAGACGGCGCGCGTGCGCGGCGGCGGCGCCAGCGGCAAGCCGCCGCCGCTGCCGCTGGACGAGTCGGCGAGCGCGCGCTTCGCCGCGCTCAAGGCCTGGCGCGCCGAGGTCGCGCGCGAACACAACCTGCCGGCCTACGTCGTCTTCCACGACGCCACGCTGGCCGAGATGGCGCGCGAATGCCCGGCTACGCTCGACGCGCTGGCCGGCGTCAGCGGCGTCGGCGCGACCAAGCTCGAACGCTACGGCGCCGAGATCCTGCGCGTGCTCGGCTTGCCCGCCTGACAGCGCCGTCCGGGGCCGCAGCCCTCGCGGCCGCGGCATCGCTATGATGGTCGGTTGCCCGCCGACCGCCCATGCCCGCCGAACCCGCTCCCCGCCGCCCTTCCGAACCCCTGCCGCCAACCTCCGCGCCGCGTGTCCCGCCCGAGGAGACCCGCGCGCTGCGCATTCGGGGCGCGCGCACGCACAACCTGAAGAACATCGACCTCGACATCCCCAAGCTGTCGCTGGTCGTCATCACCGGCCTGTCGGGTTCGGGCAAGAGCAGCCTCGCCTTCGACACGCTCTATGCCGAAGGCCAGCGGCGCTATGTCGAGAGCCTGTCGGCCTACGCGCGCCAGTTCCTGCAGCTGATGGACAAGCCCGACGTCGACGTCATCGAGGGCCTGAGCCCGGCCATCAGCATCGAGCAGAAGGCGACCAGCCACAACCCGCGCAGCACGGTCGGCACGATCACCGAGATCCACGACTACCTGCGCCTGCTCTACGCCCGCGCCGGCACGCCCTACTGCCCCGACCACGACCTGCCGCTGCAGGTGCAGAGCGTGGCGCAGATGGTCGACGCGCTGCTCGCGCTGCCCGAGGACACGAAGCTGATGCTGCTGGCGCCAGTCGTGCGCGACCGCAAGGGCGAGTTCAGCGAGCTGTTCGACGACATGCGCGCGCGCGGCTACGTGCGCTTTCGCATCGGCGGCGATGGTCGCCCGGGCTCGGTCGTCGACGCCGACGCGCTGCCCAAGCTGAAGAAGACCGAGAAGCACGACATCGACGTCGTCGTCGACCGCCTGCGCAGCCGCCCCGAGATGAAGCAGCGCCTGGCCGAGAGCTTCGAGGCCTGCCTGCGCATCGCCGACGGCCGCGCGATCGCGCTCGAGACCGACAGCGGGCGCGAACACCTGTTCAGCAGCAAGTTCGGCTGCCCGGTGTGCAGCTACTCGCTGCCCGAACTCGAGCCGCGCCTGTTCAGCTTCAATTCGCCGGTCGGCGCCTGCCCGGCCTGCGACGGCCTGGGCATGGTCACCGCCTTCGACCCCGAGCGCGTCGTCGCCTTCCCGACGCTGAGCCTGGCTGCCGGCGCGATCAAGGGCTGGGACCGGCGCAACAGCTACACCTATGCGCTGCTCGAGGGCGTCTCCCGGCATTACGGCTTCGACCTCGAGGCGCCCTTCGAATCGCTGCCCGAGGACATGCGCCAGATGCTGCTCTATGGCTCGGGCGCGACCGAGATCGAATTCATCTACGAGGCCGCCGGCGGCGGCGCCAAGGCGCGCGCGCGCAGCGTCAAGCGCAAGCATCCCTTCGAGGGCATCCTGCCGAGCCTCGAGCGCCGCCTGCGCGAGACCGATTCGGTGGCGGTGCGCGAAGAGCTGACGCGCTACCAGGCGGCCAAGCCCTGCCCGCAATGCCATGGCACGCGGCTGCGGCGCGAGGCGCGCCATGTCTTCCTGCAGCACGCCGACGGCGCCAAGGGCCAGCCGATCTACGAAGCCGAGCATGCGACGCTGGCCGCCGCGCTGGCCTATTTCGACGGCCTGGTCCTGATCGGTGGCAAGGCCGAGATCGCCGCGAAGATCATGCGCGAGATCCGCAGCCGGCTGCGCTTCCTCAACGACGTCGGCCTCGCCTACCTGAGCCTGGACCGCGGCGCCGACACGCTCTCGGGCGGCGAGGCGCAGCGCATCCGGCTCGCGAGCCAGATCGGCAGCGGCCTGTCGGGCGTGATGTACGTGCTCGACGAGCCCAGCATCGGCCTGCACCAGCGCGACAACGAGCGCCTCATCGGCACGCTGCGCCATCTGCGCGACCTCGGCAACAGCGTGCTCGTCGTCGAGCACGACGAGGACATGATCCGCGCCGCCGATCACGTCGTCGACATGGGTCCGGGCGCCGGCATCCACGGCGGCCGCGTGATGTCGCAGGGCACGCCGCAGCAGGTCGCGGCCGATCCGGCGTCGCTGACCGGCCGCTATCTCGCCCATGCGCTGCGCATCGAGGTGCCCAGGCGCCGCCGCGCCGCCAGCGGCTTCGGCGCCGCGCCTTTCCGCCTGGGCATCGTCGGCGCGCGCGGCAACAACCTGCAGAACGTCAGCGTCGAGATCCCGATCGGGCTGCTGACCTGCGTCACCGGCGTCAGCGGCTCGGGCAAGAGCACGCTGATCAACGACACGCTGTACGCGGCCGTCGCGCGCAAGCTCTACCAGAGCCATGCCGAGCCGGCGCCGCACGAGCGCATCGACGGGCTCGAGCAGTTCGACAAGGTCATCAACGTCGACCAGAGCCCGATCGGCCGCACGCCGCGCAGCAACCCGGCGACCTACACGGGGCTGTTCACGCCGATCCGCGACCTCTTCGCCGAGGTCCCCGCGGCGCGCGAGCGCGGCTACGGCGCCGGGCGCTTCAGCTTCAACGTCAGCGCCGCGGCCGGCGGCGGACGCTGCGAGGCCTGCGAGGGCGACGGCGTGATCAAGGTCGAGATGCATTTCCTGCCCGACATGTACGTGCCCTGCGACACCTGCCATGGCGCGCGCTACAACCGCGAGACGCTCGAGATCCTCTACAAGGGCAAGAACATCACCGAGGTGCTCGAACTCACGGTCGAGGATGCGCATGCCTTCTTCGCCGCCGTGCCCAGCCTCGCGCGCAAGCTGCAGACGCTGCTCGACGTCGGCCTGGGCTACATCCACCTCGGCCAGGCCGCGACCACGCTCTCGGGCGGCGAGGCGCAGCGCGTCAAGCTCGCGCTCGAGCTCTCCAAGCGCGACACCGGGCGCACGCTCTACATCCTCGACGAGCCGACGACGGGGCTGCATTTCCACGATGTCGGGATGCTGCTGAAGGTGCTGCACCAGCTGCGCGACGCCGGCAACACGATCGTCGTCATCGAGCACAACCTCGACGTCATCAAGACCGCCGACTGGCTCATCGACATGGGCCCCGAGGGCGGCGCCGGCGGCGGCAGCGTCGTCTGTGCCGGCACGCCGGAGGAAGTGGCGGCCTGCGCGGCGAGCCACACCGGGCGCTTTCTCGGGCCCTTGCTGGCGGCCTGAGCGACCTTCGCCGCATGCAGTGGCGCGCCAGAAAAAAGGGCCCCGCAGGGCCCTTTCCAATTACCGGAAGCGGCAAGTCACTTGAGGTGCTTGCTGATTTCCTTGGTCATCGCGAACATGCTGATCGGGCTGATCCCGACGACGGCCTTGAGCTTGGCGTCGGCGTTGATCATGGTCCTCTTCAGCTTGTCCTGAAGGTCGTGCTTCTTGATGTATTCCCAGACCTTCTTCGTCACCTCGGTGCGCGGCAGAGCCTTGTCGCCGATCACGGCGGCCAGCGCCGCGCTCGGGGTCAAGGGCTTCATGAACGCCGCGCTCGGGGTGCGCTTCTTCGCCGGTGCCGCCTTCTTGGCCGGTGCCGCCTTCTTCGCTGCCGGGGCCGCTTTCTTGGCCGGGGCCGCCTTCTTTGCGGGCGCGGCCTTTTTCGCGGGAGCTTTCTTCGCAGTTGCCATTTGGATAGTCTCCATCAGTTGATGAGGGATGCCGGTCGCCACGCGGGCCTCGCAAACATGAACGCATGAACGTGCATCGGATGCGGGCCTGTCTTTCCTAGCAAACAAGCAGGCGCGATGGTAATCCCTGCGTGAGGCGCTGAGAAGCGTTTTTCCTAGGTAAAAAGCGCTTTTGGCGCAGCCACGCCACGGTATGCTGTGCGCATGAAGATCATCGTGCGTTGGTTGCTGCTCGCCGCAGCGCTGCTGCTGGTGGCCCAGGTCTACCCCGGAGTGGCCGTCGCGAGCTTCACTTCGGCCCTCTGGGCGGCCTTCGTCATCGGCCTTTTCAACACCCTCGTGCGGCCGCTGCTGGTGCTGTTGACGCTGCCGGTGACGCTGCTCACGCTGGGCCTGTTCCTCTTCGTCATCAACGCGCTGATGTTCTGGGCCGCGGCCTCGGTGCTGAACGGCTTTGCCGTCGCCGGCTTCGGCGCCGCGCTCGTCGGCTCGCTGCTCTACAGCCTGTGCAGCATGGTCATCGACGCCGCGACCGAGCGCCTGTTCAACCGGGCCTGACGGGCGCGGCGCGCACCTCGAAGTCCACCGCGTCGACGGCGCCGCCGTCGGCGGCGCGCCATTCGAGCCGGTGCCGACCCGGGCGCGGCAGCCAATAGACGCGCGCACCGTCGCCGACGGCGCGGCCATCGACGCGCCAGCGCCCCGGCGCGCCTTCGAAGACGAGCTGCTGCGCCGATTTCGGGATCTCCGGGTCGAGCACGATGAGGCTGCCGTCGCGCGGCGCCTGGATGCCGAAGGGCCGCACCGCACCGCCGGCGAGCCGGCCCGGTTCGGTGCCGGCGATGAACCATGCGCCGTTCTGTGCGACCAGCCCCGGCAGCGGCGGCGGCGCATGCGACGGCGCGCCGGCATCGATCTGCAGCATCAGTTCGCGCCACACCGGCGCCGCGCCGCTGACGCCGCTGACGGTGTGCATCGGCGCGCCGCTGGCGTTGCCGACCCAGACGCCGACGGTCACGCGATCGCTGCTGCCGATGCACCAGTTGTCGCGCATGTCCTTGCTCGTGCCGGTCTTCACCGCCGCCCAGCCGCGCGTCACCAGCGGGCTGTCGAGGCCGAAGGTGACGGCGCGGGCGGCGGGGTCGGCGAGGATGTCCTCCACGATCCACGCCACCGCGGGGTCGAAGACGCGGTGCGGCGCGGCCACCGCGGCATCCGGGCGCCAGCGCGGCGCCGACCACAGGCCGCCGTTGGCGAGCATGCGGTAGGCATTCGTCAGATCGAGCAGCGTCGTCTCGGCGCTGCCCAGCGCCAGCGCATAGCCGTGGTAGCCGCCGCTCTCGCTCGGGCGCAGACCGGCGCGGGTCAGAACCTCGAACATCGCATCGGGCCCGAGCATCGCGCCGACGCGCACCGCCGGCACGTTGAGGCTGCTGGCCAGGGCCAGCCGCGCGGGCACGAGACCCTTGTAGCCATGGTCGTAGTTCTGCGGCAGATAGAGCGCATTCGCCGCGGCGTTGAGCTGCAGCGGCGCGTCGTCGAGCAGGCTCGCCGCGGTGATCAGCCGCCGCTGCAGCGCCTGGCCGTAGACGAAGGGTTTGACCGTGCTGCCGGGCTGGCGCCGCGCGAGCACCGCGTCGACGGCGGACGCCGAAGACGAGATCGGACCCGACGAGCCGACCCAGGCCAGCACGTCGCCGCTGGCGTTGTCGATGACGACGACGGCGCCGTCCTCGACATCGCGGCCGCGCAGTTCGGCGAGCTGGCGCCGCAGCGACGCGAGCGCGACGCGCTGCAGCGAGGCGTCGAGCGTCGATCGCAATGGCCCGCGCGAGCGCGGGTCGCGTTCGGCCGCGATGCGCCGCGCCAGATGCGGCACGATCGCCTCGCCGGTCTCGCCCAGCAGCGGCCCCGGGCGGCGCGCAAGCGAGCGCGCCAGCGTCGTGCCGACGCCCAGGCAGTCCAACCGCTGCAAATTCAGCACCTCGCAGGCGCGACGCTCGATCGCCGCCGGCGCGGCGTTGGGCGCGCGCACCATCGCCGCGAGCAGCGCCGCCTCGACGGCGTCGAGCCCGCTCGGCTGCTTGCCGAAGAAGACGTTGGCGGCGGCGGCGACGCCGACGATCTCGCCGCGCAGCGGCACGCGGTTGAGATAGGCCTCGAGGATCTGCGACTTGGTCCAGGCGCGGTCGAACTGCGCCGCGCGCACGATCTGCGCGACCTTGGCGGCGAGGCTGCGGCCGCCGACCGGCCGCGCGAGCTCGTCGTCGGTGAGCCCGGCGAGCTGCATCGTCAGCGTCGAGGCGCCGCGCGTGCGCCGGTTCCAGGCGTTGGCCCAGGCGCTGGCGGCGAGCGCGCGCCAGTCGATGCCGTCGTGGTCCCAGTAGCGCCTGTCCTCGCCGAGCACGATCGCCGTGCGCAGGGCCGGCGAGATGTCTTCCAGCGCCACCCAGGGGCCGCGCCGCACGGCGTCGTCGACGCGCACCATCTGGATCGCGACGCCATGGCGGTCCAGCAGCGGCAGGTCCGACGGCTCGTGCGCGGCGCGCACGGCGTCGAAAGTAGGCAGCGCATGCGCCGCGCCGCTCGTCAGGAGCAGCGCGGCCAAGGGCGCCGCGGCCAGCGCCAACGTCGCGACGAGCGCGCGCACACAAGGCATCAAGGCCGGACCTCCAGATCGGCGTTCGGCAATTCGCCGTAGGTGCCGGGCTCGTAGAGCGCCTCGACCCGCGTCGGTGGCAGGCCGAAACGGCCACTGGCATTCAGCCGCAGCGTGTATTCGACGACATGGCGGCCGCGCGGCAGCCATTCGTAATAGCCGCGCCAGGCGTCGAATCCGCGCTCGACATGACTCGGCCAGGCCCAGCCCTCGCTCTTCTCGCCGCGCGTGGCGATCGCCGAATCGCGACCCAGGCCGCTGCCCAGCAGCGTCGCGCCTGCCGGGACCGGGTCGTCGACGACGACCCAGCTCATGTCGGTCTGCGCCTCGATCTCGAGATGCACGCGCACGATGTCGCCGCGGCTCCAGACACCGGGCACCTTGCGCTCGACCGCCGCGACGCTGCGCGCGATGCGGTAGCCGGCGAACAGCGGCGCGCGCAGCGGCACGGCGGCCAGCGTCTGCACGGCGAGCCAGGGCCGGCCGGTGCCCTGCTGCGTGGCGGTCAGCGGCGCTGGCGTCGCCGGCCAGGGCAAGGTCACGGTCGTGCCATCGGGCGCGGCTTGCCAATCCTGGCTGCGCGTCTGCGCGCCCCATTGCAGCGCCGTCGTCCCGGTCACCGGCACCGCTTCGAACCTCGCGGCGAAGCGTTCGAGCGCGAGCACGCCCCAGAGATTGGCCGTCGTCGTAGCCCAGGCACCGCGCTGCTGGCGCGCCAGCGCACCTTCGACGATGCGCGGCAGCTCGCCCTTCCACGCCGGCGCGTCGGCGGCGATCAGCAGCAGCCGCGCGGCGTTCGCATCCGGGCCCTGCATCAGCCACCACCAGTCGTCGTCGGCCTCGGTCGTGAACTTCAGCGTCGCGCCGCCGGCGACGAGGCGGCTGCGCAACAGCCGTTGCAGCTCGTCGCTGCGCGCCGCGGCGTCGGGCAGGTTCGGTGCGTGGCGGTACAGGCTCCAGGCGTCGAGCAGCGTCGAGGTCGGCCACGATCCCGGCACCCAGGCGATCGAGGTCAGCATGCGCGGCTGCACGCGGTCGTAGCGCGACAGCGCCTCGAGCGCGGCGATCTTGCGCGCGTCGAGATCGGCGCGCGGCGCCGCGAAACCGCCGTAGCGACGCTCGATGCGTCCTTCGATGAAAGCCGTCAGGCCGCCGAGCATCGCCTCGCGCGCCGGCGTCGGCCAGGCCATGCCGGAGGTGCTGGCGACGGCGACGAGGTAGGCGGTGAGGCTGTCGCTGCCATGCGGCGCGCTGCCGGCAGCGGGCGGGAAATAGTTCGCCAGGCCGTCGCTGTCGAGATAGCCGGCGACCTCGTCGCCGAGCTTCGCCCAGGCCGCCTGGTCGTGCAGGCCGATGGCGATCGAGGTCTTCTGCTCGAGGCAGCTGTAGGGGTAGTTCCTGAAGTAGCGCTGCAGGCCCGGCAGCGCGCCGCCGAGATGCGAACGCAGGGCGACCTGGACGCCGCCGACGCCGGGCCGCGCGTCGGCCGGCGGCGCGATCGGCAACTCGAGGCGACCTTCGAGCGGCCGCAGCGTCGATTGCCAGACGCGCACCGGCACGGCGCTGCGCACCGCTTGCGCGATCCGGATGCGGTCGCGCGCCGGACTCGCGGTGCCGCCGCCGTTGGGGCTCTCGTCGGCGCTGCCGGTCCAGTCGATGCGGCCGACGCCGGCCGGCACGACGACCGGCCAATGCAGCTCGAGCGCCGCGCCCGCGGCCAGCGTCACGGTCTGCGGCGCCAGCGCGGCCAAGGGCTCGCCATCGGCGCTGCCGGCCAGCGTCGCGCGGACCGTCATCGATCGCGTCGTCGTGTTGCGCAGCGTGAAGGCGGCGTGGATGCGATCGCCCTCGCGAACCAGCGGCGCCAGCCCCGACAGCAGCTGCAGGTCCTGGCCGACGGTGATGCTGGTGCTGCCGCTGCCGTAGCGGTTGGCGCCGGCGTCGGCCACGGCGTCTGCAATCGCGACGAGACGGAAGCGCGTCAGCGTATCGTTGAGCGGCACGGCGATGCGCGCCTGCCCCTGCGCGTCGAGGGTGACGCGGCCGCGCCACAGCAACAGCGTGTCGAAGAGCTCGCGCGTCGGGTTGCGGCCGCCGCCGCCGCCCGGCGGCAGTGCCTTGCGGCCGTAATGGCGGCGGCCGACGATCTCGTTCTGCGCCGTCGCGGTCTCGACGCTCCACGGCCGCGGCGCCATCAGCGCGCCGAGCAGGTCCCAGCTCTCGTTGGGCTGCAGCGCGAGCAGCCCCTCGTCGACGGCGGCGAAGGCGATCTCGGCGCCCGCCACCGGCTTGCCGAACTGGCTCACGCGCACGGTGGCCTGCACCGTCTCGCGCACCTTGTACTGGCTGCGTTCGGTGTGCACGGCGACATCGAGGCGCTGCTCGGCGAGGCCGATCCTGAGCTGCGCGACGCCGATCTTGAACGCCGGCTTCGCGAGGTCGACGAGCGCCGTCGGCGCGCGCCAGTCGCGGCCCTCGTAGCGGAAGGCCTGCCACCATTCGCCGGGCTCGCGCCAGCCCCAGGTGAAGATCGACCACCAGGGCGCCTCGCGCAGGCGGCCGCGCAGCACGAGGACGCTGACGACGACGTTCGGCGCCCACGACGCGTCGCGGTCCTTGGGCACCGGCAGCTCGATCACCGGTTCGCGACCGGTCAGCGTCATCACGCGCGCGTCGACGACGCCCTCGCGCTCGACCGTCACCAGCGCCGTCGCCCGGCGGAAAGGCATGCGCACCTGCAGCCGCGCCGTCTCGCCGGGCTGCAGCTCGGGCTTCTCGGGCAGGACGTCGATGCGATCGTCGTTGGCCTGCTCGAACCACCATTCGTCGCGGCCGCTGATCCAGACCGTGCGCGCCGCCTCGGAGACGCGCCCGGCGTCGTCGCGGGCGCGCACGATGAGCTCGACCTCGCCCGATTCGTCGAGCTTGGCGCTGCAGGCATAGCGGCCCTGGGCGTCGGTGTCGCCGCCGCAGACGCGGCCGAGGTCGCGCGTGCGCTGGCTGTTGTCGTAGGCATAGAAGCCGCCGACGATGCGCTTGCGCGTCGTCACCGTCTGGCGCCATCGCGCGACGACCTCGACGGCATGGCCGGCGAGCGGCTTGCCCGCGGTGTCGAGCACCAGCGCCGTCAGATCGACGCTGCCGCGCGCCGCCGCCCAGCCCGGCACGCGCAGTCCGGCGACGACCGCGGCCGGCCAAAGGCGCTGCGTCTGCGTCACCGTCTGCACCTCGCCGTTGGGGTCGTTGAAGGTCAGCTCGGCCTGCAGATCCGAAGGGCCGCCGAGCGCCGGCAGCGCGGCGACGGTGATGCGCGCCGCGCCCTGTTTGTCGGTGACGGCGGCGATCTTGTCGGCAACGAGGCGGCTGCCGTCGTTGCCATCGGACTCGTCACCGCTGTCGCCGGCGCCGCTGTCACCGCGATGGCCCGGCGCGTCGAAGCTGAATTCGTCGTAGTCGGCGAAGCGCACGGCGGCGCGACGCAGCAGCGCCGAGAGCTTGAGTGGCGCCGCGGCCATCGGCCCGCCGGCCATGGCGTCGATCTGCGCCTGGTAGGTGATGGCCTTCGGCGCGACCTGCACGCCCGCGGGACCGGCCAACCGCGCGTCGACGAGCGGCACGCGGAAATCCTCGACGCGGAAGCTGCCGCTGCCCCAGCGCCGCTCGCCGCGCGCGAGCGCCACGTCGTAGCTGCCGAGCGCCGCCTGCGCGGGAATGGTCCAGCGGCTCTCGGCGCTGCGCGGGCCTTGCGGCCAGGCCAGCGGCAGGCGGATCTCGGTATCACTGCCGCGATGCGTCAGCACGACCTCGGTCGGCAGCGTGTCGGTGCTCGGCAGCGACAGACCGTGCTCGCCGGCATCGCGCAGGAAGTGCTTCATCGAGACCGTCTCGCCGCGGCGCAGCAGCGTGCGGTCGAAGACGGTGTGGGCGATGCGCGCCGGCGCACCATCCTCGTTTGCCGAGCCGACCGGGACGTTGAAGCGCCAGGGCTCGATGCCGCGGTTCCAGCCGCCGAAGACGAAGGACAGATCCTCGTCTTCGCCCCCCGGTGTGCCGCTGCGCGCGGTGACGAAGAGGCCGTCGGGGCTCAGGCACGAGGCGCCCGATTCGAGCTCGCCATCGAATCCGCGTGCGATGCGGGCGATGCCGCTGGCGTCGGTGGTGCCGTTCCACAGCACGCGGCCGCGGCAATCGTTGACGGCGACGCGCGCGCCGGCCACCGGGCGGGCGCGATCGAGCGTCGTCACCCAGACCAGGCCCGAGCTGCGCCCGCGCTTGAAATGCACGCCGAGATGGGTCACGAGGACGCCGGTGCGCGCATACATCGGCGCGTTGCGCGCGAGCAGGCTGCGGCCGAGGATCCGCGATTCGACCTCGATCACCTGGTAGCCGCGGCGCGGCAGCGGCACGCCGACGACCTCGGTCGCGCGGACCGCTGCCGGTGCGCTCGCCGCTGCGGCTGCACCCGCAGCGCTCCCAAGCTGCGGCAGTGCTGCGCGGCGCACATCGGCCTCGGGCGCCAGCAGCGGCTGCGCGCGGGTCTTGGTTTCGTCGTCATGGTCGGCGCGCAGCCGCGCGATCCAGCGCAGCAGTTCGGCGTCGCTCGCGGCGGGCGCGATACGCTTGATCGAGACGCGACCGCCGGTCGCGGCGTCGGCGAGATCGGCCTGCACGAGGCGCAGCGTCAGCGGCATCATCGCCTCGGGTCCGGCCTCGACGATGCCGAAAGGCGCGCCGGCGAATTTCGCCAGCGGCGGCATCGCGCCGGTGGCGACGGCCAGCGGAAAGCTGCTCGCATTGGCCAGCGCGCGTCCCGATTCGTCGAGCAAGCCAGCCGGCAGCACGAGCTTGAAATGAGCCGACTCGGGCAGCGGCGCGGCAAAGCGGACCTGCTCGAGCATCGGCGCGCGGTCGTCGCGTCCGTCTGGTGCGGCCACCGGCGCGATCGGCGCACCTTGCGCCGGCTGCAGCCGCACCGCCAGCGCCAGCGCGCGCGGCACCGGCGCATTGAAGCGCAGCGTCAGCGGCCGCAGCGGCAGGCAGCCGGCCTGCGCGTTCTCGCGCTCGCAGGAGAAGTCGGCCATGAAGCGCGGCCGCACTTTCCATTCGAAGCGCTGCACGCGGCGCGTGACGAGGCCCGGCTGGCCCGCCGCCGCCACACCCGCGCCCCAGACCAGACGCGCCCGCGTGTCGGGCGCCAGCGGCCGCTGGCAGGCCAGCAGCAGCAGGCGATCGAGATGCGTGGTGATGCGGCGCGCGCGCAGCAGTTCGTCGCGCGGCGCGCCGTCGACGATGCGCACGGGGATGCGCTCACCCAGGCTTTCCGATTCGCACCAGACGGACGCGAGCACGCTCGCCGGCGTCACCGCGCCGTTGAGCTGGAGCAGGAAGTTCTGCTCCTCCTCGATCTGCGATCCGGCCCCCGGCTGGATGCGCATGACGATGGGCGCGCCGGTCGAGAAGGCGTAGATCGCCGGACCTTCGATGCCGCTGCCGTCGATCGCCTTGAAGCCCGGATTCGCGCGCAGCGTGCAGCGCGCACCGGCGGCCAGCGGCTCGCGCAGGTCGTAGACCCAGGCGCGGTCGTCGAGCCAGCGCGCGTCGCCGGCGGGCGCGGCGCCGTTGCACTCGACGAGGAACGGCGCCGTGCGGCGCGGGTCGCCGGCGGCGGTGGCCGCGGCTGCGAAGCGCACGCTGATCTGCCTGACCTCGGCGACCTCGCCCTGCGGCGACACCGACGCGACCTGCGCCGCACGCAGCGGCTGCCAGGGCAGGTCGATGAGCAGGGCGCAGACCAGCACACCGCGAAGCATGGTCGTCATCGTCGAACTGCGCATCCGCACCCCCCGGCATCGTTGCGGACGATTCTGGCGCGCGCCTGGCCGCGGCGCCAGCGCACGGGAGACGGGATCAGGGCGGGATCAGGGCGAGAGTAGGCCGCGCGCTATTCGAGCTGGAACCGCAGCTCGTCGCCGGGGCGGCCGCCGCGGCCTTCGCCGCGCGCCTCGAGTTCGCGCGCCCGGCGCCGCGCCATCAGCTGGCGCAGCCGCGTGTCGATCACCGAGGCCTCGATGAAGTCCTGTCCCTCGGCGCCGCGCGAGGCGGCCTGCGCCGCGCGCAGGCGGTCGATGGCACCGGGCAGGTCGCCCAGCACCGCACGGTGCTCGGCCTCGGCGCGCAGGGCGCGGAGCTTGAAGCCGAGCGCCACATCGCTCTGCGCGACGACGTCCCAGGCGATCGCGTCGTCGGGATGGTCGGCGAGCCAGATCTGCAGCGCGGCCGTGGACTCGCGCAGCGCCGTCGTGTCGCGGCTGATGCGCGCCAGCGCGAGTTCGGTCTGCCCGCGCAGCAGCAGCGTCGCGCGGTCGCTCGAGCCGGGCGTGGCCGGGATGCGGTCCAGCGCCTGGCGCGCGCCGGCAGGGTTGGCGGCGGCCAGCCGCACCTCGGCCTCGAGCTGCAGCAGCGCGGCCTCGGCGCGCGGCTCGCGCACCGGCGCCGTCTCGGCCAGCGCCAGCGCCTGGACGGCGGCCTGGTCGGCGGCAGCGCCCTCGTGCAGCGCCGAGCGCGCCAGCGCCGTGCCGTAGAGCGCGGCGACCTGCTCGATGCGCAGCGGCGAGGTGCTGCCGCCGGCCAGCCGCTGCAGCGCCTGTTCGCCATCGGCCATGAGGACGCGGGCGCGGGCGCGCATCAGCAGATGCATCATCGTCGGCACCGGCGGCGGGCCGGGATGGAGCAGCGCGCGGTTGCGCGCCTCGGCGATGCGCTCGCTCGTCAGCGGGTGGGTGCGCAGGTAGGGGAAGCCGCCGTTGTCGTTGAGCCGCGTCGCCTGGTCCAGATGCTCGAACATCTGCGCCATGCCCGAGGGCGCGTAGCCGGCGGCGGTGAGCACGCCGTAGCCGACGCGGTCGGCCTCTTGCTCGACGCCGCGCGAGTAGTTGAGCTGCGACTGGATCGCCGCGCCCTGCCCGCCCATGATGGCGGCGTTGGCGACGTCGAAGTTGCTGCTGCGGCTGGCCGCGATGATGCCCAGCAGCATCGCCGCGATCGCCACCATCGACGCATGCTGCTGTGGCGCGATGCTGCGCGCGATGTGACGCTGGGTGACGTGCGAGAGCTCGTGCGCGAGCACCGAGGCGAGCTCGTCGGCGTTGTCGGTGATGGCGATCATGCCCAGATGCACGCCGATGTAGCCGCCCGGCAGCGCGAAGGCGTTGACCGAGGGATCCTTGACGAGGAAGGGCTGCCAGGCGAAGACATGGTCGGTGTCGGCGTCGATGTTGCCGAGCGTGCGCGCCGCCTTCACGAGCGGCTGGAAGACCGACTGCAGGTACTCGAGCAGCACCGGATCGTCGAGGTACTGCGGGTCGCGCCGGGCCTCGTTCATGATCTGCTCGCCCAGGCGGCGCTCGTCGCTGACGCTGAGGTCCTCGGACGCCGATTCGCCCAGCGAGGGCAGGCGCACCTGGTTCTGCACCGGGGTGGGCGCCGGCGATGGGGCCTGCGCCTGCGCATGCACCGGCATCTGCCAGCCGCCCAGCGTCATCAGCAGGGCGAGCCCGACGGTCAGCAGGCGGCGCCAGAGCGGCTGGGGAGCAGAGGTCAAGGCAGGTCTCGAGGGCTGGGGACAGGCGTGGGATCGCTGCCGGCACGGCACGTTCCCTCTGGCTATCATGACATCGCCTTGTTGCTGGACTTGTAAGCCCTATGACCGACCCCGCGGACCCGACGCTGACCCATTTCGACGCCGGCGGGCAGGCGCATATGGTCGACGTGAGCGCCAAGGACGTCACCCACCGCGTCGCGCGCGCCGCCGGCACCATACGCATGCAGCCGGCGACCTGCGCGCTGATCGCCAAGGGCGAGGCGAAGAAGGGCGACGTGATCGGCATCGCACGCATCGCCGCGATCCAGGGCGCCAAGCGCACGGCCGACCTCGTGCCGCTGTGCCACCCGCTGCCGATCACGCGCGTGGCGGTCGAATTCGAGATCGACGCCGCCGCCAGCGCCGTGCATTGCACGGCCCAGGTCGAGACGCTGGGCCGCACCGGTGTCGAGATGGAGGCGCTGACCGCCGTGCAGGTCGGCCTGCTGACGATCTACGACATGTGCAAGGCCGTCGATCGCGGCATGGTGATGACCGACATCCGGGTGCTCGAGAAGCGCGGCGGCAAGTCGGGCGAGTGGAACGCCGGGAAGGCCGGGAAGGCCGGCTGAGGTCGGCTCAATTCGCCGCGGATGCGGCCGAAGCAGCCGCCGCGGCCGGCGCCGCCGTCGCACCCGGCGCGAGGAATTCCCGCCAATCGTGCACCCGCTCGGGCAGCTCGCACTGGAACGGCCGCTTGGCCGCCTCGACCGGCGTCGCCCCGGATGGACAGGGCGCGAAGAACTCGGCCGCATCGGACTTGCGGAATTCGCGCAGCCGCGCCGCGAGGTCGCGCGCGAGGTCGACGCGGCCGCTGCGGTTCAGCGCCTCGGCCCAGGCGATCATCAGCCGCGTGTCGAGCAGGTAATGCACGGCGCGATCGAATCCGTGCGTGTTGCCCGGGATCTTCACGCCCGTGGTGACGGCAGCGTAATCGGCATGATGGCCGAAGAAAAGGCTCCGCTGACCCGAGGCGATGCGCGCCTCGAGCGGCGTGGCGCCCGCCGACTCGTCGAAGATCAGCGTGACGCGCCGGTAGTCGAGCAGCGAGAGCGCCGTCGCACCGATGACGACCAGCGCCGCGACCGCCAGCAGCCGCGACGGCAGCGCCGGCACGGCCGCGCCCCGCCCCTGCAGCGCGAAACCCAGCGCCCAGGCCGTCGGCAGCAGGAAATAGCTGTACCACAGCGGATATTCGAGCTGGCTGTGGACGGCGATCATCAGCACCATCAGCACCGCGCAGCGCCGCGCCGCGCCCAGGCCGCCGGGCGTGGCCCAGGCCTGCAGCGCCGCACGCAGCAGCGCCCAGACGAGCAGCGCCGTTAGCAGCGCCGCCATCGGCAGGCCGAGTTCGACGGCGAACTGCAGCAGCAGGTTGTGCGTATGGTCGAAGAACGCCGTCGGCCGGTGCGGGAACGGCGTCAACGTCCAGGCGAGGTTGAACTCGCCCCAGCCCACCCCCGTCCACGGATACATCCGGATCAAGGCCAGCGTGTCGCGCCAGATGCCGAAGCGCGAGCTCGAGATGTCGGTCTCGGCCAGGCGCGCCTCGCCGCCGAAGGCATGCTGCGACAGCGTCGCCCAGCCCGCCATCGCGAACCAGGCCAGCGCGTAGGCCAGCGGCGCGCCGATCAGGATCCTGCGCGCCGGCCGCGACAGCCGGCGGTCGAGCGCGCCCCACAGCGCCAGCATCAGCACGCTGACGAGGCCGGTGCGCGAGGCCGAGAGGACGACCGCGAAGACGAAGGCCGCCATCAACGCCGCGGCCCAGCGCGTGGCGCGCGGCCCCAGGCGACCGAGTTCGAGCAGGCCGATCACGGCGATGCAGGACCACAGCAGCAGGCTGCTCAGGTGGTTGGGCTGGCGCAGGTTGCCGACGGCGCGCCCGGCGATGCCCGAAATGGCAAGCCACTCGCCATCGGGAATGCCGGGCGCGAAGACCTGGATGGCGGCGATCGCGACGCTGAATCCACCGGCGACGACCCAGCCCCAGCAGAAGGCGGCAAAGACGTCTTCGGCATCGGCGCGCACGCCGCAGCCGCCGGCGGCGACGACGGCCGCTGCGGCCAACGTCGCGATCGCGGAAAGCGCCAGCGGCGCCGCCAGCGCACCGAAGAGCCAGGACTGCGCCACCGCGCCCGTCAGCAGCAGCAGCGCCGCATACAGCGGCGCCGCGCGGCCGCGCAGCGTCGTCGGCCCGGTGACGACGACGAAGACGGCCCAGAGCGCGAAGGCCAGCGCCTGGTTGAGGAAGGTCGGGGACGGCGCGACGTTGTAGGCCAGCAGCGAGGGGGCGGCCGCCGCGGCGATGGCTGCCGCTAGGAGGGCGGTCCGTTGGGGCGCGGAGGTCGGAATGCGAGGCGTGGCGTTCAAGTCGATCTCGGTGCGTCGGGCTCAGGTCCCTGCTGGAGGGCCTTGGATGCTACCAATCTGCAGTCCGCCCTTGGTCTGGGCCTCCTAAACCGTGGTGAAGTTGCCCGTTGCACCTGCGTCACGCATTTGCGCCGGATAACTATCAGTCAATGGATGGGATCGATCAGGACGGCGCTGGGCCTCAGAACCGACGATTCCCGGTACCGCCTGACACTTTTGGTCACCCGGCCTTTGCGAGCGCTGACGCTGAAGGTCATGCCATGCGCGAAACCTCACGCTTTTGACGTCGTAGGCCCCTGGCACGTCGCGTGCATTGAATTGGCCTGTCATCCCCTCTCATTTCTTGTAAGGAGTCTTGAACCATGAAGCGTGTACAGCAGGGTTTCACCCTCATCGAACTGATGATCGTCGTTGCGATCATCGGCATCCTGGCCGCCGTCGCGCTGCCGGCATACCAGACTTACACCATCAAGGCGAAGGTCTCCGAAGTGCTGTTGGCCGCCAGCCAATGCCGCACGACCATCTCCGAGGTGTATCAGACCGCCACTACGGCACCGGCCAAGAGCAGTTGGGGCTGCGAATCGGGCATTGGCGGCAACCCTGCACCCAGCAAGTTCGTGACATCCGTGGATACCGACGGAACCGGCGTCATCACGGTCACCTCGTCGGCCGACGCATCGCTCGGGTCCGCGGCCAGCCAGACCGTGACTCTGGTGCCAGTAGATTCGGCCGGCAAGGCACTCGCCGGATCGATGGGCGTGCAGGTCTTCGCCTGGCGCTGCGGCAACAAGGCCGACGGCACGAGCATGGATCCGAAGTACCTTCCGGGATCCTGCCGCGGCTAAATCGCGCCGCTCAGGCCAATTCTCAGAGGAGGCGCATTTGCGCCTCCTTTTCATTTCAAGCGACGAAATCCGATGCCTGAAGCCGGCGTGAGCCGCTACTCGACCGCGATAGGCTGTGCCAGCGCCGCCCTGTTGGCCATCGCCCTGCTGTTGCCCGTGGGCGACCAGCCTTGGCTCAGCTTCTGGCGCGAATGGACATCGGCGGTGGCCGCGTTGGCATGGCTGCAGTCGGTACTCACCGCGCTGCGGGACACGAACCGTGCAGTCTCGTGGCCGCTATGGTCGATGCCGACCGCAGCGCTCGCGCTCGCGGGCGTCGCCTGGATGCAATGGGGGCTCGGCCAAGTCCCGTACCTGTCCGACGCCCTGCTGCCATCGCTTTACTTCGCCTCGTTCGCAATTGCGGTGGTCGTCACGGCATCGCTGCCCGACGCTGAGCGTGCCACCTTCGCCGACCGCTTGGCGGTGGCTTTTCTGATCGCCGCGCTGGCGTCGTCGCCGCTGGCCATCCTGCAATGGCTGGGCTGGTCGCGGCTGGACTTCGCAGAGCGCGTGCCGGGCGGGCGGCCGATCGCCCATATGGAGCAGGCCAATCTGCTGGCCTCGCTGCTGATCCAAGGGCTGTGCGCGATCTGGCGCCTGCGCTACCGCGAACGCATCGGGCATCGCGTTGCGATGGCATTGGCCTCGCCGATCGCAATGGCGCTCGTCCTGACGCAATCGCGCGTCGCCTGGCTGGTGACGAGCGCGCTACTGGTGTTGATCGCATGGCGGCGCGAGTTGTTGCCCTGGCGCGCACGCAACACGCGCGCGCTGGCGGCAATCGCCGTGACCGTCGCCCTGGCGATGCTGGCCACGCCCTGGTTCGCGAGCCACACAGGTCTGCAGTCGGCACCGCTGGCGGACCGGCTTTCCGAGGGCCGGCGCCCCGCGATTTGGGCCCTGTTCCTCGACGCGGTGGCCCAGCGGCCCTGGGGTGGCTGGGGCGTGCTGCAAAACGGTGCGGCGCAATTCGCCATGGCCGATCGCCATCCCTCGCTCGGCTATTTCTACGCGAGCACGCACGACTACGTCATCGATCTAGTCGTCTGGTTCGGCGTGCCGCTCGGGTTGGCGGCAGGACTGTCGCTGGCCGGGGCCGTTGCGCTGCGGCTCGGGCGGGCGCGGGACGCGGCCACGCTGAGCACGGCCTTCGCGGCCGCGGCGTTGTTGCTGCACGGCCTTGTCGAACTGCCGCTGTTCTACTTGTACTTCCTGCTCCCGTTCGGCATGTTGCTCGGGCTCAGCGCGCCGCGTGACGCGTGTGCGCCGGCCATGCGATTGCGTACTAGCTCACCAGCGCTGTTCCGCGTCCCGGCGATCGCTGTCACGCTGGTGCTGGCGGCGCTGGCTCGCGACTACATCGCCCTGACCGACGTGCGGCCGGCCTACACGGTCGAGCGCCGGAGCGGGCATGACTGGCTCTACGTCGAGTCGGCGCCGCCCCCGGCGTTGCTACTGGATCAATTGCGAGCGTTTCATCGCTTCGCAAGCTGGTCCATTGACAGCCCGGCGATACCCGACCTGGTCGCGGCACGCACCACGATGCTGCGCTACCCCGTCGCGCCTGTGATCGAACATTACGCCCGTCTAACCGGTGCCCATGGCGACAGCGCGGCAGCCTTGGACGCACTGCATCGACTATGCAAGTTCGAGCCCGAGCATGCCTGCACCACCAGCCACACGGCGTGGGCGATTTGGCGCCGGATCTGGCCCGTGCTGCCAGACTGGCCGCCGCAGGTCGGTTCGCCGCCAGGTTGAAAGCGCGATTGCAGCCAAAGCGCTTGCAATTCGAAGTCGGATCGCGTCAGCCGGCGGACGGTGGCGCTGCCATGACACAGGATGACCTCCTGGCGGGAGCCCGTCTTGGGGCGCGTTGCCTAATTTGCACCGCGTTCAGTCCGGAATCTCGATCCGCTCGCCCGTCACCAACGCGCGGATGCGATGCGGACTGGCCTGCGCGCCGATCTCGCGCATCACCGCATCGACCTCGCCGGGCTTGATGTGCGTGATGTAGACATCGGCCGGCCGCTCGAGCCGGGCCAGTTCGCGCTGCAGCTCGGCCGGGCAGAGGTGGCGGCTGATGCCGGCCAGGACATGCTCGTCATCGCTGAACGCCGTCTCGATCACCAGCGCGGCCAGCGGCAGCGTGCGCAGCCGCTCCCACAGCGGCGGGTTGGGTCCGGTATCGCCGGTGTAGACCCAGGCCCCTGAACCTGCGCTGTCACCGAGGACGGCATAGCCGACCGCGGGAACGGTGTGGAAGGCGGGCAGCACCTCGACGCGGCGTCGCCCGAGGTCGAGCACCTGGCCGACCTCGATAGTCGCGAACGCCAGCACCGGCGACGCCGTCGTCGGCAGGCGCGTGAAGTCGGGCCAGAGCACGCCATTGAAGACATGCTGGCGCAGCGCGACGATGGTCTGCGGCAGCGCATGGACGACGATGGGCGGCCGCTGCGCGGCGTGGCGACGCCGCGTGACGCTGTCGGCGAGCAGGCCGATGGCCAGCACATGGTCGAGGTGCGAATGGGTGACCAGGATATGGTCGATGCACGCGAGCTCGTCCAGCGTCAGGTCGCCGACGCCGGTCCCGGCGTCGACCAGGATGTCGTGGTCGACGAGGAACGACGTGGTACGGCTGCCGGCGGCAATCGAACCCGAGCAACCGAGGACGCGGATCTGCATGGAGAGCTCAAAGCGTGAGGCCGCACTGGGCGGACAAGGCGCCGATGCTGATCCCCCGACCGCACCCGCGCAAGGCAGCTCTGCCGCATTTGCGCGCGCTGCGGGTCCACCCCGCCGGGTATCGTGAACCGCTTCACGGGCCGGGCGCAGCGCCCGGCCATTCGACCGGCAGCCGACTAGCGGTAGATGAACTGCATCTGCGTGCCGGCGAGCTCGATCACGTCGCCGTTGCGCAGCGGCACCGAATCACCGACCAGCGGCACGCCGTTGATGCTCGGCCGCTGCGCGCCCTCGACATGGGCGAAGGCATAGCCGTTGGGTCGCTTGGTGATCGAGGCGACCTGGACGCCCGGCTTGCCGACCGTCGTCACGACCTTGGTCAGCGTGACCTCGCGCCCGGCGGCGGCGCCGTTGAGCACCTTGATCGACGCCGGCTGCGACACGGGCGTCGCGCCCAGGCCGGCGAAGTCCGAATGCGTCGCCGCCATGCCGGCATGCGTGGGCTGCGCCGTGTGGATCGCACCCGTGCCCGGCGCGGTGGCACCGGGTCGCATGATCATCGTCTTCTCGTAGTCGTTCGAGTCGTCGACGAGGTACTTGATCTTGTACTTGCCGATCTCGACCGTGTCGTTGTGCGTCAACAGCTGCTTCTTGATCGCCTTGCCGTTGATGTAGGTGCCGTTCGTGGAATTGAGATCCTCGATGAAGACATCGGCGCCCACCATCTGCAGCACCGCGTGCTCGCCGCTGACGGCCAGGTTGTCGATCACGATGTCGTTGTACGGACGGCGCCCGAGCGTCGTCTTGTCCTTGGTCAGCTGGACTTCCTTGATGACCACACCGTCGAGCGAAACCACCAGCTTGCCCATGCATGCCCTCGATTCAATCCACTGCCGGCGGCAGCTAGCTCATGGTCCGCGAGTCGCCGACGGCGCCCCTCGGACTGTCCGGTGATCGGCAACCGGCCGAATCAGCGCCGGAAGGGCCACCACGAACGGCCCGCCGGACTCGCGCCGCCGGAGGCGCGCACCAGAATGACGGAGATATTATCCTTTCCACCGGCATCATTGGCGCCGTCGATGAGCGCACGGGCACAGGACTCGAGCGTATCGTGCGCCTGCAACACCTGGGCAATGCCCGCGTCGTCGAGCATGTCCGAGAGGCCGTCCGAACACATCAGATAGACATCGCCCGGCTGGACCTCGTGCTGATGGGTTTCGAGCAGCACCGTGTCCTCGACGCCGACGGCGCGCGTGACGAGGTTCTTGTTCGCCGAATAGGCGGCCTGCTCGGGCGTGATGAGGCCGGCGTCGATCTGTTCCTGGAGCAGCGAATGGTCGCGCGTGATCTGCTGCAGCCGGCCCGCGCGCAGGCGGTAGCAGCGCGAATCGCCGACATGGCCGAGCAGCACATGGTCGTCGCGGAACACGGCGACCACCAGCGTCGTCCCCATGCCGGCGAATTGCGGGTTGGCATTGGCGGCGTTGAAGATCGCGCGGTTGGCGTTGTCGACGCAGATGTCCATCGCGCGCCGCACCTCGGCGTCGCTGGCCTGGCTGCTGGCCTCGCGCAGCCAACGGCCCAGCTCGGTGTGGATGAAGGTGGTCGCCATGTTGCTGGCGACCTCGCCGGCGTTGTAGCCGCCCATGCCGTCGGCGAGCACGGCGAGCGCGACGCCGTCGTCGGTGGCGACGGAGTCCTCGTTGTTGCTGCGTGAGCGGCCCGGGTCCACCGCAGAATGGATCTCGATCGCCATGGGCTGGGTGTCGGACAACGTCGGCATGTAGGGATCTGGTTTGAACAATTGTGCATCGGAAACCCGCCCCCGGAGCGCGCGCGAACCCGGCTTAAGGCGAGTCCTGCGTTCCCGGCCGGGCTGCCGCCAGAACTTGTGCAATTTGCCGCGCTTCGGCCGGGCGGTCGGCGGCCCGCTTGGCCAGCATCGCCGCCACCAGCGCGGTGACGTGCGGCGGCAGATCCGGGCGCAGCAGCGCGAGATCGGGCGCAGGCGTCTGCGCGACCTGACGCAACAGCTCGCCCATCGTCTGCGCCTCGTGCGGCAGGTGGCCGCTGAGCAGCTGGTACAGCATGACGCCGAGCGCGTAGAGATCGCTGCGCGGCGTCGGTGCCTCGCCGGCGAGCAGTTCGGGCGCCATATAGGCCGGTGAGCCGAGGATGACGCCGGTTTCGGTGCGCGGGCTCGCGGCGCTGCGGGCAAGCCCGAAGTCGGCCACCTTCACGATGTCGGCGGGCCAGTCGACGAGGACGTTCGCGGGCTTGATGTCGCGGTGGACGACACCGCGCTCGTGCGCGTAGCCGAGCGCTTCGGCGACGCGCTGGCCCAGCCGCTGCACGATCGGCAGCGGCAGCAGGCGCGGCGAGCGCGTGTAGCGCACCAGATCGCTGCCCGGCACGGGTTCCATGGCCAGCCAGCCGATGTCGCCCTCGATGCCGGCGGCCGCGAGACCGACGATGCCCGGATGGGCCAGCCCGCGCGCGATCTCGGCGCCCTGCACGAACGCGGCGCGGGCCGGATTGGCCGGGTCGGGGGGCAGCGCGACGATCTTCAGCGCGACCCAGCCGCCGGCGTCCTGGGCGAGGAAGACGGCGCCATGCTCGCCCTCGCCCAGGCGGCGCAGCAGTCGGTAGCCGCCGACGACGCTGCCGATGCCCAGTTGCCGGTTCATGGTCGCCGGCTCAGCGGGCGTCGTCGCCCGGGCGCGGCGGGGCCTTGCGGCGGCGCGCCAGCCATGTTCCCACGGCGACGACGGCGATCGCCGCGCCGACTTCGATCGCGAGCGCCCCCGCGCGCCCCAGCGTGGCGCTCCAGGCGGCGAGCGCGACGTCGTCGACGAACATCTGGCCGGCGATGTAGCCCAGCAGTGCCGCCCCCAGCGTGACGATGAACGGGTAGCGATGCATCAGCCGCAGCAGCAGCTGGCTGCCGAAGATGATGAAGGGGATCGACAGCCCGAGGCCGATCAGCAGCAGCAGCAGCCGCGATGCCTCGGGCCCGGTCTCGGCGACGGCGGCGACGGCGAGCACGTTGTCCAGGCTCATCACGACATCGGCGACGAGGATCGTGCGGATCGCGGCCCAGAGATGCTCCGAAGGCTGCAGCGGTTTCGAATCGTCCTCGGGCAGCAGCAGTTGCACGCCGATCCAGAACAGCAGCACGGCGCCGACGACCTTCAGGTACGGCAGGTCGAGCAGCTGCACCGCGAACAGCGTGAGCGCGACGCGCATCAGGATCGCCGCCGCGCAGCCGCCGAAGACCGCCAAGCGGCGCTGCTCGGGCGGCAGCTTGCGCACCGCGAGCGCGATCACCACCGCGTTGTCGCCCGACAGCAGCAGGTCGACCCAGATGATCTGTGCCAGTCCGACCCAGAAGCCCGGTTCGGCGATGTGTTCCATGTCCCCTTTCGTGAGCCCCGACGGCGGCACCGAGTGTAGGGGGCGGAACTGGAACAGCCCTGCGGGACAGGCCAAGGCCTTGGAACGGGCGGCGGAATTCCGGCCTGCGAACTGTCTCCGTCTGAGGCGGCGACCGCAGGATGCGAGGCCGTGGCGGCGTCCGATTGTTCAAGGCTGGAGCAGATGCTCGTGGCACGGCGCTTGCGGCAGCAGCGGCGTCGCCTTCCACCCTGCCGCCATGAACACCCGCTGCGCTTCGATCCTCGCCCTGACCCTCGCCTTCGTTGCCGGCGCCCATGCGCATGGCGACGTGACGCCCCATCCGATCGACACCAGCGGCCTGGCGCCTCTGGGCGCCGAATGGCTGCCGGCCAATCCCTACCGCGGCGACGCGAAGGCGGTGGCGATCGGCGCCGAGGGCTACGAGCACAACTGCGCCGGCTGCCACGGCCTGAACGCCGTCTCGGGCGGCGTCGCGCCCGACCTGCTCAAGCTCGACGGCGATTGCCTGCGCATGGGCGACGAGGCCAAGCGCAAGGCCTGCCTCGACGATACGGACGACTATTTCAAGGGCATCGTGCTGCGCGGCAAGCGCAACGGCGAGGGTCGCTACACGATGCCGGCCTACGCCAGCGTGTTCACGCAGGAGGCGGTCTGGTCGCTGAAGTCCTACATCGACGCCCGCACGCTGGAGGCGGCGGGCGCGAAGTAGTCGACCCGGGTCAGAGCAGGCCCTTGAGCAGCCGTCCCATTTCGGACGGGTTGCGCGTGACGGTGAACCCGCACTCTTCCATGATGGCGAGCTTGGCGTCGGCCGTGTCGGCGCCGCCGCTGATGAGCGCGCCGGCGTGACCCATGCGCTTGCCCGCGGGGGCGGTGACGCCGGCGATGAAGCCGACGATGGGCTTCTTCATGTTGGCCTTGCACCAGCGCGCCGCGTCGGCCTCGTCGGGGCCGCCGATCTCGCCGATCATGATCACCGCGTCGGTGTCCGGATCGTCGTTGAACAGCCGCATGATGTCGATGTGCTTGAGGCCGTTGATCGGGTCGCCGCCGATGCCCACCGCCGAGCTCTGGCCGAGGCCGATCTCGGTCAGCTGCGCCACCGCCTCGTAGGTCAGCGTGCCGCTGCGGCTGACGACGCCGATGCGGCCCTTGCGGTGGATATGGCCCGGCATGATGCCGATCTTGATTTCCTCGGGCGTGATCAGCCCCGGGCAGTTGGGACCGAGCAGCAGCGTTTCCTTGCCGCCCTGCTCGACCTTGCGCTTCATCTTGTTGCGCACGTTCAGCATGTCCTTGACCGGGATGCCTTCGGTGATGCAGACGACGAGGTCGAGGTCGGCCTCGACGGCCTCCCAGATCGCGTCGGCGGCGCCGGCCGGCGGCACGTAGATGACGCTGACGGTGGCGCCGGTGGCGGCCTTGGCGTCCTTGACGCTGGCGTGGATCGGGATCCCTTCGAAGCTCTCGCCGGCCTTCTTCGGATTCACGCCGGCGACGAAGCAGTTCTTGCCGTTGGCGTAGGCCTGGCAGCCCTTGGTGTGGAACTGACCGGTCTTGCCCGTGATGCCCTGGGTGATGACCTTGGTGTCCTTGTTGATCAGGATGCTCATGTTCTCGTCCTTACTTGACGGCGGCGACGATCTTCGTCGCGGCCTCGGCCATCGTGTCGGCGCTGATGATGGGCAGGCCCGATTCGGCCAGCATCTTCTTGCCCAGGTCCTCGTTCGTGCCCTTCATGCGCACGACCAGCGGCACACCCAGATTGACCGCCTTGCACGCGGCGATCACGCCCTCGGCGATGGTGTCGCACTTCATGATGCCGCCGAAGATGTTGACGAGGATGCCCTTGACGTTCTTGTTGGCCAGCATGATCTTGAAGGCCTCGGTGACCTTCTCGGCCGTGGCACCGCCGCCGACGTCGAGGAAGTTCGCCGGCTCGCCGCCGAAGAGCTTGATGGTGTCCATCGTCGCCATCGCCAGTCCGGCGCCGTTGACGAGGCAGCCGATGTTGCCGTCCAGGCTGATGTAGCTGAGGTCGAACTTGCTCGCCTCGACCTCGGCCGGATCCTCCTCGTCGAGGTCGCGGTAGGCGACGATCTCGGGGTGGCGGAACAGCGCGTTGGCGTCGAAGTTGAACTTCGCGTCGAGCGCCTTGATGTGGCCGTTGCCTTCGAGGATCAGCGGGTTGATCTCGGCCAGGCTGGCGTCGGTGTCCATGTAGCAGGTGTAGAGCTTCTTGAGCACATCGACGGCCTGGGGCTGGCTCGCCGCCGGGACGCCGATGCCGGCGGCCAGCTCGAGCGCCTGCGCATCGGTGAGGCCGACGAGCGGATCGACGAAGACCTTGAGGATCTTCTCGGGCGTGTTGTGCGCCACCTCCTCGATGTCCATACCGCCTTCGGAGCTGGCCATCATCGCCACCTTCTGCGTCGCGCGGTCGGTGAGCGCGGCGACGTAGTACTCCTTCTTGATGTCGGCACCTTCCTCGACGAGCAGGCGGCGCACCTTCTGGCCCTCGGGGCCGGTCTGGTGCGTCTTGAGCTGCATGCCCAGGATCTGCGTGGCCAGCGTCTCGACCTCGGGCAGGGTGCGCGCGAGCTTGACGCCGCCGCCCTTGCCGCGGCCGCCGGCATGGATCTGGGCCTTGACGACCCAGACGCTGCCGCCGAGCTTCTGCGCCGCTTCCTGCGCCTCGCGCACGGTGAAGGCCGGGTAGCCGCGCGGCACCGGGACGCCATGGGCGCGCAACAGCTCCTTGGCCTGGTATTCGTGGATCTTCATCTGGGTTCCTCGCTCTGGGGTCTCATTCGGGAAACGTCGCCGCCGGGTGGACCCGGCGCATCGGGCAATCGGACATCGACCCGGCGAACCCGCGCGTGGCCGCATGGCACCTGCAGGCCGGCGCGATGGCTGCGCGGCGCTGCTGGGGCTGGCGGTCGGCCGCCGCTGAAGGGGGAGGCATGGCTGGGGGTGGGGCGATGGCTGCGGGCGCAGCGCGGCGGCGAATTTAGCATGCTGCTGCGCAGCACAACCTTACAGATCCGGGCGCGGGACCGCGATTCTCGACCTGAGCAGCGTCTAGTCTTCGCCGCGGACGAGGCGGCGGATGATGTCGCCCTCGAAGCCGCGCGCGGCGAGGAAGCGCATCTGGCGGGCGCGCTCGGCCGCGTCGGCCGGCGGCGCGCCGAAGCGGCGCTGCCAGACCGCCTGCGCACGCTCGAATTCGGTGGCACGCGCCTGCTGCAGCGTCTGGGCGAGCAATTCGGGCGCGACGCCCTTGGACTGCAGGGTCTGCTTGAGCCGGCGCACGCCGTAGCGCGCGCCCTGGCCGTGCAGCACCGACGCGGCCGCGCGCGCCTCGCTCAGCAGCCCGCTGGCGGCGAGGTCGTCGAGCGCGGCGGCGATCTGCGCGCCGGCGTCGGGCAGGTCGCCGAGGGTTCTCTCGAGCTTGCGTTCGAGTTCGGCGCGGGTGTGCTCGCGCTGCGAGAGGTAGCGCAGCGCCCGCCCCTTGACCGAGGGTGCGCCGAACGCCATCGCCGACCCGCGGCCTTACTCGTCGGCGGCGGGCGTGGCCGCGGCGCTCTGCAGGGGGATGCCCATCGACTCGCGCACCTTGTTCTCGATCTCGCGCGCGACCTCGGGGTTCTCGCGCAGGAACTCGCGCGCGTTGTCCTTGCCCTGGCCGATCTTCTCGCCGTTGTAGGCGTACCAGGCGCCGCTCTTGTCGAGGATGCGGGCGGTCACGCCCATGTCGATGATCTCGCCCTCGCGGCTGATGCCTTCGCCGTAGAGGATGTCGAACTCGGCGGTCTTGAACGGCGGCGCGACCTTGTTCTTGACGACCTTGACCTTGGTTTCGCTGCCGATGACTTCCTCGGCCTTCTTGATGTTGCCGGTGCGGCGGATGTCCAGGCGCACCGAGGCGTAGAACTTCAGCGCGTTGCCGCCGGTCGTCGTCTCGGGGTTGCCGAACATGACACCGATCTTCATGCGGATCTGGTTGATGAAGATGACCATCGTGTTGGTCTTCTTGATCGTCGCCGTGAGCTTGCGCAGCGCCTGGCTCATCAGCCGTGCCTGCAGTCCCGGCAGGCTGTCGCCCATCTCGCCTTCGAGCTCGGCCTTCGGCGTGAGCGCGGCCACCGAGTCGATGACGATGAGATCGATCGAGCCCGAGCGCACGAGGGCGTCGACGATCTCGAGCGCCTGCTCGCCGGTGTCGGGCTGGCTGATCAGCAGTTCCTGGAGGTTGACGCCGAGCTTCTGCGCGTACTGGATGTCCAGCGCATGTTCGGCGTCGATGAAGGCGCAGGTGCCGGCCAGCTTCTGCATCTCGGCGATGACCTGCAGCGTCAGCGTCGTCTTGCCCGACGATTCGGGGCCGTAGATCTCGACGACGCGGCCGCGCGGCAGACCGCCGACGCCCAGCGCGATGTCCAGGCCGAGCGAACCGGTCGAGACGACCTGGATGTCCTCGATGACTTCGCCTTCGCCCAGGCGCATGATCGAGCCCTTGCCGAACTGCTTCTCGATTTGCGCCAGGGCGGCCTGCAGGGCCTTGGCCTTTTCGGTGTTGAGCGCTTTGACGGGTGCGTCCATGGTCATCTCCTTGGTTGGGGCGATTATGGCGCACAAGCTGGATATGCGTACAGTCCCTTCGGGGTAAATCCTTGGGGTGCCCGAAACTGGGGGATGCCCGCTTACGCGCTTGCCTAGAATCCGTCCCAATACAAGGGTCTGGCGCCCAGCCGGAGCCCGCAGGAGACCCGTGATGCGCATCCTCATCGCCGAAGACGACCAGGTCCTGGCCGACGGCCTCTTGCGTTCGCTGCGTGCCCAGGGCTACGCGGTCGACCAGGTGGGCAACGGCAGCGAGGCCGACGCGGCGATCGCCGCACACGAGTTCGACCTCCTCATCCTCGACCTCGGCCTGCCCAAGATGCACGGCTTCGAGGTGCTGCGCAAGATGCGCGGCCGCGGCAGCAGCGTGCCGGTGCTCATCCTGACGGCGGCCGACAGCGTCGAGCAGCGCGTCAAGGGCCTGGACCTCGGCGCCGACGATTACATGGCCAAGCCGTTCTCGCTCCAGGAGCTCGAGGCGCGCGTGCGCGCACTCACCCGGCGCGGCCTGGGCACGGCCTCGAACCTGCTCAAGCATGGCCCGCTGACCTTCGACGCCACCGGCCGCGTCGCCTACATCAACGATCAGATGGTCGAGCTGTCGGCGCGCGAGCTCAGCCTGCTCGAGGTCCTGCTGCAGCGCGCCGGCCGTCTCGTCAGCAAGGACCAGCTCGTCGAGCGGCTGTGCGAATGGGGCGAAGAGGTCAGCAACAACGCGATCGAGGTCTACATCCACCGCCTGCGCAAGAAGATCGAGCAGGGCCCGGTGCGCATCGCGACCGTGCGCGGCCTGGGCTACTGCCTGGAGAAGATCGCTGCCTGAACAGCTGTTGCAGCGCGGGCGCCAGGAGCCGTCGCCGGCGACGCTGATCGAGCACCGCTCGCTGTTCGGCGAGATCCTCGACTGGATGCTCGCCCCGCTGCTGCTCGTCTGGCCGATGAGCCTGGGGCTGACCTGGGTCGTCGCGCAGGCGATCGCCAACCGGCCCTACGACCGCGAACTGGCCGACATGGCCCGCGTGCTCGCGCGCCAGGCGACGGTGCAGCTGGCCGACACGACGCTGCCGGCGGCGCGCTCGCGCAGCGAGCTCGACCGCGCCGCGACGGTGTTCAGGCGCGACGACGACGACGACCGCACCTACTACCAGGTGCTGGGCCGCCGCGGCGAGTTGCTGGCCGGCGAATCGGGTCTGACGGTGCCGACCGACGACGCCAGCGTGCCGACGGCCGAGCCGACGGTGCGCTTCCGCGACGACACCGTCGGCGACGAACCGGTGCGCGTGGCCTATCTCTGGCTCGACGCCGCCGGCTCGCAGCATGGCAACGCGCTCGTCCAGGTGGCCGAGACGCTGGGCAAGCGCGCGCAGCTGGCGACCGAGATCATCAAGGGGGTGATCCTGCCGCAGTTCGTGATCCTGCCGCTGGCCGTCGTGCTCGTGTGGTTCGCGCTGGCGCGCGGCATCCGCCCGCTGGCCGAGCTGCAGCAGCGCATCCGCCGCCGCGAGAGCACCGACCTGAGCGCGATCCCCGAGGGCGACGTGCCCGACGAGGTCGCGCCGCTGGTGCGCGCGATCAACGACCTGCTGCAGCGCCTGGACCGCACGATCGCCACGCAGCGCCATTTCCTCGCCGACGCCGCGCACCAGCTGAAGACGCCGCTGGCAGGCCTGCGCATGCAGGCCGAACTGGCGGCGCGCGAGATCGACAGCGGGCGCAGCGACCCGGCCTCGCTCAAGCATGCGCTGCGCCAGATCGCGCATTCGACGCAGCGCGCGGCGCACATGGTCAACCAGCTGCTGGCGATGGCACGCGCCGAGGACACCGGCCAGGCGGCGCGACACCAGACGGTGGACCTCGCCGCCGTGACGCGCGCCGTCGTGCGCGACTTCGTGCCGCGCGCTTTCGAGCGCCGCATCGACCTCGGCTACGAGGGCCCCGATGCGTCGCAGGGCACGCGGCTGTCGGCCGAACCGGTGCTGCTCAGCGAGATGGTGCGCAACCTCGTCGACAACGCGCTGCGCTACACGCCCGAGGGCGGCGCGGTGACCGCCCGCGTGCTGCCCGACCCCTTCGGGCAGGTCGTCGTGCTGCAGGTCGAGGACACCGGCCCCGGCATCGCGCCCGCCGAGCGCGAAGCCGTGTTCCGGCCTTTCTACCGCGCCATCGACACGCAGGTCGACGGCAGCGGCCTCGGGCTGGCCATCGTCGCCGAGGTCGCGCAGCGCCATGGCGCCGAGATCACGGTCGACGATGCGCGAACGCGCAGCGGCGCGACGCTGCATGCCCCGGGGGCGCTGTTCACGGTGCGCTTCCCGCTGGCCGCGGTGAAGCAGGCGCCATCGCCGGCGTCACCGCCCGCGCCGCCGGCGCCGGCCTGAACTACGACGGCATCAACCGCCGACTGCGGGAGATGGACATCAGGATGCCCAGCCCGAGCCCGAGCGTGACCATCGCGGTGCCGCCGTAGCTGACGAAGGGCAGCGGCACGCCGACCACCGGCAGGATGCCGCTGACCATGCCCATGTTGACGAAGGCGTAGGTGAAGAAGCTCAGCGTCACGGCGCCGGCGAGCAGCCGCGTGAACACCGTCGGCGCCTCGGCGGCGATCATCAGGCCGCGGAAGATCAGGAAGATGAAGGCCAGCAGCAGCACGATCACGCCGGCGAGGCCGAACTCCTCGCAGAAGGCGGCGAAGATGAAGTCGGTCGTGCGCTCGGGGATGAATTCGAGGTGCGTCTGCGTGCCCTGCATGAAACCCTTGCCGCCGATGCCGCCCGAGCCGATCGCGATCATGCCCTGGATGATGTGGAAGCCCTTGCCCAGGGGGTCGGTCGTCGGGTCGAGCAGCGTGCAGACGCGGTGCTGCTGGTATTCGCGCAGCAGCGGCCAGACGACGCCGGGGGCGCAGATGCGGTCCTCGGCGAGGATCAGCGCGGTGACCGCCAGCGTGCCCAGGCCCAGCACCGGCAAGACGATCTTCCACGACAGGCCGGCGAAGAAGAAGACGTAGACGCCGCTGGCCAGGATCAGCAGCGCGGTGCCGAGGTCGGGCTGCTTGATGACGATCGCCACCGGCACCAGCAGCAGCAGCGCGGCGACGAAGAAATCGGCCACGCGCAGCATGCCCTCGCGCTTCTGGAACCACCAGGCGAGCATCAGCGGCATCGCGATCTTCAGGATCTCGCTGGGCTGGATGTCCATGCCGACATGGATCCAGCGCGTCGCGCCCTTCTTCGTCACGCCCAGGCCCGGCACCGCCGTCATCAGCACCAGCAGCAGGCCGGCGACATACAGCGGCACCGCGAGCTGCTGCAGCCGCTGCGGCGGCACCTGCGAGGCCAGGAAGAGCACGCCGAAGGCGAGCAGCAGGTTGCGCACATGGTCGGGGAAGCGCGTGCCCTGATCGTAGCCGGCCGAATACATCGCGACGAGCCCGATCGTCGCCAGCATCAGCACCGCCAGCAGCAGCGCGAAGTCGAAACCGCCGAAGATGCGGCGCACGAGCAGCCAGGGCGATGCGCGTTCGAAGACGGCGTTCATCTTCAGTACCGCCCGGCCGTTCCGAAGGTACTGAAAGCCCCCTTGGGGGGCAGCGAACGAAGTGAGCGTGGGGGCTTCATCGCGCCAAGGCCACGGCGCCGGTGGCGCCGATTCTCGGCGCGGATGCGGCTGCCGACGCGGGCGTCGCCGCGGCGACCGCGGCGAGGTCGGTCGGCGTCAACGGCACGTCGGCGGCGCGCCGCGGCGTGCCGACCGGCGCCTTGCCCTTGCCTTCCTGCACCGCGGCGATGTCCTCCTCGCTCGGGTACTGGCCCAGCAGCAGATAGTCGAAGACGCGGCGCGCGATCGGCGCTGCCGCATCGGCGCCCCAGCCGGCGTTCTCGACGATCATCGCCAGCACGACGGTCGGGTGGTCGATCGGCGCCACCGCGATGTACAGCGCGTGGTCGCGCTTGTGCTCCTCGAGCTTGGCGGCGTTGTATTTCTCGTTGGCGCGCACGCCCACGGCCTGCGCCGTCCCGGTCTTGCCGCCGCTGGCGTAGCCGGCGCCGGCGAATTCGACGCGCGAGGTGCCCTCGATGGTGACGCCGTGCAGCGCATCGAGCACCACCGCGACGTCCTCGGGCTTGAACGGCAGCGGCGGCAACGCATCGCCGGCGACGCGCTGCACCTGGCCGGTGATGGCGTCGTCGATCTCGCGCACCACGCGCGGCTTGTAGCGCTGGCCGCCGGTGACCAGCGTCGCCAGCGCCGTCGCCTCCTGCAGCATCGTGAAGTTGTTGTAGCCCTGGCCGATGCCCAGCGAGATCGTCTCGCCGGCATACCAGCGCTGCTGCTCGGGCCGCTTGTACTTGCGGCGCTTCCACTCGGTGGACGGCAGGTCGCCGGTGACCTCGCCCTCGAGGTCGATGCCGGTCTTGCGGCCGAAGCCCATCGGTTCCAGCTGGTCGTGGATGAGGTCGACGCCCATCTCGTTGGCCAGCGTGTAGAAGTAGACATTGCTCGACTCGACGATGGCGCGCCGCATGTTCATGATGCCGCCGCGCTCGTTCTCCGGGCTGCCGAAGCGGCGGCCGCCGAACATGAAGAAGCCGGGGTCGTTGATCAGCGTCGCCGGCGAGCGCGTGCCGGTGTTCAGCGCCGCCAGCGCCATGAAGGGCTTGTAGGTCGAACCCGGCGGATAGGTGCCGCGCAGCGCGCGGTTGAGCAGCGGCCGGTCGATGCTCTCGTTGAGCTCGCGCCAGCTCTCGACGTCGATGCCGTCGACGAACAGGTTGGGGTCGAAGGTCGGCTTGCTGACGAAGGCCAGCACCTCGCCGTTGCGCGGGTCGATCGCCACCAGCGCGCCGCGGCGGTCGCCGTAGAGCTCCTCGACGAGCTTCTGCAGCTTGACGTCGATCGACAGCACGATCTTGTCGCCCGGCGTCGGCGGATGGCTGCTGAGGCGGCGCACGGCGCGGCCGCCGGCGCTCGTCTCGACCTCCTCGAAGCCGGCCTTGCCGTGCAGCTCGCGCTCGTAGCTCTGCTCGATGCCGAGCTTGCCGATGTATTCGGTGCCCTTGTAGTTGCCCTGGTCGGCCTCGTCCCAGTCGGCCATGTCGTCCTTCTCGGACTGGTTGATGCGGCCGATGTAGCCCAGCACATGGGCAGCGACATCGCCCAGCGGGTAGCTGCGGAACAACCGCGCCTTGACGTCGACGCCGGGGAATCGGAAGCGCTGGGCCGTGAAGCGCGCCACCTCCTCATCGCTCAGCCGGGTGCGGATCGGCAGCGAGTCGGCGCCCTTGAGCTCGTCGCGCAGCTGCTTGAAGCGGCGCCGGTCCTTGGGCTCGATCGTCACCACCGAGGCGAGGTCGTCGACGAGGCGGTCGAGGTCGGTGCCGGCGTCGCGCATGCGCTGCTGCGAGATCTCGAGCGTGTAGGCGGAATAGTTGGTCGCCAGCACGACGCCGTTGCGGTCGACGATGAGGCCGCGATTGGGGACGATGGGGACGACGGCGATGCGGTTGTTCTCGGCCTGCGTGGCCAGCTCGGCGTGGCGGAACACCTGCAGGTAGACGAGGCGCGCGGCGAGCAGCCCGAAGGCCAGCAGCACGAAGGCGGCGGCGGCCAGGATGCGGGCGCGGAAACGCCCGAGTTCCTGTCCGAGGTCCTTGAGTTCGGTCACAGCGGTCGGTTCCGGTCCGGATCGGGGGCACGGCGCTGCGGCGCCAGCAGCAGCATCGTCGCCAGCGGCCACAGCGCCGCCTCGAGCAGCGGCGCGATCAGCATCGACCAGCCGGGGAACATGCCGCCGGCGATCAGCCTGGCGGCCAGCGTCACGAGGTGGACGGCGAAGAACACCGGCAGGATCTGCAGCGCCTGGCCGAAGACGCCGAACCACAGCAGGCGGCGGTGGATCGAGATCGCCGCATAGCTCAGCAGCGTATACGACAGCGCATGCTGGCCGAGCAGCGCGCCCTGGTGCACGTCCATCACGAGGCCGAAGACGAAGGCCCAGCCGACGCCGACGCGGCGCGGCTGATGGACGTTCCAGAACACGAGCACGAGCGCCAGCAGATCGGGCATCGCCGGCTGGCGCCCGAGCGGCAGCAGGTTCACCGCCAGCGCCGCCATCAGCGTGAAGGCGATGAAGATCGGGTTGACCGGCAGCAGCAGCTGGTCGGTGCCCCGCGGCATGATCATGACGCGTGCTCCAGGTTCAGCATGATCATGGCGCCGAAGCCCCCTTCTGCCCCGGCGCATTGATCACGCGCGCGGGCTTGGGCTCGGCGACCGCGGCCGGCCGCGGCGGCAGCTGCAGCGACAGCGGCTCGAGCACCAGCACCTGGCGCACGCCATCGGGGTCGGCGTCGGGCTTGAGCACGATGTGCGCGAAACCCGATTCGACGCGGCGGTCGACCCCGGTCACATGCGCCACCGCCAGTCCCGGCGGGTAGACGCCGTCGAGGCCGCCGGTCTCGAGCGCGTCGCCGACCTGCACGTCGGCATTGGCCGAGACGAAGCGCAGCTCCATCTGGCCGCCGCCGAGGCCGCCGAAGGCCGCGCCGCGCTGCTGGGTGCGGGTGTTGATGACCGGGATCGCGGCGTCCTTGTCGGTCAGCACCGTGACCTCCGAGGTCAGCGCATAGACATGGGTGACCTGGCCGAGCACGCCCTTCTCGGTCAGCACCGGCGCGCCGGCGACGACGCCCTGCGCCGTGCCGCGGTCGATCACGACCTTGCGCGAATAGGGGTCGGCGGCCTCGTAGAGGATCTCGGCCGGCTGCGAGCGCACCGCCAGCGCCGGCTTGAGCGTGAGCAGCGCGCGCAGCCGCGCGTTCTCGCGCTCGAGCGCGCCGGCGCGCTGGGCCTGTGCCGACTGCGCGACCATGCGCTGCTCGATCGTGCGCTCGGTTGCCAGTGCCTGGTGCAGGCCGCCGAGGTATTCGCCGCCGCCCTGGGCGATCTCGATCGGCACCGCCAGCGCGCGCTGCGCCGGCAGCAACGCCACGGCGAGTGTCGAACGCAGCGGGCCGACGAACTTGAAGCGCAGGTCGGCGACCATCAGGAAGATCGCCAGCGCCGAGAAGAACACCAGCTTCGTCAGCGCCGAGGGGCCCTGGCGGAAGAAGGGGGGCGGCGTGCGGTCCAGCGTGCCCAGGGGCATGGCAGGCCTGCGGCGCTCAGCGCGCCGTCATTCCGAGGTGAAGATCGAGCCCAGGCGCTCCATGCGTTCGAGCGCCATGCCGCAGCCGCGCACGACGCAGGTCAGCGGGTCCTCGGCGACGAGCACGGGCAGGCCGGTCTCCTCGGCCAGCAGGCGGTCGAGGTCGCGCAGCAGCGCGCCACCGCCGGTGAGCATCATGCCGCGCTCGGCGATGTCGGCACCGAGTTCGGGCGGCGTCTGCTCGAGCGCGTTCTTCACCGCGCTGACCATCTGGTTCAGCGGGTCGGTCAGCGCCTCGAGGATCTCGTTGGAGCTGATCGTGAAGCTGCGCGGCACGCCCTCGCTGAGGTTGCGGCCCTTGACCTCCATCTCCTTGACCTCGGAGCCGGGGAAGGCGCTGCCGATGCTCTTCTTGATGCTCTCGGCCGTCGGCTCGCCGATCAGCATGCCGTAGTTGCGGCGGATGTAGTTGATGATCGATTCGTCGAACTTGTCGCCGCCGACGCGGATGCTGCCCTTGTAGACCATGCCGCCGAGGCTGATGACGCCGACCTCGGTGGTGCCGCCGCCGATGTCGACGACCATCGAGCCCGAGGCCTCGCTGACCGGCAGCCCGGCGCCGATCGCCGCCGCCATAGGCTCCTCGATCAGGTAGACGTCGGAGGCGCCGGCGCCCAGCGCCGATTCGCGGATCGCGCGCCGCTCGACCTGGGTCGATCCGCAGGGCACGCAGATGATGATGCGCGGGCTCGGCCGCAGCACCGAGCGCGGATGCACCATCTTGATGAACTGCTTGAGCATCTGCTCGGTGACGGTGAAGTCGGCGATGACGCCGTCCTTCATTGGCCGGATGGCCTCGATGTTGCCCGGCACCTTGCCGAGCATCGCCTTGGCTTCCTTGCCGACGGCCTGGATGGTCTTCTTGCCCTGGGGTCCACCCTCGTGGCGGATGGCGACGACCGAGGGCTCGTCGAGGACGATCCCCTTGCCGCGCACGTAGATCAGCGTGTTGGCGGTGCCGAGGTCGATGGCAAGGTCGGTGGAGAAATAGCGGCGCAGGGAGGCAGCGAACATGGCGGGAGTCGAAACGGGTGCGCGCGCGGCCAGGCAAGATCGTCGGCGACCGCTGCGGGCGGTGACGCAGGCAGGGCCGGAAGACGGATGGGGGCCGCAGCGCGCAAGGGCTTAAGGGGGTGTCGGGTCCGATTGCCGCGCGGCTTGCACTGCGTCGGACCACCCGCCGCAGCCGCTGCGCCTCGGGGCATGCGGGTAACCGGGGATAATAACGTATCCAACCCTCGCGATCGGTTCCCGATGCTGCTTTTTGCGGCATTCCGGGGCCCTCCGCCACCCCAGAACAGACCATGGCCCTGACCCCGCAGGACGTGAGCCGCATCGCGCATCTGGCGCGGCTCGAACTCTCCGCCACCGAACAGGCGACGATGCTCGAACAGCTCAACGGCTTCTTCGGCATCGTCGAGCAGATGCGTGCCGTCGAGACGCGCGGCGTCGAGCCGCTGTACACGCCGCTGTCGGCCGTGCAGGCGGTGGCGCTGCGGCTGCGCGACGACGCCGTCACCGAGCCCGACCGGCGCGAGGCGAACCAGCGCAGCGCCCCCGCGGTCGAGGACGGCCTGTTCCTGGTGCCCAAGGTGATCGAATGAAACAGTTGCAAGAACTGGGCGTGGCGGGGCTCGCGCGGGCGCTGGCGGCGCGCCAGGTGTCGAGCGTCGAGGTCACGCAGGCGTCACTCGCGGCGATAGCGCGCGCCGCCGACCTCGGCGCCTTCCTGGCGACGAACCCCGAGGCGGCGCTGGCCTCGGCGCGGCGCGCCGACGCGGCGATCGCCGCCGGCCAGGCGGGCCCGCTCACGGGCGTGCCGATCGCGCACAAGGACATCTTCGTCACCGACCACGCGCGCAGCGGCCTGGCGTCGACAGCCGGCTCGAAGATGCTCGCCGGCTACGCCAGCCCGTTCGACGCCGATGTCGTCGCGCGGCTCGAGGCCGCGGGCACGGTGACGCTGGGCAAGCTCAACTGCGACGAGTTCGCGATGGGATCGACGAACGAGAACTCGGCCTACGGCCCGGTGCGCAACCCCTGGAACCGCGAGCGCGTGCCCGGCGGCTCGTCGGGCGGCTCGGCGGCTGCGGTGGCGGCGCGCCTGGTGCCGGCGGCCACCGGCACCGACACCGGCGGCTCGATCCGCCAGCCGGCGAGCTTCACCGGCGTCACCGGCATCAAGCCGACCTACGGCCTGTGCTCGCGCTACGGCATGATCGCCTTCGCGAGCAGCCTCGACCAGGCCGGGCCGCTGGCGCGCAGCGCCGAGGACTGCGCGCTGCTGCTCGACGCGATGGTCGGTTTCGATGCCCGCGACGCCACCAGCGTCGACCCGGCGCCGTACCGCGCGCGCCGCGCCGAGGTCGCCGCACGTGCCGCGGCGGCCGCTTCGGCCAATGCCGCGCGACCGCTGCAGGGCCTGCGCATCGGCCTGCCGCGTGAGTTCTTCCCCGCCGGACTGGCCGCCGATGTGGCCGCGGCGACGCGCGCCGCGCTGGCCGAGCTCGAAAAGCTCGGCGCCACGCTCGTCGACGTGAGCCTGCCGCGCACCCAGCTCTCGATTCCCGTTTACTACATCATCGCGCCGGCCGAGGCGAGCTCGAATCTCGGCCGCTACGACGGCGTGCGCTACGGCCATCGCGCGGCGCAATATGGCGACCTGCACGACATGTATCGCAAGACCCGCGCCGAAGGCTTCGGTGCCGAGGTCAAGCGCCGCATCATGATCGGCACCTACGTGCTCTCGCACGGCTATTACGACGCCTATTACCTGCAGGCGCAGAAGCTGCGCCGCATGATCGCCGACGACTTCCAGGCCTGCTTCAGGGACTGCGACGTCATTGCCGGCCCGGTCGCGCCGAGCGTGGCGTGGAAGATCGGCGAGCAGGCCGACGACCCGCTCGCGAACTACCTGGCCGACATCTTCACGCTGCCGGCGAGCCTGGCCGGCCTGCCGGGGATGAGCGTGCCGGCCGGCTTCGGCGCCGAGGGCATGCCCGTGGGCCTGCAGCTGATCGGCAACTATTTCGACGAGGCGACCCTGCTGCACGCGGCGCAAGCGCTGCAGCAGGCGACCGATTTCCACCTCCGCACGCCCCCGGGGTTCTGAACGCCATGCCCACCAGCCCCCTGATCCGCGGCTTCGAGGTCGTCATCGGCTTCGAGACCCATGCCCAGCTCTCGACCGCGAGCAAGATCTTCAGCGGCGCTTCGACCGCCTTCGGCGCCGCGCCCAACACGCAGGCCTGCGCCGTCGACCTCGCGCTGCCCGGCACGTTGCCGGTGCTCAATCGCGGCGCCGTCGAGCGCGCGATCCGCTTCGGCCTGGCCGTCGGCGCGAAGATCGCGCCGCTGTCGATCTTCGCGCGCAAGAACTACTTCTATCCGGACCTGCCCAAGGGCTACCAGATCAGCCAGTACGAGATCCCCGTGGTCCAGGGCGGGCGCGTCGACTTCGTCTTCGACGGCGCGCCGCGCTCGCTGCGGCTGACGCGCGCCCACCTCGAGGAGGACGCCGGCAAGAGCCTGCACGAGGATTATTCGGGCCAGACCGGCATCGACCTCAACCGCGCCGGCACGCCGCTGCTCGAGATCGTCTCCGAACCCGAGCTGCGCAGTTCCGCCGAGGCGGTGGAGTACGCGCGCGCGCTGCACCAGCTCGTCGTCTGGCTCGGCATCTGCGACGGCAATATGCAGGAAGGCAGCTTCCGCTGCGACGCCAACGTCTCGGTGCGGCGGCCCGGCGCGCCGCTGGGCACGCGGCGCGAGATCAAGAACCTCAACAGCTTCCGCTTCCTGCAGCAGGCGATCGATTTCGAGGTCCAGTGGCAGATCGACCGCATCGAGGACGGCCTGGCGATCGAGCAGGCGACCGTGCTGTTCAACCCCGACAGCGGCGAGACGCGGTCGATGCGCAGCAAGGAAGACGCGCACGACTACCGCTACTTCCCCGATCCCGACCTGCCGCCGCTGGTGATCGCGCCGGAATGGATCGAGCGCGTGCGCGCCGCGATGCCCGAGCTGCCGGCGGCGATGGCCGCACGCTTCCAGCGCGACGACGGCCTGCCGGCCTACGACGCCGCGATGATGACGCAGAGCCTGGCGCTGGCGCGCTACTACGAGGCGCTGCGCGACGGCTGCGGCCAGCCCAAGCTGGCGGCGAACTGGCTCATGGGCGAGGTCAGCAAACGCCTCAACGCCGAGGGCCGCGGCATCGCCGAGGCGCCGCTGGCGCCGGCGACGCTGGCGGCGCTGATCGCCCGCGTCGCCGACGGCACGGTCTCGAACAACGGCGCGCGCCAGGTCTTCGACGCGCTGTGGAGCGGCGCCGCCACCGAGGTCGACGCGACGATCGAGTCGCTCGGTCTGCGCCAGATGAACGACGCCGGCGCGCTCGAGGCCATCGTCGACCGCGTCATTGCCGCCAACGCGAAGTCGGTCGAGGAGTTCAAGGCCGGCAAGGACAAGGCGTTCAACGCCCTCGTCGGCCAGGTGATGAAGGCCAGCCAGGGCAAGGCGAACCCGGCGCAGGCCGGCGAGCTGTTGCGTCGACGCCTGCAGTGAATCCACGCGCCGCGGCGCATCGCGGCGGCGGGCGGCGCGGCTACTTCGGGCCGCGCACGCTGGAGGTGACCGGCAGCGGCCCCAGCGAACCCGCCGGTGCACCGCTCCAGAGGCGGCGCAGGCGTTCGAGCTCGGCATCGTAGAAGGCGTTGATGCGCGCCATCTCGGCCTGCTGGTTGACCATCGCCGCGCGCTGGGCTTCGACCGCGGCGTCGTTGGCGTCGAGCGCCGAGCGCAGCTTCGCCGGCAAGGGCTTGCCCTGGTAGAACTCGGCCTCGTCGAGCAGCGGCTTGCGCTCGGCGGTGAGGCCGCGCAGCCGCTCCTCGCTCGACTTGGCGGCGGCGCGCGCGGTGTCCAGCGCCGCCTCGCGGGCGCGGTTGTGCGAGGCCTCGTTGGGGTAGCGCGCGAGCAGGTTGCGGTCGCGCCGCACCGCATCGGCCTGCGCCACCCGCGCCGCCTCGGCCGCGCGCAGGCGCGCTTCCTTCTCGGCGCGCTCCTCGGCCGTCAGGGTCGGCGGGATGATCGCGCGCAAGGAGCCGTCGCGGTTGAGCAGGCGCTGCTCGCGCGTCGTGCATTCGGCGATCGGGCGATCCGAGGTCAGGCGCCTGCCCGAGGCGTCGACGCAGCTGTAGATCGCCGTCGACGCGGCCGGGCCCTGCTGCGCGGCACAGGGCAGCGCCGCCGCCAAGAGCAGCAGCATCGGGACGAGCCTCGATCGCAGCGCCGCCATTCAGACTCCGTAGCGGTCGCGATAGGCCTGGACCGGCGCCGCATGGGCCGCCACCGCGGCGTCGCCGCTGGCGCGCAGGTACTGCAGCAGGTCGTCGAGCGTCGCGATGGCAGCCACGCGCAGGCCGAACTCGCGGGTCACGAACTGCACGGCGCTCCAGGGCGCGTCGCGGCCGTCCTCGGTCGCGCGCTCCTGGCGGTCGAGCGCGATCGCGACGCCGGCGGCCTGCGCGCCGGCGCCGGCGATCAGCGTCAGCGACTCGCGCACCGAGGTGCCGGCCGAGATCACGTCGTCGACGATGAGCACGCGGCCGGCGACCGGCGCGCCGACGAGCGTGCCGCCCTCGCCATGGTCCTTGGCTTCCTTGCGGTTGTACGCGAAGCCGATGTTGCGGCCGCGGCGCGCGAGCTCGACGGCCAGCGCCGAGGCCAGCGTGATGCCCTTGTAGGCGGGACCGAACAGAAGGTCGAACGCGGGCACGTCGGCGCCTGCGGCGAGCAGCCGCCTTGCATAGAATTCGGCCAGGCGGCCCAGCCTGGCGCCGTCGCAGAACAAACCGGCATTGAAGAAATAGGGCGAGAGCCGACCGGCCTTGGTCCTGAACTCGCCGAACCGCAACACGCCGGATTCGACCGCGAACTGCACGAACTCTTGCGCCAGCAGGGGGTCGGCTGTATGGCTCATCGTCTGGTTTAGGGGGACTACTTGGCTTTCCGACTGATCACGCTCAACGTCAACGGCATCCGATCGGCCGCCACCAAGGGCTTCGTCGACTGGGCCGAGGCCAGCGAAGCGGATTGTATGGGGCTGCAGGAAGTCAAGGCTCAGGCCGAAGACCTGGCCGGCCGCTTCGATCGCATCGCCGGCATGAACGGGCATTTCCATCTGGCGCAGAAGAAGGGCTACTCGGGCGTCGGCATCTACACGCGCAAGGCGCCGAGCGAGGTCATCGTCGGCTGGGGTTCGAAGGAATTCGACGCCGAAGGGCGCTGGGTCGAGACCCGCTTCGACACGGCGCGGCGCAAGCTCAGCCTGATCAGCTGCTACTTCCCGAGCGGGTCGAGCGGCGAGGAGCGCCAGGCGGCCAAGTTCCGCTTCCTGGCCCGCATGCACAAGCACCTGATGAAGCTCAAGGCCGAGCGCGAGTTCATCCTCGTCGGAGACGTCAACATCGCGCACCACGAGATCGACCTCAGGAACTGGAAGGGCAATCTCAAGAACAGCGGTTTCCTGCCCGAGGAACGGGCTTGGATGACAGCGCTGCTGGCCGGCGGCCTCGTCGACGTCTTCCGCACCCTCAACGACCGGCCCGACCAGTACACCTGGTGGAGCAACCGCGGTCAGGCGCGGGCCAAGAACGTCGGCTGGCGCATCGACTACCACCTCGCGACGCCGGGCCTGGCGGCGAAGGCCCGGCGCGAGCAGATCTACACCGCGCAGCGCTTCAGCGACCATGCGCCGCTGACCATCGACTACGACTTCACGCTCTGAGTCGCGCGCCATCGGCGTGCGCTGCGGCGCCCCGAAACGGGCCCGTGGCAGCACCACCATCTCGCTGAGTCGACAGTCCGGTCGGTGAATCGCTGAGGGGCCGAAGCTCCCGATGGACCCGTAACACGCACGGTCTTGCAGCGCAGCACTGACGTCGATGGCTAGGATCGGCGTACTGCGAGCCCGGGAATGCCACCGCCGCCCGACAGGCCGATCGCATCGGCCTGTCGTCAAGCGGGAGTCGCAAGAGCCGGTCGTCTCGCGAGGGGGTAGTCATGGACGTGCTGTCCGACGTGCTGCAGATGATCCGACTGCAAGGCGCGTTCTTTCTCAACGCCGAATTCGGTGCACCCTGGTGTCTCGACGCGCCGAGCGACGCGGACTGGGCGCCGGTGCTGCTGCCGGGCGCCCGGCACCTCGTCATCGCCCATCTCGTGATCGAGGGGCAGTGCTGGATCGAGGTGCCGGGCACGCCCGCGCAAGAACTGCGCGACGGCGACATCGCGATGCTGCCCCATGGTCAGGCGCACCGCCTGGGCTGCGGCGGAACGGGACCGGCGCGCAGCGAGGACGCGGTGACGCTCGATCTGCCGGAATTGACGCCCCGTCACTTCGGCGGTCAGGGAGCCGCCTGTCACGTCGCCAGCGCCTGGTTCGCCTACGACCACCAGGTGCCCAATCCGCTCATGCTGGCCTTGCCGCAGCTGGTGGTCACGAACATCGCGCGCCGCCCGAACGGTCCCTGGCTCTCGCAATCGGTGGCCCACGCGCTCGAGCAGGCGGCAGCCGGCCCGCCGGGGTCGGGCGTCATCGCGGGCCGCGTTGCCGAGGCGCTGTTCGTCGAGGCATTGCGGGGCCACCTGGAGGCCCTGCCGCCGCTGCAGACCGGCTGGCTGGCCGCGCTGCGCGACCCGCACATCGGCCGTTGCCTGACCCTGATGCACGACAGCCCGGCCCATGGCTGGACCGTGCGAGAGCTGGCGCTGCAGGTCGGCATGTCGCGCAGCGTGCTGGCCCAGCATTTCACCGAGCGCCTGGGCATGCCGCCGATGCAGTACCTCAAGCGCTGGCGCCTGGCCGCGGCGGCGCGCCTGCTCGGCAACCAGCGCATCAGCCTGAGCCAGGTCGCCGAGACGGTCGGCTACGACTCCGAGGCCTCGTTCAACCGCGCCTTCAAGAGCATCTACGGCGTCGCGCCGGGGCTGTGGCGGCGCAAGGGCGCACCGCAGCGCGACCTCGCCTTTCCGACCTGAGCGGACATGGTCGGCGCGCGCGCGGCCGACGCCACGGGCGGCGCGGATTTAGACTGCCGGTTCATCGCCGGAGAATCCGCATGAACGCACCGTTGCGCGAAACCGAAGCCCGGGCGCTGGGCGCCTACGCCGACGAGGCCTGGGACCGCCGCATCGTCCCGGCCTTGACCGACTACATCGCGGTCCCCGCCAAGAGCCCGATGTTCGACCCCGAGTGGTCGGCGCATGGCCTGATCGAGCGCGTCGTCGCCGACGCCGCGGCCTGGGTCGAGGAGCGCCGCGTCGCCGGCCTGAAGCTCGAGGTGCTGCGACTGGACGGACGCACACCGCTGATCTTCTTCGACATCCCCGCCACCGCGCCCGCCGGCGGCGACACCGTGCTGCTCTACGGCCACCTCGACAAACAGCCCGAATTCGAGGGCTGGCGCAGCGATCTCGGACCCTGGCAGCCGAAATACGAGGACGGCCGGCTGTATGGCCGCGGCGGCGCCGACGACGGCTACGCCGTCTATGCCGCGATCACGGCGATCGAGTCGCTCGACCGCCAGGGCATCCCGCGGCCGCGCTGCGTCGGCCTCATCGAGACGAGCGAGGAAAGCGGCTCACCCGATCTGCCGGCCTATCTCGATGCGCTGCGGCCGCGGCTGGGCCGGGTCGGGCTCGTCGTCTGCCTCGACAGCGGCGCCGGCAATTACGACCAGCTCTGGCTCACGACCAGCCTGCGCGGCATGGTCAGCGGCGTGCTCAGGGTCGAGGTGCTGACCGAGGGCATCCACTCGGGCGATGCCAGCGGCCTCGTGCCGAGCAGCTTCCGCGTCCTGCGCCACCTGCTCGACCGCATCGAGGACAGCGCCAGCGGACGCCTGCTGCCCGGCAGCTTCCATTGCGAGGTGCCGGCGTCGCGGCTCGAACAGGCGCGCGCGACGGCGGCCATCCTCGGCGATGAGGTCTGGAAGCGCATGCCCTGGGCCTGCGGCGCCGACGGCGGCCCGACGCTGCCGACGACGACCGACCCGGTCGAGGGCCTGCTGGGTCGCACCTGGCGCCCGACGCTGAGCGTGACCGGCGTCGACGGCATGCCGGCGCTGGGCAGCGCCGGCAATGTGCTGCGCCCCTACACCGCGTTCAAGCTCTCGTTGCGGCTGCCGCCGCTGGTCGACGGCCACGCAGCGAGCGTGCGCCTGAAGGCGCTGCTCGAGGACAACGCGCCCTACAACGCCAAGGTCACGTTTCATCCCGATGGCCGCGCCGGCGCGCTCGGCGCCACCGGCTGGAACGCACCCGCGTTGTCGCCCTGGCTCGAGACGGCCCTCGACGCGGCGTCGCGCCTGCATTTCGGCGCGCCGCTCGGCTACATCGGCCAGGGCGGGACGATTCCGCTGATGAGCATGCTGCAGCAGGGCTTCCCGGCGGCGCAGATGATGGTCTGCGGCGTGCTGGGCCCGAAGAGCAACGCCCATGGCCCGAACGAATTCCTCCACGTGCCCTACGGCAAGAAGCTCACCGCCGCGGTGGCGCAGGTGATCGCGGCCTGCCCCTGAACGCAGGGCGGCCGCCCGGTCAGGCCTGCGGCTTGCGGCGCGAGCGCCAGGCGCCGATGAGGACGACGATGCCGGGCACCAGGATCATGGCCCAGATGATCTGGCTCAGATGCTCCCGGACCCAGGGCAGGTTGCCGAAGAAGTAGCCGAGCAGCGTCAGCGTGACGATCCACAGCGCGCCGCCGGTGACGTCGTAGACCGCGAACTTGCGCCGCGTCATCTGCGCGACGCCGGCGACGAAGGGCGCAAAGGTGCGCAGGAAGGGCATGAAGCGGGCGAGCACGATCGTGATGCCGCCATAGCGTTCGTAGAACGCGTGCATGCGGTCGAACGCGGCACGGTTGAACCAGCGCGACTGCTCCCAGCCGAACACGCGCGGGCCGACGGCGCGGCCGATGGTGTAGTTCGTCTGGTTGCCGAGCACCGCCGCCAGCGTCAGCAGCCCGATCGCCAGCGGCAGGCTCATCAAGCCCAGGCCGCACAGCGCGCCGACGACGAAGAGCATCGAATCGCCGGGCAGGAACGGCATCACGACGAGTCCGGTCTCGACGAAGATGATCAGGAACAGCAGCGCATAGACCCAGCCGCCATAGGCCTGGACGAAGTCGGAGAGATGGCGGTCGACATGGAGCACGAAGTCGACGAGGAAGAGGAAGGCATCCATCTCAGAAGGTGAAGCCCGACTCGACGCGGGCACCCGACAGGGGCTCCAGCAGCCGCAGCAGCGGCTTCAGCGGCGCGTAGCGCAGCGCCACCTTGCCGGCCTGGCCGAGCAGCCGCGGCAATTCGGTGGCAGCAGGGTCGGCGCCCTCGCGCTGCGGCTCGCGACAGACACGGCCCAGCTCGGTCAGATCGCGCATCAGGCCCAGCCATTCGAGCGCACGCCAGCACTCGCCGAAATCGGCGTCCACCGGCAATCCCGCGCGGCGCGCCAGCTCCCACCAGCGCACCGCACGGTCGAGCTCCTGCGCCTCGTCGCCGTCGCATGCGGTGTCGCGCAGCAGCGTCACGAGGTCGAGACCGATCGGCCCCGCATAGGCGTCGCCGCCGCCGAGCACGCCGATCAAGACGATCGAGTCCCTTGGTCGCACGCGCAACTGGCGCGGCGCGAAATCGGCGTGGACGGCGACGAGGGGCAGTGCGAGCGCGCTCGCGGTCAGCGCCGCGGCGACCTTGCGCCAGGCGACCTGCTGGGCCTCGTTCCAGCGTATGCCGAAGCGGCGCTCGACGCAGCAGGCGGGAAACAGCGCCAGCTCGGCGGCGAACCGATTCGGCTCGCAGCGCGGCAGCGCCGCCGCCGCGACGCGGGTCTCGAATTGCACGAGCGTCGCCAGCGCCTGGCGCATCGCCGCCTCGGCCTGCGCCGGCGGCGCGGCGCGCAGCGCGTCGTCGAGATCGGTGCCGCCAAAGTCCTCGAGCAGCAGGAAGCCCTGCCCGGTCTCGGCTCCGAGCACGCGCGGCGTGTCGATGCCCGCCTCGCGCAGCAGCGTCGCGGCATGGATCCGCGGCCGGATGTCGCGCGGCGGCGGCGCGTCGATCGCGATGCAGCTGCCGTGCCTGCCCAGAACGCGCCAGACATGCGGGCTGCGACCGTTCGCGACGGCGGGCGCGATGTGCGCCGGATCGATGTCATGCCGCGGCGCGACGCCCGCCAGCCAGCGCCCGAAAGCGGCCTGGCGCGCGGCGTCGGGCCCGGCGATCGGTGAGCTGAATTCCCTCATGGATAATCGATTCTACGAAGCCGGCCGAGCGCCCCTACGGATGCGCCGATTCCCCGGCCCCGGCGCCACCCAGAGTCCGCCCTGTTGTCCTGCGATGCGCACCCCTGAGCTGGTTCTCGCGGCGGTCCTGATGGCCGCTGCCGATGCCGCCTGGACGCAGCAATGCGCGGCGACGACAGCGCTGCCGCCGCCCCATCCCGCCGTGCCGGCCGCCGCAGCCGCGTCCGCCGCATCGACGGCCGATGCACTGCGTCCCAGCCTGGCGCTGCGCCCGCTGCCGCGCAGCGCCGCGGCGACGCTGCCGACCTTCCTGCGCGGACGCCAACTCACGAGCCAGGCCGACGCCCTGACGGTCGTCGAGGGTGATGTCGATTTCCGCCACGACGACTTGTCCATCCACGCCGACCGTCTGAGCTACGACGCCGCCACCGACCTGGCCGCGGCGCAGGGGCATGTGCGGATCCGCAAGGAGGGTGCGGTCTTTTCCGGCCCCGAGATGCAGCTCCAGGTCCAGCGTTTCGAGGGCTGGCTGCTGCACCCGGAATTCGAGTTCCCGCTGCTCGGCGTGGGCGGGCGCGCCGAGCGCGTCGATTTTCTCGACAGCTCGCGTTCGCACGCCTTGAAGACCGAGTACACGAGCTGCCCGCGCGTGGGCGACGCCGAACCGGCCTGGGTGCTGCGCGCCGACAGCGTCGCGCTCGACACCGACCGCAACGAGGGCGTGGCCGAGCATGCGCGGCTGAATTTCCTCGGCGTGCCGATCCTGGCGCTGCCGACGCTGAGCTTCCCGCTGTCGGATGCGCGCCGCTCGGGCTGGCTGCCGCCGACCTACGAGACCGACAACCGCAGCGGCCTGCAACTGTCGATGCCGTACTACTGGAACATCGCGCCGAATCGCGATGCCACCTTCACGCCGCGGCTGATCACGCGCCGCGGCTTCGGCCTGGACAGCGAGTTCCGCTACCTCGAACCCGGCTCGCAGGGCCAGCTGCAGCTCAACTGGCTGCCCGACGACCGCCTGACCGGGACCTCGCGCAACTCGATGCAATGGAGCCACGAGACGCGGTTCGACGGCAGCGGGCTGCGGTTCACGGCCAACGTGCTCCACGTGTCGGACGAGAACTGGTGGAAGGACTTCCCCAACGACAGCCACAGCCTGACCCAGCGTCTGCTGCAGCAGCGCCTGGCGCTGGAGCAGCCGTTCGCGTTCGACGGTGGCAGCGGCCTGGCCTACGCGAGGCTGGCGCATTGGCAGGTCATGCAGGACGCGACATCGGTGGTCGTCGAACCCTACGAGCGCAGTCCGCAGATCGGCTTGCGCGTCGGCGGCAAGGCGCTCGGTCTCGAATACGCGGCGCAGACCGAATACAACCATTTCCAGCTCGCGCCGGGGGCGCTCGCCGCGGCCGGGCGCAGCGGCGGTGACCGCCTGCATCTGCTGGGCAGCGTCGACTGGCCGCTGCGTGAGCCGGGCTGGTTCGTGGTGCCCAAGCTGAGCATCAATGCGGTCGCCTACCGCGGTCTGGCGACGGTGGGCGGCGTCGGCACGACGCACACGAGCCGGGCCATACCGACCTTCAGCCTCGACTTCGGGCTCGAGCTCGAACGGCAGACCACGGGCTTCGGCCGCAGCTTCCGCCAGACGCTCGAACCCCGCATGTACTACGTCTGGACGCCCTACCTCGCGCAGAGCCAGCTGCCGAACTTCGATGCCGCGGGCAAGGATTTCAATTTCACCTCGATCTACACCGACAACCAGTTCTCGGGCATCGACCGCGTCTCCGACGCCAACCAGCTCACCACCGGCGTCATCACGCGTTACATCGACAACGCCACCGGCGCCGAGGCCTTGCGGCTGGGTTATGCCCAGCGCTACCTCTTCAATCCGCAGCGCATCACGGCGCAGCCCGACGGCACGCCCGATGGACCTCCCGAGATCCCGCATCTCTCCGATGCCCTCGTGACCGCGGCAACGACGCTGGTCCCGTCCTGGAAGCTCGACTCGACGATCGAATACAGCCCCGCGATCCAGCGCTCGGTGCGCTCGGTGATCGGGGTGCGCTACGAGCCGGGGCCGTTCCGCACGCTGAGCATGACGTACCGCATGCAGCGCGGCTCGAGCGAGCAGCTCGAACTCGGCTGGCAGTGGCCGATCAGCGGCCGGCCGCCGGCGGCCGTGGACAACGGCGGCAGCTCCTGCGGCGGCGCCTGGTACGGCGTCGGCCGCATCAACTACAGCCTGCGCGACCGCCGCGTCACCGACTCGGTGATCGGCACCGAGTACGACGCCGGCTGCTGGATCGTGCGCGTCGTCGCGCGCAGCGTGTCGACCGGACTGAGCCAGGCGACCACCGGCTTGATGGTCCAGCTCGAGCTCGTAGGACTGTCACGCATTGGATCGAACCCCTTGCAGCTCTTGAAGGACAATATCCCCGGATACCGCTTGTTGCGCGATGAGCGCAACGCGGCGTCGCCCTCCGACGAATCGACGCCTGCCTTCTATGACTGATTTCTTCCCGCGCCTCAAGCGCGCCGTGCTGCCGGCCCTGCTGGCCTGCTGGTGCAGCGGCCAAGCGCTCGCCGCGGCGCCGGATCGCAATATCCAGAACGGCGACTACATCGCCGCCGTCGTGAACCAGGAGGTCGTCACCGCCGGCGAGGTCGAGCGTCGGGTCGAACGCGTCAAGGCCGACGCCGCGCAGGGCACGCGGCTGCCCTCGGACGCCGAGCTGCACAAGCTCGCGCTCGACGCGCTGATCGACGAGCGCGTGATGATCACCAGCGCCCGCGAAAGCGGCGTCAAGGTCGAGGAGCCCGAGATCGACCGCGCGGTGCAGAGCATCGCGGCGCAGAACCAGATCTCGCTCGACGAGCTGCGCCGGCGGCTGAAGGCCGAGGGCACCGACTACGGCCGCTTCCGCGCCAATGTGCGCGACCAGATCATGATCGAACGGCTGCGCGAGCATGAGGTCTACGCGCGCATCAAGATCTCCGAGGCCGACATCGATGCCTACCTCGACAAGCAGCGTGCGGCGGCCAGCGCCGACCCCGAGCTGAACATCGCGCAGATCCTCGTCGCCGTACCCGATGGCGCCGACGCGGCGACGGTGGCGTCCCGCCGCGCCGTCGCCGAGGCGGCGTTGGCGCGGCTGCGCGCGGGCCAGTCGTTCGAGACCGTCGCGCGCGACGTCTCGCAGGACAGCAACAAGCAGGCGGGCGGCGTCATCGGCATGCGGCCGGCGTCACGCCTGCCCGATCTCTTCGTCGACGCGGTCAAGGGCCTGAGCGTCGGCCAGGTCACGCCCGAGCTGCTGCGCACCGGAGCCGGATTCCACATCCTCAAGCTCGTCGCGCGCAAGGTCAGCGACATCGACCATGTGACGCAGACCCATGCGCGCCACATCCTGCTGCGCACCTCGCCCCAACTCAGCGCCGAAGTGGCCGAACGCCGCCTGGCCGAATACCGGGCGCGCATCGAGAGCGGCGCCGCGAAGTTCGAGGACATCGCGCGCCAGTTCAGCGAGGACGGGTCGGCCAGCAGCGGCGGCGATCTCGGCTGGGCGTCGCCCGGCACCATGGTGCCCGAGTTCGAGAGCGCGATGAACGCATTGCCCATCGGCGGCGTGTCGCAGCCGATCGTCTCGCGCTTCGGCGTCCACCTGATCCAGGTGCTCGAGCGGCGCACGACCGAACTCCAGCCCAAGCAGTTGCGTGAGCAGGCACGCAACTCGCTGCGCGAACAGAAGTTCGAACAGGCCTACCTCGACTGGACCAAGGAATTGCGCGCCCGCGCCTACGTCGAGTACCGCGAGCCGCCGCAGTGAGCGGCGCGGCTGGGCACCGCGCGCGCAAGCGCTTCGGCCAGCATTTCCTTGCCGACAGCGCGATCATCGACGCCATCGTCCGCGCGATCGCGCCGCGCCCGGGGCAGGCGCTGGTCGAGATCGGCCCCGGCCTGGGCGCGCTGACGCAGCCGCTGCTCGAACGCTGCGGCGCGTTGACCGTGATCGAACTCGACCGCGACCTCGCCGCCCGGCTGCGCCGCCAGACCGCGCTCGCGGTCGTCGAGGCCGATGTGCTGCGGGTCGACTTCGGCGCCCTGGCGGACGCTGCGGGGCAGCGGCTGCGCGTCGTCGGCAACCTGCCTTACAACATCTCGACGCCGATCCTGTTCCACCTGCTGGCCAGCGCCGACCGCGTGGTGGACCAGCACTTCATGCTGCAGAAGGAAGTCGTCGAACGCATGGCGGCGGCGCCGGGCAGCAAGGACTACGGCCGCCTGACCGTGATGCTGCAATGGCGCTATCGGATCGAATCGGTGCTCGACGTGCCGCCCGAGGCCTTCGATCCGCCACCGCGGGTCGACTCGGCGGTCGTGCGGATGGAACCGCTGGAGGTCGTCGACGGGATCGACGCGGCACGGCTCGGGGCCTTGGTTGCGCTGGCGTTCTCGCAACGGCGCAAGATACTGCGCCACACGCTGGGGCGCTGGATCGAGCAGGAGGGGCTGGAGGTCGATTTCGACCTCCAGCGCCGCGCCGAGGAAGTGCCGGTCGCGGAATACCTGGCGCTGGCGCGCGCCGAGGGTCGGCGGCTTACGCCGCGTTGAGCCAAGCCGCGGTATCGAACGCGCTGCTCATCATCGGCATGTTCATGCCGAAGTTCGGATTGACGCCGTTCTTCGGCACGACCTTCACGGCCGGCTTCGTTGCTGTCTGGGCCACCTCAGCAGCCCGCTCCCATGACCCTATTTCCTGGGAGCGGGCTACTGAAAAGAATAGAAACAGCGGAACGGTATTCGTCGCTCACCCCAGAACTCGGCGGCGTCGCGGAAGACTTCGAGCAGTTGCTCGCGCGCCTCGCGGTCGAAGCGCGGGTTGTCGGGAAGTTGCTCGAGGACGACGACGAAGCCGGGCTGCTGGCCCGACTTGTGCACGAGGTCGGTCATGCAGTCGTAGAGCGCGTCGAGGTTCTTGCCGAAATGCGCCGGGAACAGGAACGACTGGGCGATGCCGTCGAGCACGTCCTGCTTGGTCTGGGCGTGCGAGAGATTGGCGTAGAGGAAATGCTGCCCGGCGGTCTCGGCCGCCTGCATCAGATCGTCGACCCGGTAGGCGCGTATCGCCTGCACGAGGTTCGGGCGGATGGTCTGCAACTCCATGGTCGCGATCCTCCTGACAGGGCTTGGTGGTTCAAGTAGTTCAGTGCCAGCGTTCATGGCTCGATGCGGCGAAAGCTCGCGTAGTGATCGTCGGTGTAGTAGCAGACTTCGGGGGGTGCGGGCGGTGCGCCACCGCAGACGATGCGGCGCGCGCCCCGGTTGCGGGACCTCGGCGTCTTCACTGTGTACTCGTGGTAGTAACCCCTCACATGGCCTGGCAGCTGTCGTTCGTAGTTGCCGAACACGATGCCATCCTTGGGAAAGGGAAACGGACCGCCATTCAGGATCGACCGGTACGTGGCCTGGGCCTGCGGCGGCAGGTCGGAAACCGCCACCGAGACCGGCACACCGATTGGAGACCGCGCCATCACCAGGGGGGCGAAGGCCACGCCGGCCACCAATCCCAGCACCGCGATCGCGGTGCGACTCCACTGACGCGCCACCCCGCGGAACTCTCGCTCCGACGAGGTCAATCCGATCGAATGCACGGGTTAACCCTGAAAAATCAAACACGAATGCTACCTGAACCCCCCCGGAAACTCAAGCTGCTGCCCAAAAATGGGGCACCGCATAAGTCTATTTAGTAGGCGCTCACTTGTACATTTTGTACCGTATAGCTGTCTTCGTGCGATGATTTTCAGGGGTTGTAATACTCCGTCACCCAATGGCAGGGTCCCTTCACGGCCGTCTGGCGGTATCGGTCGCACCAGGGCTCGACTTGCGTCCAGCTTCCGCGTCGGCGACGGTCAAGGCCGTCATGTTGACGATGCGCCGGACGGTCGTCGACGAAGTGAGCACATGCACTGGTTTGTTGGCCCCCAGCAGCACCGGGCCGATCGCGATGCCGCCACCGGCCGCCGTCTTCAGCAGGTTGTAGGCGATGTTGGCCGCGTCGATGTTGGGCAGCACCAGCAGGTTGGCTTCGCCGTGCAAGGTGCTGTGCGGCATGATCTTGTGCCGCGCCTCGGCGTCGAGCGCGACATCGCCATGCATCTCGCCGTCGACCTCGAGCCAGGGCGCCTGCGCGCGCAGCAGCGCCAGCGCGCTGCGCATCTTGATCGATCCCGGATGGTCGCTGCTGCCGAAGTTCGATGACGACAGCAGCGCGACGCGCGGCTGGACGCCGAAGCGCATCATCTCCTCGGCCGCCATCAAGGTGATCTGGCACAGCTGCTCGGCGCTCGGGTCGGTGTTGACATGGGTGTCGACGAGGAAGATCTGCCGCCCCGGCAGCATGAGACCGTTCATGCAGGCATAGACCGGCACCTGCGGTGCGGCCCCGCTGCCGCCGCTGCAGCGCTTGCCGATCACCTGGTCGATGTAGTACAGATGCTGGGCCGTCGTGCCCCAGGTGCCGCAGAGCATGCCGTCGACTTCGCCCTTCTCGAGCATCATCGCGCCGATCAGCGTCAGCCGGCGCCGCATCTCGATCTTCGCCATCTGCTCGGTGACGCCCTTGCGCTCGGTCATGCGGTGGTAGGTGGTCCAGAAGTCGCGGTAGCGGTGGTCGTGCTCGACGTTGACGACGTCGTAGTCCAGACCCTCGGCCAGACGCAGGCCGAACTTCTCGACGCGCGCCGCGATGACGGCCGGCCGGCCGATGAGCGTCGGCCGCGCCAGCCCTTCGTCGACGACGACCTGGACCGCGCGCAGCACGCGCTCCTCCTCGCCCTCGGCGTAGGCGACGCGCTTGTGCAGCGCCCGCTTGGCCTGCGTGAAGATCGGCTTCATCGTCGTGCCGGAGGCGAAGACGAAGGTCTGGAGCTTGTCGCGATACGCGGCCAGGTCCTTGATCGGCCGCATCGCGACGCCGGATTCGGCAGCGGCCCGCGCCACGGCGGGCGCGATCATCATCATCAGCCGGTGGTCGAAGGGTTTCGGAATCAGGTACTCGGGACCGAACGACAGGTTCGCGCCGGCATAGGCGGCCGCGACGACCTCGCTCTGCTCGGCCTGCGCGAGCTCGGCGATGGCGTGGACGGCGGCGATCTCCATCGCGTCGGTCACCGTCGTCGCGCCGCAGTCGAGCGCACCGCGGAAGATGTAGGGGAAGCACAGGACGTTGTTGACCTGGTTCGGGAAGTCGGTGCGCCCGGTCGCCATGATGCAGTCGGGGCGCGCCGCGTGCGCGAGTTCGGGCGCGATCTCCGGCGACGGGTTGGCGAGTGCGAAGATCAGCGGCTGGCGCGCCATCGCGGCCAGCATCTCGGGTTTCAACACACCCGCCGCCGACAGGCCGAGGAAGACGTCGGCACCGTCCAGCACTTCGGCGAGCTTGCGTGCCGAGGTTTTCTGCGCGAACTGCGCCTTGTCGACGTCCATCAGCTCGGTACGGCCCTCGTAGACGACGCCGGCGAGGTCGGTGACCCAGATGTTCTCGCGCCGCACGCCGAGCTTGACGAGCAGGCCCAGGCAGGCCAGCGCCGCGGCGCCGGCGCCGGAGGTCACGAGCTTGACCTCCTCGATCTTCTTGCCCACGACCTTGAGGCCGTTGAGCAGCGCCGCGCCGACGACGATGGCCGTGCCATGCTGGTCGTCGTGGAAGACCGGGATCTTCATGCGTTCGCGCAGCTTGCGCTCGACGTAGAAGCAGTCGGGCGCCTTGATGTCCTCGAGGTTGATGCCGCCGAAGGTCGGCTCGAGCGCGGCGATGATGTCGACGAGCTTGTCGAGGTCGTGCTCGGCGAGCTCGATGTCGAAGACGTCGATGCCGGCGAACTTCTTGAACAGAACCGCCTTGCCTTCCATCACCGGCTTGGCGGCGAGCGGACCGATATTGCCCAGACCGAGCACCGCGGTGCCGTTGGTGACGACGCCCACGAGGTTGCCGCGCGCCGTGTAGCGGAAGGCGTTGGCGGGGTCGGTGACGATCTCCTCGCAAGCCGCGGCGACGCCCGGGCTGTAGGCCAGCGCGAGGTCGTGCTGGTTGATCATCTGCTTGGTGGCACTGACCGCCAACTTGCCGGGAATCGGAAACTCGTGGTACTCGAGCGCGGCCTGCCTGAGTTCGGCGGCCTGCGTCGCGGCGGCGCTGCTCCTGTCGGGGGTCGTCATCCTGCGGTCTCCTGCGATGTTTTCGGGGCGCCGCCGTGGCGGGCATTGCCGTGGCCAAGGCGGGCGCGGATTGTAGGCGCGGCCGGTCCGCGGCCATGAGCCCGACGAACTGAATCCGCGTTCAGGTGGACCGCCGCCGCGTGAACCATACTTGTCGGTTTCGTAAGCCGAAGCTCCGACCTTGCAACTCGAACCAACCTTGGGCCCGACGGCCGAGCGCCCGCAATCCGGAGGCGCGTGCTGATGGCGGGCGAATTCGAACTCATCGCGCGCCATTTCACGCGGCCGTCGCGCCGCCCCTGGCTCGGCGTCGGCGACGACTGTGCGCTGGTCACGGTCGACGCCGGGATGCAGCTCGCGATCTCGAGCGACATGCTCGTCGAGGGCCGCCACTTCCTTTCCACCGTCGAGCCCGAGCGGCTCGGCCACAAGGCGCTGGCGGTGAACCTCAGCGACCTCGCCGCGTGCGGCGCCGAGCCGCTGGCCTGCACGCTGGCGCTGGCGCTGCCGCGCGCCGATGACGAATTCCTCGCCGGCTTCGCCCGCGGCCTGTATGCGCTGGCCGAGCGCGCCGGCATCGACCTCGTCGGCGGCGACACGACGGCCGGGCCACTGAACATCTGCATCACCGTCTTCGGCCAGGTGCCGCCGGGGCAGGCGCTGCTGCGCAGCGGCGCGCGGCCCGGCGACGAGCTCTGGGTCAGCGGCACGCTGGGCGACGCGCGGCTCGCGCTCGAGGTCTTCCGCGGCCGCGTCGTGCTCGCCGGCGGCGATTTCGAGACCGTACGCCGGGCGATGGAGCTGCCGCAGCCCCGCGTCGCCCTCGGGCTGGCGCTGCGCGGCGTCGCGTCGAGCGCGATCGACCTCAGCGACGGCCTGCTCGGCGACCTCGGCCACGTGCTCGCACGCTCGGCCGTCGGTGCCCGCGTCGACGTCGACGCGCTGCCGCGCAGCGCCGTGCTCGCCGCACAGGCGCCGGCGCTGCAGCGCGAATGCGCCCTCGCCGGCGGCGACGATTACGAACTGCTGTTCAGCGCCGCCCCCAGCAGGTGCGACGACGTGCTCGCCGCCGCGCGCAGCGCCGGCGTCGCGGTGACGCGCTGCGGCGCGTTCACCACCGAGCGCGGGCTGCGCGTCGTCGACGCCGGCGGGCACGAGCTGCCGCTGACCTGGCACGGCTTCGACCATTTCGCATGACGACGAACCGGGCCCCCATCCGCGCCAGCGCCGGCTTCATGCTGCGCCACCCGGCACATTGGATTGCGCTGGGCTTCGGCAGCGGGCTGTCGCCGCGGGCGCCGGGCACGGTCGGCACGCTCTGGGGCTGGATCGCCTTCCTCGTGCTGTGGCACAACCTCGGCGGCGCGCCGCTGACCTGGGCGTGGATCATCGCGGGCTCGCTCGTCGTCGGCTGGTGGGCCTGCACGCGCACGGCCCAGCACCTGGGCGTGGCCGACCCCTCGCCCGTCGTCTGGGACGAGATCGTCGCGTTCTGGATCATCCTGTGGCTGCTGCTGCCGGCGAGCCTGCTCGACCAGGCGATCGCGTTCGTGCTGTTCCGCTGGTTCGACGCCGCCAAGCCGGGCCCGGTGGGTTGGGCCGATCGCCGCTACAAGCTGCAGTTCGGCGAGTCCATCGGCTGGCGCCAGGGCTGGGGCATCCTCTTCGACGACCTCGTCGCCGCCGGCTGCACGCTGCTCGTGATCTCGTTGTGGATCGTGCTGCGTCGATGACGATGACGAAATTCGAATCGCTCGTGCTGCGGCTGGCCGACGCGCTGCGCGCGCGCGGCTGGCGCATCGCCGCCGCCGAGAGCTGCACCGGCGGCCTGATCGCCGCCGCCTGCACCTCGGTCGCCGGATCGAGCGACTGGTTCGAGCGCGGCTTCGTCACCTACAGCAACCAGGCCAAGACCGATCTGCTCGGCGTCCAGGGACACCTGATCGCCGAGCACGGCGCCGTCAGCGAGGCCGTCGCGCTGGCGATGGCCGGCGGCGCGCTGGCGCGCGCGCCGGTGCAGCTCGCCGTGGCCGTCACCGGCATCGCCGGACCGGGCGGCGCCGTGCCGGGCAAGCCGGTGGGCACGGTGTGGCTGGCCTGGGGCACGGCGGCCGGCTTGCGCGCCGAACGGCTGCAGCTAGCCGGTGACCGCGCCGCGGTGCGCGAGGCGACGGTCGACGCGGCGCTGCGCCGACTCGTCGACGCGGCCGGCTGAGCTACCGGCTGAACGGCCGGCGCTCAGGCCTGCAGCGCCAGCCGGCGCCGCGGCGCCGCGGCCGGCGTCTGGGCGTCGATCGCCATCAGCAGGAGCCGGCGCAGCGCCGGCCACGCATCCTGCGGCCAATCGGGGTGGTGCAGGCCCTTGACGATGCCGTCGCAGATGCTCGCGGCATCGAGCAGATGGGCGAGCTGGTGCGCGGCCAGCGCAGGCAGCACGCGCTCGAACAGCTTTTCCTTCACGCCCCAGACGCGCGCGTCCTTGAGCGCCAGCGGCAGCGGCCGCCCGGCGTCGAGCGCGGCGCGGCCGCGCGAGAGCGCGCGCAGGTCCTCGGCCAGCGTCCAATGCACGAGCACGGCGGCCTCGCCCTCGCCTTCGAGCGCGTCGAGCACGCGCAGCGCGCGCGCCGCCGCGCCGCTCCAGACCGCCTCGGCGAGCTTGGGCAGGTCGTAGCGGGCGACGTTGAGCACGGCATCCTCGATCTGTTCGAAGCTCAGCTCGCCCGGCGGGTGCAGCAGCGCGAGCTTCTGCAGCTCCTGGTGCGCGGCGAGCAGGTTGCCCTCGACGCGGTCGGCGAAGAACGCCAGCGTGCGCTGCCCCGCCTCGCCGGCGGCGACGCGCTGGCCCTGGCGTGCCAGGCGCTGGCCCAGCCACAGCGGCAGCGCGCGGCGCTCGATCGTCTCGACGCGCAGCGTCACGCCCGCCGCGTCGAGCGCCGTGAACCAGGCCGCCTTCTGCTGCTGGAAATCGAGCCGCGGCAGCTGGACCAGGGTCAGCACGTCGTCGGCGAGCCGCTCGCAATAGCGCTGCAGCGCCTCCGAGCCTTCCTTGCCCGGCTTGCCCGAGGGGATGCGGATCTCGATCAGCTGGCGCTCGGCGAACAGGCTCATCGCCTGCGCCGCGCCGAGCACCGCGCTCCAGTCGAAATGCGCGCCGCTGACGGTGTAGACCTTGCGCTCGCTGTAGCCGGCGGCGCGCGCCGCGGCGCGGATCGCGTCGCCCGCCTCCTGCGCCAGCAGCGGTTCGTCGCCGTGGATCGTGTACAGCGGCTTGAGCCCGCGCTCGAGGTGGCCGGCGAGCTGGTCGGATTTGATCTGCATCGGGCGGTCGGTCGGGCGGCTAGATCGACACCGATGCGAGGCGGCGCAGGATCTGCTGCACGATGTCGGTCTGCATGTCACGGTAGAGCTCGCTCTCCTCCTGCTCCTTGGCCAGCGCGTTGTTCTCGGCGTAGCTGAGGTCGCGCGTGAGCATCAGCTCGGTACGCGGCAGCAGTTCATGGCCGCTGGGCGTATGCGCACGGAAGGTGATGCGGATGCGCAGCTCGAATTCGCGCACCTGCGCCGCGGCGGTCTGGGCGACGACGATCTTGTCGCGCAGGTCGAGCAGCGAGTGCAGCACGACCTCGGCGTGGGCCGGGTCGTCGACGACCTCGACTTGCAGCGCGAGCTGATCCTTCAGCGCCTGCGCCAGCGGCGAGCGCGGCGCGAAACCGACGAGGGCGATGGTGCGGAACGGCAGCTTGGGTGCGCGCCGCAGCTCGAAGCCGCAGCCGCCGAGCCCGAGCAGGCCGAGCGCACCCAGCGACGCCAGCGCGCCGCGTCTAGACGACCACATTGACGAGTCGGCCGGGGACGACGACGACCTTCTTCGCCGGCTTGCCTTCGGAAAAACGCAGGAATTCGGGGCTGGCCAGCGCCGCCGCCTCGATCGCCGCGCGGTCCGCCTGCGCCGGCACGCGGATCGATCCGCGCAGCCGCCCGGCGACCTGCAGCACGAGCTCGATCTCGTCCTGCACCAGCGCCGCCTCGTCGACCGCAGGCCAGGGCGCATCGATGATCTCGCCCAGAGCCGCGCCGTAGCCGAGTTCCTGCCACAGCGCGTGGCAGATATGCGGCGCCGCCGGGTACAGCGAGCGCAGCAGGATGCCGAAGCATTCGCGCAGCACGGCGGCATCGGCCGGCGTCGCCGCCAGCGCCGCGTCGTCGATCGCGTTGAGCATCTTCATCGCGCCCGAGACGACGGTGTTGTATTGCAGCCGCTCGTAGTCGCTGCCGACCTGGCGCAGCAGCAGGTGGATCTCGCGGCGCAGCGTCGCCGCCGCGGGGCTGGCGCCGGCCGGCGTCGCATCGGCTGCTGCGGCCAGCCGCGGCGCGATCTTCACGCCGCCGGCCCAGAGCCGGCGCAGGAAGCGGAAGCTGCCCTCGGCGCCGCTGTCGCTCCAGGCCGCGCTCTGGTCGGGCGGGCCGGCGAACATCGTGAACACACGCGCCGTGTCGGCGCCGAAGCGGGCGATGATGTCGCGCGGCTCGACGACGTTGTTCTTGCTCTTGGACATCTTCTCGATGCCGCCGAGCTGCACCGGCGCGCCGTCGGACTTCGCGCGCGCGCCGACCGGGTGGCCGCGGTCGTCGTATTCGACCTCGACCTCGGCCGGATAGAACCAGCGCTTCTTGCCGGCCTCGTCCTCGCGGTAGTACGACTCGTTGAGCAGCATGCCCTGCGTGAACAGGTTGCGGAACGGCTCGCTGTAGCTGACGAGGCCGAGGTCGCGCATCGCCTTGGTCCAGAAGCGCGCGTACAGCAGATGCAGCACGGCGTGCTCGATGCCGCCGATGTACTGGTCCATCGGCATCCAGTATTCGTTGCGCGCGTCGACCATCGCTTCCGCGCTGTCGGGGCAGCAATAGCGCATGTAGTACCAGGACGAATCGACGAAGGTGTCCATCGTGTCGGTCTCGCGCCGCGCCGGCTTGCCGCATTGCGGGCAGGCGACGTGGAGGAACGAGGCGCACTTGTTCAGCGGGTTGCCGCTGCCGTCGGGGACGAGGTCCTCGGGCAGCAGCACCGGCAGGTCCTTCTCGGGCACCGGCACCGAACCACAGGCCTCGCAATGCACGATCGGGATCGGTGTGCCCCAATAGCGCTGGCGGCTGATGCCCCAGTCACGCAGCCGCCAGGTCGTCTTCTTCTCGCCCAGGCCCTTGGCCTGCAGCGCCGCGGCGACGGCATCGACCGCGCGCGCGAAATTCAAGCCGCTGTAATTGCCCGAATTGATCGTCACGCCGCGGCTCTTGTCGGCGTACCAGTCCTGCCAATGGTCGTAGCTGAAATGCTCGCCGTCGACATGGACCACCTGGAGGATCTCGATGCCGTATTTCTTCGCGAATGCGAAATCGCGCTCGTCGTGCGCCGGCACGCCCATCACGGCGCCGTCGCCGTAGCCCATCAGCACGTAGTTGCCGACCCACAGCGGCACCGGCCGGCCATGCAGCGGGTGCGTGACGGTCAGGCCCAGCGGCCGGCCCTCCTTCTCGCGCAGCGCGAGTTCGGCCTCGGTCGTGCCGCCCTTCTTGCATTCCTCGATGAAGGCGGCCAGCGCCGGGTCGCTCTTCGCGGCATGTTGCGCCAGCGGATGCTCGGGCGCGACGGCGCAGAAGGTCACGCCCTTGATGGTGTCGGCGCGCGTCGTGAAGACGTACATGCGGCCGCCCTGGATCAGCGCGCCGTCGTCGCCGCGGATCTGGTGCGGGAAGGCGAAGCGCACGCCCTCGCTCTTGCCGATCCAATGCTCCTGCATCAGGCGCACGCGCTCGGGCCAGCCTTCGAGGTAATGCGGACTCGTGCTGTCGTTGACGCCGGCGAGCAGTTCGTCGGCGTAGCGCGTGATCGCCAGGTAATAGCCCGGGATCTCGCGCTTCTCGACGATGGCGCCGCTGCGCCAGCCGCGGCCGTCGACGACCTGCTCGTTGGCGAGCACGGTCTGGTCGACCGGGTCCCAGTTGACGATCTGCGTCTTCTTGTACGCGATGCCCTTGTCGAGCATCTTCAGGAAGAACCACTGGTTCCACTTGTAGTAGCCGGGGTCGCAGGTCGCGACCTCGCGATTCCAGTCCAGCGCCAGCCCCAGCGGCTGCATCTGCGACTTCATGTCGGCGATGTTGGCGCGCGTCCATTGCGCCGGCGGCACGCCGTTGTCGATGGCGGCGTTCTCGGCCGGCAGGCCGAAAGCGTCCCAGCCCATCGGCATGAGGACGTTCATGCCCTTCATGCGCAGGTAGCGCGCCATCATGTCGTTGATGGTGTAGTTGCGCACATGGCCCATGTGCAGCTTGCCGCTGGGATACGGCAGCATCGAACAGGCGTAGAACTTCGGCTTGTCCGATTGCTCGCTCACGCGATAGGCGTCGCGCTCGCGCCAATGCGTCTGGGCGGCGGACTCGACCTCCGCGGGCATGTATTTTTCATTCATGCGGTGATTGTAGGGAGGCGGTCTCGGTGACGAAGCCGATCCGGCTCAGGCCGGCCTCCTGGACCCAGCCGATGAGTTCGGCGACGCGCCCGTAGGGGACGCGGCTGTCGGCGCGCAGCTGGACCTCGGTGCCGGGGTCGCGCTTGGCCGCGGCGCGCACGGCGGCGGTGACCTGCTCGCGCGTCGCCGGCTGCTCGCCGAGGTAGAGCCGGCCCTGGGCGTCGAGCGCAAGCGCCACGAAGGCAGGTGCGTCGGCGGGCGCCGCGCCGGCAGTGCGCGGCAGGTCCAGGCGCAGGCTGCTGGCCATCAGCGGCGCGGTGATGATGAAGATCACGAGCAGCACGAGCATGACGTCGATCAGCGGCGTCATGTTGATCTCGGCCATCGGCTGCGCCGGCCGGCCGGTTTCGAGGCGACCGAAGCTCATCTCAACGGCCTAGCGTCATCTCGCGCAGATCCTGCGCATAGCCTTCGAGCTCGGCCTCGATCGCCGCGATCCACTGGCCGTAGAGGTTGTAGGCGAGCACCGCCGGCACGGCCACCGCGATGCCGGCGGCGGTCATCACGAGCGCCTCGCCGATCGGCCCCGAGACCTTGTCGATCGTGATGCTCCCGGCGGCGGCGATGCCGACGAGCGCGTGGTAGATGCCCCAGACGGTGCCGAACAGGCCGACGAAGGGCGCCGTGCTGCCGACCGAGGCGAGCACGACCTGGCCGTAGCGCAGATGCGCCAGCGCGCGGTGCAGCGCGTCGCGCAGCCGCCGCGTGAGCTGCGACTCGGGCGCGCCGTTGCCCTCGATCGACCCTGGCGCCGGACGCGCGGCGGCGGCGTCGAACAGCGGCAGCAGCAGCCGTTCGCGGTCGAGACGGGCGAGGCGCTCGCGCCCGGCCTCGGTCGTCTCGGCGTCCCAGAAAGCCGGCACCGCGCGCGCGACATCGGCGCGGGCGCGGCGCAGCAGCCAGCCTTTCCAGAGGATCAGCACCCAGGCCGAGACCGACATCGCGAGCAGCAGCAGCGCCACCGCGCGGCCGATGCCGTCGCTGCCGTCCCAGTAGTTCGACAGCCCGGACATGGTCCGGCTCAGCCCTTGAGATTCAGGACGTCGTCCATGCCGTAGAGGCCGGGCGCGCGACCCACGAGGAAGCGCGCCGCGCGCAGTGCACCGTCGGCGTAGTTGGCGCGGCTGCCGCTCTTGTGCGCGATCTCGATGCGCTCGCCGGTGCCGGCGAACATCACCAGATGCTCGCCGATGATGTCGCCGCCGCGCACGGTGGCGAAGCCGATGCTGCCGTCACGCCGCTCGCCGGTGTGGCCATGGCGGGTGAACACGCCTTGCGTCGCGAGGTCGACGCCCCGTGCGCGCGCCAGCGCCTCGCCCAGCGCCAGCGCGGTGCCGCTGGGCGCGTCGACCTTGTGCTTGTGGTGCGACTCGATGACCTCGATGTCGTAGCCGGCGCCCAGGGCGCGCGCGGCGTCGGCGACGAGGCGCAGCATGACGTTGACGCCGACGCTCATGTTGGCGGCGAACACCGTCGCGACGCCTTGCGCATGCTCGGCGATCGCGGCGCGCTGCGCCGGCGTGAAGCCGGTCGTGCCGATGACGGCGCGCACGCCGAGCTCGCGGCAGACCGCCAGATGCGCCAGCGTGCCCTCGGGGCGCGTGAAGTCGATCAGCACGTCGGCGCCGGCGAGCCCGGCGCGCAGGTCCGACGTGATGACGACGCCGCTGTCGCGGCCGAGGAAGGCGGCGGCGTCGGTGCCGAGCGCGGCGCTGCCGGCGACGTCGAGCGCGCCGCCGAGACGGCAGTCGCCGCTGGCGAGCACGGCCTCGATCAGCGTGCGACCCATGCGCCCCGAGGCGCCGGCGATCGCTATGGCGGTCATATCAAGACTTCTCGAGCGGCGGATAGTCACGCACCGGCCCCTCGGGCTCGGGCGGCGGCGCGACGTACTTGGGCGGCGGCGGCAGCGCGGCAAGCTCGGCCTCGCTGAGCTCGAGCTTGGGCGCGCGCGGATCCTTGAAGCGGCTGATCGAGGCGACGAACTCGCGCTCGGACGGCAGCTCGGGCGCCTGGATCGTCTTCAGCTTGTCGTCCTCGAAGGTGACGACGACGCTGCGGCGCTGCAGCGCCGCGCCCTGGCGCCGCAGCGTGAAGATGTAGTCCCAGCGGTCGGCGTGGAAGGGGTCGGCGAGGATCGGCGTGCCGAGCACGTCGCGCACCTGCAGACGCGTCATGCCGATCTTCAGCTGCGCCGCCTGCTCCTTCGTCACCACGTTGCCCTGGACGAGGTCGATCCGGTAGGGCTTGATGTAACCGAACAGATTGCCCGTGCGCTGCATCGCCTCGCAACCGCCGAGCGCGGTGGTCGCGGCCAGGACGACGAGGATCGGAAGGGGAGATCGCATGGGCGGACGGCGCTTTCGAGGATGAACCGCGGCGGTGGGCATCGCGCCTGCAGCCGGCAGGCGACAACAGCGACGAACCGCACGCTGCGCCGCACGGGTGCGGCGAGCTGGCTATGATGCTCGGATTCTAGCGAGGGTGGCCGCGCCAGCCGGGCGGCCGCCATGCGACGCATCATGACTCACGTCGAAGAACTCAAGAGCAGCGGCCTCAAGGCCACTTTGCCGCGTCTGAAGGTGCTCGAGATCTTCCAGCACAGCGAGCAGCGCCACATGTCGGCCGAGGACGTCTACAAGGCCCTGCTCGGCGAAAGCGCCGACATCGGCCTGGCGACGGTCTACCGCGTGTTGATGCAGTTCGAGCAGGCGGGGCTGCTGACGCGCAGCAATTTCGAGTCGGGCAAGGCGGTGTTCGAGCTCAACGAAGGCCAGCACCACGACCACCTGGTGTGCCTGGACTGCGGTCGCGTCGAGGAGTTCTACGACCCCGAGATCGAGAAGCGCCAGCGCGCCATCGCCGTCGAGCGCGGCTTCGAGCTGCAGGAACACACGCTCGCGCTCTACGCCCGCTGCACGCGCGCCGACTGCGGGCACAAGCACCGCTAGCCAGCCAGGCACGCGGGCGATCACTGGCCCTCGTTGCGCTCCATCGCCGCCTGGTGGCGGCGGATGAATTCCTGGTAGGTGTCGATGCCCCGCAACTGCAGCACGGTGTTGCGCACCGCGGCCTCGACGAGCACGGCGAGGTTGCGGCCGGCGTCGACGGCGATCACGACCTTGCGCACCGGCAGGCCGAGGATCTCCTCGTACAGCGGCTCGTAGGGCAGGCGCTCGAACTCGCGCTCCATCGTCTCCTTGCGCACGAGATGCACGAGCAGATGGACCTTCATCTTGCGGCGCACCGCCGTCTCGCCGAAGATCGCCTTGATGTCGAGCAGGCCGATGCCGCGCACCTCGAGCAGGTTCTGCAGCAGCTCGGGGCAGCGCCCCTCGAGCGCGGTCTGCGAGGTGCGGTAGATGTCGACCGCATCGTCGGCGACGAGGCCATGGCCGCGCGAGATCAGCTCGAGCCCGAGTTCGCTCTTGCCCAGCCCCGATTCGCCGGTCAGCAGCACGCCCAGCCCGAGGATGTCCATGAACACGCCGTGGCGCGTCAGCCGCTCGGCAAAATGCTGGCCCAGGTAGCCGCGCACGACGTCGATGATGTGGCCGGCCGATTCGCCGCTGACGAACAGCGGGATCTCGGCGCGGTCGGCCATCGCGACGAGGCGGTCGGGCGGCACCTCGCCGTCGGCGACGATGAGCACCGGCGGCTCGAGCGTGACGATGCGCGCGATGCGCCGCTCCTGCACCTCGGGCGAGCAGTTCATCAGGTACGGCACCTCGCGCCGGCCCAGGATCTGCACCCGGTAGGGGTGGATGTAGTTCAGGTAGCCGACGAGGTCGGCGGCGCTGCGCGCGTCGCGCACCGCCGCGTCGTCGAAGCGGCGCTCGGGGTGCGCGTGGCCGGCGATCCACTCCCAGCGCAGGTTCTCGCGGTGCGCTTCGAAGAGCGCCTCGGCACTGATCGAGGTCGGCTTCATGGGTGCGGACGCACGCTCAGGCGACCGACTTCAGCGGTTCCCAGTCGGAGATCAGCTTGTGGACGCCGGCGGCGTCGGGTTCGGTCTTCAGGCGTTCGCGCAGTTCGCGGTCGGACAGCATCTCGGCGATCTCCGACAGGATCTCGAGGTGCCGCTGCGTCGCGGCCTCGGGCACGAGGAGGAAGATCAGCAGCGAGACCGGCTCGTCGTCGGGCGCGTCGAAGGGGATGGGCTGCATCACCCGGACGACCGCGGCGAGCGGGTTCTTCAGCCCCTTGATGCGACCATGCGGTATCGCCACCGCGTGGCCCAGGCCGGTCGAGCCGAGGCGTTCGCGCGCGAACAGGTTGTCGGTGACGACGCCTCGCGCGATCGAATGCTGGTTCTCGAACAGCAGGCCGGCCTGCTCGAAGACGCGCTTCTTGCTGGTCGCATCCACGTTCACCAGCACATTGCTGACAGGCAGGATCGCGGCGAGTCGGTTCATCGGGCCATTCCCGTTGCACCGCCACCGGTGCGGTGGCGAGCGCAGATGTTGCGAAAGCGGCCGATCATAGTCCCGGCCACCGGGCGCCGGGGACCATGCGCAGCCCCGAAACAGGTGGAAAGCGACCGGTTGCGGCATCGCAGCAACAATCGTTTTCGAGCGATGCGGCTTCGAAAACGACAACGGCCCCGCAGGGCCGTCGAGGTCGGGAGCGGGGCCGGGCTCAGATGGCGCTGGCGTCGATACGCTTGGCCGATGCGTGGTGATGGTCCTGCAGGCGATCCTTGTGGCGCATCACCTGGCGGTCGAGCTTGTCCATCAACTGGTCGATCGCCGCATACAGATCCTCATGCGACTGCTCGACGAAGATGTCGCGGCCCTTGACGTGCAGGGTCACTTCGGCCTTCTGTCGACGCTCCTTTTCCTTCAGCTTTTCCACGGTCAATAGCACCGTGACGTCCACGACCTGATCGAAATGTCGCGTCACGCGATCCAGCTTCGTGAGTACGTACTCTCTTAGCGCTGGCGTGACTTCCAGGTGATGGCCGCTGATCGTCAAGTTCATCAGAACCTCCTATGCGAGGGGGAGCAGAAAGCCGACGGCGGGGCCGCCGGCGGGGGAAATCCGAGGGATGGGAACAAGGGGAGGGAGGGGGGTGGAAAGTAGCGGTCGGCGCATGCCGTCCGGGCCAGTGTGCACCCGTTCACAGGTCGTGACAAGCGCCCGCCCATCACCGTGCCGTGACAGGTCGTGACGGATCTGGCTACCGACAATGGTCACCGGCGTACGGGCTGGCAGCTTATGCTGGCACGCCCCCTGCTGTGACCCGCCATGACCCGACCTCTGCTGCTGCGCGACGCAACCCTGCCCGATGGCCGGCAGGGCATCGACCTGCTTGCCGTCGACGGCCGCATCGCCGCCGTCGGCCCGGCCTTGGCGGCACCCGAGGACTGCGAGGCGGTCGACGCCGGCGGCTGGATGCTGAGTCCGCCCTTCGTCGACGCCCATTTCCACCTCGACGCCGCGCTCAGCCATGGCCTGCCGCGGGTCAACGCCAGCGGCACGCTGCTCGAAGGCATCGCGCTGTGGGGCGAACTGAAGCCCAGCCTGACCGAGGAGGCGGTGGCCGAGCGGGCACTCGAATATTGCGACTGGGCGATCGCGCGCGGCCTGCTCGCGATCCGTTCGCATGTCGATGTCTGCGACGACCGGCTCGTCGCCGTGCGCGCGCTGCTGGCGGTGCGCAAGCGCGTCAGGCCGTACCTCGACCTGCAACTCGTCGCCTTCCCGCAGGACGGGCTGTTGCGCGCGCAAGGCGCGCTGGCCAACCTCAAGCGCGCGCTCGACCTCGGCGTCGACGTCGTCGGCGGCATCCCGCATTTCGAACGCACGGCCGCCGAGGGCGCCGAGAGCATCCGGCTGCTGTGCGAGCTGGCCGCCGCGCGCGGCCTGCCCGTCGACATGCATTGCGACGAGAGCGACGACCCGCTGTCGCGCCAGGTCGAGACGCTGGCCTTCCACACCCAGCGCCTGGGGCTGCAGGGCCGGGTCACCGGATCGCACCTGACCTCGATGCATTCGATGGACGACTATTACGTCAGCAAGCTGATCCCGCTGCTGGCCGAGGCCGAGTTGCGCGTCGTCGCCAATCCGCTCGTCAACATCACGCTGCAGGGGCGCCACGACGGCTACCCGAAGCGCCGCGGCATGACGCGGGTGCCCGAGCTGCTGGCCGCCGGCATCGTCGTCGGCTTCGGTCACGACTGCGTGCTCGATCCCTGGTACGGCGGGGGCTCGGCCGACATGCTCGAGGTGGCGTCGATGGGCCTGCATGTGGCGCAGATGACCTCGGTCACGGCGCAGCGCCAATGCTTCGACGCCGTGACGAGCCACAACGCGCGCATCCTCGGCCTGCAGGACTACGGGCTCGAGCCGGGCTGCCGCGCCGATTTCCTGCTGCTGCAGGCGCGCTCGCCCGAGGAGGCGATCCGCCTGCGGGCGCAGCGCCTGCTCGTGGTGCGCGGCGGCACCATCGTGTCGCGGATGGCCCCGGCACGCGCCGAATTGACGCTGCCGGGAAGGCCCGATCGTCAAGCCTGGGGCGTGGATTTCACGCGACAGGCGACGCCGCGGCCGTCACGGCCCAATCGCTAGAATGGTTCGGAACCCAGGGACGCGCAGGCCAGAACAATGAAACTCATCGGTTCACTCACCAGCCCTTACGTGCGCAAGGTGCGCGTCGTGATGGCGGAGAAGAAGCTCGATTTCCAGTTCGCGGTCGAAGATCCGTGGAACACCGAAGTCGTGCTGAAGAGCAATCCGCTGGGCAAGGTGCCGTGCCTCGTGATGGAGGGCGGCGAGGCGGTGTTCGATTCGCGCGTCATCGTCGAATACCTCGACACGCTGTCGCCGGTGGGCAAGCTGATACCGCCCACGGGGCGCGAGCGCATCGAGGTCAAGACCTGGGAGGCGCTGGCCGACGGCCTGCTCGACGCGCTCGTGCTCGCACGCCTGGAGGCGACCTGGTCGGGCCGCAGCCCCGAGCAGCGCTCGCAGGCCTGGATCGACCGCCAGATGAGTCGCGTCTCGGCGACGTTGAAGGCGATCGGGCTCGGTCTGGGCGAGAAGCCGCATTGCGCCGGCACGCATTTCAGCCTCGCCGACATCGCCGTCGGTTGCGCGCTCGGCTATCTCGATTTCCGTTTCCCGCAGATCACCTGGCGCGACGAGCACCCGAACCTGCGCAAGCTCTACGACAAGCTGGCTGCGCGGCAGAGCTTCATCGACTCGGCGCCGCCGAAGCCGTGAAGCTGCGGCTGTTGGCCATCGGCCAATAGAGTTCGTAGGTCCGGTGCGGCCAGGCGGCGCGTCCGGCGTCCGCCTCGATCAGCGAGCCGGGCGCGACACTCCAGAGATCGTTGGCGAGCAGCCGCACCTCGTTTTCGGCGACGCGGCGCACGATGTGGTGCGCCGTGATGTCGCCCGGATGCTCGAGCCCCGCCGCCTGCACGAGTTCCTGCAGCGCATGCAGCGTGTGCTCGTGGAAGCGCCAGACGCGCTCGATCTTGTCGGGCACGACGATCGCCTTCTGGCGCTGCGGATCCTGGGTCGTGACGCCGGTCGGGCAATGCCCCGTGTGGCAGGTCTGCGCCTGCAGGCAGCCGAGCGCGAACATGAAGCCGCGCGCCGCGTTGCACCAGTCGGCGCCGAGCGCGAGATTGCGCACGATGTCGAAGGCGCTGACGACCTTGCCGGCGCAGCCGATGCGGATGCGCGGCCGCAGGTTCAAGCCGACGAGCGTGTTGTGCACGAGCCGCAGGCCCTCCTGCAGCGGCGCGCCGACATGGTCGGTGAATTCGAGCGGCGCCGCGCCGGTGCCGCCCTCGGCGCCGTCGACGACGATGAAGTCGGGCAGGATGCCGGTCTCGACCATCGCCTTGGCGATCGCGAACCATTCCCAGGGGTGGCCGATGCAGAGCTTGAAACCCGTCGGCTTGCCGCCCGACAGCCGGCGCAGCCGCTCGACGAACTCCAGCAGTTCGATCGGCGTCGAGAACGCCGTGTGGCGCGCCGGGCTGATGCAGTCGATGCCCACCGGCACGCCGCGCGCGGCAGCGATCTCGGGCGTGACCTTGGGCCCCGGCAGCACGCCGCCATGACCGGGCTTGGCGCCCTGGCTGAGCTTGATCTCGATCATCCGCACCTGATCGGTCGTGGCATTGGCGACGAAGCGCTCCTCGCTGAAGCTGCCGTCGGCGTTGCGGCAGCCGAAATAGCCGCTGCCGATTTCCCAGATCAGGTCGCCGCCGTGGACGCGGTGGTGCGCGCTGATCGAGCCTTCGCCGGTGTCGTGGGCGAAGCCGCCCTTCTTCGCGCCGCCGTTGAGCGCGAGGATCGCGTTGGCGCTCAGCGCGCCGAAGCTCATCGCCGAGATGTTGAAGACGCTGGCGCTGTAGGGCCGCGTGCACGAACTGCCGCCGTCGCCGATGGTGACGCGGAAGTCATGGCCGGCGAGTTGCGTCGGCGCGATCGAATGATTGATCCATTCGTAGCCGACGGCCTTGACGTCCATCTGCGTGCCGAACGGCCGGTTGTCGGCGTCGCCCTTGGCGCGCTGGTAGACGAGCGAGCGCTGCGAGCGCGAGAACGGCATCGCCTCGGTGTCGCTCTCGATGAAGTACTGGCGGATCTCGATGCGCACGAACTCGGCGAGGAAACGCAGATGGCCGATCACCGGGTAGTTGCGCAGCACCGAATGGCGGCTCTGCAGCTGGTCGCGCAGGCCGACGCCGACGAGGAACAGGAACACCAGCGCCGCCGCGCCCCAGCGCCCGTAGGCGATCCATGCCGTCGCGCACAGCAAGAAGCCGACGGCGCTCGTCAGCCAGACGAGGTAGCGCACCGGAAAGTAGCGGTCGAGCCGGTTCAGCCATTCGATCATCGCCGTCCTCCTGCGTCGGTGGCCGATGGTAGCGGGCTGGCTATACTGCGCCGCGACAGCGCCGATTTGTTCCGAATTGCGGGCGCTCCACAAATGCCGCTAAAAGGGGACGCCCGGCGTCCGACTGGCAGCGGTGCCGGGTTCGTTCGATGGCTACGCTCGCTCAGGTCACCTCGCAACAGATGCAGTTCAGCGCCCCGCTGGCGCTGAAGAGCGGCGCGCGGCTCGCCGACTACCGCCTCGCTTACGAGACTTACGGCAAGCTCAACGAGCGCCGCGACAACGCCGTGCTCGTCTGCCACGCGCTCAACGCCAGCCACCATGTCGCCGGCCTCGACGAGCAGGGCCGCCTCGGCTGGTGGGACAACCTCGTCGGACCCGGCAAGCCGCTGGACACCGACCGTTTCTTCGTCATCGGCGTCAACAACCCGGGATCCTGCTTCGGCTCGACCGGGCCGATGGACTTGAACCCGGCGACCGGGCGCGCCTGGGGCGCCGACTTCCCGGTGCAGACGGTCGAGGACTGGGTCGACGCGCAGGTGCGGCTGATCGACGCGCTCGGCATCGAGCGGCTGGCCGCCGTCGTCGGCGGCAGCCTGGGCGGCATGCAGGCGCTGGCCTGGACGCTGCGCCACCCGCAGCGGCTGCGCCATTGCATCGCGGTGGCAACGGCGCCGAACCTGTCGGCGCAGAACATCGCCTTCAACGAGGTCGCGCGGCGCGCCATCGTCACCGACCCCGACTTCCACGGCGGCCATTTCTACGAGCATGGCGTCGTGCCCAAGCGCGGGCTGCGCGTGGCGCGCATGATCGGCCACATCACCTACCTCGCCGGCGATGCGATGGAATCGAAGTTCGGCCGCGAACTGCGCGCCGCCGAACTCGCCTACAGCACGCAGGACATCGAATTCCAGATCGAGAGCTATCTGCGCCACCAGGGCGACAAGTTCAGCGAGTATTTCGACGCCAACACCTATCTGCTGATCACGCGCGCGCTCGACTATTTCGACCCGGCGCGCGAACATGGCGGCGACCTCTCGCGCGCCTTCGCCGTGGCGCGCGACAACCGATTCCTGCTCGTCAGCTTCTCGACCGACTGGCGCTTCTCGCCGGCGCGCTCGCGCGAGATCGTCAAGGCGCTGGTCGACAACCGCATCGGCGTGAGCTACGCCGAGATCGACGCGCCACATGGCCACGACGCCTTCCTGCTCGACGATCCGCGCTACCACGGCGTGATGCGCGCCTACTTCAGCCGCATCGCGAACGAGGGCCTGTGATGAGCGAACGCAAGGACCTCGAGATCATCGCCGACCTCGTGCCGGCGGGCAGCCGCGTGCTCGACCTCGGCTGCGGCAGCGGCGAGCTGCTCGCGCATCTGCGCGACCGCAAGGGCTGCAGCGGCTACGGCATCGAGCTCGCCGATGCCGGCGTGCTGGCCAGCGCGCAGCGCGGCATCGACGTCATCCAGCTGAACCTCGAGGAGGGGCTGGCGCTGTTCGACGACCACAGCTTCGATGTCGTGCTGCAGCTCGACACGCTGCAGCACCTGCGCAATACCGAGAAGATGCTGCGCGAGACCGCACGCGTGGGCCGCATCGGCATCGTCAGCTTCCCGAATTTCGCGCATTGGCCGAACCGGCTGCGCGTCGTCTCGGGCCGCATGCCGGTGACGCGCGCCCTGCCCTACGAGTGGTACGACACGCCCAACATCCGCGTCGGCACGCTCGCCGATTTCGAGGTGCTGGCGCGCAAATGCGGGCTCGCGGTGACCGACAGCTTCGGCCTGCAGGCCGGGCGCGTCGTGCGGCGCTGGCCGAACCTGATGGCCAGCGTCGCGGTGTTCCGCTTCGAGCAGGCCTAGGCGCCGCCGTTACGTGACGTCGACGCGGCGGCCGTAATCCGGCGCGATGCGCAGCAGCGCCGCGGCACCGAACGACGGCAGCGTCGCGAGGCAAGCCCAGACGAAGAAGGCGCGGTAGCCCAGCCATTCCTGCAGCCAGCCGGCCCACATCCCGGGCAACATCATCCCCAGCGCCATGACGCCGGTGCACAGCGCGTAATGGGCCGTCTGGTGCTCGTTCTCGGGACCGCTGGCGCTGCCGTCGCCGCGGCCGGAGGCGACCATCAGCATGAACACGAGGTAGGCGGTGAAGCCGAAGCCGTAGCCGAACTGCTCGAAGGCGACGGCGGCGCTGACGAGGCCGAGCCCGGCGGGCTGCCAGAAGGCCAGCGCGACGAAGACGAGGTTGGGCAGGTGCATGCACAGCATCAGCGGCCACAGCGTGCGCTTGAGTCCGCGCTGCGCGATGACCCAGCCGCCGAGCAGGCCGCCGAGCGTGAGCGCGCTGACGCCGACGGTGCCATAGGCGATGCCGACATCCTGCGTGCTCAGGCCGAGCCCGCCGGCCGCATGCGGGTCGAGCATGAACGGCGTCACGAGCTTGAGCAGTTGCGCCTCGGCGAAGCGGTAGAGCAGCAGGAAGGCGAGGATGCGGGCGATGCCCGGCTGGCGGAAGAAGGCGGCGAAGACGGCGCCGAAATCCGCGCCCAGCCGCGCGCCGCGCGGCGGCGGATGGTCGGCCACGGGCCGCGGCAGCGCCCACAGGTGGTAGGCGGCGACGAGCACGAAAGCCGCCGCCAGCAGTGCGAACACCGCGACCCAGCCCGCCGCCGGCCCGCCGCCGCGCTGCGCCAGCCAGCCCGCGAGATAGACCAGCCCGCCTTGGCCGGCGATCATCGCCAGCCGGTAGGCGGTGCTGCGCACGCCGACGAAGGCGGCCTGCGTGCGCTGCGGCAGCGCCAGCATGTAGTAGCCGTCGGCGGCGATGTCGTGCGTCGCCGACGCGAAGGCCATGAGCCAGAACACGGCCAGCGTCAGGCGCAGGAAATGCGGCCCCGGCAGCGCCAGCGCGACACCGGCCAGCGCCGCGCCGATGACGAACTGCAGCGCGATGATCCAGCGCCGCTTGCGCCCGACGAGGTCGACCAGCGGTCCCCACAGCGGCTTGATGACCCAGGGCAGGTAGAGCCCGCTCGTGAGCAGCGCGATCTCGGCGTTGCCGACGCCGAGGTTCTTGTACATCACGACCGCCAGCGTCATCACGACGACGTAGGGCAGGCCTTCGGCGAAATACAGCGTCGGCACCCAGCGCCAGGGGTGCGCCGGGGTGGGAGCGGCGGTCGGGGTCACACCGCCATGTTCACATGAAACCGGCGCCGCGGCGCCGCGCGATCAGAAGAACGTGTAGCGCAGCGAGAACTGGCCCGTCAGCCCGCGCGGGTCGGCGACGCGCGGATCCCAGCCGGTGCCGATCGCGTTGTCGACGTTGTGCCAGGTGAACGGCGGCTGGCGGTCGAACAGGTTCAACGCGCCGACCGAGACCTGCAGGTTCTTCGTCGGCGAGACCGTCGTCACGAGGTTGAAGGTCGTGTAGCTGGCGATGCGGCGCTGCTGGAACGCCGGCGCCGAACTCAGCGTCGTATGGTCCTCGTCGTTGTAGCCCGAGGCATAGAACGCCGACAGCGTCGTCGTCACGCGCGGCGTCTTGTAGGTCGCGGCGAGGTTGGCCTTCCACGGCAGGTACAGCGTCGTGTTCGTCCACTGGCCGACATACTGGATCATCGGCATGCCGGTGATCAGTTGCTCCTGGGCGCTGATCATCTTCGTCGCCGACAGCGAGAGATCGAGCGGGTGGCCGAGCAGCGGCGTCGAGTAGGCGGCGCCGATGTCCAGGCCCTTGGTCATGCTGCCGCCGGCGTTGATCCAGCCGGCCTGGATCATCGTGATGGCCTGCGTCGTCGGGTCGCGTGTGAAGTTGTGCGCGAACACCGGATAGTTCGCGAGCTCCTGCGACACCGTCAAGTTGTGGACGCGGTCGCTCATCCGGATCTGCCAGTAGTCGATCGAAGCGCTGAGGTCCTTGAGCGGCGAGAAGACGATGCCCAGCGAGGCCTGGCGCGAGGTCTCGGGCTTCAGGTTCGGGTTGCCGCCGGCCATGTAGGGCACGCTGGTGAGCGAGCAGGCCGGATTGTTCGCCGATGCCGGGTCCTTCGGATTGGGACAGAGCAAGGGGTCGGCGAGCGACCCGACCGTCGCCAGTTCGACCCGGCCGAGATTGACCTGTTGCGGCGTCGGCGCGCGGAAGCCGGTGTTGTACGAGCCGCGCAGCAGCAGGCTGTTCGTCGGCGTGAACTTGAAGGCGATCTTCGGATTCGTCGTGCTGCCGATGCCCTGGTAGCGGTCGTAGCGCAACGCGGCCTGCAGCTCGAGGCTGCTCAGCAGCGGCACCGAGAGTTCGCCGAAGGCGGCACTGACGTTGCGCGTGGTGTCGGGCGCGGCACCATTGCCCGGACAACCCATCACCGAATTCGCCATCGCCATGTTCGCCAGCGTGAAGGTCGAGACGCAGTTGTAGGTCTGCGACCCGGAAAAGCCGTAGAACTCGCGCCGCAGGTCGGTGCCCAGCGCGAATGCGAAATCGCCGGCGGGCAGCTTGAACAGGCTGCCCGAGACGCTGGCGATGAGCTCGTCGACCTGCGTCTTGCCGCTGAACAGCCGGCCATGGACCTTGGTCGCATCGACGGCGGCCATCGCCTCGGGCGTCTGCGTCTGCCCGGGCTGCAGGAACGGGTTGTACAGGCCCGAGGCCAGCAGCGCGACGAGCTTGACGGTGTCGGCATAGCCGTCGACCATCTCGACGCTGCCCGCGGCGCGGCCGCGCGACAGCGAGACGCTGTAGTCGACGTTCCCGACCGTGCCGTCGACGCCGACGGCCAGCCGCTTGTTGGTCGACGTGAAACCCAGCGTGCGGTAGCCCCAGTCCTGCATGCGCAGCCGGTAGGCGATCGGTTTCGTCGGATCGAAGTCGTTGGCGCCGTACAGCGCCTTCATGTCGACGTAGTGGGGGCCGCCGACGGGGTAGTTCGTGATGGCATTGGACGTCGTGCTGAACTGGTACGAGACGAATTCGCCCAGGCCATAGGTGCGTGAGCCGACGTATTCGACGAAGCCGGTGGCCTGCGCGCCGAGGTTGAAGTTGGCGCGCACGACGCCGCTGGTGGTCTCCCGCGGCGCCGCGAGCATGTACTGGCGGCCGTAGTCGGTGCCGCAGCGGTAGGTGCTGTTCGCGGCCGTGTAGCCGAAGCCCGAGAGCAGGCTGGGATTGGCAAGCTGGCTGACGCCGAAGGGCACCGCATCGCAGCCGCCGCGCAGCGCCATCGCATTGATCACCGTGTACTTCGAGGGGTCGCTCGCGCCTATCGTCGTGCCGGCTTTCGGCAGCGCCGTGCCATCGGCGTTGAGGATGTTGGCGAAATACGGCGAGCTGCTGGTGTCGGGCGCCAACCCGCGGTCGGGCTGGTAGCCGGCGGCCCAGGGGCGATCGACGCCGCGCAGGATCGCGTCGACGCTGCGCGCGAGGTTGGCGCTGATGTTGAAGCCCTGGCTGTCGAGCTTGCCCCAGCCGGCCGAGACGCTGGCCTTGCGGCGCTGGCCGCCGCCGCTTTGCAGCGGTGTGCTGTACTGCGCGCTCGCCTGCAGGCCCTCGTAGTCGCGCTTGAGGATGAAGTTGATGACGCCGCCGATCGCGTCGGTGCCGTAGATCGCCGAGGCGCCGTCCTTGAGCACCTCGATGCGCTCGATCATCTCGATCGGGATCGCGTTGAGGTCGACCGCGCCGCCCGACATGCCCTGGTTCGACAGCCGCCGGCCGTTGAGCAGCACGAGCGTCCCCGTGGGCCCGAGACCGCGCAGGTTCGCGTACGAGCCGCCGCCGGCGAGGCGGTCGGCCTCCTGGCCGAACACGCTGTTGCTCGAGACTGCATTGTTGGCGTTCAGGGAATTGACCGAGAGCGCGCGCAGCACGTCATCGGCGCTGACCAGCCCTTGCTGACGGATGTCCTGCGCCGTGATCACCTGCAGCGGCAACGCGCCCTCGTCCTTGACGCGCTTGATGCGCGAGCCGGTGATCTCGATGCGATCGACCTTGCTCGGTGGCGCCGGCGGTGTCTGCGCGGTCGCCACGAAGGGGCCACCGAAACCGATCAGTAAGAGATTGCGCGCGAGTGGCTTCAGCTTCAACGGAGGTCTCCTGGATGTTCTCGTGGATCCGGATGGAGGCGTACTGGCGTCCCATCCGGGACCTTTGCGCCGGGTCGGCCGGCGGCCGCAGAGCATATGTTTTTTTGTTGCCCATTTATTTTTGATGTTTCCATGGCGGATACAACCGCGCACCATGCACAGGCATCGGTTCAGCAAGATTCATATTGAAATATCTTGACATCTCGGTTGATCGTGCCGCGTAGACGGGCACCGAATCAGGGTGACAACAGGTTTCTTCAACGTCAATTATTGTGAATTTGCAAATCCCGTCAGCGCCACGAATGCCGGAGGAAGCATGAAGAATCTCGGTCGTTGCCTCGCTGCGGGCCTGCTCGTCGATCTAGGGCCGCTGACCGCCACGGCCTCGTCGTCGGCCAGGGCATCGACCCGCCGGATGCGGCGCTCAGCGTCGGCTCGTCTATGACGCGGCGCGCCAGCAGCTCATCCGCCTCGCGCCGCTGCCGGTGGACAACAGCACGCTGCCCTTCGGCATCAGCTCGAACGGGCTCCACGTCACCGGCACGAGCGGCATGTACGCCGGCGATTCCCTGGTGCGGTGGTCGGCGAACGGCCCGACGGTGATCCCGATGCCCCCGGGGGCGTCGACGGCGGTGGCGCGCGGCGTCCATTCGCTCGGCTGGGTCGTCGGCCATGGCGGCGGCCCTTCTTCGGTCCCCTTCGTCTACGACGGCAACCAGACCTACGAGATCGCCAGCCTGGTGCCTGGCGGCACGGGCTGGGACTTCGGCACCAACACCAGTTCGTCGGCGCAGGCGATCACGCTGCCGCTGCTGCGCCGACGCCGCCGCACCGGCTGATGGTCGGCCACTGGCGGGCGGCAAAATAGCGGGCTCAACTCGAGAGCCCGCATGAACCAGCCCCTGCCGAAACCGGCCGACCTCGGCCCCGCCGTCGCGTCGACGAACCTGCACTCGTTGCCGCTGATCGCGCGCGGCAAGGTGCGCGACAACTACGCCGTCGGCAGCGACCGCATGCTGATGGTCGCCAGCGACCGCCTCAGCGCCTTCGATGTCGTGATGAAGCAGCCGGTGCCCGGCAAGGGAAGGCTGCTGACGCAGATGGCGCTGTTCTGGTTCAAGCAGCTCGAGGGCATCGTCCCGAACCATCTCAGCGGCGCGGCGCCCGAGAGCGTCGTCGCCGCCGACGAGCGCGCCCAGGTCGAGGGCCGCTCGATGCTCGTGCGGCGGCTGCAGCCGCTGCCCTGCGAGGCCGTCGTGCGCGGCTATGTCGCCGGCTCGGGCTGGAAGGAATACGTCAAGAGCGGCACCGTCTGCGGCATCGCGCTGCCCGCCGGGCTGACCTCGACGCAGCCGCTGGCGCGGCCGATCTTCACGCCGGCGACGAAGGCCGCCGTCGGCGACCACGACGAGAACATCTCCTATGCGCAGCTCGAGGCGCTGCTCGGTAGCGCGCGCGCGGCCGAAGTGCGCGACACGGCGGTCCGCCTCTTCGAGGCCGCCAGCGCCTACGCGCTGACGCGCGGCATCGTCATCGCCGACACGAAGTTCGAGTTCGGACTCGACGAGGCCGGCCGGCTGACGCTGATGGACGAGGTGCTGACGCCCGATTCATCGCGCTTCTGGCTCGCGTCGGCGCTCGCCGAGGGCCGCATCGAGGCCTTCGACAAGCAACCGCTGCGCGACTGGCTGGCGTCGACCGGCGTCACCGGCGGCGCCGAGCAGGCGGCGCTGGACCTGCCCGACGAGGTCATCGCCGGCGTCCACGAGCGCTACGCGACGGCCTACCGGCTGTTGGCCGGGGGCGCGGCATGACCTCGACCCGCCATCTGCGCGTGCACCGCTGCGTCGGCCTGCAACCGGGGCCGAAGCTGCTCGTCACCGGCGCCGTGCACGGCAACGAGACCGCCGGCACGCGCGGCATCGAGCGCGCGCTGGCCGCGATCGACCGCGGCGAGATCGACATCGTGCGCGGCAGCGTCACCTTCGTGCCGGTCTGCAATCCGCTGGCCTATGTCGGCGGCCGCCGCTTCGGCGACCGCAACCTCAACCGCCGGCTGCAGCCGACGGCCACGCCGCAGGACAACGAGGACCGCATCGCCAACGCGCTGTGGCCGCTGCTGGCCGAGCACGAGGTGCTGCTCGACCTGCACAGCTTCCGCAGCCCGGGCCGGGCCTTCGCGATGCGCGGCCCGGCCGACAACCGCGGCCCGCTGGAGCCGTTCGCGCATGCGGCGGCCGAGGCCGCGCTGGCCGCGCATGTCGGTGTCGACCGCGTCGTCGACGGCTGGATGGATGTCTACGCGCGCGGCGTCGCGCGGCGTCGCGCCGCGGCGCTGACGCCGGGATCGGTGCACGAGGACCCCAGCTACGGCGTCGGCACGACCGAGGCGATGCGCGCGCTCGGCGGCTATGGCATCACGCTCGAATGCGGGCAGCACGAGGACCCGGCCGGCCCCGAGGTCGCCTACCGCGCGATCCATCAGACGCTGGCACTGCTCGGCCTGGCCGAGATGCCGCTGGCGCCGCCGCCGGCGGCGATCGAATGCCTGTCGCTGGTCGAGGTCACCGACCGGCACGACGCGGCCGACGCCTTCGCGCGCCCCTGGACCAGCTTCGACCCGCTGGCCGCGGGCGAGCTGATCGCGCGCCGCGCCGACGGCAGCGAATTGCGCGCGCCCGCGGCCGGCTACATCGTCTTCCCCGATGTCTCGGCGCAACCGGGCCACGAGTGGTTCTACTTCGCCCGCTCCAGCACGCGGGACCTTTGACGGCTCCTCAACGCGGCGGCAGCGGCGGCGGCGCGAGCCGCGGCCGCGGCCCGAAATCGGGTCGGTCGACGCCGGCGCGCTCGATCGCCGCGAGTGCCTCGGCAAGTGCGGCAGAGAGCTGACGGTCGCGCTCGGGCGCGTTGAAGGCGTCGTCGTGCGGCGCGTTGGCGACCACGATCTGCGGCTCGGTGCCATGGTTCTCGACCGCCCAGCCGACGTCCCGGAACCAGAACGAGTACTCGGGCTGCGTCGTCTCGGTGCCGTCGATGAGTTTGTGGCGCGGCCAGATGCCGATCACGCCGCCCCAGGTGCGTTGCCCGACGAGCGTGCCGATGCCCATCAGCTTGAAGCAATGCGAGAAGATGTCGCCGTCGCTGCCGGCATGCTCGTTGGTGAGCGCGACGACGGCGCCCGCGGGCGCTTCCTCGGGGTAGGGCGAGGGCTGGCCCCAGCGCTGGACGCTCCAGCCGATGCGCCGCCGCGCGACCTTCTCGAGCAGCAGTTGCGAGACATGGCCGCCGCGGTTGTAGCGCAGGTCGACGACGAGGCCGTCGCGGTCGGCCTCGGCCGCGAAACTGCGGTGAAATTCGGCGAAGCCGGCGCTCATCATGTCGGGCAGGTGCAGGTAGCCGACGCGGCCGCCGCTGGCCGCGTGGACCCAGGCGCGGTTGCCGTCGACCCAGGCGCGATAGCGCGCCGGCGCCTCGTCGGCGAGCGCGGTGATCAGCACCTCGCGCCGGCTGCCGTCGTCGCGCGCCAGCGTCAGCGCGACCTTCGCGCCGGCCTGCTGCACGAGCAGGGCCTGCGGCGGCCGCTCGGCGCCCACCGGCAACCCGCCGATGGCGACGATGCGCTCGCCGACCTGCGCCTCGACGCCGACGGCGTTCAGCGGTGAGTCGGCCGCCGCGTCCCAGGTGTCGCCCTGGACGATAGCCTCGATGACCCAGCCGCCGGCCGCCGCCGGCCGCAGTTCGGCGGCAAGATGGCCGAGCGCGACGGCCGGCGGCTTGCGGTGGTCGCCGCCCATCTCGTAGGCGTGCGAGGTGCCGAGCTCGCCCTGCAGCTCCCAGATCAGGTCCGAAAGCTCGCCGCGCGTGGCCACGCGCGGCAGCAGGCGGACATAGCGCTCGCGCATCGCGTCCCAGTCGACGCCCGACATGTCGGCGACCCAGAACTGGTCGCGCTGCAGCCGCCAGACCTCGTCGAGCATCTGCGCCCATTCCTGCGGCGGATCGACGGCCACGCGCAGCCGGCCGAGGTCGATGCGGCCGTTGCGGCGCGACGCCCGCGCGTCGTCGGCGGCGGCGGCCGGCTTGTCGTCGCCGGCGCGGGTGGCGTCGACGACGCGCAGCTCGGCGCCGGCGCGCAGCAGCAGCGTGCGCGCGTCGGCGGCGAGCTCGATGCGGTCGGCCGGGTGCGGCAGCGTCTTCAGCTCGCCGCTGACGAGGTCGTAGCGCTCGACGCGGCCCGGGCTTTCCTTGTGACCGCCCCGCCCATGCGCGCCGGCGATCGGCAACTGGGTCCAGACCACCTTGGCGCCGGCGAGTCCCGCGATCTGCCCGTAGCGGCCCTCGGGCACCGGGAAGGCCGCCACGCGCTGCGCCAGGCCGTCGACGTCGACCTGCAGCGGCGCGGGCGCGTCGCCGCCGCGGGGCGCAGCGTCGGCCTCGGGGCCGCCGCGGTGGCCGTCGACGGCGACACCCTGCGGCGCGGGTTCGAACGGCGCCGCGAGGCCGGCGCGCAGCGCCACCAGGTACGGCCGCGCGGCGCGCGGAAAGCTGAGCTCGAACTGCACGCTGTCGTAGACCGGATCGAAGGTGCGCAGCGACAGGAAGTACAGGTAGCGGCCTTCGGGGTCGAACGCCGGCGCATAGTCCCGGAACGCCGGCGTGGTGGCGAACCAGCTCGCGCCGCTGGCGGTGTCGCAGAGCTTGATCGCGGTGTGGCGCAGGCTGGTCGCGAAGGCATAGGCCAGCCAGCCGCCGCAGGCCGACCAGGCGAGGTCGGTGATGCGCGCGCAGTCGCTGCGATCGAGCCGGCGCAGCGACGCGTCGGCGGTGTCGCCGAGCCAGAGTTCGTTGCGGTGGTTGCTGAACGCGATGCGGCTGCCGCG
>JAGWTU010000069.1 GCA_028868825.1 Burkholderiales bacterium | reverse complement strand
GCTACTGGCTGCACCAGGCCAACCTGGGCATGAACCAGCTGATCATCAAGCGCCTCGTCGGCGGCGAGGTCGGCGACGACCTCGCGCCGATCATCCTCAGCGAATACGCCAACACCGCATCGGCGGGTTCGATCATCGCCTTCCACGAGCACCATGCCGACCTCGCCGCGGGCGACCTCGGCGTGATCTGCTCCTTCGGCGCCGGCTACTCGGTGGGCAGCGTCGTCGTCCAGCGCGTCTGAAGTGACACAAGAGAGCGCACGGCCGCGGCGGCGCTACCTGCCCGAGCCGGGGCCGCTGGCGACGGGGCTGCTGCTGCTGGTCTGCATCGCCGCGGTCGTGTTCGCCTACCGCTGGCTCGACCCGACGCCGGTCAAGCGCATCGTCATCGCCACCGGGCCCGACCAGGGCGCCTATGCCGAGTTCGCGCGCCGCTACGCGCCGCTGCTCAAGGCCCAGGGCGTGACGCTGGTGCTGCGCGCGACGCAGGGTTCGGCCGAGAACCTGGCGCTGCTGCGCGACGCCGCCTCGGGCGTCGAGGCCGCCTTCGTGCAGGGCGGCGTCGACCCCGAGGCCGGCGACGAGCCCGACCCGCTGCTGGTCTCGCTCGGCGCCGTCGCCTACGAGCCGCTGTGGCTGTTCTACCGCGACGATTCGGTGCAGCGCCTGCCCGACGCCGTGCTGCCGCGCGCGCTGGCGGGGCTGGCCGGCTGGCGCATCAACACCGGGCCGGCGGGCGGCGGATCGGGGCCGATCTTCCGCCGCATCGCCGAGGTCGAGGCGCTGCCGGCGACGTCGCTGCACAGCGGCGATGTCGCCTCGGTCAATGGCGTCGTCGACTTCGTCCAGGGGCGCGAGGACGCGCTGGCCTTCGTCTCGGCCGCCGACGCGCCCTTCGTGCAGTACCTGCTGCACACGCCCGGCGTCGAGCTCTACGACTTCATCCACGCCGACGCCTATGCGCGGCGTTTCGCCTTCCTGCACGCGCTGCGCCTGCCGCGCGGCCTCGCCGACCCGGCCGCCGACCGGCCACCGCAGGACATGCGCGTCGTCGCGGCGACGGCCTCGCTGGTCGTGCGCAACGATCTCCACCCGGCGCTCAAGCAATTGCTCATTCAGACGGCGGCGCGCATCCACGGCCAGCCCGGCTGGTTCGCGCGCGCCGGCGAATTCCCGAACATGGACGCGCCGATCTTCCCGATCGCGCCCGAGGCCGAGCGCTATTACCGCAACGGCGCGCCCTGGCTGCAGCGCTACCTGCCGTTCTGGCTGGCGAATTTCGCCGACCGCATGTGGATCGTGCTGCTGCCGCTGATCGCCGCGCTGTGGCCGCTGTCGCGTCTGCTGCCGCCGCTGATCGAGCTGCGGCTGCGCTCGCGCGTCTACCGCTGGTACGGCCGGCTGCGCGCGATCGAGGACGCGGCCGGCCGCCGCCCGGCCGATGAACTCGCGCGCGAACTCGACGCCATCGACGAGCGCGTCGCCGCGATCGAACTGCCGCTGAGCTATGCCGACGAGGTCTACGCGCTGCGCTCGAACATCGCGATGGTGCGGCGGCGCATCGTGGCCGGGGCGGCGGCGCCGCCGCGCTGAAGGAGCCTAGGCGCCGCTGCGGCGCAGCGTCTCGGAAGGCCGTTCGCCGAAGGCGCGCCGGTAATCCTGCCCGAAGCGGCCCAGGTGCCAGAAGCCCCAGTCCTCGGCGACCTCCGTGACGGTTCGGTTCGAGCGGCCGTCGAGGAGCTGGCGCCGCACGCCGGCCAGCCGCATCGAGCGCAGGTAGTGCAACGGCGTCGTGCCGAGTACGGCCTTGAAACTGTTCTGCAGCGAGCGCCGGCAGGCGCCCGTCGCCTCGCAGAGGTCGTGGATCTGCAAGGGCTCACCGGCGCGGGCCGAGACGAATTCGCGCGCCCGCCGCACGAGGTGCAATTGAGGCGGGTCGTAGACCGGGTGTCGGCGCGCACCGAGGTGATCGGCGACGACCGGGCCCAGCACTTCGAGCAGCGCGTCGGTCCACAGCTGCTGCTGCCCGGGCGATTTCGCCGCGCCCGCGTCGGCCGTGAAGTAGGGATCGAACAGCGAGGCGATGCGGCCGCTCACCTGCTCGGTGAGCGCGGCGTCGTTGTGCACGGCGCAGCCCCTGGAAAGCCAATGTTCGAGGTCGACATGTTCGGTCACGCGCAGGTAATCGGCCAGCAGCGCCCGATCGACGCAGACCGAAAAGAGGTCCATCGGCGGCACGATGCTGTCGAACTCGCGCCGCCCGTCCCAGGCGGCCAGGCCGTGCCACTCGCGACCGTTGACGCGGCCGGGCTGCGGCATGCGCCACGGCACGCCGAAGATGTAGGCATGGCGCGGCGCATGCCCGAATTGGTGCGTCGAGACGTTGTCGAACGTCTCGTGCAGGATCTGGATGCCGTCGATGTGCAGATCGCGCGATGCGCCACCCAGGCGGCCTGCGGTGGTCTGCACGGCTTGGAGTTCCCAGCCGGGGATCGCGGTATCGAGACCGGCAGCGAACGATCGACGGCAGGTGGACGTGGCAGTCGGCATGCGAATGGCAAAGGGTAGGCGAAGCGCCGGGCAAGCATGCACGAGCCATGCCGGAGCTGCCACGCTGGATTACCCCAGCGCGGCGCGATGCGGCGTCGGCTCCTGCGCAACCGGCCGGGTCGGTTCGTCGACGGCATACCGATTTCGGATAGCGGGCCGCGATCCGGTTCCCTAAGCTCGCGGCGTCCTGGATTCGAATACCCGCTGCCATGGATGAGTCATCCTTTCCGCCCGTTCCCAAACCCGATGGCGTGCACCCGCTGTCCGAACGCGAGGCCGAGAAACTCGGCATGAAGGTGCCGATCTCGCGCCGCGACTTCGTCGGCTCGACGCTGATCGGCGCCGGTGCGACGCTGATGGGCGCGGTGGCGCCGGCCGGCATGCGCAGCGCGCGGGCGCAGACGCCGGGTGCGACGATGACCGGCCTGACGCCCGATTGGACGGGTCCCGGCGGCATCGGCGACTACGGCCGCTCGAACGGCAATACGCACGCCGTCGTCAACGCCGCGCATGGCAACGTGCGCAATCACCAGCTCGACGCCTACCTGGACACGGCGCAGGACAGCGGCGAGTCGCCGGACCTGCTGGTCGTGGGCTGCGGCATCGCCGGCCTGTCGGCCGCCTACACCTACACGAGGCGCCGTCCCCGCAGCACGGTGCTGATGCTCGACCAGCACCCGGTCTTCGGTGGCGAGGCCAAGCAGAACGAGTTCGAGGTCGACGGCACGCATCTGTGGGCGCCGCAGGGATCGACCGGGATGGTGTTTCCGCTGAACCGGGCCAAGGCCTACAACTTCTATTCGGAGTTCTACGACCAGCTCGATTTCCCGCGCGAATTCGAGTTCCAGGAGCCGAAGAACCTGCAGACCAAGGACTTGCTGGTGCCGCGTGACATGTGGACGCCGATGCACATCGGCTGGGAGCAGGCCGACATCGGCTATTACTTCGAGTCCAAGGGCTTCGTCAACAATATGTGGCGCGACGGCCTCGCGGGCGCTCCCTACGACGACAAGGAGCGCATCGACTTCCTCAAGGCCGACCTCTACCGCACGCCCAACCCGCGGCCCGACTGGGAGCGCTGGCTGGACTCGATGACCTATTCGCAATACCTGCGCGACGTCGTCGGCGTGCGCAGCCCGTCGTTCGAGAAATACATCAACCCGGTCGCCGCGGCGATGGGTTGCGGTCTGGGCGCGGACATCATCTCGGCCTATTCGGCCTTCAATTTCATCCAGCCAGGCGTGCTCGCCCAGGGACGCGACACCGCCAAGGGGCTGGCCGATCCGGCCGACCAGGTCTACCTGGTGACGCTGCCCGGCGGCAATGCGAGCATCGCGCGACGCCTCGTGCAGAAGATGGTGCCCGGCGTGTTCAAGGGCAGGCGGCTGACCGAGCTGCTGCTCGACGACATGCACATGGCGGCGCTGGACCAGCCGGCCAACCGCGTGAAGATCCGCCTGTCCTGCACCGTCGTGGCCGTCAAGCACCAGGGCGACCCGGCCACCGCGAAGAAGGTCACCGTCTATTACGAGCGCGACGGCCAGCTGCACAAGGTGACCGGCAAGGCGGTCATCGTTGCCGGACAGCAGCATGTGAACCGTCACATCTGCCGCGACATCCCGGCGCATTACCGCACGGCGATGGACACCTTCCATCATGCGCCGATGCTCACGGTCAACGTGGCGCTGCGCAACTGGCGCTTCCTCGACAAGCTCGGCATCAGCTCGGCGCGCTGGTTCGAGGGCTTCGGCTGGTGGACCAGCCTGCGCCGCAACGTCTTCCTGGACGGCCGGGAGTCGATGCCGCTGGATCCCGGCAAGCCGGTCGTGCTGACGCAATACAACCCGTTCTGCCTGCCCGGGCTGCCGTTCCCGCAGCAATGCACGGCCGCGCGGATGCAACTGTTCGGCATGAGTTATGCCGACATCGAAGGCGCGGTGCGCGCCCAATTCACGAAGATGTTCGCATCCGCCGGATTCGACGCGGCGCGCGACATCGCGGGCATCACGACGAACCGCTGGGGCCACGCCTATGTCGTCGATCCGCCCGGCTTCTTCTTCGGCCGTGACGGCCAGCCTGCTCCCAAGGACGTGATCCGTCAGCGCTTCAACCGCATGGCTTTCGCGCACGCCGAATTGACGGGGGCGCAGATGTGGGAAGCGGCGGCCGACGAGGGCCAGCGTGCGGCGCACCAGATCCTGGAGGTCAGCTGATGAAACGGCTCTTGAACTTCGTCTTCGTCGCCGCGGCGGCGATCGGTTTCCTGCCGGCGCCGGCGCCGGCGGCCGAGCAGGGTGCGGTGGCGCAGCCGCGCGACGCGGCCGCCTTCGCGGCGTTCAAGCAGGCGATCCGCGCGCAATACGACCTCAAGGAAAAGGCCTGGGCCGCCGGCGACTACGAGGGCCTGGTCAAGGGCTTCTATGCGCCGACGGCGTTCACCGCCAGCGAAGGCGATGCGGACGAATTCATCATCGGCAGGGCCCGCTTCCTCGAGATCTACAAGACCTACGTGGCCGATGTGACGCGCGTGCGCATCGAATCGGTGCACACCTATGTCCACGGCGACATGGGCTGGGACTGGACCAATTTCTACGCCGACGTGAAACCGGAGAAGCAGAAGGACTATCCGCCGTCTCCGGTGCGCATCCTGTTCACCTGGGAAAAGATCGACGGCCGCTGGATGTGCACCGGCGACGTCGTGCTGCTGGGCCGGTTCAAGAAATAGGCCGGCCCTTGCCGTCGTTGCATGGGCCGCTCGGAGGCGCCGCCGCCGGCCGCCGCTCAGCGCATGCCCATGCGGTTCAGGCTCAGGCCCAGCGCGCGATCGGTGCCCATGATGTGCGTCGTCAACCAGTCGCGCAGGAAGACCAGCAGTGCCTGCGTGCCGACTCGTTCGCCGGCGGTGCTGCGCGTCATCAGCTCGGCCACCTGCTGGAACAGCAGCCGATGCTCCTGCTCGTGCGCATCGACGCCGGGGTAGCCGACGCGGCGCATCAGTCCCTCCTCGAAGGCGAAGTGGCTCTCGGTGTAGTCCACCAGCTTCGTCAACGCGACGGACTCGTCCCAGTCGTCGATGCCGGCCTGCAGCGAGTCGGCGAGCTCGTTGAGGATGCCGACGAGGATCTGGTGTTGCTCGTCGATCGACGCGACGCCGACCGAGAGCATGTCGGACCAGGGCATGATGGGCATGATGGCTTGACTCCGGTTTCAGGTTCGTGCCGCAGCGACGGCCGTTGCGCCAGCCGATTCCAGCAGCCGCAACGTGCCGTCGACGAGCGGGCTGCCGGCTAGCTGCGGATCGCGGCTGCGGCGGAATTCGATCGCGTCGCGCAGGCCGTGCAGGCGGAATGCGACCTCTTCGTCCAGGGCGGCGAGTTCGCCGTGCTCGAGCGCGTTCGCCGGCAGGAGTTCCTGCCCCTGCGCCAGCGCATCCTCGACCCCGGCATACCGCAGCGACCGCAGCAGCGGGTCGACGTCGGCGAGCCAGATCGCGGCGGCCTCGTGCACGGCGTCGTTTTCGCCGAAAGGCATCGACAGCAGGACCAGGACCCGCGACAACACCGCATGGAGCTGACGCAGCGCGCGCCCGACATCGGCGCTGCGGCGCAACGGGACCTGGCAGTCGGGACCGATGGCGGCGTCGCGCGCGAGCGCCATGGCGCCGCTGACCAGCGCGCTCGCGAATTCGCCCGGCACCAGGCGGCTGCAGACGGCGGCGCGCTGCGCGCCCATGCCGACGCGGCTGATGTGATCCGCGATGGCCTCGGCAAAGCCCAGCGCCTGCACGGCCGGGGGGAGCGCGGGCCCGCGCAGGCCCTTCGGGAAGCCGCGCCCGTTCAGGCGCTCGTGCGAGCCCGCGACGAGCTCGGCGATGGGCGGCTCGCAGCCGGTCAGCTCGCGGATGCACAGCGCGCCGATTTCCGGATGGCGCCGGCGCGCCCATTCGGCCTCGGCGCCGGCCGTGTCGCCGCTCAGGTAGAGCAGTCCCACGTCGTGCAGCAGTCCGGCGCGCAGCAAGCGGCGCTGCTCGAAGGGCGCCAATCCCATCCAGCGGCCGGCCACGACCGCGACCGCGGCGACGACCAGCGAATGGGTCAGGTGGTCGCGCTCGCCGAAGCGCAGCACGGACAGCAGCAGCAGTTCCTGGGGGTCGAAGTCCAACTCCCCCAGCATCGTCACGAACGCGTCGCGATGCAGAGCCAGCAGCAGGGCGAAGTCGGGCGAGCGCTCGGCGAGGGCTTCCAGGCTGGCCGTCATTGCCAGCGTCGAGACCGGGTCGAGCGCCGTCACGCACAGCTCGATCGGCTTGAGGAGCTCCCGATCGGCGAGCTTGGCCATCAAGGCCGGCACGACCGGCCGCTGGCGCGCCCACAGCATGACGCCGTTCGCGTCGTAGATGTCCTCGGAAGCATGGATTTCGCAGCGCGCCGATGCGCACAGGATCGACGCCGCGAGGAAGCGGTTGGCACGGAGAAAGGACGACCGCCCCGTGTACATCGGGGGCAGCGCGGACTCAGGGGCTGGAATCGACATCACCGTACGTTCGGCGTTGGCCTGACTCATTGTCCCGGGCCGCGGGTCGCCGTTGTGGCCGCGCCGCGGCTGCGGTGTGCAGGATCGCACTCTCGGCGGTCCGATGTGCCGGCGGCGCCGCGCGGCTTCGGCTTTCGCTGCGCAGTGTCCGTCGTCGAATCCCTATTCAAAAGCCCAGCGACTCGACGACGGCGACGAGGTCGACCAGCGTCGCCGCCTCGAGCTTGGCCTGCAATGCCGCCTTGTCCAGGCCCGGCGCTTCGAAGCGCGTCAGGCTGACCTCGAGCGGCAACTCACGGATCTCCAGCGGCGACATGAAGCCGATCTGGCAGATATGGGCGATGCATTGCCGTTCCGCCTCGCTGAGGGCGAGGCCATGCTCGCGCATCAGTTCCAGGTAGCGCTCGGCCGTGCGGTTGAGCTTGCCGCTGATTTCCAGCGTGTTCTTCTGCTCGCGCGTCAGCAGCGCCAGCGGCGGGCCGAAGAAGATCGGCGTCTTGCCGACATGGCGGGTCTGCTCTTCGCGCGTCAGCGCCGGAGCCACCCAGCTCGGGTCGCCCCGCTGCGGCGGCGCCGGATCGGTTTCGTCGGTATGGCTCAATGGGCGATCGGTGGCTTCAATTCGTATTTCGCATTTGCCATGCCATGCGGCAATTGCGGCGGCGATTCGGGTTCGATCTGGATGAAACCCTTGTTGCGGGCGCCGTCCTGCACATTGTGCGGGTTGTGGCATTCGGGGCAGGTGAACCAGCGCTTCTTGCCGGTGCTGGCGAATTCGCCGATGCGCTTGCCGTGGATGCCGTCGCGCCAGTCGCGCAACTTGTCGCCATGGCATTTGCCGCACAGCAATTGCGGCTGATCCATGCTGATGGTGTCGCCGAAATTGTCGGTGAACATATTGCGCTTCTTGGCATCGTGGCAGTCCAGGCACCAGATGCGGCCGCGGCCATGCTGCAGATCCTTGACGTCGGGGACCATCGCCTCCATGGTCGGGATCGGCGTCGGGTGCTTGCTCGTCGGCAGCGCCTTGGGGATGATGCCGTTGTGGCAGGCCACGCCGCACTGGGCATACAGCTTGAGCTGCGCCGTGCGCGGCTTGACCCAGGCCCGGCCCTCGGCGATCTTGTCCATCTGCGGCATCTTGCCCATCGGCACCGTGCCCTCGAAGGGGTCGCCGTACCACAGCGCCGCGCCGGTCGTCGGCGAGCATTTGACGTTCGCGAGCCCCGGCTTGATCTCGTGCTGCGTGATCTCCGACGCGCCCTTGCGGCTCTCGAAACAGACGACCTCGGGCTTGTCCGCGGCCTGCGCCAGCGCGCCCAGCGCGAGGCCGCAACCCCAGGCCAGGACCAGCGTCCGCCATGCTTGGCTCATGCTCATGATCGTCACCTCAAACGGCCGTCGCCGCCGCCGCGCCGGCCGCACGGGATGTTGCGTCGGCACCGCAGCGGATCTCGCCCAGCAGCACGCCGATCGCGCCCTTGAGCAGGATCGTGAGGATGAAGAAGCCGAAGGCCCAGATGCCCAGCGTCATCAGGATTTCGACGAAGGTCGGGTGGTATTCGGTGACTTCGCCGATCGGCGACGGAATGAAACCAGGAACGATCAGGCCCATGCCCTTTTCGATCCAGATGCCGACGAAGGCCATCACGCAGACGAAGGGCAGGCGCGCCATGTCGTTGCGAAAGGACGGCATCAGCAGCAGCCCGAAGGACAGCACCATCAGCACCACCGAACTCCAGAACCACGGCACCAGCGCCGTCAAGCCGTGCAGACCGAACATCAGGTAGTACAGGCCGTTGGCGTGTTCGGTGCGGGCGTAGAGCTCGACGACGATTTCCGACAGCGTCAGGAACAGCGCGATGCCCAGGCACCAGGTGACGATGGTCGCCAGCAGCGAGATCACGCTGTCCTCGATCCACAGCTTGGTGTTGTTGCGGATGATCAGGAACGCGATGATGATCAGCGCCGGGCCGGCCGCGAACGCCGTCGAGATGAAGCGTATCGGCATCATGCTGTGGAACCACATCGGACGCGCCGGATTCACCGCCAGCAGGAAGGCCGTGACGGTGTGGATCGACAGCGCCCAGACGATCGAGATATAGACCAGCGGCATGAAGATCGTCTTGTTCACCGCCACGCCGCGGTATTTCGAATACAGGAAATAGAAGCCGACGAAGAAGTTCAGGCACAGATAGCCGGTCAGCACCAGCACGTCCCAGCCGAGCATCGACGACAGGCTGTAGATGCCGATGACCGGGATCATGTGCCACAGCCGCTCGGGCCGGCCCATGTGGGCGAAGACGAACATCGTGACCATGATGACGGCCGAGACCGCCAGCATCTCGCCCAGCACGGTGACCTTGTGCATGCCCTCGTGGTGGTAGACATAGGCGGGGAAGACGATCGTCACCGCCCCGGCCGCGACGCCGACGAGGAACACCAGATTGGCCAGGTAGAGGCCGTCGTGGACCTGGCTCGTGAGCCCGGTGACGATCAGGCCTTCGGTGTTCTGCAGGTAGTAGACATAGATCATGGCCCCGATCAACACGGCGAGCAGGCCCATCCAGGCGTAGAACCGGGTGCCGCCCTTGAGCACGTAGCGCGTGTAGTCGGAAGCGAATTTCACAAACACGGCTGACCCCTCAATCGTAGAAATAGAAGAATTTTGGGAACGTATTCAATTCGGCCTTGAGGCGGAACACGTTCTTGCGCGCCAGCACCAGGCTGACCTCGCTGTCGGGGTCGAGCAGGTTGCCGAACTTGCGCGCGCCGACGGGGCAGACCTCGACGCAGGCCGGGTAGCGACCATGGCGCGTGCGCTGCAGGCACCAATGGCATTTCTCGACCACGCCGCGCATGCGCGGGCGGTTGCCGAGGTAATGCGTCACCGGGTTCATCTCCTCGCGCGGCAGCACCGGTGTCGTCAGGTTGATGCGCCGCGCCCAGTACGGGCAGGCGCCCATGCACATGCGGCAGCCGATGCACCAGTTGTAGTCGATGACCACCGGGCCGTCGGCCTCGCGGTAGGTCGTGCGCACCGGGCAGACCTTGACGCAGGGCGGCTTCTCGCATTGCATGCAGGCGATCGGCATGTAGGTGGCGTCCTTCTCGGGCACCGCCTTGGGCTCGTAGTGGTACTGGCCTTCGAGCACCTGGCCGGCCGGCGTGTAGGCGTTGCCGCCGACCTGGATCCCCAGCCCCTCGGGGTAGCCGTCGGCCAACTTCTCTTTCGAGAATTCGCCGCGTTCCATGCGCAGCACCTGGATCCATTCGATGCGCTCGCCCGGTCGCGCGCCGCGCGACTGGTTGTTCTCGGCGACGCAGGCCTTGACGCAGCGCCGGCAGCCTATGCATTTGCGCACGTTCAGCGCATAGCCCATCAGCATGCCCGGCTGGGCGGCCGTCGTATCGACCGACACCGGCTTGCCGTATTCGGCGGCATAGCGCTTTTCGAGCCGCAGCCGCGCTTCGTTCTTTTCCTCCGCCGTCATCAGCCGGTAGTTCTTCTGGAACTGCTCGGCCCATTCGACGGCCGCGCGCGCGTCGCCGGTGGACGCCATCAAGGTGCCGGTGGCGACCAGCGACGACAGGCTCAACATCCCGCCCTTGCGCAGGAAACCGCGCCGGCTGGGCTTGGCGACGGCCTGGGCGGGGTCGGCGGATGCCGGCGGCACCATGCCGGTGCTGGCGCCTGCGGCGGCGGAAACGGCGCCGGGCATTGTTCTTGTTTCGGCCACGCTGGTCCTCCAGAGCGGGTGATCTCCCGCACCGACATTCTTGGAATGGAACAGATCGGTGGATCGATGATGCGCCGGGGTGCCGCGGGCTTCCCTTGACGGACATCAATGGCAGCGGCCGTTCCCGGCCGAGCTCTTCAGCTCGCCGCGCCGGAAGGCGACAGGGCTGCGTCGATGGCCCGCAGCGTGGCCAGTGCAGGAGCCGCGATGGAAACATCCCGGCTTCGCGGCACGAGCGGCACGAGCGGCTCGCGCGGGTTGATGCGCACGAGCACTGCACCGCGTTCGATGAGTGCCTCGTGGCTGAAATGCCGGACGCTCGGAATCGCCGTTCCGGCGCCGAGTTCGACGACGACGAGCCGGCCGGCGTCGTCGAGCCAGCGGCGCAATCGCGCCTGCTGATGCCCGTAGCGCCCACCGACCCAATCCGCGTCGCCGAACAGGAGGATGTTCGGGCGCGCGATGGCGCCGCAGCGCGGGCAGGTCGGCGGCTCGCCGATCAAGGCGCAGCGCGCTTCGTCGATCACGGGTGTGAAGGCGTCGGCCGGCCAGGTCGCATCGCTGCACGGCCGCGAGCATTGCGGGTGGTGGATCGAGCCGTGGCATTCGGCCATGCGGGCCTCGTCGAGGCCGGCGCGCTGGAACTGGCCGTCGACGTTCGAGGTGAAGACGCCATAGCCCAGGAGCCGGCTCTCGCCCCACCGCCGCAGGATGTCGAAACCGGCATGCGGCCGGGTGGACCGATACATCGCCAGCCGGTGGCCATAGAAGCCCCAGGCCAGCGCCGGGTCGGTTTCGAAGGTCCCGGGATGCGCGACCTCGTGGAACTGCAGGCCGCGCCGGCCGAGCGCCGGATAGGCGCGCCAGAAGCCTTCGGGACCGCGGAAATCCGGCAGCCCGCTGTCGACCCCCATGCCGGCGCCGGCGCCGATCAGCAGCGCATCGGCATCCGCGATGACGTCGGCGGCGGCGGCTATCGCGGCGGCATCGATGCTCATGCCGGTCATCGTAGCGGGCATCGCCCCCTGGACGCTGGAATCAGCAAGCCTCCGTGCTTACCCGATCTCGGGCGCACGGTCCCATAGCGCAGCGAGCCGACAGCCACCGAGGTGGGGGGGTTGACCAATTCTTGTCTGAAACTATTCTCAAGTCTCGGAATGAGAATCCTTTAGGACGGGCGAGGTCGGGGTGGAGGGTAGCGGACGAACCAGGTTCCGGTTCGGTCGATGTGCTCCCGGCGTGCCCTGCCGCGAATTCCAGGCAGGGCGTCGTGCAAGGGGCATGGCGTCGGTTGCAGCGTCCGATTCGAAGCCAAATGAGGGGCTCGCATGAAACTGATAGCCAAATTGTTGGGGTTGACGTCGTTGATCGTGGCGGGAGGCCTGCATGCGGCCCCGGTCGGCATCGCCGATCCCTCCCAGCTCAATGCCAACGACTCGGTCGCCTGGTCGCAGTTGGGCAACGATGGCGACAATGTCGGTCCGGCTTTCAGCGCCACCTCGGCGCTCGGCAAGACCGTCACCGGCAGTCTCGCCGGCGGCGCGGGTTGCCTGACGATCGTCACGAACGGTGTGAATTGCAGCTGGACCGCTGGCACGGGTTTCAACGTCGGCGATGCGGTCATCTGGGCCAACAACGGCGTTGGTACGGGCGCGCTGACGCTGAATTTCAGCGGCGTTCTGGGCGCGGGTCTGTACCTGCAGCCCGACACCTTCGGTGATTTCACCGCCGAGGTGCAGATCTTCACCGGCAGCGTCCTCGCCGCGACGCAGATCGTGAACAGCAATGCCGCCGGCGACGCCGTCTTCCTGGGCGGCAAGGACAGCTTGGCCGGCATCACGAGCATGCAATTCAGTCTGCTGAGCTGCGGTGGCTCGGCGAACAGCGGCTGCGACGTCAACGATTTCGCCGTCAACACGCTGCTGCTCGAGGATGCGGGCGCGGCCGTTCCCGAACCCGCCACGGGCGCGCTGGTCGGTCTCAGCCTGGCCGGTCTCTACGCAGCCGGTCGCCGTCGGCGCGCGGCCGCCGTCCTTTAATCGATCCACGAGGAGTCAGCGCATGAAATCCACCCTCTCGACGGTCTGTGCCGCGGGTTCATTGTTGATCGCGATGAGCTCGGCCTGGTCACAGGAAGAGCCGATGATCGACCCCAGCCAGCTCAGCGTCACCGCGCCGGGACCGGTCGTCAAGGCCATGCAGGCGGCCAATCTGAACGGCGGCGTGCGGCTGTCGCCGTCGATGCGGACGTCGAGCAGCATCGTCGCGCCGACGCTCAAGACCTTCAATTACAGCGTCGTCTCGCCGCGCGACGGCCAGACCTACACCGGCTCGATCGTCGGCGCCGACCCGCGCGCCAACGGTGCACGCACGACCGCCGTCGAGATCGTGCTGATCCCGATCCGCATCGCCTTCACCGGCACCGTGCGCACCTTCGACCCCACACAGCCCGACCCGGGCTGCCTCGGCCCGACGCCGTCGGCCACCGATACGGCGATGAAGCAGGTGCTGGGTTCGCCGCTGCTCAATCCGGTGCCGAACTACACGATCAACGGCGAGAACATCGGCAACGTCACGTTCCCCGATGCCTTCCAGCGCGCGCAGTTCTGGCGCACCTCGATCGGCGGGCCGCTGGTCTCGGTCAAGCCGGCCTACCACCTCGCGCTGTCGCCGGTGACCGTGATGCCGGTGCAGACGATCTCGATGGCGAACAACACGGCGGGCTCGGGGGCGACCTACTCGCTGAGCGCGGCCGGCACCTGCTCGACGCACCTGGCCAGCGACGTCAACCCGCCGCGGCTGGCCGTCGTCGACATCAACTTCATGGACGCGCAGCTCAACACGATCATCGCGAACCTGAACCTGAACGCCGCGCAACTGCCGTTCTTCGTCACCTACGGCACCGTGATGTCCGAAGGCCCGCCGGGAACGCTGTCGAACAATTGCTGCATCCTGGGCTATCACAGCACGGTGACGAGCACGCCGACGCCGACCAATTTCGGCCAGTCCTATGGCATTTCGAACTACTTCCAGAACGCCGGCAAGAATGGTGTCTTCACGGGCCTGAGCGACGGCGTGACGATGGCGCACGAAATCCTCGAATGGGTCAACGACCCGAGCGGCATGAACCTGACGCCGCAATGGGGCAACATCGGCCAGGTCGGCGGCTGCCTGACCACCGGGACCGGGACCGATGCGGGCCAGAACAACCTCGAAGTCGGCGATCCGCTGTCGGGCAACAACATGCCCGGCGTGATGATGCCCAACGGCATCACGTACAAGCTGCAGGAACTGGCCTTCTTCGACTGGTTCATGGGCAACGTCGCGTTCCAGGCTGCCGGCAACAAGTATTCGAGCAACGGCACTTTCGGCGGCTTCGCCAAGCCCTGCCCGCCGGGCGGCACGAACTGATGAACTGATGCATTGAACGACGCCCGGCGCGGCAACGCGCCGGGCGTCATTGTTTGTCCATTCATTCCCGCACCGTCTCGGACGGCCGGCGCATCGGCGGCGCGCACGACGGACGGAGCCCGCACTTGCAATTCGAAAGCAGTGTGACGCCCGCCGTGCGGCGTTGCCGTGAGAAGATCGCCGGCACCGGCCTGACGGCAATGATGCACGGGCGATGACGGCAACCCGCGCGCGACGCGGGACCAAGGGGGATGGAGATGTCCGCAACCATCGGGCGCTGGAAGGCGGTCGGCCTGTCGGTCGCGCTGGCCGGACTCGTCGGCGCTTGCGGCGGCGGTGGCGGTTCGGCGGCGTCGAACCCGGCCCCACCCCCGGCACCGTCGCCGAGCTACGCGATCGGTGGCCAGGTCATCGGGCTGCAGGCCGGTCAGTCGGTGCAGGTGGCGAATGCCGCCGAAACCATCGCCGTGCAGGCCAACGGCGGCTTCGCCTTCGGCAACAAGCTGGCCAGCGGTGCCGCCTACGCGGTGTCGATCGTGAAGTCGCCCGCGGGCCGGCGCTGCGCCGTCGATCGGGCCACGGGCATCGTCGCAACGGGCGACGTGCAATCGATCGTCGTCAATTGCACGGGGGTCGTGAATTGGGTGCCGGACGGCAGCGTCACCGTGACGGCGCTGTCGGCCGACGGCTCGACGGTGTATATCGGCGGTGGCTTCAGCCATATCGGAGCGCGCACCGGCAGTTTCGTCGCCGTCGACCCCGCCAGCGGGCAGCCGACGGTGACGGCGCTCGTGCAGGGCAGCGTCATCGCGGCGGCGAGTGACGGTGCCGGCGGCTGGTACCTCGGCGGCAGCTTCATCTCGATCGGCACGACCGCGCAGCGCAATCTGGCCCATGTCCGCGCCGACGGCTCGCTCGACGACCGCTTCACGCCCGGCTTCACCGATCCGGTCAGCGCCCTCGCGTTCGACGGCTCGAAGCTGTACGTCGCCACCCACGTCATCGGCCAAGGCAGCCTGTACGCGCTCGACCCGGCGGGCAACGCGACGCGGATCTGGCGCTTGACGAGCAACAGCGGCGCGCAGGCGCTGGCCCTCGACGCGGGCATCCTGTACGTTGCCGGCAGCTACTCGCAGATCGGCAACCTGACCCGCTACGGACTGGCCGCGGTCGACACCGCGACCGGCACCGTGATCGCCGGCTGGGACGCGCAGCCGAACAACGGCGCCGCCATCTACCAGCTGCAGTTCGCCAACGGCCGGCTGTACCTGGCCGGCGCCTTCTCGTCGATCGGCGGCGCCGCCCGCGTCGACGCCGCGGCGCTGGACCCGACGACGGCGACTGCCGTGGCCTGGAATCCGGTGCTGCGTTCGGCCTCGGGACTCACCGAACTGCGCGCCATGGCCATCGTCGGCTCCACCGTCTATCTCGGCGGCACCTACGACTCGGTCGAGGGCCAGGCGCGGCCGGGCCTGGCGGCGGTGAGCCTGGGCGACGCATCGCTGCTGCCGTGGAGTCCGGCATTGGCTGCGCGCGTCTACGGCTTGCCCGGCTATGTGAACGCGATGACTGCGACCGCGAGCACGGTCTACGTCAGTGGCGTCTTGGCTGCGGCGGGCGCGGCGTCGGCGCAGTCGCTGGCCGCGCTCGATGCCGCGTCGGGCGCCTTGCGGCCCTGGGTCAGCGGGTCCCAGGGCAGCGTCCAGTGGCTCGCCGCCGCGGGGTCGGGCATCTGGCTCGGCGGCAGCTTCGGCATGCTCGGCGGCGTCGATCGCGCCGGCCTCGCCGCGCTGGACATCACCACCGGACAGCCGACGGCCTGGAACCCGGCGGCCTCGAACTCGAGTTCACCGGGTGAATCCTTCGTGCCGACGGCGCTTGCCGTGGCCGGCTCGCGCGTCTACGTGGCCGGTGATTTCGACACCATCGGCGGCACCGCGCGCAGCGGCCTGGCGGCGCTGGATCCGACGACGGGGGCGGCGCTCGGCGGCTGGAATCCGCTCATCAGCGGCCGCGTCGGGGCGATGGCGGCGACCGACACCACGCTCTACGTCAGCGGCGTGAGTGCGGTCGACGGCCAGGCGCGGGCCCAGCTCGCCGCGATCGACGCGGCCACCGGCCACGTCACGCCCTGGGCTCCCGACGCGTCGCAGGCCGGCACCATCGCGGCGATGGTGCATGCCGGGTCGGCGATCTACATCGTCGGTCCCATCACGTCGCTGGCCGGCCGCACGCGCAGCGGCGCGGCCGCCTTCGATGCCGCCAGCGGGGCGCTGCTGCCGTGGGACCCCGAGCTGACGCTGAACGGCCTCATGCCGCGGCCGACGTCCGTCGCGGCCTCCGGCGGCACGATCTACGTCGCGGGCCCCTTCAATCTGGCCGGCGGCACACCGGTCAACGGCGTCGCCGCCCTCGACGCATCGACCGGCGCGGCGCTGCCCTGGCCCGCCATCCGGGGCGGCATCACCGTCGCCGCGATGGGTGACGATGTCTACCTCGGGCAGATGAATCCCGACGCCGGCTATCCACCCCTGCCCGGGCTGGTGACGCTGAGCGCGCTCAGCGGCCAGCCGACATCGCTGCAGTACAACCTCGACGGTGCGGTCTACACGGTCGCCGTGTCGCCGACGACGATCGTCGTCGGCGGCTCGTTCGGCGGCCTGCTCGACGAGTCGCAGCCGATGCTGGCGATCCTGCCGCGCTAGTGTCGGGCGCCGCGCTCGGGGCCCTGCCGACATGGACCGGCCCGATGCTGGGCGCGGTCTCGGCATTCGGATTGGCGCGGCGCCATGGCGCCGCTGCTGCCGGTGATCGCCTTCAATCTCGTGAATGACGGCGCTGCGCTGGCGGGCATCGGTTGGCGGCCTTTCCGCTGGACGACCGCCATCGGCATCGTTTCGATGACCGCGCTGACCGCGGTGCTCGGCCATGGCCTGCCGGATATGCCGCCCCGGGTCCTCGTTGCGGTCGGCCTCGCGTTCCTGTCGGCGGGACTTGCCTGGTACTGGATCCGCCGGCGCCGGGACGCGCGGACACGCTGGGGACTCATTCCTTCCGTTCGTCCTCTTCCGGGGACGGGGCGCGGCCATCGGCGTAACGCCCCATGACTTCGCGCAGCATCTTCGACTGCTTGCGAAAATTCGTGCAGCCCGAGCACATCATCAGATGGACGTGCAACCCGAGTTGCTCGCCGATGCCCAAGGGGCGCTCCAACTCCTGCGAGCAGAGCTCGGTGGCGTCCTTGCAGTTCAGCATTTGCGTGCCTCCGAAATTCCCCAGCCCGTAGCCATGCAGTCGCGCAATCGCAATCGGGCGCGGTGCAGGAGGACATGGCAATTGCCGCTCGAGATGCCTTGCTGGCTGCAGATCTCGCTCGTCTCCAGCCCGAGGAACTCGCGCATCATGAAGACGCGCCCGGTATGGGGCGGAAGGTGGTCCAGGCAGGCCTCGAAGACCTTCCAGAATTGCCGTGTCTGCATCGATTCCTCGGGGCCGGGCCAGCTCACCGGCCGCGCGCCTTCGCGCCAGCCGCCGGCCTCGTTGAACAAGGCATCCATGCGCTCTTGCCAGTCGTCGCCGTCCTCGACCAGGCTGGAGATCGGCACGCTGCGCCGGGCGCTGCGCAGGTGGTCGATGATCCGGTTGCGCAGGATCGCGAACACCCAGGTCTTCAGGCTCGACTGGCCGGCGAACGTAGACGACTGCCGCAGCGCCGCCTCGATCGCTTCCTGGACCAGGTCTTCGGCCATTTCGGCGTTGCGCAGCTGCAGCCGGGCGAAACGAAGCATGTCGCCGCGCAAGGCCACGAGCGCTTCGGCGCTGATCTCGACGACCGGTCGATCTGCGGATTTCGACGTTCGCGATGATTCCGGACTCTGCACCATTCACTCCCCCCGAATGCGCATCAGTTCGATGCGCGCTGCGCTGTAGGTCGACACGCAATACGGCACCAGATAGTTCATGGCCACGCGCCAGAGCACCACCTCGTGGCGCGTCCAGAGTTGCTCGCCGTTGTTGAGGATGTTGAGTACCGTGCCCACCACCAGCGCGACCTTGAGCCCGCCCCGCACGATGGTCGGCGACACGAAAAGCTGGAGCAGGGCCGCTCGATGGCGCCCGGGCGGTGGCCCCTTCTCGTCAACGGATTGCTGCTCGCCCACTGCCATGTCCTGTCACGTGACTCGAACGCGCTCGCCAGCGCGGGATGGGATGGTACGGTGCACAGTTGGCCCGCTCCGGCGCCGACGGCTTGCCCCGACCATCCGGGGGATTGGCCCCTGGGACATAGACGCTCGGACCGTCGCTCTTCTTACAACGTTCGAAAACGGCTGTAAGGAATCGGGGCGCGGCTCGTCCAACCCCGCAGTCCCACGAGCGAACCCTCATGCACGCAACCCTCCCCGTCCTGACGCGGACCGACTTTCCGGCGCTGCGGCGCGCTGCCGTCGAAGCCCTGCAAGTCAACCTCGGCTGCCGCCGCAACCAGAGTTGCGTGCACGGCCGGGTCAACGCCGGTCCGCAGCGGACCGAAGAGAGGTCGGCAGACACCATCGCCGCCCACGAGGTCGAGGTCGTGGCCTCGATGCCTTGCCATCTGGAAGACAACGTCGACCACCGGCGCGGCAAGGGCACCTTTGAAGCCAGCATCCGCGCCTTGCAGCGTCTGAACGCGCTCGAGCACGATTACAAGCGCCTGCTCGGTGAGCGCCACGGGGTGGTGTTCAAGCAGCTCTTCACGCTCGCCAACATGCCGATCCAGCGCTTTGGCTCGATGCGGGTCTCCAAGGTCCAGTTCAACAGCTATATGAGCTTGCGGCGCGAAGCGCACCGCGGCGACCACCTGCCCCAGGTCATCTGCCGCAGCCTGCTCGGCGTCGACCGGCAGCGGCTACCTCCACGACTGCGACTTCAACCAGCAACTCGGGCTGCCGATCCGGCTCGATGGGCGCTCGCGCCTGCACCTGTCCGAGGTCGGCGCCGCGCAGCGGGAGGGCGGACCGGTCCGGGTCGCCGACCACTGCTTCGGCTGCACCGCCGGGCAGGGTTCGAGTTGCGGCGGTGCGCTCGAAGCGGCGACCGCGCCGGCCCCGGGCTGCGGTCTCCGAAGGCTCACTGGAGCGCAAGATGAATCCACTCCAAGGCCCGTTCTTCTGGGGCTTTCTGCTCGTCTTCGGGCTCGTGATGTACCTCGTCGTGCCGCGATCGCGCAACGAAGGCGGCTTCTTCCGCGGCCACAACGACGAAGGCCGGCCGGCCTCGGGATGGATGCTGATGATGAGCATCTTCATCAGCTGGATCTTCGCCAAGTCGGTCACCAACGCCGCCAACCTAGGCGCCACTTACGGCATCGTCGGCGGCTTGGCTTATGCGACCTACTGGCTGTCGATCCCGGTGGCCGGCCTCGTGATCCACCGCATGCGGACGCGCCAGGGTGCGACGGGTCTGATCCCGTTCCTGATCGACAGATACGGGCGCGGCGCCGCGCTCGCCTTCTCGTTCGCCATCCTGATCCGGCTCTTCAACGAGGTCTGGAGCAACACCTCGGTGGTCGGCGGCTATTACGGCGACAGCGGCTCGGGCGCCTTCATCGCCTCGGCGCTGCTGTTCACGGCCGCGGTGCTGTTCTACAGCCTCAAGGGCGGCCTGCGGAGCTCGCTCTTCAGCGACGTCATCCAGGCCGTCGTCTTCATGCTCTTCCTCGTGGTGGTGCTGGTCTACGTGCTACCGGCCCAGCCGCCGCGGGAGTTGCTGGCGCAAGGCCGCTTCAGCCTGGCCACCGGCGGCGACCTCGTGCTCGTCGCCTTGCTGCAGTCGCTGTCGTATCCCTTCCACGACCCGGTGCTGACCGACCGCGGCTTCATCACGCCGGAGAAGACGATGCTGCGCGCCTTCATCGTCGCCGGCTTGCTCGGCTTCGTCGCCATCTTCGCCTTCAGCCTGGTCGGCGTGCAGGCCCGGCTGCAAGGCATGGCGCCGAGCGCCAACGTGCCTGCCGCCGTCGCGCGGGGACTGGGATTCGCCGGCTATTTCGCCATGATCGTCGTCATGGTCACCTCGGCCGGCTCGACGCTGGACTCCACCTTCACCTCCTTGTCCAAGCTGGTGGCGCGCGAACTGCCGCTGCTCGCCGGACGCATGCCTTCGCCGAAGGCGATGACGATCGGATCGCTGACGATGGTCGGCTTCGCCCTGCTCGGCAACCTGCCGATGATCGCCGGCGCCAGCATCCTCAAGGCGACGACGATCAGCGGCACCATGGTCATCGGGCTGGCGCCGATCTTCATCTTCTCGGGCCGGGTCCGCCGTTCGCCGGCCTCGTTCCACCTCGCTTTCTGGACCGGCATCGTCCTGGGTTTCATGGACGCGCTCGGCCTGGTGCCGCAGGCCTGGGCCATCGGCTCCGGCAAGTTCGGTCTTCTGCTCGGAACGAACTTCTACGGCCTGCTGCTGTGCACGGCCGGTTTCTTCCTGCCCTTGATGCTTCCGGGCCGACGCGCCGGGCAGGCCGGAGTGGTGGCATGAAAGGACCCGGCCGGTCTTGTCCGCTGCGCTACCGCTACGGCGCAGCGGCACTGAACAGTGCGCCGCCAAAATGCCTGCAGACGCTTTACGTCGTCGGCGGCTTGTACGGCAACGTCCAGGCACTCGATGCCGTCGAACGCATGGCAGCCGATGAATCAGCGACGCTGTGCTTCAACGGCGACTTCAACTGGTTCGACATCGCGGACCGCGACTTCCAAGAGATCAATCACCGGGTGCTCGCGCACGACGCCATCCTGGGCAACGTCGAGGCCGAACTCCTGACACCGAACGGCGAGGCCGGTTGCGGTTGCGCTTACCCCGACGGCGTCGACGACGGCATCGTCGAGCGCTCGAACCGCATCCACGCCCGGCTAATTGAGACCGCCTCGCGCCACCCGGACCTGCTCGACCGCATCGCGCGGCTGCCGATGCTGGCGCGCTACGAGGTGGCCGACTGTCGCATCGGCGTCGTCCACGGCGATGCCGATTCGCTCGCCGGCTGGCGCTTCGGCATCGACGCGCTCGACGACCCCGGCAACCGGCCCTGGCTGGAATCAGTCTTCGCCACGGCCGACGTCGACCTCTTCGCCAGCACCCATACCTGCCTGCCGGCGATGCGCCGCTTTGCGCTCGACGCCGGCCGCACCGGCATGGTGGCGAACAACGGCGCGGCGGGCATGCCGAACTTCGAGGGCGACCTCGCCGGGCTTTGCACGCGCATCGCGGCCACGCCTTCGCCGCATCCCGTGCTGCAGGAGATCCGCGCCGGCGAGGCTTTTGTCGCGCTGCTGCCGGTGCGCTACGAGGTGGAGCGCTGGAAGCAGGCTTTCCTGGCGCAATGGCCGGTGCACTCGCCCGCCTGGACTTCGTACTTCGCTCGCATCACCCGGGGCCCGGCCTTCACGCCGGATCGGACCCTGGCCTGATCGGCGCGCGCGCCAATCGAGCCGCCATCGAGAATTGGGAGTCGACCATGGAGCTCGAGGCCGTGGCTTTCGACACCGGCGTCGTGTCCGACCGCCCGGCCACTGCCGGCGATCACCGGGCCTTGATGTCGGCCTTGTTGAATTCCGTGATCGGCTTGGTGGGTGCCGTGGCGCCGATCGCCATCAAGGCATAGCCCTTGTTCTGCCAGTAGGTCAGGGCGTAAGGTCCGGCGGGAATCACCGTCACGAACCCGTGCAGGTCTTCTGGCTTGAACCCCAATGCCGCGGCATCGTTGCGGCAGATCTCGAACTTCACGCCTTGCTGGGCCAAGCTGGCCGCGCGGTCGACGATGTCCTTGTATTTGGCGTAGTTCTGCTTCGCCCACAGCACGACCTCGGGCCCGTGGGAGACGATCACGACCTTGAGCGGATCGAAGTCTCGCGGGCCGAACTCCGACGTCGCATTCATGAGGGCGGCCAGGTTGTTGAAGACGACGCCGACGGTCTTCGGGTCGGAGAAGTTGAAGTCCCAGACGACCTTGAGCGTCTTCAGGCTCTCGATGTCGCCGTAGCTGCTGAATCGCGCCGTGCCGTAAGGGTCGGCCGGCTTGTCCTGGGCCAGCGCCGACACCGCCCCCGACATCAAGCCAACGGCCAGGATCAGCCGGTATGAAATTTTGGACACGATCGGTCTCCTCCTTGTGATCGCGCAAATATGGCGCGCGCCGACGGCGGACGCCATTGGCGCTTGCCCTGCCCGCGGCCGGCCGGATCAGGGCCCCTTCGCCTCGATGGCGAACTGGAAGCCGTTGCCGCCGATCAGCTCGACCGTCGGTCGATACCAGCCCGGCTTGTCGCCGGCCCTGAACTGGATCGCGAGCAGGCCCGGATTCGGCTTGCCGCCACCCATCGCGGCGGGATAGCCGGCGCTGCGCAGCACCTCGCCCGACAACAACGGTGTGCCGTCGGTGCGCAGCGGGTTGGTCGCCGCCTGGCCGCTGGCGCCCTGGGGCGCCGAACCGATGATGCCGCCGACGACCTTGTCGGCAGCCGGATCGAGCCGGTGGTCACCATTCGTGTCCTGGACCAGCAGGCCGCCGGTGTAGCGCGGGTAATGGACGAGGTCGCGCGGCGCGATGCCGACACCGTTCATCGGCTTGCCCTGCGCATCCCACAGCAAGACGCCCAGCCACTGGGGCGCGACCTGACCGGGAGCGGTTTGCTGAATGGTCGAGTTCAGAGGCGGGGCGAGCTGGAAATTGCTCGGCGCCAGGCGTGCCTGCGGTGCCTGCGCCAGGATGTCGATGTGGCCCTTCCAGACTTCGATCGCATGGCCGTCGGCCCCGGCGTGAGTGACGCTCACCGGATACTCACCCGGCGCCGGATCGATGAAAGTCTCGCCGCGCAGGTGGATGACCTTGATGCCCGGCGCGTTCGCGCCGTCGATGGCGATGTCGCGGGTCGCGGTGACGACCATCGAATGGCTGGCCTCGTCGTAGGTGATGCGGTACTGGCCGACCAGCGGCACGTCTCGCTGTGGCCAGCCCTTGGTCAGCACCAGGTTGCGGTCGGTATCGGCGCTGATCGGCGCGCTTGGGTTGCGCCTGAAGCTCTCCGGCAGCGTGAGCCGCAGCGTGTCGCCGGCTTGCATGCCCAAGCCTGGCGTCGCCGGACTCGAGTCCGGATTCATGACGAACACCATGTTCGTCGGCTGCCCGGTGACGTTGCCGTCGAAGCTGATCGGCGAGGCCGCGGTGGCGAGCGTCCGCTCAAGCGGCGCCATCGAGGTGGCGCAACCGGCGGCCGCGACGACCGCGACGCCCAGGGCAAGAACCGTTCTGAACATGAATCTTCCTCGTTGATTTGAAACATTCACGATGCCGTCAAAGGCTGACGGCGAAATGGACCCAGGCATCCGGAAGCCGTTGCAGCACCTGGGCTTCCAGCCATTTGTCGCCGCCGGTCAGGATGGCGACACCCATCAAGCCCAGCAGCAGCGCGAAGGCGAATCGGACGCGCTCGATGCGTGCCAGCACCCAATCGCGCACGCCGACGAATCCGCGCCGGGTCAGGTAGGCGACGCCGACCAGCGGGATCGCCGCGCCGAGCCCGAAGATGCCCAGCGCGATGCCGCCGCGCGCCACGCCGCCCTGGCTCGCGACCAGGGTGAGCGCGGAGCCCAGCAGCGGGCCCGAGCAGGGGCTCCACACCAGTCCCAGCACGCCGCCGAGCGTGAAGGCGCCGATCATCGACCCGCTGTCGAGCTTCGTCGAAGCGGCATTGGCGCTGCTCGCGATCGGCAGCATCCAGCCCGCAAAGCGCTCGCCGAGTGCCGGCACCAGCATGACGAGCGCAAAGGCGATCAGCAGCGCCGCGCCGCCGGTTCGCACCGTCTGCTCGTCGATCCCCAGAGCCGGCCCGAGCGCACCCAGGGCCATGCCGATGACGGCGAAGGAGGCGATCATTCCCGTGCCCATCGCGAGCGGCGCATAGCGGTTGCGCTGCAGGGCGCCACCCAGGACCAGCGGCAACAGGGGGAAGACGCAGGGCGACAAGGTGGTCAGGCTGCCCGCGGCCAGGCTCAATCCCAGCTGGGGCAGCGAGAAGGCGATCGACATCGCGCTGGCTCCTCTTACAGCGCCGACTTCAGCGCCTGGCGCAGATCGTCGGCCGAGGTGTCGCCGACGAGGCGCGCCACTTCCTTGGGGCCCTTGAGCACCACGAGCGTCGATTGCGAGTTGATCTTGAAGCGCTTCTTCAGCTCGCGCTCGGTGTCGTAGTTCACGCTGAGGATGGTCAGTTCCAGCCCCTTCTCGGTTTTCATGGACTGGAACACCTTGTCCTGCGCGCGGCAGGTGGGGCACCAGTCGGCGCGGAAATGCAGCGCCAGCGGCTGGCCGCCGGCCTCGGCCTGGGCCAGTGCCTGCGGGGTAAACGGCTTGATGTCGAGGGCGTGCGCCAGGGCGGCGGTGCCGACCAGGAGTGCGGCGACAATGGTCTTGGCAAGTTTCATCGGAGACCTTTCGCGAGATGCGTTGCGGGAGGGGTATGAACTCCTAATTCGCGTCCGCCCGGTGATCGGTTACAGGCCATCGAACTTTTTTTCAGCGACGCTGTAACCGATCCGCCCGCGACGGCGAAATACGCAGTGAGCCCCGTGCCCGAAGATCTCGAACAACGGCTTCGTCCGCTGTGGCTCAGCGCCCAGATGGGCGACGAAGCGGCCTACCGCCAGGCTCTGGGCCTGGTGGCCGACCGGCTTCGGGGGTACTTTGCGAACCGGTTGAACGGCCTTTCACATGACGTCGAGGATCTGGTGCAGGAAACCTTGCTGGCGCTGCATCTGCAGCGGGGCACCTACGACAACGGCACCCCGGTGACGGCCTGGGTGCATGGCATCGCGCGCCACAAGCTCGTCGACGCCTGGCGCCGGCGCGGACGCCATGACCGGCTCTTCGATTCCTTCGACGACCTTCCCGAGGCCTTGCATCCGGCGGCCGAGGAGGTTTCCGGCAGCCGTCACGACCTGGTGCAACTGCTCGCGCAACTGCCGAGCGCGCAACGCCGCTCCATCGTCGATACCAAGCTCGAAGGTCTGTCGGTCGAGGACGCCGCGCGTCGCGCAGGCGTGTCCGAGTCGGCCGTCAAAGTCAACGTGCATCGCGGGCTGAAGCGCTTGGCCCTGCTCATCCGGGGCGGATCATGAAGACCGATCAACTCATAGCCCTCCTGGCCACCCAGGCCGGACCGGCACCGCGCCGGATCGTGCAGGCGCACCTCTCGCTGGCCACGGGTCTGGGGGCCTTGCTCAGCGGTGCCGCTGCGCTGGTTGCCCTCGGATTGAACCCGAGCCTGCTCGCGATGGGCTCGGCCCTGGCGGTGAAGCTGGCTTATGTCGCCGGACTGATGCTCGGCGCCGTCTGGCTGGCCGACCGGGCGGCCCGGCCGGCGACTTCCTGGCGCGGGGCCGCCCTGGGCCTGCTCGTCGTCGTGCTCGTGATGGCGGCGTTCACGGCGGCTGTCTTCGCCGCTTCGGCCGAACCGCAGCGGTCGGCACTGCTGCTCGGGCATTCATGGGCCTCCTGTTCGTGGCGAGTCGCGGCGCTGTCGCTGCCCGCCTTCGTCGCGGTGATCGTTGCCATGCGTGGCCTGGCGCCGACGCGGCCGCGACTGGCCGGCTTTGCCGCCGGTCTGCTCGCGGGCTGCCTGGGCGCCCTGGGCTATGCGCTGTATTGCGCCGAGTTGTCGCCGTTGTTCGTGCTGGTCTGGTACACGATCGGCATCCTGGCGCCGGCAGCCGTGGGCGCGGCGCTCGGGCCGCGACTGCTGCGCTGGTAGCGGTTCACGATCCGCGCCGCGCCGCCTCGGCTTCCAGGGCGTCGAGATCGGCAGCCCAATCGAGGGGAATCCAGCTCAACACCTCGAGCCGGTGGTCACGGAGCGCCGATTCCTGATCGGCGCGTCGCGCCAGCCTGCTGTCCCTCTGGATCAGGAGGCGGTCGACGACGGGACGGTACATCCGGACGAAGCCCGTCAGCCAGCGGCAGGAATGGCGGTGGGCGTCGATGCCATCGAGGGCGAATCGATCGACGAAGGACATCGTGGTGGCGGCGTCGAACCAGTGGCCATCGGTGACCCAGCGATTGACGGTGAACAGGGCGACCGGCAGGCCGCGCGCGTCCAGCGAGATCGCGAAGAGATGACTTGGCGCCGTGCGCGACCATCGTGGTCGGCCGGGTCGAAAGTGGCGTCGCCGGCCCGATGTGGTGGCGTGCCAGAACAGGTGCAGGTGGCCGTGCTCCAGTTCGCCGTCGCGATGGGCGTGGTAATAGAACTGGGATCCGTGCC
>JAGWTU010000112.1 GCA_028868825.1 Burkholderiales bacterium | reverse complement strand
CGCTCGATCGCGCATCGCTTCCCGTATCTCGATCCGCTGAATCACCTGCAGGTGGAATTGATGCGGCGCTATCGCCATCACCGCGAGGGCCAGCCGGGCGTGGACCGCGTGCAGCGGGGGATCCATCTGTCGATCAACGGGATCGCGGCGGGGTTGCGCAATACCGGCTAGCGGCCGCGGCTCAATGTTTCGCGGCCGAGGCCGCCGCCGCGGCCCAGGCGCGCGCGGCGCCGAGTTCGCCCAGCGCCGCGCGGTCCCGGGTCCAACGCTGCCAGCGCTCGACCGCGGCGCATGAATAGGGATGCTCCCAATCGATCAGCGCCATGCCGGTGTCCGTCAACAGACGCTGCATGGCCGCGCGGCGCTCCTGGTAATGGTGGCCGGGCATACCCGCCAACACCTCGACGCGCAGCCCGATGAGATAGGCCAGCGCCGTATCGTCCTGCCCGACCATCAATGCAGCGAGCGAACGGCACAGCGCCTGCCGTTGGCTGCCGGCTTCGGGTGCCGGCCGGCAGAGCTTGGCCGCCTCGGCGCTGTCGGCTCCACCCATCGCCCCATCGACCACGAAGCTTTGCAGCAGCAGCTGGGGTTGTAGGTAGCTCGGGATATCTGCGGGCATGGCGTCGAGGACCGCGGCCGAAATCGCGCCGTAATGACTGGTGTAGCGCGTCGCACGGGCCAATGCCGTGAGCGCCTCGGCTTGCTTGCCCGGCTGATGCGCGGCGATCAACAGCCAGGGGACGGCGTTGTCGGGTTCGACCTGTGACCATGCAGCGGCAGGGTCCGTCGGACAGGACGCGGTCGAAACGCATTGCTGCGCAGCCCAGGCGAGCAGCACCGGATCGCCGCTGCCCACAGCCAGATGGGCCGATTGCTGCGCAAGGACTTGCGGAGTCAGCGCGTTCGCCGGCGCGGGATAGACCATTTGCCGCATCAGCAGCGCCGCCGCGCGCGGCCGCGCGCTGCCGGCGTCCATCGCGGCCAGCAAACGCGCATGTGCAGCCACCAGCGCCCGCTCGCCGAGGTTGGGCGGCAATTCCACGCCCGTCTGGCGTGCACCGGCCGCGAGGTCGGGCGGCACAGGTACACGGCCGACGCCGCAGAGGTCCCATACCGGTGCGTCGCCTGCTTCGTGCGCGGAACGATCGGCTACGCCGTCGATCCGTGCCACGCCCGGATTCGCGGCAATTGCCCCATTTGCCGCAGCTCGCGATACAACTTGCTCCTCATGGGTCGGTCGCGCGACTGCGTGCTTGACTCGCCCCGGATCCGGCGCGGTCTCGTCGGAACGAGACGCAGTGCCCCGGTGCACGACGGCGCTGGCGGCAAGCAGAAGTCCGATGACAACGGCGTGGCGCAAGGCATGGCCAGGCCGTGCTCCCATCGGCCGCATCTTCATCGCTGGGCCTGCGAAGCTGCTGCGGCTGCGGCTCGGCGGACGCCCATCTCGCCCTCGCGCGCGCGCAATTCGACCTGGGCCTTGAATCGCTCGATCGACGCGCAAGACCTCGGCTGGCCCTCGTCCCAGGGTGAAGGTGGAATCGAATGGAGTGCGGCGCGACGCGCATCGAATTCGGATTGCGGCATGCCGGTCCAGAGCGCGATGCGCAAGCCGATCAGCTCGCCGAGCAGCGAATCGCTGGTCGCGATCAGCGTTTGGGCGATGTCGTGGCAGGCCACTGCGCGGTCGGGAGTGGCATGCTTGCCGGGGCGGCAATGGTTCGTCAACGACTGGAAGGCCGGATAGGACTGCGCGGCCTCGACCCCAAGGACAACGACCCATATCTCTTGCTGTATGTAAGGCAGCAGGTCGGCAGGCATCGCTGCCTGCACGGTCGCCAGCAGCGAACCGTCGTACATCCTGAAGCGGCCGGCCTGCGCCATTCGTGCGAATAGGCGCTCACTACGCTGCGGCTCGGCCGCAATCTGCCAAAGCTGGAAGGCGATGTTGTCCGGGTCCATCGGCACCAGGTTTGCAACCGTCGAGGCCGGGCAGCCCCGGGGCCCTCGATTGCATCGCTGCAGCGCCCAAAGCGCGATCACCGGGTCGCGGGAAGACTGCGCCAGATCGGCCAGTTGCCGGGAGGGGGTGCCCAGTGCATCTGCACTGGCCCCGAGCACGATCAAAGCCGCGCGCGACCGCGCATCGCCCGCGGCGAGCCGCTTGGCCAGTTGTTCCATCCCTGCGGCCACGGCGTCGGACCCAAGTTGCGGTGGCAGGCCGTCGAACCAGTCGCCGGCGCCCGAAGCGGCAGAGCCGGGCGGCTTGGGCAGGCGGCCGATGCCGCACAGGTCCCAAACGCCGGGGCCGGTGGCTGCCGAACCGGGTGTCCCGCCAGCAACTGCGGGCAACTGTCGTTGCTCAAACGAGGTCAGGTCCTGAGCACTCGAATCGACCGCCACCGTTTCGGCGGCAAATACCGGCGCAGTCGGAACGGCGGGCCGACCCGATGCAACCGGCGAGGTCCGAACCTGCATCCCTGCGCCGATCCAGAGCAGCAACCCGACCACCGCGGCCGCGAACGCGACGACGATGAGATACCAGACTCGCTTCGTCGTGGTCACTTGAAGACCACGCCGCCTGGCAATCGATCGGATAGGGTGCACTGGCTCATGACCCGCATCCTACGTGGCCGGGTTCATCGCCGGCAGGGGATCACGATTCGGTCGGCAAGGCCCAGATAAACGCAAGTGGTCCTTGCAATGTGACGGGAACCGACTACATCACCAGGAGGGCCACCGTGACTGGACTCATCGCGCGCGTGGCAGACTGGCACGACCATGCCCTCGTGGCTCCTGCCCCTGCTCTTCACGGTCGCCGCATCGGCGACCTCGGGCGCTGTCGTTCAGGATGCGCTCGCACCCTGCGCTGCGGTGGCCGCGCAGGTCAGGTCCGTTGCCGTGGCTTCCGCGGCGCAGGGGCAGCGCGCGGTCGATTACGAAGCGCTGCTGGCGCCCCTCATCACCTTGCCGCCCCCGCAACTCGCGGACCCCGATCTGCACGCGCGCGCGCTGCAATGGCTGGACAACGATCACGGCCCCGTCGTCGAGGTGCAGCATCTGGACGGCCCGGTGTGGCGAATCGTTCAGGCGGGGGGAACCGCGAATTGCGTGCACGAGAGGTTCTTTCGAGTGCAAGCGGACGGTGTGCTGGAGGCCATCGACACCCCTGCAAACTACGGCGATCTCTGCTGGAACAGCACGCGCGACATCGGCAAGCTCAACGGGCAACCGGCCTTGATTGAACGCGAATACCTCGAACACCCGACCTTGGGACTCGACGTCGAAATCACGCCTTGGACCGACGCTGCACTGTCGACCTGTCGGGTTTCCGTTCGATTCAACGACGCTTTTCAGGTGAGCGAGCGCTTCTGCAAGGACGCGTCGATTTGCCGCGATGCCGAGCCGCTCGCGCCCAGACTGGCCGAGGCCTACGCGCGAGCCGCTGGTGCAACGAGGATGGAGAACGTCGCGCCACCGTCGCCGGCGCGGGCGCGGGCGCGGGCCTACGCCGCGCAGCTTCTCGATGCCGAAGCGAACATCAACGGCGGATACCTGGGCTACACGATGCTGCCGACCTTCGGCAGCCCTGCAAGGACCCCGTATCCGATCTACGGCGGTAGCCCCAAAATGGAAATGATGGATCTCGACGGCAGGACCCTGATCGTCCGCGTCGGCATCGGCGGTGTGGGCTGGCGCGAATTGGGTGACTACCTGATCACGCTTTACCAAGAGGACCAAGGGGATGAGCCAGGCCTCGCCGCGGTCGCAAGCTTCGTGGTGGAGCGACGGCCGACCGGACTACCCAGTGTCACGACGTCGGTGCCGCGGCCCTGCGTCAATACGCATTGAATCCTGCTTCGTTGCGTCCTGGGCCACACCGCATTCAACCGCCGGCCTGCAACGCCGCCCGCACCGCCTGCACCTGCCGCCTCGACACCGCCAGCCATTCGTCGATCGGCGCCACCCGCACGGCCCAGCCTTCGCCGTCGCCGCCATCGGCCCCCTTGCGAATTTCGAGCGCCCGGATCGCGCGCTTGGCGACGAGGGCGTTGCGATGGACGCGAATGAAATCGCCGCCCATGCCCTCGAGCCGCGGCTCGAGCTCGGCCAGCGTGTCGTCGAGCAGCAGCGCGCGCGTGACGGTGCGCAGCGTGACGTATTTGAGTTCGGCCTTGAAATACAGCAGCTCGTCGATCGGCAATCGCAGCACGCGGCCGCGGTCGCTGACGACGAGCATCGGCGGCTCGGCCAGCGGCGCCGGCTGGGTCGGCACGATGCCGGTGACGCGCTGCTGCACGCGCTGCAGCGCCGCGGCCAGGCGCTCGCGGCGCACCGGCTTGGTCAGGTAGTCGACGGCGTCGAGGTCGAACGCCCGCAGCGCATGCTCGGCATGGGCGCTGACGAACACCACCGCCGGCACCTGCGGCAGGCGGCGCAGCGCCGCGGCCAGCTTGAGGCCATCGCGGCCGGGCATCGCGATGTCGAGCAGCAGGGCGTCGAACGGCGCCTCGCGCAGCGCCGCCAGCGCCGCGTCGGCGTCGGCGGCCTCGCCCGCGACTTCGGCCTCGAGCTCGGGCAGGCTCGCCGCCACGGCCTCGATCAGCGAGCGCAGCCGCAGCCGCGCCAGGGGCTCGTCGTCGACGATGAGGAGCTTCATTCCAATGGGAGGACGATGCGGGCGTGGAATTCCTCGCCCTCGCGCCAGACCTTCAATTCGGCGGCGACATCGTGCAGCAGCCGCAGCCGCTCGCGCACGTTGTGCAGCGCCATGCCATGCCCGGGCACACCGGCCTCGGGCCCGAGCGTGTTGCTGACGACGATGACCGCATTGCCGCGCTGCACGAGCCCGCGCACCGTCACGCGGCCCGGTTTCGACGCCGGCTCGATGCCGTGGCGCACGGCGTTCTCGACCAGCGGCTGCAGCACCAGAGGCGGCACGCGCGCCGGATGCACGCGCGGGTCGATTTCCCAGGTCACCTCGAGCCGCGGGCCGAAGCGCACCTGCTCGATCGCCAGGTAGCGCCGCGCGAGGTCGATCTCGTCGCCCAGCGTGACGTTCGTCCCGGCATCGGCGAGCGCGACGCGGAACAGCTGCGCCAGGTCCTCGAGCACGGCCTCGGCGCGTTCGGGGTCGATACGCACCAGCGCGAGAGCGGTATTGAGGGCGTTGAAAAGGAAGTGCGGACGGATGCGCGATTGCAGCTCGGCCAGCCGCGCGCTCGCGTTCGCCGGGTGCCAGATGCGCGCCCGCAGTTCGAGCCAGGCCCACAACAGCGCCGCGAAGCCGATCCCCGCCAGCGCCACGGCGGCCAGGCGCAGCGCACTGGCGTTGCCGGCCAGCCCGACCCACCACATCGGCCACCAGCCCAGCAGCGCGCTCGCACCGCCGAGCGCCAGCACGCTCCAGCTGCGCCCGGCCGGACCGACGCGGCGCAGCGGCTGGCGCAGCGCGCAGACGATGACCAGCCACAGCAGCGTCGCGCCGACGCCGCCGAAGGCCAGCATGGCCTGGCGCGCGCCCCAGTCGGCGCGGTCGGCGGCACCGGCCATCGCGACCACGGCCAGCGCCCCCTGCACGAGCACCACCGCGCGCAGCGCCAGCGCCGGATGGCAGACCTCGAAGGCCGCGGCGACCTGGGTCTGCAGCCGCTCGCGCTCCTCGGCCAGCGGGTCGAAGCGGGTGCCGCTGCCGAAGGCCGTGCTGGGCGCGCCGCCCTGGCGCGTCGACTCGGGCCACAGGCTGGCCGGGCGGCTGGTATGGAATTCCGATTCGGGAGGGCTGTCCATCTCGAACCCGATAATACGGAGTCCCCCTCCCCTGCGGCCCCGGCGGCCCGAGCGCGCATGTCCCACGATCCACTCGCCAACAAGCATCAGGCCTGGTCGGCGTTGTTTTCAGAACCGATGAGCGAACTCGTCCAGCGCTACACCGCCAGCGTCGGCTTCGACCAGCGGCTGTGGCGCGCCGACATCGAGGGCAGCCTGGCGCATGCCGAGATGCTCGCCGCGCAGGGCGTCATCGGCGCCGACGATCTGGCCGCGATCGAGCGCGGCATGGCGCAGATCCGCGCCGAGATCGAAGCGGGCAGCTTCGTCTGGAAGCTCGAACTCGAGGACGTGCATCTGAACATCGAGGCGCGACTGACCGCGCTCGTCGGCGACGCCGGCAAGCGGCTGCACACCGGCCGCAGCCGCAACGATCAGGTCGCCACCGACGTGCGGCTGTGGCTGCGCGGCGAGATCGACCGCATCGCCGCGCTGCTGGTGGCGATGCAGCGTGCGCTCGTCGAGCTCGCGGCCGTCCATACCGAGACCGTGATGCCGGGCTACACGCATATGCAGG
>JAGWTU010000111.1 GCA_028868825.1 Burkholderiales bacterium | reverse complement strand
TTGCGGCCGCCGACGATCGAGGCCGCGCCGTCCACCGTCAGCGACTTGTTGTGCATGCGCCGGTTCATGCGCGGGAAGTCGATCGCGTAGCCCAGCAGCTTGGGCCGGCGCACCGTCGACGGGTTGAACAGCCGCACCTCGAACCCCGGCCGCGAAGCCAGCGCGGACAGCGTCGGATCCAACCCGGGAATGCCGTTGTCGTCGAGCAGCAGCCGCACGCGCACGCCGCGCGCGGCGGCCTCGTCCAGCGCCGCGAGCAGCAGCACGCCCGAGGTGTCGTCGTGCCAGATGTAGTACTGGACGTCGATCGAACGCTCGGCCATCGCCACCAGCGCCAGCCGGCTGGCCAGCGCATCGCTGCCGTCGGCCAGCGCCAGCACGCCCGAATGTCCGGCCGGCTGTCGCGCCGCCTCGGCCTGCATCCGGGCCCCGAGCGGGGTCTGCGCGTCGGCGGCAATCGCGTGCGAGGCCACTCGGCCGGTCAGCGACGGCAGCGGGAACGCCAGCCGCAGCGCCAGCCACGCCAGCGCGGCGGCCGCGGCAAGGGCCAGCAGCAGCGACAAAACGGCCAGCACGCGGCGCATCCGCGGCCGCTGGCGGTGGGCTATTTCCAGTCCGGCTTGCGTTTGTCGATGAAGGCCTGCACGCCCTCGAGCGCCGAGGCGTCCATCATGTTGCAGGCCATGGTGTGGACGGCGTCGTCGTAGGCGGCCTCGATGCCGTGCTCGAGCTGGCGGTAGAACAGGCCCTTGCCCATCGCCACCGCGACGCGCGGCTTGGCGACGATGCTGACGACCAGCCGCTCGACCTCGGCATCCAACTGGTCGGGCGCGGCGACGCGGTTGACGAGGCCCTTCTCGCGCGCCTGCTCGGCGGAGATGAACTCGCCGGTGACGAGCATCTCGAACGCCGCCTTGCGGCCGAGGTTGCGGCTCAGCGCCACGCCCGGCGTGCTGCAGAACAGGCCCAGGTTGACGCCGCTGACGGCAAAGCGCGCGTCGCTTGCCGCCACCGCGAGGTCGCACATCGCCACCAGCTGGCAGCCCGCGGCGGTGGCGATGCCGTGCACGCGCGCGATCACCGGCAGCGGCAGCTTCTGGATCGCCATCATCATGCGGCCGCATTGGGCGAACAGCCGGTCGTAGTAGCCCAGCGACGGCGCGGCGCGCATCTCGCGCAGGTCGTGGCCGGCGCAATAGGCCTTGCCGGCGCCGGCGATGACGACGACGCGCGCCGCGGCATCGGCGCCGGCACGGTGCAACGCGGCCTGCAGCGCCTCGATCATCGCCTCCGACAGCGCATTGAAGGCCAGCGGCCGGTTCAGCGTCAGCGTGACGACGCCGCGCGCGTCGCTCTCGTAGATCACCAGGGCTTCTTCGGTCATGGTCATCGCTCCTAATTGATTTCTATTCGATCGCGCTCGACGATTTGGCGCGTTCGCGCAACTGGAATTTCTGGATTTTGCCCGTGCTCGTCTTCGGGATCGCCTCGAAGCGGAATTCCTTGGGCACCTTGTAGCCGGCGAGCAGGCCCTTGCAATGCGCCTTCAGCTCCTCGGCGGTGACCGTGGCGCCGGCTTTCGTCTCGATGTAGGCCACCGGTGCCTCGCCCCATTTGGCGTCGGGGCGCGCAACGACGGCGCAGGACAGCACGGCCGGATGGCGGTACAGCGCGTCCTCGACCTCGATGCTGCTGATGTTCTCGCCGCCCGAGATGATGACGTCCTTGCTGCGGTCCTTGATCTTGACGTAGCGGTCGGGCTCCATCACCGCGAGGTCGCCGGTGTGGAACCAGCCGCCGGCAAAGGCCGCGTCGGTCGACGCCGGGTTCTTCAGGTAGCCCTTCATCACGATGTTGCCGCGGAACATGATCTCGCCCATCGTCGCGCCGTCGGCAGGCACCTCGGCCATCGTCTCGGGGTCCAGCACCGTCATGCCCTCCTGCAGCATGTAGCGCACGCCCTGGCGGCCGTTCAACCGCGTCTGCTCCGACAGGCTCTCCTGCGGCCAGCTCGTGCGCTTGACGGCCACCGACGCCGGACCGTAGACCTCGGTCAGGCCGTAGACATGGGTGATGTCGAAGCCGATCTGCGCCATGCCCTCGATCATCGCCGCCGGCGGCGCCGCGCCGGCGACCATGCCGCGCACCTTCTGGCGGATGCCGGCGCGCTGCTCCTCGGGCGCGTTGATGATCAGGTTGTGGACGATCGGCGCGGCGCAGTAATGGTCGACGCCATGCTCGCGCATCGCCGCCAGGATCGCCCCGGCCTCGACGCGGCGCAGGCAGACATGGGTGCCGCCCAGCATCGCCACCGTCCACGGGAAGCACCAGCCGTTGCAATGGAACATCGGCAGCGTCCAGAGGTATTTCGGGAAATGCGGCATCGTCCAGGTCGCCGCGTTGCACACCGCATTCAGGTACGCGCCGCGGTGATGGGTGACGACGCCCTTGGGGTCGCCCGTCGTGCCGCTGGTGTAGCTGACGGCGATGGCGTCCCATTCGTCGGCCGGGCCGTCCAGCCGCGCCAGCGGCTCGTGCGCGGCCAGCAGCGCCTCGTATTCATGCGTGCCGACACGCTCGCCCGGGCCGTCGTATTCGGGGTCGTCGACGTCGATGACGACCGGGCGGCGGCCATGCTCGGCTTCGAGGATGCGCAGCGCCGGCGCCATCAGGGCCGCGTATTCGCGGTCGGTGATCAGCACCGCGGCCTCGCAATGGTTCATCTGCCAGGCCAGCAGCGGCGCGTCCAGCCGCGTGTTCAGCGTGTTGAGCACGGCGTTCAGCGCCGGCACGGCGTAATGCGCCTCGACCATCTCGGGCGTGTTGGGCAGCATCACGCTCACCGTCGTGCCGCGGCCGACGCCCAGCGCGCGCAGCGCCGCCGCCAGCCGCGCCGAGCGCTCGCGCGTCTGCGCCCAGGTATAGCGGCGCGCGCCGTGGATCACCGCCGGCAGGTCGCCGAAGACCTCGGCGCTGCGTTCGACGAAACTCACCGGCGACAGCGCCGCGTGGTTCGCCGCGTTGCGGTCCAGATGCTGGTCGTAGATGCTCATGGGCTGTCTCCTCGGCCGGCGGCCTGATCGTTCGGTCGGGGCCATATTAGAGCCCGGCGCGCTGGCGGCGGGCTGACAGGGCCGCCGCGGCCCTTCGGCCCCAAACTTTTGTGGGTAGCATAGGCGACCCCGCGGCACGGACCGATCGGGCTGATCGGTCCGATCGGGGCCATCCTCCCGCGCCGCGATGCGCGGGCAACAAGGCAAGCATGTCCATTCCAGGTGCACGGCGGCGCCCGTGGTTCGCCAGTCTGGCCGTCGCATGGGCGGCCGCTCTCGTGCTCGGCGCGGCGGCAGCGGCCGCCGGCGCCGCGCCGGCGCGCACGCGCAGCGTGCTGCTGCTCGTCACCTCGCAATACGGGCTGCCGGTATCGGACCAGTTCACCGCCGCCTTCCTCGAACGCCTGAACGGCAAAGGCCTCAGCCTGAGCGACATCTACGTCGAATACCTCGACCTCGGCCGCAACCCCGGGCCCGCGTACCAGGCCGCGCTGATGCGCCAGCTCGGCATCAAGCTCGCGCACACCGACCCGGCCGTCATCGTCACGGTGAACCCGCAGGCCTTGTCGATGGTCGCCGCGCTGGGTCCGGACTTCCTGCCCGGCGTGCCGGTGGTGACGGCCGTGACGCCCAATCCGCGCGTCGCCTGGCAGGGGCCGCCGCGGCCGGTGCTCGACATCCCCGCCACGGTCGACGTCGACGGCACGCTGAGCCTGGCGCGCAAGCTGTTCCCGGCCATGCGCCACATCGTCGTCATCAGCGGCGAGAGCGACCATGAAAGCCCCTATCTGCGCCGCACCGCCGCCGCCATCGATGCGCTGAAGGCAAACCTGGCCGTCGAATACACGAGCCAGCTCGACTACGAGCACATGCTGGACCATGTCGCGGCCATGCCCCCGGACACGATCGCGCTGCTCGGCCCCTATTTCCACGACATCAGCGGCCGCGCCTTCGTGCCCGCCGAGGTCGCCGCCGCCGTCGCGCGCCGCGCGAACGGGCCGACCTTCGCCTTCTACGACGCCCATGTGCACGCCGGACTCACCGGCGGCTCGATCGCGTCGACGCTGGACCAGGGCCGGCTCGCCGGCGACCTCGCGTTCCGCATCTACGAGCGCCGCCTCGTGCCGCCGCCCGTCATCACCGAGTACGCGCTGCCCTACCGGCCGACGGTGAACTGGACCCAGGCCGAGCGCTGGGGCGGCCGCCTCGCGGCGCTGCCCGCGGACACGGTGTTCCTCGAGCGGCCGCAGACGCTGTGGCAGGAATACAAGCTGCAGGTCGTCGCCGCGTCGTCGCTGATCCTGCTGCTGACCTTCGGCGTCGCGCTGCTGGCCTACGAGAACCGTCGCCGCAAGACCACGTCCGAGGTGCTGCGCCGCCAGTCGCAGGCGCTGGCCGAGTACCGCGACCGCCTCGAGGAGATGGTCACCGCGCGCACCCACGCCCTGGCCGACGCGAAGGAGGAGGCCGAGCTCGCCAACCGCGCCAAGAGCGTGTTCCTGACGACGATGAGCCACGAGATCCGCACGCCGCTGAACGCGGTGGTCGGGTTCGCGAGCCTGCTGAGGAAGCGCATCCTCGATCCGGGCCAGCGCGACTGGGCGACCAAGATCCTCGCCTCGAGCCAGCACCTGCTGGCGATCATCAACGACATCCTCGACCTCTCGAAGATCGAATCGGGCAAGTTCGAGCTGCTCGACGAGACCTTCACCATCGGCATCGTCGTCGACGCCGTGCTGCGGCTGCAGGAGCAGCCGGCGCGCGCCAAGGGTCTGCGGCTGTCGGCCGAGATCGACCCGGCGCTGGCCGGGCCGTGGCGGGGCGACCCGATGCGGCTGCGCCAGGCGCTGCTCAACCTGGTGGCCAATGCCGTCAAGTTCACCGCCGCGGGGTCGGTGCGCGTGCACGTGCGTCGCCTCGGCGACACCGAAGCCGGGGCGCGGCTGCGCTTCGAGGTCGAGGACACCGGCATCGGCATCGAGCCCGCGACGCTGGCTCGCCTCTTCCAGCCTTTCCAGCAGGCCGATTCGAGCACGACGCGCGAATACGGCGGCACCGGCCTGGGCCTGGCGATCACGCGCCGGCTGGCCCAGCTGATGGGCGGCGACACCGGGGTCGAGTCGCAGCCCGGCGTGGGCAGCCGCTTCTGGTTCGATGTCGGGCTGGGCTCGGCCGTCGACGCGTCGCCGGTGAGCGACGAGCCGCCGGCACCGCCCGGACAGGCGCTGCGGCGGCTGCGCCAGCGAGCCCGCGGACTGCATGTGCTGGTCGTCGAGGACCAGCTCCACAACCGCGAAGCGGCGACGCTGCTGCTGCACGAGGCGGGCATCGTCGTCGAGACGGTCGCCGACGGCGCGCAGGCCGTCGAGCGGCTGACGCGCGGCGGCACGGTGCTGCCGGCGCTGGTGCTGATGGATGTGCGGATGCCGCGCATGGACGGCCTGGCGGCGACGCGGGCGCTGCGGGAGCGCGGCCTGCGCCTGCCCATCGTCGCCATGACGGCCAACGCCTACGCCGAGGACCGCGAGTCCTGCCTGGCCGCCGGCATGGACGACTTCATCGCCAAGCCGGTGGCGCCCGAGGCGCTGTACGAGCTGCTCGAGAGGCGGCTGCCGCAGCCGGCCGGCTGAGCGCGGCGGCTGCGCAGCGGGGATCACACCGCCGTCAGGCCACGATCGCGCGCGTCGCCGCCGCGAGATGCGGTGCCGAGCCGGCGGCGGCGCCGAGTTCGCCACAGGCGTGGACGAGCTTGATCACATGCTCGTCGTCCTGGGCGATGGCGCGCCGGCGCAGCTCGGGCCAGGGCAGCGGCGCCGGCGCCGCCACAGCGGCAGGCTCGACGATGGGCGGCGTGCTGAGCAAGGCCGCCGTCCAGGCGCCGATGAGTTCGCGGCCGGCCGCCGCGGCGTCGTCGACCCAGGGCATCAGCACGCGCGCGGCGCGGCCCGCCGTGCACAGGTGCAGCACCGTGAAGTTGCCGCCGCGGGCGTATTCGGCGACCGCGAGGTCGTTGAGCCGGTCCAGCGTGTCGGCCTGCGGTGCGAGCCGGCCGGCGAGGTCGCGGAAGGCCGCCGATCCCGCCGCGGCGACCATGCGCGCCTGGATCAGGCGCCCGACGGCGTTGAATTCGCCGCGGCGCGACGCCAGCCGCGCCGACCAGTCGTCGAAAGCCAGCGCCGGGCCCGGCACCGCCGGCGTCGGCTGCCAGCGCGAGGCCCATTGCGCGAGCGCCGACGCGAGCTCGCCGCGGTGGCCCGATTCGACCGCATGGGCGGTGCGGATGAGGCCGTGGAACGCCGCCGCG
>JAGWTU010000019.1 GCA_028868825.1 Burkholderiales bacterium | reverse complement strand
GCCCAAAAAGTTAGGGGCCGCTCACCGGCGGCCCCTACTGTTTGTTGGTGGAGACGAGGAGGATCGAACTCCTGACCTTCGCATTGCGAACGCGACGCTCTCCCAGCTGAGCTACGCCCCCAAATCAGCCCTGCAGTCTAGCACAGAGCAAAAGGGTCACTCGCGGGCTCATCGGACCCAGTCCTCGCTGCGCCGCCAGAGCTCGGCGGCCAGCGCCGAGTCCTGCGCCAGCCGGCTCGGCTGCCGCGGCCGGCAGCGGTCGTAGTACAGGCCCGTTTCGCGCCCGGCCTCATCGGCGGTCGCGCAGTGCAGCGTCGTCAGCGCACCTTCCTCGTTCGAGATCGTGCGCAGCCGGTTGAGCACGCGCAGCGGCCAGGGCGCATGGCGCCAGACCTCGCTCGCGACGACGCCGGGGTGCAGCGCATGACTCGTGACGCCGCTGCCGCCCTGGAGGCGCCGCGCCAGCTCGGCGCTGAAAAGCACGTTGCACAGCTTGGACACGCCGTATTCGGCCACGCCGGTCAGGCTGCGCGTCGGGCGGCGCAAGGCATCCCAGTCGATCGACGACACCAGCACATGCGCGCGGCTGGCGACGTTGACGATGCGCGCCGGCGCCGAGGCCTGCAGCCGCTCCAGCAGCAGCGTCGTGAGCAGGAAATGCCCGAGATGATTGACGCCGAAGGCGCGCTCGAATCCGGATGGCGTCAGGCCCCGGTCGCCCGCGACGCCCGCGTTGTTCACCAGCACGTGCAGCGGCAGGCCGAGTTCGAGGAAGCGCTGCGCGCAGCGGCGCACCGAATCGAAGTCGCCCAGCTCCAACTCGAGCCCCACGGCGCCGGCGTCGATCGCCCGCAGTTCGGCCAGCACCGGCGCGGCGCGTGCGGCCGACCGGCAGGCGATGACGACGCGCGCGCCGCGGCGCGCCAGTTCGATCGCGGTGACGCGGCCGATGCCGGTGTTGGCGCCCGTGACGAGCGCGACGCGCCCGGCCAGCGGCGCCGCTTCCCTGTCGGTCGCCACGACCCGCGCGCCCGCGCTCAGCGCGGCGGCGCCAGCCGCGGCAGCATGCGGCGCAGCACGCCGTCCTTGAGCCAGTGATGGTGCATCAGCGCTGCCGCTGCGTGCAGCGCGGCCAGCGCGAGCAGGGCGTCAGCGAGCCAGGAATGGATCTCTTCGACGAGGTGCTTCAATTCGCGGTTGCCAGGGTCGAAGGCGGGCACCTGGAAGAGGCCGTAGAGGTTGTCGCCGCGGACCCAGACATTGGCCAGCCCGGCCGCCACGGCGCCGATCAGCAGCAGATACAGCAGGCCATGGCCCGCCCGCGATGCGGTCCCCAGCCAACCGGCGTCCGCCGGCAGCCGGGTTCCGGCCGTCACGCGCCAGTAAAGCCGGGCGACGATCACCGCCGCCAGCAGCACGCCGAGCGTGATGTGCACGCTGCGCGCGCCGACGCGCGGCGCACCGCGAGGGAACCAGTCGATCGTCTGACCGAGCGCCCAGAGCGCGGCGACGAGAACGGCGGTGATCCAGTGCAGCGCGATCGTCCGCGCGTCGTAGTGGGATGCGGAGGCGGTTGGTTTCATGACCGCAATCGTAAATCCCATTCGTGACAGCCTCGGGCACGCGCCGCCGCGCACCCGGGCCTCAGCCCATCAATGGCCGTCGAGGCAGCCCTTCTGCCCCGACGAATTGGCGTAGCCCGTGCCCGCCGTGTAGGCGGCGTTGGACCATTCGCCCTGCGCCTTCCAGATGTTGCCGTCGGTGAAGGTCACGTAGGGCACGTTGAAGGTCCAGGCGCATTTGTCGCCGTTCTCGCTCCCGCTGCCGTCGTACCAGGCATTGCCGCCCGGATCCGACCGCGCTTCCGAGAGTTCGTGGGCGGTGACGTTGGCCAGCGCGGCCAGGCCCTGCGAGTGGCCGGTCTGCGTGTCCTGCGGATTGCAGCCGGCGTCGCCGTCGAGGTTGAAGAAGAACGCGAACTTCACCGGGATGCCGCCGCAGGTGCCCGCGCTGTGCCAGGCGCAGTAGCCGGCGCTGCCGCGCTTGACGTCGGTGTAGACGGCGTAATAGCCGTTGCCCTGCGGGTCGACCGAGATGTTGCCGGCGCTGACCTGCTTGCAGACCTCGGCCAGGATCGCCGAGGTGCTGGAGCCGCCGGCCGCCGTCGAGGTGTCTATGACATGGCCCTGGTGCGTCAGCGTCGTGCTGCCGACCTGCCCGTTGCTGCCCGTGTACTCGTTGACCGTCGCCGCGTAATGCGACAGGTTGTGGCCGCTGTACCAGAGGTCGAGGCCGCTGATCTTGTCGCCGACGAAGGTCGCATTGGTCCAGCTCGGACCCCAGAATATGTTCTTCGAGACCACCGTCGGCATGATCTGGCCGCCGTGGTACGTCATGTTCGGCGAATTCGTGCGCCGGGCCTTGGACTGCACGGCACCGACCGTCTCGCGCGACCAATGGATGCCGAGCATCGGCGGCTCGCCGTGCACGCTGAGGTCTTCGGGCGGCTGCGCCGCGGCCTGCGGCGGATTGGCCATCGCGAGGCCTGCGGTCAGCAGGGCGGCGGCAACGATCGTCTTCTTCGGCATGAGGGGCTCCGTTCTCGTGGGGCGTGGATTGCGAATTCGCCGCGGGATCATCCCCGCTGGACCACCTCGAAACAATGGACAACCGTCGGAGTCGGTGTCAATCTGTAACTGCAAGACCCCTTGGGTCGCCGGATGACGCCGGGCCGCCCCTGCCGCGGCGGCGGCGATCTCAGCCGAACCAGCGGAACACCAGCGGCAGCAGCAGCGTCGCCAGCAGCACCTGCAGCCCGAGCGCGATGCCGGCGTAGGCGCCGGCATCGGCGTGCACCTGGAGCGCGCGCGCGGCGCCGATGCCATGCGACGCGGTGCCGATGGCGAAGCCGCGCACGGCCCAGGAATCGATGCGCAGCGCGTTGAACAGGTAGCGCGCGGTGAGCGCGCCCACCATGCCGGTGACGACGGCGAACACCGCCGCCAGCGCCGGCACGCCGCCCAACCGCTCGGCGATGCCCATCGCCACCGGTGCCGTCACCGACTTGGGCGCCAGCGAGCGCAGCAGCTCGGGCCCCATGCCCAGCACCCGCCCGAGACCGACGGCGCTGCCGGCGGCCGCGGCGCCGCCGGCCAGCGCGGCCAGCACCAGGGCCGGTCCGCGCCGGCGCAGTTCGGCGCGGCGCTGCCACAGCGGCCAGGCCAGCGCGACGACGGCCGGGCCGAGCAGCACATGGACGAACTGCGCGCCGGCGAAATAGGTCGGGTAGGCGGTGTGCGTGGACACCAGCACGGCGCCGATGCCCAGCACCGACCAGAGCACCGGATTGGCCCAGGGCGCATGGTCGAAGCGCTGGTAGACGGCCTGCGCGACAGCGTAGACGCTGAACGTCGCCGTGAGCCCGAACAGCGGCGTCGACGCGAGGTAGGTCCAGAGGTGGACGAAGTCATCCATCGCGGCGCTCCGCCGGTTCGCCCGTCTCGCGCCCGAGCAGCGCCTTGAGCACCATTGCCGTCACCGCCAGCCCGACCCAGGTCGAGACGACGATCACCAGCAGCAGGCGCAGGCCGTCGCGCTCGATGAGGTCCAGATGCGTGATCACGCCCACGCCCACCGGCACGAACAGCAGCGAGAGGTTGGCCAGCAGCAGGTCGGCCATCGCCCCGACCGGCCTGCGCAGCGGCTCCCAGCCCAGCGCCGGCAGCAGCAGCGCCAGCCCCAGCACCGGCCCCGGGAAAGGCAGCGCCAGCCCGTGAGCCAGCGCCTCGCCCGCGGCCTGGAACAGCAGCAACAGGGCGAGCCCGCGCAGTGCGATCATTTCCTACTTCGCCGGGCGCTGCAGCGGCTGCAGCATCAGCCGCTCGACCAGCGCCGCGCGCTCCTGGCGCTGCGCCGGCGTGCCCTGGCGCTGCAGCATCGATTCGGCGACCTCGATGCCGTAGAGCATGACGCCGCGCTGGCGCGCCTCCGCGGCATCGAAACCCAGCGCCTCGAAGATCTCGGCGTGGTAGTCGATGCGGCTGGCGTCGGAGCGGTCGAGCGCGCGCCGCGCCGTCTCGTCGCGCCGCGCCCAGGCGCGGATCGCCAGCTCGATGCGCGCCGCGCGCTGCGCCGCGCGGCCGCGGTGCGGCAGCGAGATGACATCGCGCAGCTGCTCGCGGGCGTCGCTGCGCGAGGTCGCCAGGCGCCGCGTCAGCTGCTCGGTCGAGGCCTGGCTCCAGGCCTGCAGCACGCGCTGCAGCAGATCGTCGCGGTCGCGGAAATGCCAGTAGAAGCTGCCGCGCGTCACGCCCAGGCGATGGGCCAGCGTGTCGACGCGCACATGGTCGATGCCCTGGTCGACGAGCACGGCCGTTGCCGCCTCGATCCAGGTCTCGGGGGTCAGCGGGGCGCGCGGCGCCGGCGCCTTGCGCGCGCGGGTCCGCGGCTTGGTCGGGGAGTCGTCGGTCGCTGCCATCGCCGTCATGATGCCATACAGCACTGTATGTGCACCCGGGCAAACCCCGATGCCGCGGCGCGGTGCCGGCCCTACGATCGCGACCAGACACATACACATGTGTATGGGCGCTGCGTCCCGTGCACTTCGGAACCCCGATGGCCCCACCCGACCGCGCCGACCGCGCCCCCAGCGTCGCCTCCCCGGCCTTCCTCGACGACCCGCGGCTGATCGCGCCGCGCGCCGCCGTGCGCGTCGATCTCGGCAACGGCGGCTTCGTGCTGCGCTCGCCCGCGCCGCTGGCGCCGTACGCGCGCTGCGTCGGCGAGTGGCTCGAGCATTGGGCCGCGGCGACGCCCGATGCGCTGGCCTTCGCCGAACCGGCCGCCGGCGGCGACGGCTGGCGGCGCCTTGCCTGGGGCGAGCTGCGGCGCCAGGTCGGCGCCGTCGCGCAGGGGCTGCTCGACCTCGAGCTGCCGGCGGGCAAGCCGCTCGTGGTCCTCTCGGACAACGCGCTCGACCATCTCGTGCTGCTGCTCGCCGGCATGCATATCGGGCGCGCCGTCTGCACCGTCAGCAGCGCCTATTGCCGGCTGGCGCAGAGCGACTACGGCCGCATCACCGCCATCCTGCAGGCGCTCGATCCGGCGCTCGTCTACGCCTCGACCTCGGCCGTCTACGGCGCGGCGCTGGCCGCCAGTGAAGTCGGCGCCGTGGCCGTGTTCAGCGAGGGCGCCGACGCGCATCCCGGCGCCCTGCCCTTCGCCCGTCTGCTCGCCGCACGCGAGACGCCGGCGGTGATGCAGGCCTACGCCGCGATCACGCCCGACACGCATGCGAAGTACCTGCTGACCTCGGGTTCGACCGGCTCGCCCAAGGTCGTCATCAACACGCAGCGCATGCTGTGCGCGAACCAGCAGATGCTGGCGCAGACGCTGCGCTTCCTCGACGTCGAGCGTCCGGTGCTGCTCGACTGGCTGCCCTGGAGCCACACCTTCGGCGGCAACCACAACGTCAATATCGTGCTGCGCAGCGGCGGCACGATGTACATCGACGACGGCCGCCCGCTGCCGGGCGCGATCGAGCGCACGATCGCCCATCTGCGCGAGGTGCAGCCGACGATCTATTTCAACGTGCCGCGCGGCTACGAGATGCTGCTGCCGGCGCTCGAGTCCGACGCCGCGCTGGCGCGCCATTTCTTCGGCCGCCTGCGCATGGCCTTCTACGCCGGCGCCGGCATGCCGCTGTCGACCTGGCAACGCCTGGAAGCGGCGGCGGCGCGCGTGCGCGACGAGCCGCTGTGGCTGACGACCTCCTGGGGCAGCACCGAGACGGCGCCGGCGATCACCTTCGCGAACTGGAAGCTCGACCGCCCCGGCGTCATCGGCCTGCCGCTGGCCGGCGCCGAGGTCAAGTTCGTCCCCAACGCCGGCAAGCTCGAGATGCGCGTGCGCGGCGACCACATCTTCCCCGGCTACCGCGACAACGAAGAGGCCACGCGCGCCGCGTTCGACGACGAGGGCTACTACCGCATCGGCGACGCCGGTCACCTGCTCGACTCGGCCGACCCGCTCTCGGGCATCGTCTTCAACGGCCGCGTCGCCGAGGACTTCAAGCTCACCAGCGGCACATGGGTCAGCGTCGGCACGCTGCGCGTGCGCGTCGTCTCGGCCCTCGCGCCGTACGCCCAGGACGTCGTCATCACCGGCCATGACCGCAGCGAGATCGGCGCGCTGATCTTCCTCACCGAGGCCGGCCGCGCGCTGCCCTCCGCGCAGATCGCCGAGCATGTGCGCGCCGGGCTGCGCCAGCTGCGCGACGAGGGCGGCGGCTCGTCGCAGACGCCGGCGCGTGCGATGCTGCTGAGCGACGCGCCCGATGCGGCCTCGGGCGAGATCACCGACAAGGGCTATGTCAACCAGCGCCTGGTGCTGGCGCGGCGCGCCGACTTCGTCCATGCGCTGCACGCCGAGCCGCTCGATCCGCGCGTGATCCGGCCTTGAACACGAACGAGATGGAAACGACCATGGAAGAGGAACTGCGGCCCTGCACCGCCGCCGCGCTGGCCGGGCTCGAGCTGCTGCGCGTCGAGCAGGCCGGACCGGTGCTGCATGTGCGGCTGAACCGCGCCGCCAAGCGCAATTCGATCAGCGACGAGTTGCTCGCGCAGCTGCACGGCGTCTGGCTGCACCTGCCCAGGGAGGTGCGCGTGGCCGTGATCAGCGGCGCCGGCGACCATTTCTGCGCCGGGCTCGACCTCAGCGAGGTGACGGAGCGCAGCGTCGTCGAGGGCATGACGCATTCGCGCGCCTGGCACGCCTGTTTCGACGCCATCCAGTACGGCGCCGTGCCGGTGATCGCGGTGCTGCACGGTGCGGTCGTCGGCGGCGGGCTCGAACTCGCCGCCAGCGCGCATCTGCGCGTCGCCGAGGACAGCACCTTCTACGGCCTGCCCGAGGGCACTCGTGGCATCTTCGTCGGCGGTGGCGGCTCGGTGCGCATCCCGCGGCTGATCGGTGTCGCGCGCATGACCGACATGATGCTCACCGGCCGCGTCTTCGATGCCGATGCCGGCCAGCAGTTCGGCATCAGCAACTACCGCTGCGCCGACGGCGCCGGCCTCGCGCAGGCGCTGGCACTGGCGCGCAAGATCGCCGGCAATGCGCCGCTGTCGAACTACGCCATCACGCAGGCGCTGCCGCGCATCGCCGAGCTGGCGCCGACCGAAGGGCTGTTCATGGAATCGCTGATCTCGTCGATCGCCCAGGGCGACGAGGCGGCCAAGGAGCGCGTGCGCGCCTTTCTCGAAAAGCGCGCGGCGAAGGTGAGCAAATGAGCGTGACGACGATGAGCGGCGGCCAGTTCTTCCGATACGACGATGTGAATGTCATCGACGGCCTGCGCACGCCGATGGTCGACTACCTGGGCGCCTTCGCCGACGCCAACCCGATCGACCTCGGCATCAAGGCCGCGCGCGCGCTGCTCGAACGCAGCGGCGTCGCCGCCGCCGGGATCGACAGCGTCGTCACCGGCAACATGGCGCCCGGCGGCTTCGACCAGTTCTACGTCGCGCGCCACATCGGCCTGTACGCCGGCGTGCCGCTGGCGGTGCCGGCGATCAACGTGCAGCGCATCTGCGGCACCGGCTTCGAGGTCTTCCGCCAGGCCGCCGACCAGATCACGCTGGGCAGCGCGACGCTGGCGCTGGTCGTCGGCACCGAATCGATGACGCGCAATCCGGTCGCCGCCTTCGACCACCGCGGCGGCTTCCGCCTCGGCGCGCCGGTGGCGTTCAAGGACTACATGTGGGAGGCGCTGAGCGACCCGGCCGCCGTCTCGATGATCCAGACCGCCGAGAACCTGGCGCAGCGCTACGGCATCACGCGCGCCGAGGTCGATGCCTTTGCCGCGCGGTCGTTCGCGCGCGCCGTCGCGGCGCAGGAAGCCGGCTGGTTCGACGGCGAGATCACGCCGGTGGCCAGCGAGACCTTCGAGCTCGCGGGCTACAAGCCGCGCTCGCTCAGGCTCGCCGGCAAGACCAAGGTCGCCGACCGCGACACCCATCCGCGGCCGACGCCGGTCGAGGTGCTGGCGGGTCTGCGCAGCGTCTTCCCCGGCGGCGTGCAGACGGCCGGCAACAGCTCGGCGCTGACCGACGCCGCCGCCGCGGCGATCGTCGCCGGCGGCGCCGCGGCCAGGCGCTGGAGCGCCGCGAGCGGCCGCCGCCCACTGGCGCGTCTGGCCGCGGCGGCGGCGGTCGGCGTCGCGCCCGAGTTCATGGGCATCGGCCCGGCGCCGGCGATCCGGCTGCTGCTCGAACGCTCGGGCCTGCAACTCGCCGACATCGCGCGCTTCGAGATCAACGAGGCGCAAGGCGCGCAGACACTGGCGGTGGCGCGCGAACTCGGCCTGCCCGAAGACAAGCTCAACGTCAAGGGCGGCGCGATCGCCCTGGGCCATCCACTGGCCGCCACCGGCGTGCGGCTGACGATCGCCGTCGCGCGCCAGTTGCAGGAAATCGGCGCGCGCTGGGGCGTCGCCTCGGCCTGCATCGGCGGCGGCCAGGGCATCGCCTTGCTGATCGAGAACCCCCAATTCCCATGAGCAAGATCCACATCCACCGCGTCGAGGTCCAGTTCGGCGATTGCGATCCGGCCGGCATCGTCTTCTTCCCCAATTTCAGCCGCTGGATGGACGAATCGTCGGGCAGCTTCTTCCGCGCCTGCGGCGTGCCACCGTGGCGCGTACTCGAGAAGGAGCGCGGCATCGTGGGCACGCCGCTGCTCGAGATCCACACCAAGTTCCTGCGCCCCGCCACCTATGGCGAGATCATCGAGGTCCACACCTCGGTCGAGGAATGGGCGGCGAAGACCTTCCGCCACCGCCATGTCGTGCGGCGCGGCGAGACGGTGCTGTGCGAAGGCACCGAGGTGCGCGCCTTCGTGATGCGCGACCCGGCCGACCGCGAGCGCATCCGCGCGATCCCGATACCCGAAGACATCCAGGCGCTGTGCAGCTGAACGGCCCCATCAGAATGCCCCGGTCGATCCCCCACCACCCCTCAGGAGACAGAACCATGCAAGCCAAGATCAAGACCGCCGTCGCGGCCGCCGCGCTGCTGTGCGCCGCCGGCTCCGCGCTGGCCGACATCACCGTCGGCGCCAGCCTCTCGCTCACCGGTCCCGGCTCGGGGCTGGGCATCCCGATGAGCAACGGGCTGAAGATGTGGCCGACGACGATAGGCGGCGAGAAGGTGCACCTGATCATCCTCGACGACGCCACCGACCCGTCCAAGGGCGTGCAGAACGCGCGCCGCCTCGTCAGCGAGGACCATGTCGACGTCATCGTCGGCTCGGGCATCACGCCGGTGGCGATCGCGATGGCCGACGTCGCCGCCGAATCGCACACGGTGCAGCTCGCGCTCTCGCCGATCGGCCTGCCGCCGGGCAAGGACGCCTGGAGTTTCCGCATGCCGCAGAGCAACGGCGTGATGGCCGGCGCGATGGTCGGCCACATGGCGCGCCACGGCGTGAAGACCGTCGGCTTCCTCGGCTACACCGACGCCTACGGCGAGCAGTGGCTGCAGGCGCTGCTGCCGCTGCTCGACAAGGCCGGCATCAAGCTCGTCGCCACCGAGCGCTTCGCGCGCGCCGACACCAGCGTCACCGCGCAGGCGCTGAAGCTCGTGGCGGCGAACCCGGACGCGATGGTCATCGTCGCCTCGGGCAGCGGCGCGGCGATGCCCGAACTCGCGCTCGTCGAACGCGGCTACAAGGGCAAGTACTACCAGACGCATGCGGCGGCGAGCAAGGACCTGATGCGCGTCGGCGGCAAGGCGGTCGAGGGCACCTACGTCGTCTCGGGGCCGGTCGTCGTCGCCGAGCAGCTGCCCGACAGCCATCCTTCGAAGGCGCTGGGCGTGCAGTTCAACACCGCCTACGAGAAGCTCTACGGCCCGAACACGCGCAACCAGTTCGCCGCGCATGGCTGGGACAGCTATCTGCTGCTGGACAAGATCGTGCCGATGGCGCTGAAGAAGGCCAAGCCGGGAACGCCCGAGTTCCGCGCCGCGATCAAGGAAGCGCTGGAGACCAATCCGGGGCTGGCCGTGACGCATGGCGTGATCGACTTCACCCCGACGAACCACTGGGGTTTCCGCCCCGACACCGGCGTCGTGATGAAGGTCGTGAACGGCGAGTGGAAGCTGGAGCCCTGATTCCCTGGGAGGTTGCTCCAAGCCTGATTACACTCCGGGCCCACCCATGGACCTGTCGATCGCTGCCATTCTCGGTCTGGACGGCGTCACCAACGGCGCGGTCTACGCCTTGGTGGCGATCGCCCTCGTCCTCGTCTTCTCGGTCACCCGCGTCGTCTTCATCCCGCAGGGCGAGTACGTCGCCTTCGGGGCGCTGACGATGGCGCTGCTGCAAAGCGGTGTCGTGCCCGGCACCGTCTGGCTGCTGCTGCTGATGGCCGTCTGGGCCGCGGTGCTCGACGCCATCCAGGCCTGGCGCGAGCGCTGGCCGGCGCGGCGCACCATGCGCCGGCTGGCGCTGACGCTGGGGCTGCCGGTGCTGGCGTCGCTGGCGACCTGGAAGCTGGCGCCCACGCATCCGCCGCTGGCCGTGCAGGCGCTGCTGACGCTGGCGCTGGTGACGCCGATGGGTCCGCTGGTCTATCGACTCGCATTCCGCTCGCTCGCCGATTCGAGCGTGCTGGTGCTGCTCATCGTCTCGGTCGGCGTGCATTTCGCGCTCACCGGCCTGGGGCTGCTGTTCTTCGGCGCCGAGGGCTTCCGCAACACGCCGTTCTGGGACGCGCGCTACGCACTCGGACCGCTGAATTTCAGCGGCCAGACGCTAATCATCTTCGGCGCCTCGATCGCGCTCATCGTCGCGCTCTTCGTCTTCTTCGACCGCACGCTGCCGGGCAAGGCACTGCGCGCGACCTCGGTGAACCGCACCGGCGCGCGGCTGATGGGCATCTCGACCGACGCCGCCGGCAGCCTGAGCTTCACGATGGCGGCCTTCATCGGCACGCTCTCGGGGCTGCTGATCGGCCCGACGACGACGCTGTACTACGACAGCGGCTTCCTCATCGGCCTCAAGGGCTTCGTCGCCGCGGTGTTCGCCGGGCTCACGAGCTTCCCGCTGGCGCTGGCCGGCGCGCTCGGCGTCGGCCTGCTCGAGAGCTTCGGCTCGTTCTGGGCCAGCGCCTTCAAGGAGGTCATCGTCTTCACCGCGATCCTGCCGGTCCTGCTCTGGCGCAGCTTCTTCGACCGCGATCACGAGGAACACTGAAGTGAACCCGCGTTCCATCGGCTTCGCCGTCTTCGCGCTCGCGGTCGCCGTGCTGCCGCTGCTGCCGGTGCCCAATTTCTGGATCACGCAGCTCAACTACATCGGCCTGTACACGCTGGTGGCGCTCGGGCTCGTGCTGCTCACCGGCATCGGCGGCCTCACGTCGTTCGGCCAGGCCGCGTTCGCCGGCATCGGCGCCTATGCCACCGCCTGGCTGTGCACGACGCAGGGCGCATCGCCCTGGCTCGGCCTCGCGCTCGGGCTGCTGCTGACGGCGATCCTCGCGCTCGCGCTGGGCTGGCTGACGCTGCGCATGTCGGGCCACTATCTGCCGCTGGCGACGATCGCCTGGAGCCTGGCGCTCTTCTTCACGATGGGCAACCTCGACGCGCTGGGCAAGTACGACGGCATCCTCGAAGTGCCCTCGGTCTCGCTGTTCGGCTTCAGCTTCCGCGAGGAACGGCGCATGTACTGGCTGATCTGGCTCGCCGCGCTGGCCGGCGCCGTCGCCGTCGTGCACCTGCTCGATTCGCGCCCCGGGCGCGTGATGCGCGCGCTCAACGCCAGCCGCGGCGGCGGCGTCACGATGCCCGAGGCGATGGGCGCCAGCACGTTCGCCTACAAGGTGCGCATGTTCGTCATCGCGGCGCTGCTGGCCAGCGTCTCGGGCTGGCTGTTCGCGCACATGCAGCGCAGCGTCAACCCGAGCCCGTTCGGCATCAAGTTCGGCATCGAGTACCTGTTCATGGCCGTGCTCGGCGGCATCGGCAGCGTCTGGGGCGCGTTCACCGGCGCGGCCCTCGTCAAGGTCACCGAGGACCAGTTGCAGGTGCTGCTGCCGCGGCTCATCGGCAGCGCCGGCAGCTACGAGGTCATCGTCTTCGGCATCGTGCTCGTGATGGTGCTGAAGTTCTCGCCCGACGGCATCTGGCCGATGCTCGAGCGCTGGCTGCCGCGACCGCGCCGCACCGGCGTGCCGGCCGACACGCCGCCGCTGCCGGCGCGCGACAAGCCGCAGCGCGGCCAGCCGCTGCTCGAGGCCAAGGCGATGCGCAAGACCTTCGGCGGCCTCGTCGCCGTCAACGACATCAGCTTCGGCGTCACCGCCGGCGACATCGTCGCGCTCATCGGCCCCAACGGCGCCGGCAAGTCGACGACCTTCAACCTCGTCTCGGGCGTGCTGCCGCTGACCTCGGGCGAGGTCTGGCTGCGCGGCCAGCGCATCGACGGCCTGCCGGCGCGCGAGGTCGCGCGGCGCGGCATCAGCCGCACCTTCCAGCATGTCAAGCTCGTGCCCGACATGACGGTGCTAGAGAACGTCGCGCTCGGCACCTACCTGCGCACGCGCAGCGGCAGCCTCGCGGCGATGCTGCGGCTGGACCGCGCCGAGGAGCGGCGCGCGCTGCACGAGGCCGGGCGCCAGCTCGAGCGCATCGGCCTGGCCGACCAGAAGGACGAACTCGCGGGCAACCTCGCGCTGGGGCCGCAGCGCCTCGTCGAGATCGCGCGTGCGCTGGCCAGCGACCCGTCGCTGCTGCTGCTCGACGAACCCGCCGCCGGCCTGCGCCACAAGGAGAAGCAGGCGCTGGCCGATGTGCTGCGCCAGCTCAAGGCCGAAGGCCTGAGCCTGCTGCTCGTCGAACACGACATGGACTTCGTGATGAACCTCGCCGATCGCGTCGTCGTGATGGAGTTCGGCACCTGGCTCATCGAAGGCACGCCGGCCGAGGTCCAGGCCAGCCCCGCGGTGCGCGCCGCCTACCTCGGCACGGAGCATTGAGGGCGAGATGAGCGAAGGTCTGCTGCTCGAGGTTCGCGGTCTCCACGCCGGCTACGGCAAGGCCGAGGTGCTGCGCGGCCTGTCGATCGCCGCGCCCGCCGGCAGCGTCATCACCGTCATCGGCCCCAACGGCGCCGGCAAGTCGACGCTGCTGGGCGCGCTGATGGGTCTGCTGCCGGCGAAGTTCCCGCAGCCGGGCGACAGCCTGCGCTTCGAGGGCGAGGACATCTCGCGCCTGACGCTCGAGGAGCGCGTGATGCGCGGCCTGGCACTCGTGCCCGAGCGGCGCGAGCTGTTCGGCACCATGAGCGTCGAGGACAACCTCGTGCTCGGCGGCTGGCGCCCGCGGCGCCTGGGCGTGGCTGCCTGGCGCGACGGCATCGATCGCGTGTTCGAACTCTTCCCGCGCCTGAAGGAGCGCCGCGCCCAGCAGGCCGGCACGCTCTCGGGCGGCGAGCGCCAGATGCTGGCGATCGGCCGCGCGCTGATGGGCCAGCCCAAGCTGCTGATGCTCGACGAGCCGAGCCTGGGGCTGGCGCCGCTGATCGTGCGCGACATCTTCACCATCATCGGCCAGCTGCGGCGCAGCGGCGTGACGATCCTGCTCGTCGAGCAGAATGCGCGCGCCGCACTCGACGTCGCCGACCATGGCTACGTGCTCGAGACCGGCGACCTCGTGCTCGAAGGGCCGGCGGCCGATCTCGCCGACGATCCGCGCGTCATCGAGACCTACCTCGGCGCGAAGAAGTGACCCCCCCGGAGCGCCTGCGGCGCCTCGCCCCAGGGGGCGACGCTGGCGGCCCGGCGGAGCCGCTTCCGCGGCGTCTGCTTGAAAGTGGCGTGCGCTGGCACGGGCACAATCGCCGGCCGTATATTCGTCAGTGTTGATTCGACGCCCGTGAGCGACATCCGCGCCCTGCTCCTGACCGATGTCGTCGACAGCACCCGCCTGGCGGAAACGCTGGGCGACGCGGCGATGGCGCGGCTGTGGACGGCGCATGACCGGCTCGCGCGCGAGCTGCTGCCGCCGCACCGCGGGCGCGAGATCGACAAGACCGACGGCATGCTGCTGCTGTTCGAGGACGCCGCCGACGCGCTCGCCTACGCTGCCGCCTACCACGCGGCCTTGGCGACGCTGGAGCCGCCGCTGCGCGCGCGCGCCGGGCTCCATGTCGGCGCCGTGCTGCTGCGCGAGAACCCGGCCGACGATGTCGCGCGCGGTGCCAAGCCGCTCGAGGTCGACGGCCTGGCCAAGCCGATCGCGGCGCGCGTGATGGCGCTGGCCGGCGGCGGCCAGACCCTCCTCAGCCGCGACGCCGCGCAGTCGCTGGCGCAGTTCGAGCTGCACTCGCACGGGCATTGGCTGATCAAGGGCGTGGCCGAGCCGATCGAGATCTGCGAGCGCGCCGACACCGCGACCGCGCCGCCGCGCGACAACGACAAGGCCCTGCGCGTCGTGCGCAGCGGCGAGCGCTGGATCCCGCTGCGCGAGGTGCCCGGCAACCTGCCCGAACAGGCCTCGTCCTTCGTCGGTCGCGAGCATGAACTGGCCGAACTGAAGACGGCGCTGCGTGGCTCGCGCCTGGTCACGCTGCTGGGCATGGGGGGGCTGGGCAAGACGCGGCTGTCGCTCGAGCTCGCCGCCATGCTGCGCGCCGACTACCCCGACGGCACCTGGTTCCTCGACCTCTCGCGCCTGCAGGAGCCGGCGCGCGTCGTCGAGGAGGCGGCGCAGTTGCTGCAGATCAAGGACGAGCCGGGGCGGCCGCTGCTGCAGGCGATGGGCGAGCAGCTGCGCCAGCGCCGGCTGCTGCTCGTCGTCGACAACTGCGAGCATCTGGTCGAGGCCGCGGCGGCGCTCGTGCACGCGCTGCTGCGCGCCGCGCCGGCGCTGCGCATCGTGGCCTCGAGCCGCAGCGCGCTGCACGTGCCCGGCGAGACCCTCTATGCCGTCTCGCCGCTGCCGCTGCCCGCACCCGGCGACGATGCGCAGCGGCTCGCGGGATCGACGGCGGTGCGGCTGTTCGCCGAGCGCGCGCGCGCCCAGCGTGCGGATTTCGCGCTCGACGCGACGACGCTGCCGCAGGTCGCCGAGCTGGTGGCGCGGCTCGAGGGCATCCCGCTGGCGCTCGAGCTCGCGGCGGCGCGCGTGCGCTCGCTATCCGTGGCCGAGATCAACCAGCGCCTGGGCGACCGCTACCGGCTGCTCACCGGCGGCTCGCGCGTGCTGCAGCAGCGCCAGCAGACGCTGCGCGCGCTCGTCGACTGGTCCTACGACCTGCTGCAGCCGGCCGAACAGACGCTGTTCCAGCGCCTGGCCCCGTTCGCCGGCGGCTTCGATCTCGCCGCGGCCGAGGCGGTCTGCGGTGCCGATCCGCTGGACCCGCTGGACATCCTCGACGGCATCGAATCGCTCATCGACAAGTCGCTCGTGACGGCCGAGCGCAGCGGCGTGGCGACGCGCTACCGCATGCTCGAGACGCTGCGCGACTATGCGCGCGGCAAGCTCGAGGGCAGCGGCGACGCCGCGGCGACGGCGCGGCGCCATTGCGAGCATTACTGGGACCTGGCCAAGCATGTCCGCAACGGCCTGTTCGGCGGCGCCGAGCAGGCCGAATGGGCGCGCCGCGGCGAGGCCGATCTCGACAACCTGCGCGCGGCGATGGCGCTGGCGCGCGCCGGCGGCGCCGATCCGCTGCTGGCGGCGAAAATGCCGGTGGCGCTGCAGGGCTTCTGGGTCATGCGCGGGCGCATCGCCGAGGGCCGCGAACTGGTGCGGGCGGCGCTCGCGGCGGTCCACGCGGGCCCTCTCGAGCGCGCGCACATCCTCTACGTCGGTGCCGCCCTCGCGCATACCCAGGGCGACGCCGCCCAGGCGCTGCAGCAGCTCGAGACCTGCCTGGCGCTGCGGCGGGCCGAAGGCGGCGATGCCGACGTCGCGCTCACGCTTTCGACGATGGCGATGGCGCAGCTCGCCACGGGGCATGCCGAGGCGGCGCTGCGATCGGAGACCGAGGCGCTGGGCCTGCTGCGCCGCGCCGGTCATCGCGTCGGCGAGACGGTCGCGCAACTGCACCTGGCCGAGATCGCCGTCCATCGCGACAGCTGGGACGAGGCGCTGGCCCATGGCCGCGAGGCGCTGGCGCTGGCGCGCGAGGTGCAGAACCGGGAGTACGAGGGCGAGAGCGAATGGCTGCTGGCCGTGATACCGCTGATGCGCGGCGGCGACGCCGACGCCGACCACCTGCAGCGCTCGCTCGACCTGTGCCTGCAAGTCGGCGACCGCATCGGCGCCGCGCGGGCCCTGCTCTCGCAGGGCGAGCAGGCGCTGCGCGAAGGCCGCATCGAAGCGGCGCGCGGTCGGCTCGGCGATGCGCTGCGCGCGTTCCAGGCCTACGAAATGCGCGCCGAAGCCATCGAGGGCCTGGAAATGCACGCCGAGCTGGCGGCCGCACTGGCGCGCCACGACGTCGCGCTGCAGCTTCGAGCCGCCGGCGAAGCGGCGCGGCAGGCCTTGGGATTGGGGCTGCCTCCGTACCGTGAACGGCGGCGCGAGGAAAGGCTGGCGGCGCTGCGCCAGCAGCTGGGCACCGAGGAACAGGACCGGCTGTGGAGCCAGGGCAGCCTGTGGACGCTCAGCGAGGCCCTGGCTGCGGCGCTCGCCTTGACGCCGTCCTCGCCATCCTCTCAGCCTGCGACGCCGGCCTGAGCCGGCGGGGCTGCAATGCGCGCGGCCTCAGCCGCGACGGCGGCGCACGACGGCGGCGGCCAGCAGCGCGGCGCCGACGAGGGCGATGCTGCCCGGCTCCGGGATCTGCGTCAGGCCGACCGCACCCGGCGTGCCGCTGACGCCGTCGAAGCCGTACAGCGGCGGCGGCCCGACGGGCAGGCCGGCGGCCGAGGTGTAGTACAGATTCGCCTGCGTCTTGTTGGCGACGATGTCGAAGCCGAGGCCGAAATAGTCGTTGCCCGCGAGCGCGAGGCCGCTGAGCTCGGTGCCGATGATGTCGCTGCCGAAGGCGGTCACGGTGCCGGCGCCGTCGACGGCGAAGCTGCCGATGCTGACGTCGCTGCCGAAATTCAGCGTCTCGAGCGTCACGGCCGGATTCGCGGTGTTCCAGAAATCGACCTGCGCCGAGACGACGGTGATCAGCGCACAGGACAGGCCGTCGTTGTTGTACGTACCGGCGGCCAGCGAGACGCAGGAGTTCGGTGCAAACAGCGTGATGTTGCCGCTCCAGCCCAGGTTCGGGAAGGGCGGGCCATAGACCGGATCCCAGACGCCGACGATGAGCGCCGCCTGCGCGGGGGCGATCGCCGCCAGACCGGCCGCGAGGGCAATGCAACGGCCGGCGGCGCGGATGCGGGTGATGAATTTCAAGGGCAGCTCCATGGAATCTCTGGAAGATTCATGCAAGCTTCGCGCCCGACGCGCGACGGGGCCCCTAGATCGTTGATCCGCGGGCCTTTTTCCGCCCTCGAGCGGCCCGCCGCCCGACCCAGGGCGGCGCCGCTGTAAAGGCGACCGACAGCCCGGGTCAAGCCCGCAGCGCGACGCCGCCGCCGAAGCTCCCCTGGTGCGGCGCGGCGCCGCCGGCCTGGATGCGCACCGCGCAATACTTGAATTCGGGAATCTTCGCGTCGGGGTCGAGTGCGGCGTTCGTGAGCCGGTTGATCGCCGCCTCGTAGTAGCAGAACGGCACGAAGACCGCGCCGCGCGGGGTGCCCTCGTCGGCGCGGCCGTAGAGCACGACCTCGCCACGGCGCGAGGTGATCGTGATCAGCTGCCCCGGCGCCGCGCCCATCTCGGCGAGGTCCAGCGGGTGCACCAGCGCCACCGGATCGGGCTCGATCGCGTCGAGCACGGTCGCCCGCCGCGTCATGCTGCCGGTATGCCAATGCTCGAGCTGCCGGCCGGTGATCAGCACCAGCGAGTACTCGGCGTCGGGCCGCTCATCGGCGGGGATGATGTCGGCTGGAACGAAGCGGGCCTTGCCGCCTTCGCGCGGGAAATCGTCGGTGAACACCACCGGCTCGCCCGGATCGCCCTCGTGGCGACAGGGGTAGGTCACGGCATGCTCGCGTTCGAGCCGCTCCCAGGTGATGCCGGCGATGCTCGGCATGGTGTGCCGCATCTCGTCGAAGACCTCGGCGACGCTGCCGTAGCGCCAGTCGAGACCGAGCCGCCGCGCCATGCGCTCGATGATCCACAGGTCCTGGCGCGCGTCGCCCGGCGGCGCGATCGCCTGGCGGCCCATCTGCACCATGCGGTCGGTGTTCGTGAAGGTGCCGGTCTTCTCGGGGAAGGCGCTGGCCGGCAGCACGACGTCGGCGAAGGCGGCGGTCTCGGTGAGGAAGATGTCCTGCACGACGAGGTGCTCGAGCGCGGCCAGCGCCTTGCGCGCGTGGTTCACGTCGGGGTCGGACATCGCCGGGTTCTCGCCCATGATGTAGAGGCCGCGCACCTCGCCGGCCTCGATCGCGTGCATCACCTCGACCACCGTCAGGCCGGGCCGGGCATCCAGCGCTCCCGGCCGCAGGCCCCAGGCCTGCTCGAAACGGGCCCGCACGGCGGGCTCCTGGACATGCTGGTAGTCGGGGAACATCATCGGGATCAGCCCGGCGTCCGAGGCCCCCTGCACGTTGTTCTGCCCGCGCAGCGGATGCAGACCGGTGCCGGGGCGGCCGATCTGCCCCGTCATCAGCGCCAGCGCGATCAGGCAGCGCGCGTTGTCGGTGCCGTGCACATGCTGCGAGACGCCCATGCCCCAGAGGATCATCGAGCCCTTGGATTTCGCGTACAGCCGCGCGACCTCGCGCAGCACCGAGGCCTCGATGCCGCAGATCGGCGCCATCGCCTCGGGGCTGTAGCCCTCGACGTTGCGGCGCAACTCGTCGTAGCCGATCGTGCGCGCGGCGATGAACTCGGCGTCGACGAGGCCCTCGGTGACGATGACGTTCATCATCGCGTTGAGCATCGCGACATCGGTGTCGGGCTTGAACTGCAGATGGCGGTGCGCGATGCGCGTGAGGTCCGATCGCCGCGGGTCGCAGACGATGAGTTTCGTGCCGCGGCGCACGGCGTTCTTGATCCAGGTCGCGGCGACCGGATGGTTGACGGTCGGGTTGGCGCCGATGACGACGACGACCTCGGCCCGCATCACGTCCATCACCGGGTTCGAGACGGCGCCCGAGCCGATGCCCTCGAGCAGTGCGACCACCGACGAGGCATGGCACAGCCGCGTGCAATGGTCGACGTTGTTGCTGCCGAAGCCGGTGCGCACCAGCTTCTGGAACAGATAGGCCTCCTCGTTGCTGCCCTTGGCCGAGCCGAAGCCGGCGAGCGCGCGCGCGCCGCGCTCGTCGCGGATGCGCGCCAGCTTGCCGGCGGCGAACTCGATCGCCTCGTCCCAGCTCGCCTCGCGGAACCAGTCCATCACCTGGTCCGGGTCGAGCGCGAGGTCGCCGCGCTTGGGCGCGTCGGCTCGGCGGATCAGCGGCTTCGTCAGCCGGTGCGGGTGGTGCGCGTAATCGAAACCGTAGCGGCCCTTGACGCAGAGCCGGCCGCGGTTGGCCGGGCCGTCGCGGCCCTCGACGTAGAGGATCTGCTCGTCCTTGACGTGGTAGGTCAGCTGGCAGCCGACGCCGCAATACGGGCACACCGAAGCGACGGCGCGGTCGGGCACCTGCAGCGCGACATCGCGCGCCGGCATCAGCGCGCCGGTCGGGCAGGCCTGCACGCATTCGCCGCAGCCGACGCAGCTCGAGGCACCCATGGCATCGTCGATGTCGAAGACGATCTTCGCCGCGTCGCCGCGCAGCGCCAGGCCGATGACGTCGTTGGCCTGCTCGTCGCGGCAGGCGCGCAGGCAGCGCGTGCACTGGATGCAGGCGTCCATGTGCACGGCGATCGCGGGATGCGAGAGGTCGGCCACCGGTGCGGAGCGCGGCGCGAAGCGCGGCCGCCCGAGGCCGAGCCGGCGCGCCCAGTCGTCGACCTCGTTGTGGCGCGTGTGCGCCGACTCGGGCAGGTCCGACTGCAGCAGCTCGAGCACCAGCTTCTGCGAGCGCAGCGCGCGTTCGCTGTCGCTGCTGACCTTCATGCCCGGCGCCGGCTTGCGGCAGCACGAGGGTGCGAGCGTGCGCTCGCCGGCGATCTCGACCATGCACGAGCGGCAATTGCCGACCGCCGCATGCCCGGCCTGGTAGCACAGGTGCGGGATCTCGATGCCGACCCGGCGCGCGACCTCGATCAGCGTCTCGCCCGGCTGCGCCGAGACGGCGCGGCCATTGAGTTCGAAATCGACGGCGTTCATCGCGACAACTCCTGCGGGAAATAGCGGATCACGCAATCGACCGGGTTCGGCGCCGCCTGGCCGAGGCCGCAGATCGACGCGTCGCGCATCACGGCCCCGAGTTCGGTCAGCAGTTCGACGTCCCAGCGCGGCTGCGCGATCAGCTCGGCCGCTTTCGCGGTGCCGCTGCGGCAGGGCGTGCACTGGCCGCACGACTCGTGGCGGAAGAAGTCCATCAGGTTGCGCGCCGCGCCGCTCGCGCTGTCGCGATCGGAGAGCACGATGACGGCGGCCGAGCCGATGAAGCAGCCATGCGGCTGCAGCGTGTCGAAGTCGAGCGGGATGTCGCCCATGGCCGCCGGCAGGATGCCGCCCGAGGCACCGCCCGGCAGGTAGGCATAGAACTGGTGGCCGCTTTGCATGCCACCGCAATATTCATCGATCAGCTCGCGCACCGTGATGCCGGCCGGCGCGAGCTTGACGCCGGGTTCGGCGACGCGGCCCGAGACCGAGAACGAGCGCAGCCCGTGGCGCCCGTTCCGGCCCTGCGCGGCGAACCAGGCGCCGCCCTTCTCGAGCAGCTCGCGCACCCAGTACAGCGTCTCGAAATTGTGTTCGAGCGTCGGCCGGCCGAACAGGCCGACCTGCGCGACATAGGGCGGCCGCAGCCGCGGCATGCCGCGCTTGCCCTCGATCGATTCGATCATCGCCGACTCTTCGCCGCAGATGTAGGCGCCGGCGCCGCGGCGCAGCTCGATGCGCGGCCGCGCCGCGTCGGGCCAGGCGGCTTCGAGGGCCTGCAATTCGCGCGTCAGCAGTTCGCGGCAGCCATGGTATTCGTCGCGCAGATAGATGTGGATCGCATCGATGCCGACGGCCCAGGCAGCGATCAGCATGCCCTCGACGAAGCGGTGCGGATCGCGTTCGAGCAGCACGCGGTCCTTGAAGGTGCCGGGCTCGCCCTCGTCGATGTTGACGGCCATCAGCCGCGGCGCCGGCTCGGCGCGCACGATGCGCCATTTGCGACCGGCCGGAAAGCCGGCGCCGCCGAGGCCGCGCAGCCCCGAATGCTCGAGCTCGGCGATCACCGACTCGACATCGCGCTGGCCGGCCAGGCAGCCGCGCAGCAGCGCGTAGCCGCCCTGCGCGACATAGGCCGCGTAATCGATCGCTGCCGGCCGCCCCGGCGGATGCCGCGTGGCACCCGACAGCACGGCGGCGAGCACGGCCTCGGCGCGCGCCGGCGCGACCGGGTTCTGGCCGACGACCACCGCCGGCGCCTGCTCGCAGCGGCCGACGCAGGGTGCGGCGAGCACGCGCACGTCGCGGCCGAGCAGCGCCGGCAGCCTGGCCAGCAGTTCACGCGCGCCGGCGAGTTCGCACGACAGGCTCTCGCAGACGCGCACCGTCAGCGGCGGCGGCGGCGACTCGCCTTCCTTGACGACGTCGAAATGGTGATAGAACGAGGCGACCTCGTAGACCTCGGCCTGGGCCAGGCCGAGTTCCTGCGCCAGCGCCGCCAGATGCGCGGCCGCCAAACAGCCATGGCGATCCTGGATGCGGTGCAGGTACTCGATCAGCAGGTCGCGCCGCCGCGGCGCGTCGCCCAGCAGGGCGCGCACCTCGGCCAGCGCCGCGGCCTCGACACGGCGGCCCTTGGGCGCCTCGCGTTTGCGACGGCGCGTCGCATCGACGGCGATGGGGATCACTTCACGATTCACGTTTTCGTCCATCCGTAGGCAGAATGCGGGGTCCTGTGCGGGCGCTCTTCGGGTCCGACGCTACCCCAGCTGAGCACCATGCAGTTTGCACTCATTTTCGTGGCCGGACTTTGGGCCGGCCTGCAGAACGCGCTGGCCGGCGGCGGCTCGTTCGTCACGCTGCCGGCGCTGATCCTCTCCGGGCTGTCGCCGCTGGCGGCCAACATCACCTCGACGGTGGCGCTGTTCCCGGGCCAGGTGACCTCGGGCTGGGCCGGCCGGCGCCTCGTCAGCGGCGCCGCGCAGCTGTCGTTTCGCGCGCTGTTCCTGCTCAGCATCGCCGGCGGCGCCGTCGGCGGCCTGCTGCTGCTGCACACGCCCTCGTCGGTGTTCGCGCGCCTCGTGCCCTGGCTCGTGCTGTTCGCCACCGGCGTCTTCGCCTGGGGCAGCTTCGCGCGCAAGAGCGGCGAGTCGACGGTCCACCTCGGTGGCAGCGGTGCCGCAGTGGCGCAGTTCCTGATCGCCATCTACGGCGGCTACTTCGGCGGCGGCATCGGTTTCCTGATGCTGGCCGCGCTGACGATGGCCGGCATGCCGACGCGCAACGCCGGCGCGACGAAGAACGTGCTCGCCGGCGTCATGAACGCCTCGGCCGTCGTGCTCTTCGTGACCTCGCCGCTCGTCGACTGGTGGGCGGCGCTGGTCCTCGGCGCCGGCGCGATGGCCGGCGGACTCGCCGGGGCCTGGGCGCTGCACCGCGTCAACGAGCGCGCGCTGCGCATCGCCATCGTCGGCATCGGCATCGCGCTGACGATAGGCCTCTTCGCCAAGCCGATCTGAAGGGTCGGCGCGGCGCATCGGGAGCAGGTCAGACGCCGAGCAGGTCGGCGAGCCGCGCATCGGCGAGCAGCGCCTGCGCCTCGCCCTCGAGCGCGACGCGGCCCTTGACGAGCACCAGCGCGCGGTCGCATTGCGCGAGCACGCGGCGGTAGTCGCGGTCGACGATCAGCGTCGCGATGCCGCCTTCGCGGATCGTCGCGATGACGTTCCAGATCTCGAGCACGATCAGCGGCGCCAGACCCTCGGTCGCCTCGTCGAGGATGAGCAGCCGCGGATGCGTCATCAGCGCGCGGCCGATCGCCAGCATCTGCTGCTCGCCGCCCGAGAGCTGGCCGGCGCGATGCGTCAGCCGCTCGGCCAGGCGCGGGAAGGTCTCGAGCACGCGCGCCAGCGGCCAGTCGGCGCGGCCGTCGACGCCGGCGCGCGCGGCCATCACGAGGTTCTCGCGCACGCTCAGGTTGGGGAAGACGCCGCGGCCCTCGGGCACATAGGCGACACCGAGCCGCGCGACCTCGTGCGGCCGCGCGCGCGAGACATCGCGGCCGTCGACCTGGATCCGCCCGGCGCGCTGCGCCACATGGCCGAGCAGCGCACGGATCAGCGTCGACTTGCCCATGCCGTTGCGGCCGAGCAGGCCGACCGTCTCGCCGCAAGCCAGCGTCAGGTCGACGCCCCGCAGCACATGGCTCGAGCCGTACCAGGCCTGGATGTCGTGCGCTTCGAGAAGATGAGCCGCCATTCAGGCCTCGCCGAGGTAGGCGGCGCGCACGAGCGGGCTCGCGCGGACGGCCGCCGGCGTGTCGGACGCGAGCACGGCGCCGTTGACCATCACCGTGATGCGATCGGCGATGCGGAACACGGCGTCCATGTCGTGCTCGACGAGCAGGATCGCGTGGCCGGCGCGCAGTTCGGCGAGCAGCGCCAGCATGCGCTCGGTCTCGTCGGCGCCCATGCCGGCCAGCGGCTCGTCGAGCAGCAGCACCTCGGGGCCGGTGGCCAGGCACATCGCGATCTCGAGCTGGCGCTTCTGGCCATGGGCCAGCGTCGATGCACCGCGTTCAGCGAGATCGGCCAGGCCCGCGCGCTCGAGCGCCGCCTGCGCGGCCTGCGTGCTCGCCGGGCTGCGCGCCGCGGCATGCCACCAGTCCCAGGGCCGCTGGTCGCGCGCCTGCGCCGCGAGCCGGCAGTTCTCGAACACCGTGAACTCGGCGAAGATCGTGTTGCGCTGGTAGCTGCGACCGAGCCCGGCGCGGGCGCGCCGCGGCTGGCTCCAGTCGCTGACGTCGTGGCCCAGCAGTTCGACGCGGCCGCTGCTGGGCGCGATCTCGCCCGAGAGCAGGTTGATCAGCGTCGACTTGCCCGCCCCGTTGGTGCCGATGACGGCGTGGATGCTGCCGCGCTGCAGCTCGATCGAGACGCGGTCGACGGCGACGAGGCCGCCCCAGCGCCGCGTCAGCTCGATGCCGCGCAACAGCGACTCGCCGCTCATCGCGGTGCCCTCGAGACGAGACCGATGAGGCCGCGCGGCAACCCGGCCACGCAGGCGATGATGGTCAGCCCGAGCCCGAGCTGCCAATGCCGCGACCAGGCGCCGAAGACGGCCTCGGACTTGAACAGTTCCTGCAGCAGCGCGAAGGCGAAGGCGCCGACGACGGCGCCGCGCAGATGGCCGATGCCGCCGAGGATGACCATGATCAGCGCCGCGCCGCTGAAATGCCAGGACAGCAGTTCCGGGTTGACGTAGCCGTCGGCGAGCGCGAACAGCACGCCGCCGAGCCCGGCGATGGCGCCCGAGACGGTGAAGGCGGCGAGCTTGTAGGCATAGGTCGAATAGCCGGCGGCGCGCATGCGCTGCTCGTTGGCGCGGATGCCGGCCAGCGCGCGGCCGAAGCGCGAGCGCCGCAGCAGCGCCAGGCCGCCGAAGACGAGCGCGAGGCTCGCGAGCGCGCAGCCGTAGAAGACGAGCGGCCGGTCGAGTTCGAGCCCGGGGCCGAGGCTGGGCTTGGCGTAGAGATAGACGCCGTCGCTGCCGCCGGCCAGCGGCGTGTCGTGGGCGACGTAATAGGCCATCTGCGCAAACGCCAGCGTGACCATGATGAAGTAGACGCCGCGCGTGCGCAGCGACAGCGCGCCCACCGCCAGCGCGTACAGCGCCGCCGCGGCGATGCCCGCCGGCAGCACCGCCGCCGGCCAGGGCAGCAGCGCCGCCGCGTAGGCGCCGATGCCGAAGAAGGCCGCCTGGCCGAAGCAGACCAGCCCGGTACCGCCGACCAGCAGTTCGAGGCTCAGCGCAGCGATCGCGTAGACCATCGTCTTGGCGACGAAGCCGAGCGCCCAGCCGCCGAGCACCAGCGGCAGCAGCGCGAGCGCAGCCAGGGCGATCCCGGCCTGGACGGCGGGTCCGCCGGGCCAGCGCATCAAGGGCGCTCGCATCACGAGGACCTGAACAGCCCTTCGGGCCGCCAGAGCAGGATCAAGGCCATCAGCAGATAGACGAGCACGCCCGAGGCCTGCGGCAGCAGCACCTTGCCGAAGGTGTCGACGAAGCCGATCAGCAGCGCCGCGGCGAGTGCGCCGCGGATCGAGCCAATGCCGCCGATGACGACGACGACAAAGCAGACGATGAGCACCGACGCGCCCATGCCCGGATAGACCGACGACACCGGCGCGGCGACCATGCCGGCCAGCACCGCGACGGCGACGCCGACGGCGAACACCGCGCGGTAGAGCAGCCGCACGTCGACGCCCAGCGACTGCAGCATCTCGCGATTCGCGGCGCCGGCGCGCACCTTCATGCCGATCTTCGTGCGGCTGAACACGAGGTACATCGCGACCGCGAGCACGATGCAGACCGCGGAGACGAAGAGCCGGTACACGGGGTAGGCCATCGTCGAGCCCAGCGCGATGCTGCCGGCCAGCGCCGGCGGCACCTCGACGCCGTGGACGTCGTCGCCGACGGCGAGGCTGCGCAATTCCTCGAACACCAGGATCAGACCGTAGGTCATCAGCACCTGCTGCAGGTGGTCGCGTTCGTAGAGGAAGCTGAAAAAGGCCCATTCGAGCAGCCAGCCCAGCGCCAGCGCGAGCACGAGGCCCAGCGCCAGGGTCGTGAAGAACCCCCCGCCGGTGGCCGCGGCGACCGGCGCCGCGAGGCCGTAGGCGAGGTAGGCGCCGACCATGTAGAAGCTGCCATGGGCGAGGTTGATGACGCCCATGACGCCGAAGATCAGCGTCAGCCCCGAGGCGACCAGGAACAGCAGCAGCCCGTACTGCAGCGAGTTCAGGCACTGGATGAGGAAGGTCGCCAGCGTCATCGGGGCGGCCGCGATCTACTGGCGGCAGCCGCGCGACGGATCGGCCAGCGCCTTGCTCGCGATGCCGATAGCCTGGTTCTCGGCGCCGACGACCTGGCGCAGATAGATGTCCTGCACCGGGTTATGGGACTTCGACAGCGTGAACGGCCCGCGCGGGCTGTCGATGCGCGCCTTCTCGACGGCGGCGGCGAAGGCCGCCGTCTTGCTCAGGTCGCCCGCCGTGGCCTTGGCGCCGATGGCCAGGATCTGCGCCGCGTCGTAGCCCTGGACGGCATAGACATCGGGCTGCAGCTTGTAGGTCTTGGCGTAGGCCAGGCGGAAGGCCTTGTCGCGCGGCGTGTTCAGGCCGTCGGCGTAATGCAGCGTCGTCAGCACGCCGGCGGCGGCCGCGCCCTGCGCCTCGAGCGTGCCATCGGTGATGAAGGCGCCGAGCAGCGGCACGGTCTTGTTGAGCCCGGCGGCGGCGTAGTCCTTGACGAACTTGACGGCGCCACCACCGGCGAAGAAGCTGTAGACGGCGTCGGGTTTCGTCGCCGCGATGTCGGTCAGCAGGGCCTGGAATTCGACCCCGGGGAACGGCAGCGTCAGTTCCTTGACGACCTGGCCGCCGTTCTTCTCGAAAGCCTCCTTGAAACCGGCCACCGACTCGTCGCCGGCGGCGTATTTCCAGGTGATCGTGACGACCTTGCGGTAGCCCTTCTTGGCCGCGACCTCGCCCATCGCGTAGCCCGGCTGCCAGTTGCTGAAGCTGCTGCGGAAGATGTTGGGCGCGCACATCGGCCCGGTGATCGCCTCGGCGCCGGCGTTGGGGACGATGAGCAGCGTGCCGCTGTCCTTGGCCGCCTTGGCCATCGCCATCGCCACACCCGAGTGCACGGTGCCGACGATGACGTCGACATGGTCGCGCTTGATCAGCTTGTTGACGTTGTCGGTGGCCTTCGAGGGATCGGACTCGTCGTCGACCTTGACGTATTCGATCTCGCGCCCGCCGATCTTGCCGCCCTGCTCGGCGACATAGAGCTTGAAGCCGTTCTCGATGGCCTGGCCCAGCGCGCTGTAGGTGCCGGTGGCGGGCAGCATCAGGCCGACCTTGATCGGTGCGGCGCAGGCCAGGGTCGCCGTGCAGGCCGCCGCGGCGGCCAGGGTCTTGCGGATGAAGGTCATGGTCGGTCTCCGTTGTCGTTCATGAAGGCGATCGAGGCGGCGATCACGGCCTCGGGCCGGTCGCGATGCGGGCTGTGGCCGCAGCCCTCGAGCTCGAGCAATTGTGACCGCGGCACGCGGCGGGCGATGCCCCGGATTTGCTCCAGGGTGCCGTACTCGTCGTCGATGCCCTGGATCGCCAGCAGCGGACAGGTTATGGCGCCGATCTCGGCCTCGATGGACCATGCGCGGAACGCGGGATCGAGCCAGATGCCGTTCCAGCCCCGGAACGCCGAATCGGGGTCGTCGTGGTAGCGCGCCAGGCGCTGCCGCAGATCGGTCGTCTCGTAGGCGATGCGCGCCTGCTCGATGCTCGCCACCGAGAGGTCCTCGACGAGGATATGCGGCGCCAGAACGATCGCGCCGGCCAGCGCATGACGCGCCGCGTACAGCAGCGCGATGCTGCCGCCATCGCTGTGGCCGAACAGGCACAGCCGGTCGCGCTCGGCGTCGATGCCCAGCGCGGCCAGCAGCGCGGGCAGCACCTCGTCGGCCTGGCGGTGCATGAAGTCCGGCGCCAAAGGCTCGTCGGCCACGCGCGCCGTCGAGCGGCCATAACCCGGGCGCGAATAGACGAGGCCGCGGCAGCCGGCGGCGTCGCACAGGCGCGGCGGGAAATCCTTCCACATCGCCACCGAGCCCAGGCCCTCGTGCAGGAAGACGAACAGCGGCGCCGTGGCGTCGGCGCTGCCGACCCACTCGTGCTCGATGCGCACGGGCCGGCCGCGCCAGGCTATCTCGACGAAGGCCATCGTCAGGATTGCGCGATCTCGCGCAGCTTGAAGCGCTGGATCTTGCCGGTCGCGGTCTTCGGCAGGTCGGCGACGAACTCGATCGAACGCGGGTACTTGTACGGCGCCAGCCGGTCCTTGACGAAGGCCTTCAATTCGGCCTCGGTGGCCGCGGCGCCGTTCTTGAGCACGACATAGGCGCGCGTCTTCACCAGCCCCTCGGCATCGTTGACGCCGATCACCGCGGCCTCGAGCACCGCGGGATGCTGGATCAGCGTCGCCTCGACCTCGAACGGGCTGACCCAGATGCCGCTGACCTTGAGCATGTCGTCGCTGCGGCCGCTGTAGGTGTAGCTGCCGTCGTCGTTGCGCACGTACTTGTCGCCGGCCTTGGTCCAGCCACCCTGGAAGGTCTCGCGCGTCTTCTCGCGGTTGCCCCAGTACATCATCGCCGCCGAGGGGCCGTGGATGTAGAGGTCGCCCGGTTCGCCGTCGGGGACCTGGCGCCCGTCTTCGCCGCGCAGCTCGATGTCGTAGCCCGGCACCGGCCAGCCGGTGCTGCCGTAGCGCACGCGATCGGGGCGGTTCGAGATGAAGACATGCAGCATCTCGGTCGAGCCGATGCCGTCGACGATGTCGACGCCGTAATGGCGCTGGAAACGCTCGCCGAGTTCGGCCGGCAGCGCCTCGCCCGCCGACGAGGCCAGGCGCAGCGCCACCGCGTCGCGCGCCGGCAGGCTCGGGTGCGCGAGCATGCCGGCGTAACCGGTCGGCGCGCCGAAGAACACGGTGGGCTTGACGCCGCCGATGCCGCCCGTCCAGCGCTTGAAGGTCGCCTCGGGCGTCGGCCGCTCGGCCATGTAGATGCTCGTCGCGCCGACGCTCATCGGGAAGGTCAGCCCGTTGCCCAGGCCGTAGGCGAAGAACAGCTTGGCGGCCGAGAAACAGATGTCGGATTCGGCCAGGCCGAGCACGCCCTTGCCGTAGAGCTCGGCCGTCCAGTAGGGGTTGGCCTGCGAATGCACGGCGCCCTTGGGGCGGCCGGTCGAACCCGAGGAATAGAGCCAGAAGCCGGGGTCGTCGGGCGAGGTCGCGGCCGGCCGCGCGAGCGGCGCATGGGCCTGCCAGAAGGCGTCGAATTCGACTTCCGAGGGATGCAGCGGCGCGGCCGGCCGCGAGACGACGACCTTGTGCACCTCGTGATCCGACTTGACCATCGCCGCCGTCAGCGCCGGCAGCAGCGCACCCGAGACGATGGCCGCCTGGGCGCGCGAATGCTCGAGCAGGTAGGCGTAGTCGTCGGCCGTGAGCAGCGTGTTCACCGGCACCGGGACGACGCCGACGAAGATCGCGCCGAGGAAGGCCACCGGCCAGTCGTTGCCGTCCTGCATCAGCAGCAGCACGCGCTCCTCGCGCTTGAGCCCGAGGCCGCGCAGCGCGGCACCGAAGCGGCGCACGCGCTCGTCGAGCTGGCCGTAGCTCAGCGTGCCGAGGTCGTCGATGCAGGCCGACTTGGTGGCGCGGCCGACGTTGAGCGCGAGCAGATGCTGGGCGAAATTGAATTGCGGGCCGGGGGCCGGCGCGGGCAGATCGGTGGTCATGGCGGTCTCCTGGTGTCTTGTGGTCGGGCGCTGGGCCGCGGGCACGGGCCCCTGGTCAGCGCGTGAATTCGATCGCGCCGGCCGGCAGCAGGTACAGCACGAGGGCGCGGCCCCGGCTCACCGTCGGCCGGTGCGCGCTGCCCGGCGGGCAGACGAGCCAGCCAGCGGGGCGGCCGTCGAAGCGGGCGTCGGCGTCGATCGGCATCACGAGGTCGATCTCGCCGTTCGGGTGGCTGTGATGCGGGCCGGCGATGTCGCACATGTCGACGACGTCGACCGAGAACCCGTGCAGGTCGTCGGCGGGCTTGAAGATGCGACCGTAGCGGATGCCGCCGCCTTCGCGGTTGCACAGCCAGCCGGCGGCCACGCCGTCCTCGCAGCCCTGGCGGATGCGGGCGTAGGCGGCGCTGCCGGCGCCGTGCTCGGCGTTCAGCCAGGCGTCGAGCGCCGCGTCGAGCGGCCGGCCGGCGATCGCGGCCGTCAGTTGCGCGATCTCGGCGCGGAATTCCTCTGGGGTCATGGCGAACCTCCGTATGACGATCGGCCTTGCGGCGCGACAGAAGATGAACTATTGTGCGTGAGTCACGATAAAGTCGCAGACCGATGATGTCAAGCAATATATTGCATGAAGCCGGGTATACACCGGTGCAGGAGGCGCCGCCGGCAGCCACCGAAGCAGGCGCTCGCGCCGACGAGCCCAAGAACCCCTTCCTCGTCGCGCTGGGCGAGCGCGTGCGCGCGCTGCGCTCGCGACGCGGCATGACGCGCAAGGCGGTGGCGCTGGCCGCCGACGTTTCGGAGCGCCACCTCGCCAACCTCGAATACGGCATCGGCAACGCCAGCATCCTCGTGCTGCTGCAGGTTGCCGGTGCACTGCAATGCCCGCTGGCCGAGCTGATCGGCGACGTCACGACCTCGTCGCCCGACTGGCTGATGATCCGCGAGCTGCTCGAGCACCGCGACGAGGCGACGCTGCGCCGCGTGCGCGCGGCGGTCGCCGAGATGCTCGGCACCGGGGACGCCAACGCGGCGCAGAGCACGCGCATCGCGCTCGTCGGGCTGCGCGGCGCCGGCAAGTCGACGCTGGGCCAGATGCTGGCGCGCGACCTCGACTACCCCTTCGTCGAATTGAGCCGCGAGATCGAGAAGTTCGCCGGCTGCGGCATCAGCGAGATCCAGAACCTCTACGGCCAGAACGCCTACCGCCGCTACGAGCGCCGCGCCCTCGAGGAGGCGATCCAGATCTACCCCGACGCCGTCATCGCGACGCCGGGCGGCATCGTCTCCGACCCGGCGACCTTCAACCTGCTGCTCGCGCACTGCACGACGGTGTGGCTGCAGGCCGACCCCGAGGACCATATGAAGCGCGTCACCGCCCAGGGCGACCTGCGGCCGATGGCCGCCAGCCGCGAGGCCATGGACGACCTCAAGGGCATCCTCGCCGGACGCGCCGCCTTCTATTCGCGCGCCGAGCTGCGACTGGACACCAGCGCCGGCAATGTCGACGAGACCTTCGTCAAGCTGCGCAAGCTCGTGCGGCAGAAGCTGAACCTGCCGATCTGAGCTTGCCACCGGAACATGCAATAAAATGCTTGACTCCTCAAATCGCAGGCAATATGATGCAACTCATCGATCCCGTGAAAACGCAATATCTTGCCTAGCGGCCAGGAGCAACCGATGACCCAGAACCCGCGCGTCGACTACCAGACCCATCCCGACCAGTACCACCACTGGAAGCTGAAGTTCGAGGGCCCGGTGGCCACGCTGCTCGCCGATTTCGACGAGAACGCCGGCCTGCGCCCGGGCTACAAGCTCAAGCTCAACAGCTACGACCTCGGCGTCGACATCGAGCTGCACGACGCCGTGCAGCGCATCCGCTTCGAGCACCCCGAGGTGCGCACCGTCGTCGTCACGAGCGCCAAGGACAAGGTGTTCTGCTCGGGCGCCAACATCTTCATGCTCGGCGTCAGCAGCCATGCCTGGAAGGTGAACTTCTGCAAGTTCACGAACGAGACGCGCAACGGCCTCGAGGACTCGTCGGCGCACAGCGGGCTGAAGTTCCTCGCCGCCGTCAACGGCGCCTGCGCCGGTGGCGGCTACGAGCTGGCACTGGCCTGCGACGAGATCATCCTCGTCGACGACCGCAGCAGCGCCGTCAGCCTGCCCGAGGTGCCGCTGCTGGGCGTGCTGCCGGGCACCGGCGGCCTGACCCGCGTCACCGACAAGCGCCATGTGCGCCACGACCTCGCCGACATCTTCTGCACGACGACCGAGGGTGTGCGCGGCCAGAAGGCCAAGGACTGGCGCCTCGTCGACGCCATCGCCAAGCCGGCGGTCTTCGCCGCCAAGGTGCAGGAGCGCGCGCTCGAACTCGCCGCGCAAAGCGACCGCCCGAGCAGCGCGCGCGGCGTCGCGCTGACGCCGATCTCGCGGCGCATCGAGGCCGACGGACTGCATTACCCCAACGTCTCGGTCGAGATCGACCGCGCCCGCCGCACCGCGACCTGGACCGTGCGCGGCCCTTCTGCGGCGCTGCCGACCACTGTCGCCGACATCGAGGCGGCCGGCGCCGCCTGGTATCCGCTGGCGCTGGCGCGCGAACTCGACGACGCGATCCTGTCGATGCGCACGAACGAGCTCGAGATCGGCACCTGGCTGATCAAGACCGCGGGCGACGCCGCCGCCGTGCTGGCGATGGACGCGACGCTGCTCGCGCACAAGGACCATTGGCTGGTGCGCGAGACGACCGGCATGCTGCGCCGCACGCTGAGCCGCTTCGACGTCAGCTCGCGCAGCCTGTTCGCGCTCATCGAGCCGGGCTCCTGCTTTGCCGGCAGCTTCCTCGAGCTCGCCCTGGTCTGCGACCGCAGCTACCAACTGATGCTGCCCGACGATGCGGCGCGCAGCCCCAAGCTCACTGTCGGCGACGTGAATTTCGGTCTCTATCCGATGGCCACCGGCCAGAGCCGTCTGCAGCGCCGCTATTACGACGAGGCGCTTCCGCTGGCCGCCCTGCGCGCGAAGATCGGCGAGCCGCTGGACGCCGACGCGGCGCTGGCACTGGGCCTCGTGACGAGCAACCCCGACGACATCGACTGGGCCGACGAGGTGCGCATCGCCGTCGAGGAACGCGTCGCGATGAGCCCCGACGCGCTCACCGGCATGGAGGCAAACCTGCGCTTCAACGGCCCCGAGAACATGGTCACGCGCGTCTTCGGCCGCCTCACCGCCTGGCAGAACTGGATCTTCCAGCGCCCCAACGCGGTCGGCGAAAAGGGTGCATTGAAAGTCTATGGAAAAGGCGACAAGGCCGCCTTCGACTGGCATCGCGTCTGAACGAACATCTCCTGGAGCAGAACCGAATGAGCACGATCGACTACAGCGACAAGATCCCCAACAACGTCAACCTGAGCGAGGACCGCACGCTGCAGCGCGCGCTCGAGCAATGGCAGCCGAACTACCTGAGCTGGTGGGACGACATGGGTCCCGACGGCAGCCAGAACTTCGACGTCTACCTGCGCACCGCGATCAGCGTCGACCCGCAGGGCTGGGCGCAGTTCGGCCATGTGAAGATGCCGGACTACCGCTGGGGCATCTTCCTGAATCCGGCCGAGAAGGATCGCAAGATCCATTTCGGTGACCACAAGGGCCAGGACGCCTGGCAGGACGTGCCCGGCGAATACCGCGCCAACTTGCGCCGCATCATCGTCACGCAAGGCGACACCGAGCCGGCCTCGGTCGAGCAGCAGCGCCATCTCGGCCTCACCTGCCCGAGCCAGTACGACCTGCGCAACCTGTTCCAGGTCAACGTCGAGGAAGGCCGGCATCTCTGGGCCATGGTCTACCTGCTGCACAAGTACTTCGGCCGCGACGGCCGCGAGGAAGGCGAGGCACTGCTCGAACGCCGCAGCGGCCAGCAGGACAACCCGCGCATCCTGCAGGCCTTCAATGAAGAGACGCCCGACTGGCTGAGCTTCTTCATGTTCACCTATTTCACCGACCGCGACGGCAAGTTCCAGCTCTGCGCGCTCGCCGAAAGCAGCTTCGACCCGCTGGCGCGCACGACCAAGTTCATGCTCACCGAGGAAGCGCACCACATGTTCGTCGGCGAGAGCGGCATCAGCCGCGTCATCCAGCGCACCTGCGCGGCGATGAACGAATTGAAGACCGACGATCCGGCCAAGCTGCGCGCCGCCGGCGTCATCGACCTGCCGACGATCCAGCGTTACCTGAACTTCCATTTCAGCGTCACGATCGACCTCTTCGGCGCCGACGAGTCGAGCAACGCAGCGACCTTCTATTCGACCGGCCTGAAGGGCCGCTACGAGGAGGGCAAGCGGGCCGACGACCATCTGCTCAAGGGTCAGACCTACCGCGTGCTCAATGTCGTGAACGGCCAGCTCGTCGAACGCGAGGTGCCGATGCTCAACGCCCTCAACGAGGTGCTGCGCGACGACTACATCAAGGACAGCATCGCCGGCGTCGAGCGCTGGAACAAGGTCATCGAGAAGGCCGGCCTCCCGCTGCGGCTGAAGACGCCGCACAAGGCCTTCCACCGCAATATCGGTGCGCTCTCGGGCGCCAAGGTCTCGCCCGACGGCCGCGTCGTCAGTGAAGCCGAATGGCAGGCGCATGTCGACCAGTGGCTGCCTTCGGCCGGCGACCGCGCGTTCGTGCAGGGGCTGATGGGCCGCGTCGTCGAACCGGGCAAGTTCGCGAACTGGATCGCGCCGCCGGTGATGGGCATCAACCGCCAGCCGGTCGATTTCGAATACGTGCGCTTCGCCTGAACGCCATGGACGCGCCCGTCGCCTCGGAGGTCATCCGGCAGCATTTGATCGACCCCGAGATCTGCATCCGCTGCAACACCTGCGAGACGATGTGCCCGCAGGGCGCGATCACACACGACTCGCGCAATTACGTCGTCGACGCGGCGAAATGCAACTGGTGCAACGACTGCATCTCGCCCTGCCCCACCGGCAGCATCGACAACTACCGCCGCATGCCACGGCTGCAGGCCTACAGCGTCGAGGAGCAACTGCTCTGGGACAGCCTGCCGGCCGAGCTGACGCCGGCGCAACTGGCCGAAGCGGGGGCGAATGCCGAGGCGGCGGTCGAGGCGGCGCCGGCCGTTGAGCCTGCCGTCGCCGACCCCGCCGGCCAGGCCGACTTCGACAGCGGTCGCTACAACGCGACGCTGCCACCCTGGTCGGCGGCGCATGCCTACACGAATCTCTACGGCCCCAAGGCGGCCGAGAAGACGATCACCGCGACGGTGGTCGGCAATGTCCGCGTCACCGAGGTCGGGCGCGAATACGACACGCACCACCTCGTGCTCGATTTCGGCGCCATGCCCTTCCCGGTGCTCGAAGGCCAGTCGATCGGCATCGTGCCACCGGGCAGCGACGATGCGGGTCGGCCGCACCATGCGCGCCAATACTCGATCGCCAGTCCGCGCAACGGCGAGCGGCCGGGCTACAACAACGTCTCGCTGACGATCAAGCGCGTGCTCGAGGATCATCAGGGCCGGCCCGTGCGCGGCGTCGCCAGCAACTACCTGTGCGACCTGCAGGTGGGTGACAAGGTGCAGGTGATCGGCCCCTTCGGCACCAGCTTCCTGATGCCCAACCACCCGCGCAGCCACATCGTGATGATCTGCACCGGCACCGGCAGCGCGCCGATGCGGGCGATGACCGAATGGCGGCGCCGGCTGCGCGCCTCGGGCAAGTTCGAGGGCGGCAAGCTGCTGCTGTTCTTCGGCGCGCGCACGAAGGAGGAACTGCCGTACTTCGGTCCGCTGCAGAACCTGCCCAAGGACTTCATCGACATCAATTTCGCGTTCTCGCGCACGAGCGGCGCACCCAAGCGCTATGTGCAGGACCTGATGCGCGAGCGCGCCGCCGACCTCGCGCCGCTGCTCGCCGACGCGCATGCCTGCTTCTACGTCTGCGGGCTCAAGGCGATGGAGCAGGGCGTGATGCTGGCGCTGCGCGACATCGCGCAGCAGGCCGGGCAGAACTGGGACGCCGTCGGCGCGGCGCTGAAGTCACAGGGGCGGCTGCACCTCGAGACCTATTGAGCGACGAACGGCACGCGGCGCCGGCGCCGCGTCGCCCAGGCCGCCGCCAGCGCCACCACGACCCAGATCGCCGCCGGCTCGGGGATCGCCACCGCGTAGGCCTTGGCCGCGATGATCGCGTCGAGCGCCGCGGTCGGATGTTCGTAGTCCCAGAACAGGTACTGGTCCGGATGGGCGCACACCGTCGGCGGCGGGCCGCCGGGCAGCGGCGCGCCGGTGACGTCGCCGGTGTAGCAGGACTGGGTCGTGTTCGTGAAACCGTAGGTCGCGGGGTCGGCGACGACGGCGTTCAAATCGTCGAAGATGTCGAGACCGCGGATGTCGAGCCCGCCGAACGACTGCAGCAGCGCGGCCAAGGCCTGGTCGAAGCCGATGCTGGCGCCATGCGCGAGCGCACTCAGGCCGGGATTGCCGTAGCCGTTGATCGCCGGCGTCAGGGACAGGTCGGGCAGGTTCGGAATCAGGAAATGAGTCGCGCCCTTGCTCGCCAGGTTGCCGATCGCCGCGCCGATGCTCGACATCGCGCCCGTGATCGCGCTGCCGATCGCGCCCGGGTTGCCGAGCGCGGCGGCCGTGATCGCGTCCGACATGTCGTTGGCGCCGATCCAGATCAGGTACAGCGCGTTCGGGTCGGCCGCGGCATGCGTGCTGTCGAACTGGGCGATCTGCTGGTTGAAGCTCAGGCCGCCGAGCGCCGCCAGGCCGGGCTGGATCGAGTCCGTGCGTGCGCCGCCATAGGCGTAGACGGTGCCGCCGCTCACCGACGGCGCGATGCCGACGCCGAGGTCGGCGCCGAGCAGGTCGATGTAGTTCCGCCCGTTGGTGAAACGGCCGCTGGTCGTGCCGTCGGTGTAGATCGCCGCATTCGGTATCGCGCCGCCGGTGAGCAGCGCGTCGTTGCCGACATCGGACAGGCTGTCGCCGAAGGCATAGAGCGAGCTGTAGGGCCCGGCCAGGGCCGGGGCACAGCTGCAGGCGGCCGTCAGCGCGAGCGCGCCGAACGCGCGGGTCATCAGGGTCGTGAGCGTCATGGCATCCTCCATCCGGGTGCTGCAGCGCCGTCGCGGCGTCGTCCTCGCACTGTAGGCGACCCCGGGCGGCCCGCGCATGCGCAACAACCCGCTGATCGGCGCGCCCCCCAAGTCGCCGGTCAGCCGCCCTCGAACAGCGCGCGCACCGCCAGGCGCCGCTCGCCGGGCAACAGCGCCTGGACGGCGGCCAGCACGCGCCGCGCCCTGGCGCAGACGGCGGCGTCGCCGCCGGCGAGCCGGCGCAGCGCCGGCAGTTCGGCCGCCGCGCGCGGACTCAGCGCATGGCCGAGCACCTCGCGCTCGATCGGCCTGAGCGGACGCGGCGGTTCGGGCGGGTTCAAGCGCGCCGCCTCGGCCAGCCAGGCGGCCTCGCCTGCGGTCAGCGCCGGCGGCAGCGCGCGCCGCGCCGCGGCGTCGCCGGCGAGCACGGCACGGCAGGGCGCGGGATCGGCCGCGGCGGCCAGCTGGTCGGCCAGCAGGTCGACGTAGCGGCTGCGCAGCGGTTCACCGGCATCGTGTAGCAGGCGCGGCAGCAGCGTCTCGACGACACGCTGGCCGGCGACCTGCACCGCCGCCGCGTCGGCACCGCCGGCCGCGGCCGCCGCCATGCGCGCAGCGGCCTCGGCGATCGAGCCCGGGTAGCGCCGGTCGATCGCGCGCCAGGCCGGCGTCGCCGTCAGCGCGGCGAGGTACTCGTCGCCGCGCGCCCCCGGCGCAGGCGGCAGCGCGATGTCGTAGGGCAGCCCGGCGACGCCGATCAGCCCCGCTTCGGCCAGTTCATCGGTCTCGGGCCGCCAGATCGCGCGCGGCGAGGTGCCCTGCATATTGGCGACGAAGCGCGGCGGCAAGCCGGCGCTGCCGTAGGCCGAAGCCTGCCAGCGCCGCAGCGCGAGCTCGAAGAGCGGATTGGCCGCGCCGCTGGCGAGCCGGTGCAGGCCGAGCTTCGCGCCCGGCATCGCCTGCCGCTCCTGGCCGGCGAGGAAGACGATGACGCAGGCCTCGGCGCAGAAGCCGACGACGCGCGTCTGCAGGCGGTGCGACCGCACGGCGTCGGCAACCCGCAGCGCCTCGCCGTGGCGAGCCCCGGGCATGTCGAGTTCGACCAGGTAGACCGCCGGGTTGGCGGCGAGCAGCGATGCGACGCGGTCGGCGTCGCCCTGGCCCAGGTGCCCGTGCAGGCGCAGGATGCGGCCGCCCTCGGACATCGCCGCGTCGACGCGGCCTCGCGGATCGTGCCCCGCGAGCAGCCCGAAATAGCCGCCCAGCCGCGGCACGAAGGTCGCCGCCGCGGCCACCAGCAACGTGCAGCCGGCGACCGCGATCGCACCCCGCGCCAGCGCCTTGCGCAGCCCGGCGCCGATGCGCTCGGGGTGCGCGGCGGCCGCGCGCCAGGCACCGACGCCGCCCCAGACGGCGACCGCGGCGAGCGCCGGCCAGGCCAGCAGCAGCAAGGCAGCGGCCCCGCGCAGGCCGCCGCCGCCGATCTCGATCCAGCAGGCCAGCGCATCGACGAACAGCGCGAGCAGGACGACCGGCAACCCGAAGGCCACGACAAGGCTCGCGCGCAGCGGCCAGGCGCCGCGCCATTGCGCCGCGAGCGCGTCGCGCGTGGAAGCCGCGGGCGGCCGCGGATCGGGGTCTTCGCGCTTCATCGGCCGATGATCGCGTCCATGCGCTTGTCACGCAGGTCGCCCGGATCGGGGCCGACGAGCCGATCGCGCACATGGGGCGGCGCGCTCGCCGCCGCGGCCGCCGGCTGCGGCGCCGCCGGCAGGACCGTCACGGCGCCCTGCACCGCGGCCTCACGGCTGCCGGCGGGGCAGGCGTCGGCGGTGTAGAGGACGGGGCGGCCGGCGGCCAGGCATTTGTGCAGCGCCGCCGACTGTGCCGCGAGCGACGCGCCGAGCCCCGCCGGCCAAGGCGGCGACCCGTGCCAGCGCCAGACCGCCAGGGTGGCGACCAGGGCCAGGACGACCCCGGCCAGAACCCACTTCACCAAGACCCGCCTCCCCGGCGCGTTCCTGCACGCCACGCTATCGCATGAGTGTAGGTGGCGCCCGCCGGGGCGGGCAGTCGCAGGGCTACTTGATCACGAGTTCCGTGAACGGGAACACATAGGCCTGCAGCGTCACCAGGATGCCGACGAGCGCGGCCAATCCGATCGAATGGAAGAACACGTAGCGCAGGATGTCGCCCTCGTGATTGAACCAGCGTGTCGCCGTCGAGGCGACGACGATGGACTGCGCATCGATCATCTTGCCCATCACGCCGCCCGAGCTGTTGGCCGCGCCCATCAGGTTGGGCGAGAGTCCGAGCTGGTCCGCGGCGACCTTCTGCATGCCACCGAAGAGCACGTTGCTCGCCGTGTCCGATCCGGTCAGCGCGACGCCCAGCCAGCCCATCAGGGTGCCGAAGAAGGGATAGAAGACGCCCGTCGTCGCGAAGGCCAGGCCCAGCGTCGTGTCGAGTCCCGAATAGCGCGTCAGCGTGCCCAATCCGAGCATCAGCACGATCGTCGCCAGCGAATAGCGAACGAGCCAGATCGTGCGGCCGTAGGTCGCGAAGATCTTGCCCAGCCCGACCTTCATCGCCAGCCCGCTGACGAGCGCGGCGATGAAGATGCCGGTGCCGGTGGCCGACAGCAGGCCGAAGACATAGACCGCACCCTCCTTGGTCGGCTGGTGCACGGCGGGGGCGACCTTCTCGACCATCTTGTCGAGGCCGGCGATCGGGAACGAGGGCGCGAAGATGCCGTTGCAGAAGGCCTTGACCTGCGGCAGGCCCCAGATGAAGACGAACAGCGTCAGGATGAGCCAGGGCATCCAGGCGAGGACGATCTCGCGCCTGGCGTAGCTGGCGGCCGGCGCGGCCACCGGCGCCGGTGCGTCTTCCTTGTGACCCTTGAGCGAGACGGAGGTCCAGACCTCGGCCGGCTGCCACACGCGCAGGAACGCCACCAGCGCCGTCATCGAGCAGATCGCCGAGATGATGCCGACGAGCTCGGGCCCCATGTAATGCGAGACCAGGTATTCGGGCACCGCGAAGCTGACGGCGGTGACGAGGATCGCCGGCCAGACCTGCATCATGCCCTTGCGCCCGGCGAAGGCCCAGACGAGCCAGAACGGCACCAGCAGCGAGAAGAACGCGAGCTGGGTGCCGATCATCGCCGTGAGCTTCATGACGTCGTAGCCATGCACCTTGGCCAGCGTGATCACCGGCGTGCCGAGCGCGCCGAAGGCCACCGGCGCGGTATTCGCGATCAGCGTCAGCCCCGAGGCCGCCAGCGGCGAGAAACCGAGGCCGATGAGGATCGCCGCCGTCACCGCCACCGGCGTGCCGAAGCCGGCCGCGCCCTCGAAGAAGGCGCCAAAGGCGAAGGCGATCAGCAGCAGTTGCAGCCGGCGGTCGCGCGTGATCGTGCCGATCGAGTTCTGCAGCACCTTGAACGAACCGTTCTGCTCGGTCAGCTGGTGCAGGAAGATGATGTTCAGCACGATCCAGCCGATCGGCATCAGCCCGGTGAGGCCGCCGAGGAAGGCGGCCTTGAGCGCCATCTCCGACGGCATGCCGAAACCGATGATGGCGATCAGGATCGCCGCCAGCAGGCCCGCGCCGGCGGCGATATGGGCCTTGAGGTGCAGGAAGCCGAGCCCGACCAGCATCACGACGACGGGTATCGCCGCGAGCAGGGTCGAGAACAGCATGTTGTGCAGTGGGTCGTAACCTTGTTGCCAGACCATGGTTGTCTCCTGGGGGTATGTGGAACGGGTGATCAATGCGCAGCCGCTGTCGCGCGGCTGCATTCCTCGAGCAGATAGGCCACCGAGCGGTATGGCCGTCCGCTGTGGTCGGTGAGGCCGATCTCGCAGGTGCGATTCGTCGACACGCCGGCGCAGCAGGCCGACGGCAATTCGTCGTTCAGTCGCCGCAGGGCATGGTGGTTGAGTTCGGGGACGACGAAGCCGCGGTCGCCGGCGAAGCCGCAGCAGCCGACGCCGGCCGGCTCGATGACCTGCTCGGCGCAGGCGGCGACGAGTGCACGCAGCGCGTCGTCGGTGGCGTCGCGGCGCACGCTGCAGTTGACGTGCAGCGCCAGCGCCCCGGGCCGGCGCCGGACTTGCAGCCGCGGCAACAGGCGGTGCAGCGCGAACTCGTGGAAGTCGAGCACTTCGAGCTGGCCGGCGAGGCGCTTGCGCATGCGCGCCGTGCACGAGCTGGCGTCCATCACCACGGTCAACTTCCCGCCGCGGCCGTCGTCGGCCGCCGCGAGCAGCGCCGCAACGAGCGCGTCCGACATCGCATCGGCCTGTTCGGGCAGGCCCTTGCTGGCCATCATCAGCCCGCAGCACAGCCGCTCGTGACCGGCGGGCAGGCGCGGCGCGTAGCCGGCGCGCTGCATGAGTTCGACGACGACATCGGCGAGCTGGCGTTCGCCGCGCTCGTTGGGCCCGAAGATGCGGCCGGCGCAGGTCGGGAAATAGACCACCGGATCACCGGCCGCGGTCGCGGGCTGCATGGCATTGGCGCCGGGGCGCGGCATCGTCGGCTTCCAGAGTCCGCCCGTCAGCCGCGCCAGCCGCTCGCCGCCGACCGCCGCGGCCGCGAGATGGCCGGCGGCGATGCCGATCCGCGCCGCACCCGCGACGGCGCCGAAATGCCGCTGCACGGCGCCGCCGACGGCGCGCGCGCCGTCGCCATGGCGGCGGCTGCGCAGCAAGCGCGTGAGGTCGCCGGTGTTGATGCCGACCGGGCAGGCCGTCGAGCACAGGCCGCAGCCGGCGCAGGTCTCCAGGCCCTGGTAGACATAGGCATCGCCGAGTTCGCCCGCGGCCTCGCCCGCGGCGGTGCGCCGCGAGACCTCGCGCCAGCCGACGATGCGCTGGCGCGGCGACAGCGTCAGGCCATGCGACGGGCACAGCGGCTCGCAGAAGCCGCATTCGATGCAGCGGTCGACGATCGCCTCGGCCGCCGGCATCGGCTTGAGGTTCTTCAGGTGCGCCTGCGGGTCGTCGTTGAGGATGACGCCCGGGTTCAGCAGCCCCTCGGGGTCGAACAGCGACTTGATGCGCCGCATCAGCGCCATCGCGTCGCGACCCCATTCGAGCTCGACGTAGGGCGCCATGTTGCGCCCGGTGCCATGCTCGGCCTTGAGCGAGCCGTCGTACTTGCCGATGACGAGCCGGCCCACGGCGTCCATGAAGCGCGCGTAGCGCTGGACCTCGGCGGCGCTGCCGAAGTCCTGCGTGAAGACGAAGTGCAGATTGCCTTCGAGCGCATGGCCGAAGATGATCGCCTCGGCGTAGCCATGCTCGCGCAGCAGCGCCTGCAGATCCAGCGTCGCCGCGGCCAGCGACTCGATCGGGAACGCGACGTCCTCGATGATCACCGTCGTGCCGGTGCGGCGCATCGCGCCGACCGAGGGGAAGGTGCCCTTGCGCACCTTCCAGTACATCTCGCAAGTGTCGGGGTCGGTCGAGAACTGCGGCGGCAGGACCGTCTCGATCGCGGCGATCGCGGCCAGCGCGGCGGCGATCTTGATCTCCAGCGCCGCCGCGGTCTGCGCGCGCACCTCGACGAGCAGCGCCGCGGCGTCGACGCCCAGCGTCTTCATCGAGGCCGGCAGCCCGGGCTGGTTCTCGACCGACCGCAGCGCCGGCCGGTCGAGCAGCTCGACGGCCGAGACCGGCTCGGGCTTCAACTTCATCACCGCCGCGCAGGCCTCGGCGAGACGCGGGAAGAAGACCAGTGCGCTCGCCTTGCAGGGGTCGTCGGCGACGGTGGCGTAGCTGATGCGCGAGATGAAGCCCAGCGTGCCTTCGCTGCCGATCATCAGGTGCGCGAGGATCTCGATCGGGTCCTCGAAATCGACGAGCGCGTTGAGGCTGTAGCCGGTCGTGTTCTTGATGCGGTACTTGCGCCGGATGCGCTCGGCCAGCGCCGTGTCGGCGCGCGTCGCGCGGCCCAGCGCCGCGAGCGCGTCGAGCAGCGGACCATGGCTGCGCGCGAAGGCGGCGCGGCTGGCGGCGTCCTCGGTGTCGAGCAGCGTGCCGTCGGCGAGCATCACGCGCATGCCGGCCAGCGTGCGGTAGCTGTTCTGCGCCGTGCCGCAGCACATCCCGGAGGCGTTGTTGGCGGCGATGCCGCCGATCTTGCAGGCGTGGATCGACGCCGGGTCGGGACCGATCTTGCGGCCCCAGGGCGCCAGCCGCGCGTTGACCGCCGCGCCGATCATCGACGGCCCGACGCGCACCAGCGCGCCGCCGTCCGCGATCTCGCAATGCGCATAGCCCTCGCCGCTGAGCACGAGCAGCGCGTCGGTGATCGCCTGCCCCGACAGGCTGGTGCCGGCGGCGCGGAAGGTCACCGAGGCGCCCTGCGCGCGCGCCGCGGCAAGCACGGCGCGCAGTTCGTCGTCGTCGTCGACGATGGCGACGGCCTGCGGCACGAGCCGGTAGAAGCTCGCGTCGGTGCCGTAGGCCAGCCGCCGCAACTCGTCGGTGACGAGCCGCGCCGGCGGCAGCACGCGCGCCAAGGCGCTGGCAAGCGCGCTGACTGGGGTACCTTCGCCCTTGAAGGGCTCCGGTATGGGCGCTTGGGAGCGGCCCGGCGCGCTCATGACCGGCTCCGACGGAGCTGGGAATTTCTCAGGCCGCGGACTTTCACGGTTGTCTCCTGAATCGTTTTGCGTTCTTGGTAAAGTGGTAAGACCACTAGGGACGAGAATCTACCTTCGCAGAAGGGTCGTGTCAATTGCTGGTAACAATTAAATTTCAATGCCACTCGGCGCCTCTGGATGAGGCCCTGATTCCGTATGATGAGAACTGGTCTGACCAGTATCCGAACGCATGAACCGCAACCTGAACGCCCCCGCCCGGCTCGCCGACATCGTCGCCGGCGACCTCGAGACGCGCATCCTCGAGGGCTCGCTGAAGCCCGGCGACCGCCTGCCTGCCGAACGCGCGCTCGCCGCCGAGCTCGGTGTCTCGCGGCCTTCGCTGCGCGAGGCCATCCAGAAGCTGGTCTCCAAGGGGCTGCTCGTGACGCGCCACGGCGGCGGCACGCTCGTCACCGACCGGCTCGAATCGGCCTTCGTCGATCCCTGGAAGGACATGCTGCGCGCGCATCCGGCGCTGCAGTCCGACATCCTCGAGTTCCGCCACATGCTCGAGGGCGAGGCGGCGCTGCTCGCCGCGCAGCGCGCCACCGAAGCCGACCTCGCGCGCATCGACCAGGTCTACGGGGCGATGGAAGCGGCCTACGACAGCGACCAGCTCGAATCCTGCATCGACCAGGATGTCGCCTTCCACCAGGCCATCGCCGAGGCCTCGCACAACGCGCTCATCGGGCATCTGAGCGCGAGCCTGATGCGCATCGTCCACGGCCATATCGAAGGCAACCTCGTCCATCTGCACGCGCTGCCGGCGCAATGGGGGCAGATCCGCGTCCAGCATCGCGCCATCTGGCAGGCGCTGCATGCGCGCGACCCCGAGGCGGCGGCCACGGCCGCGGGCGTGCACATCGAGTTCGTGCGCGCGAGCATGGTCGAGTCGGCGAAGGTCGAGGCTCGGCTCGACACGGCGCGACGCCGCCTGGCGGTACCGGGGAGGGCCTGAACCGTCAGGATCTCACGACCTATACCAAAGGCGTTAAAGGTATTGATTTCTATGCCGAAGTCGTGCCATGGCACCGCTCCCCGATGGGCCGTGCCGGGTACGACCGCGCTCGAAGTCAAACATGCCACGCCTATTGCCGAACCATTTCCCACGCCGTCGCGTCGCCGTCGCCGGCTTCACGGTGATCGAACTGATGGTCGTTCTGGCCATCGCCGCCGTCATGCTCGGCCTGGCTGCCCCCGGCTTCCAGAGCCTGGGCAGGCAGAGCCGTAGCCAGGCCTGGGCCAGCGCGCTCGTCCGTGACATCCAGCTCGCGCGGTCGACCGCGATCCAGACCGGCGCGCCGGTGACGCTGTGCGCGGCAGCGACGACGTCGACCTGCGCCGCCAACGCCACCTCCTGGACCAACGGCTGGCTCGTCTACCAGGGCATCGCCTTCACCGCCGCGACCTCGACGATCGTCGCCAGCGCCAGCGCCGACCCCAACGCGAGTTCGGACAATTTCACTTCGACGCTGGCGGCCGCCGCGCCGGCGCTGACCTTCAACCGTCAGGGCTACTCGCCCGCGGCGGGCGCTGGCGTGATGTTCACCTTCGCCGTCGGCACGGACGCAGCGGCGCGCAACTGCGTCGTCGTCACCGCGGTCGGCATCCCGACCTCCTACGCGGCCGGCGCCTCGACGCCGGCGGGCACATGCTGAGCGCCGCGCGCCCCGCGTCGGGGTTCACGCTGGTCGAGGTGATGATCGCGCTCGCCGTGACCGCGTTCGGACTGCTCGGGCTGGCCAAGCTCCAGGCGCTCGCGTTCTCGGGCGCCAAGGTCGCGAGCTCGCGCTCGATCGCCGCCGCCGAGGCCGAAGGCATGGCCTCGGCGATGCATGTCAACCCCGACTACTGGCAAAGCGCCGCCGCCGTCGCCGCGTCGCCGATCACGGTCACCCGGGCCGCCGTCGTCAGCCTGGGCGCCACCACCGACTGCAGCGCCGCGACCTGCACGCCGACGGCGCTGGCGACCTACGACCTCGCCAACTTCGGCACCCAGCTCGCGGCGGCGCTGCCGGCGCCGCTGGCGGACGCCACGAAACCGGTGTCGATCCGCTGCGCGCAGGCGGTGACGCCCTTCGCCACCAGCCCCAACGTCTGCACGCTGACCGTCTCCTGGTCCGAGCAGTACCTGGGCTCGAACAGCACCGGCGCGCTGGCGCAGAGCCAGGGCACGCAGTCCTATGCACTGGTGGTGCAGCCATGAAGAGCCGCAAACGCCAACGCGGTCTCACGCTCGTCGAGCTCGTGGTCGCGCTCACCGTCGGCCTGTTCGTCGTCGCCGGCTACGCGCTGATCGTCGTCAACACGCGATCGTCGATCCGCGACGAGGGCCAGTTCCGCGACTGGCAGGACGCCGAGCGCATGGCCTTCAGCACGATCTCGGACATCGTCGGCATCGCCGGCTATTACCCGTTGACGACGATCGGCTCGCTGGCCGCGGCCTTTCCCAGCGGCACGAACAACCTGCTCGCGGGCACCTTCGGTGCCGCCGAATTCGTCGCCGGCGTCGACGGCGCCGGCGCTGCCAGCGACAGCGTCGCGCTGCGCTTCTTCCAGGACCCGGTGAACGCCTCGTCGGTCGTCGCCACGACCGATTGCAACGGCAACCCGATCGCCGCCGCGGCCGCCGCCGCGGTGACGAACATGTTCACCGTCAACGCCAGCGGCCAGCTCACCTGCACGAGCACGTTCGCCGCGAACCCGCAGCCGCTGGTGCTGGTGTCGGGCGTGCAGACGATGAAGGTGCTCTACGGCATCGACGTCAACGGCACCGGCTCGGTGAGCCGCTACATGAACGCGACCCAGGTCGCGGCGGCGGGCAGCTGGGGCCTCGTGCGCTCGCTCCAGCTCACGCTCACCTTCGTCAATCCGATGGCCGGCAATGCCGGGCAGCCGGCGACGCTGAGCATGACGCGCGTCATAGGCATCCAGGGGTCGGCATGAACAGTCCTCGCGCACACAAGGCCCGCGGCGTCGTGCTGGCGACGAGCCTGATCCTGCTCGTCGTGCTGACGGTGGTCGCGATCACCGTGTTCAAGAGCTTCGGCGTGCTGCAGCTGATCTCGGGCAATGCGCGCGAGAAGCAGCGCTCGCTCGAATCGGCGCAGGCGGCGCTGGCCTACGGCGAATGGTTCCTCAAGCAGGGCATCGTCGGCGTCGGCGTGCCCTGCACCAGCGTCGCCTACCCGGCGTTCACGACGACGGCCGGCGTCGGCATCTGCGGCGACGCCCTGCCGAACCCGACCGCCCTGCCCTGGGCCAGCGACATCGGCAGCATCGGCTCCTCGGTGGCCTTCGCCGGCATGACGGTCAGCACCACGGGCGGCGTCGGCACCTTCTACGCCGACCCGAAGGTCTACATCCAGTACATCGGGCTGACCCAGGACGGCAAGATGAATCCGATGTTCCAGGTCACCGCGGCCGGCTGGGGCGGCAATGCCAATGCAGTCAGCGTCGTGCAGAGCACCTACGTGCTCGTCAACAACAACGTCGACGCCGGCAACCCCTAGGAGACCCAGAAGCATGCCACGCAACGCCACCCTCGTCGTCGCGGCCGCCGTGTTCGCCAGCGCCGGAGCCCTTGCGCAGCAGGGCCCCGTCGCCGACAACTTCAACGGCGCGACCAACAGCTTGAGCTGGACCGCGCTGTATGGCGCCTGCCTCACCGCCGGCACGAGCTCGGGCAACGTCGGCGGCCAGATTCCTTCGTGCAGCTGGGTCAACAGCCAGTACGACGCCACGACCAGCCCCTACCGCCACAGCGTCGGCGGCGCCACCGGGAGCCTGCCCGACGCCACCGGCGCCGGCGCGCTGCGCTTCACGAGCGCGAAATACGGCGGCTCGGGGATCTACCAGCAGCGCGGCGCGATCATCTCCAACTTCTCGTTCCCGAGCAGCAGCGGCCTGACGGTGACTTTCCGCACCATCGCCTACGCCGGCGACAGCGGCAACGTCGATGGCGCCGACGGCATCTCGTTCTTCCTCACCGACGCCTCGTTGACCAAGCCCGGCACCGGCAATGCGATTCCTACCGTCGGCGCCACCGGCGGCTCACTGGGCTACAGCTGCACGAATGCCAGCGGCAACGCCAGCGCCGCCAAGTCGGCCGACGGCGTCTACGGCGCCTACCTCGGCGTCGGCATCGACGAGTACGGCAACTTCCTCAATGCCAGCGACAACACGGCCACCGGCAACGGTTTCCAGGCCATGCGCATCGGCGTCCGCGCCGGCGGCAATGTGAACTGGAACTGGCTGAATGCAAATTACCCGGCGCTCTATCCGAGCAACTGGGTCGGCACCGCGAACCAGTACAGCTCGGTGCTCGCGACCTGCAAGAACGGGGTGCTTTGGGACTACGCCAACGGCAAGGCCTACAAGCGCGGCAATTCGACCGTGAGCGTGCTCGACTATCCCTATGTGAGCGGTGCGTATTCGGTGCTGCCATCGACGAAACCGATGGCCAAGGAAAGCGCAACGACTCGCGGCGCCGCGGTGCCGATCGACTACCAGCTCACGATCACGCCCAACGGCCTGCTGAGCCTGGACTACAGCTACAACTACGGCGCCCACGTCAACATCATCAACGGCGTCTCGATCACCTCGATCAACGGCGGCTCGCTGCCGGCCAATTTCGGCTTCGGTTTCTCGGGGGCGACCGGCGGATCGACCAACATCCACGAGATCCTGTGCTTCAAGACCGCGCCGATGGCGCAGGCCGCCGGTTCGGCCAGCCTCAACGCCCAGCAGTCGGGCCAGCTGCAGATCAACACGGCGGCCTTCCTGTCCTTCTATCACCCGATCGGCTGGTGGGGACAGCTGACCTCGAACCCGCTGGTGCTGAACACGACCACGAACAAGGTCTCGATCCAGTCGACCCCGACCTGGGATGCATCCTGCGTGCTCACCGGCGGTGACTGCGCGTCCACCGGCGCCAAGGGCATGACGGCGCAGGGCTCGGCGAACCGCACGATCCTGAGCTGGAACGGCAGCGCCGGCATCGCCTTCAATTCGAACATCGCTTCGGGCAACGAATACAACGCGCTCGGCGGCGGCGCCGGCTACGCCGGCTGGTCGCCGAGCGAAGCGGTCGAGCTCGACTACCTGCGCGGCGGCCGCAGCAACGAGGCGAGTTCGGCGAATGCCAACGGCACGCTGCGCGTGCGCAACGGCGTGCTCGGCGACATCGTCCATTCGAGCCCGTCGTGGGTCGGCCCGCCGCAGCTCAGCTACGGCACGAGCTTCGTCGACAACCTGTACCACACGGCCGGCAGCGAGAGCAGCTATCTCGCGTACAAGAGCGGCGGCGCGGCGACGCGCACGAACGTCGTCTACGCCGGCGCCAACGACGGCATGCTGCACGGCTTCCGCGCCGGCGCACAGACGGCCACGGGGGCGTCCAACGCGGACGTGCCCAACGACGGCCAGGAGTTGATCGCCTACGTGCCCGGCTACATCGCCGGTTCGGGCACGCCGACCACCGGCGACTCGGCGACCCCGAACTGCCCCGCGGCCCCCGGCAGCGGCGGCGCGGTGACCTGCCTCGACAGCACGAACCCGCTGCTCAACTACAGCAACACCCAATACGGCCACAACTTCTACGTCGATGGCCAGATAGGCACCGGCGACCTCTACTACAACGGTGCCTGGCATACCTGGCTCGTCTCGGGGCTGGGCCGCGGCGGGCCGGCGGTGTTCGCGCTCGACATCACCAATCCGGCCAGTTTCTCCGAAGCCAACGCCTCGTCGCTGGTGATCGGCGAATGGGGCACTTCGCTGGCCTGCTCGGGCAACGCGAACTGCGGCCAGAACCTCGGCCAGGTGCTCGACCAGCCGCTGATCCGGCGCCTGCACGACGGTCATTGGGCGATCATCTTCGGCAACGGCCTGGCCAGCGCGACCGGCCGCGCCGGCATCTTCATCCTCGAGATCGACCCCGCCACCGGCGCGCTCGGCACCGCCTATTTCCTGGGCACCGGCGTCGGCAGCACGGCCTCGCCCAACGGCATCGCCGCCGTGCGCAGCGCCGACCTCGACGGCGACCACATCACCGACTACGTCTACGCCGGCGACCTGCGCGGCAACCTGTGGCGCTTCGACCTCACGAGCGCGACGGCCTCGGACTGGGGCGTCAGCAACTACGGCAGCGGTGCCACCGCCACGCCGCTGTTCAACACGACCGCCGGCGCCAACGCCAGCGTGCAGCCGATCACCACCGCGCCGACCGTCGTCGGCGTCCCCGCCGATGGCGGCCTGTTGCGCTGGGTGATCGCCTTCGGCACCGGCCAGGAGACGAGCTTCAGCGATGTCGCGGCGACCAGCTACGCCTCCGGCCGTCAGAGCCTGTACGGGATCTGGGACTGGAACATGGCGTCGTGGAACGCGCTCGCCGCCAGCGCGATCAACAGGAAATCCTTCACCTCCTCGGCGTCGAATCCCGCCGCGGCGGACACGCCGGCCAGCCTGGTGCAGCAGACCTTGACCGACGTCGCCGCGACGACGACGCGCAACCTGACGACGATCACGATGTGCTGGTACGGCGCCAGCAGCTGCACCGCCGCGGGCAAGAACTACGGCTGGGAGGTCGACCTGCCCGACGCGGGCGAGCAGGTCATCTACGACCCGGCCGTGCTGCTCGGCAACTTCGTCGTCAACACGACGGTGCCGCCGTCGCTGTCGGTCTATTCCTGCAGCGCGGCGACGCCCACCGGCTGGACCGTGGCGATCAACATGACCAACGGCGGCGCGGTGACGAGCGCGCAGAACTTCTTCGGCCAGGCGACCACCGCCACCAGCGGACTGCTGCTGAACGCCGTCGGCACGCCGACGATCGTCTCGGCCGGCACCGGTTCGAAGCAATGGCCGTATCTGGTGAGCCAGAAGGTCGGCGGCGGCGGCGTCGTGCAGCAGCTCAACCCGAGCGGCGTCGGCCAGCGCGCGAGCTGGCTGCAACTGCGATGAGGCCCGCGATGTTGAAGACGAAACGCAGCCGCCGGCGCGGCTTCACGCTGATCGAGCTGATGATCGCGGTGGCCATCGTCGGCATCCTGCTGCGCGTGGCGCTGCCGGTGTACTGGCAGTCGATCCAGAAGGCGCATCGCACCGACGCCAAGACGGCGCTGTTCGACCTCGCCGCGCGCGAGCAGCAGTACTACTCGACGAACAACGCCTACACCGCGACGACGACGCTGCTGGGCTACGCGACGACGCCTTCGGTGGCGGTCGTCAACAGCGGCACGACGAGCTACACGCTGACGGTGCAGGTGCCGGATCCGGCCAGCAACAACGCCGTCAGCTTCCTCGCCACGGCGACCCCGTCCGGCAAACAGGCCGACGACACGGCCTGCGGCAGCTACACGCTGAGCTCGACCGGCGCCCAGGGCAACAGCGGCACCGCGACAGCTTGCTGGTAGCCGAGAAGGCTGGGCGACAAGAAACGTTACGCGACGATACGGCGATGAAAGGACGGCCGCGCCGCGGCCGCCGACGATGGCGTCCTCATCAACACCGGCGTCACCGCCGGCACAGGACCCACCCATGAAACGCTGGATCAAACGCACCCTCGTCGGCATCTTCGGCGCCGCCGCGCTCTTCGGCGGCCTGGCCGCCTACGCGAACCACCGCGGTGGCGGCTGCCATGGCTGGCACGCGATGGGCGAGACCGACAGCGCGGCGATGCGCACGCGCATGGTCGACCGCATGGCGCAGCGCCTGGCGCTGGACGCGGCGCAGAAGGCCAAGCTGGCGACGCTCGCCGAGCGCATGCACGCCCAGCACCAGGCGCTGCTGGGCGGCGCTGCCGAGCCCGGCGCCGCGATCAAGGGCCTCGTCGCCGGCACGACCTTCGATCGCACGCAGGCCAGCGCGCTCGTCGCCGCCAAGCTCGACGCGATCAAGACCGGATCGCCGGCGGTGATCGACGCCATGGCCGATTTCTACGACAGCCTCAAGCCCGAGCAGCAGGCGCAGGTGCGCGCCATTATCGAGCGCCGGCATCACGGCTGAGCCCCCATCGGCGATGACGGCGGTGGTGGCGGCGGCGCCGGCGCCCCCGGCGCCGCCACGGTCGCGATGATGGCGACAATGCCGGCCATGCGCCGCCTGCTGCTGATCGACGACGACGAACGACTGGGTCCGCCGCTGGCGGCCTATTTCCGCCGCCACGACTACGAACTGCAGCAGGCCACGCGGCCGAGCGCCGGCCTCGCGCTGCTCGAGGCCGGCGGCTTCGATGCCGTCATCCTCGACGTCATGCTGCCCGAGATGGACGGCTTCGAGGTCTGCCGCACGCTGCGCCGCACGAGCCAGCTGCCGATCGTCATGCTGACCGCGCGCGGCGACGTCATGGACCGCGTCGTCGGGCTCGAGCTCGGCGCCGACGACTACCTGCCCAAGCCCTTCGAGCCGCGCGAGCTGCTCGCGCGCGTGCAGACCGTGCTGCGGCGCACGGCCGCCCAGCCGGCGGCCGCGCCGCCGCCGCGGCTGCGCTACGCGGGGCTGGAGATCGACCTCGGCGCGCGCAGCGTGCAGCGCCAGGGCGAGCTGCTCGAACTCACCGGCACCGAATTCGAACTGCTGGCGCTGCTGGCCTCGCGCCCGAACCAGGTCTTCAGCCGCGACGAGATCCTCAACCGGCTGCGCGGCCACGCGGCGCCGGACATCCACAGCCGCGCCGTCGACATCCTCGTCAGCCGGCTGCGGCGCAAGCTCGAGCCGCTGGACCCGATCCGCACGCTGCGCAACGCCGGCTACGTCTTCGCAGGCGAGCGGCCGTGATGCGGCACCACCTGCATTCGATCCGCGGCCGCTTCCTGCTGCTGTTCCTGGCGCTGGCGCTGGCCATGGCGGCGGTGTTCATGGCCGGCACGCACCGCATCGTCCACAACGGCTGGGAGAGCTATGCCGCGCCGCTGGTCGCCGATTACGCCGACCGCCTGGCGGCCGAGATCGGCAGCCCGCCCGACATCGACCGCGCGGCGGCGCTGACGCGGCGGCTGCCGCTGACGGTGCGCATCGACGGCCCGACCGTGCACTGGGATTCGCGCCGCGCCGCCGGGCTGCCGCGCGAGCGCAACGCCACGCCCTGGGTCGTCGTGCGCGAGACGGCCGACGGCCACCGCATCGCCTTCGGCCTGGCGCGCGCGCCCGACGCCGCCGAGCCGCGCCTGTTCGGCTGGGCGACGCTGGCGGCGCTGCTGGCGCTGATCGCCGTCGCCCACCATTTCGTGCGCCGCCAGCTCGCGCCGCTGGCCGACATCGTCGCCGGCGTCCAGGCCTACGGCCAGGGACGCTTCGGCGCGCCGATCCCGGTGCGCCGGCGCGACGAACTGGGGCTGCTGGCCGAGCGCGTCAACGGCATGGCATCGAACCTCGCCGGCATGCTCGAGGCGCAGCGCGCGCTGCTGCTGGCGATCAGCCACGAGCTGCGCAGCCCGCTGACGCGGGCGCGCGTGAATGCCGAGCTGGTCGAAGGCGGCGAGGCGCGCGAGGCGCTGCTGCGCGACCTCGGCGAGATGCGCGACCTCATCGCCAGCCTGCTCGAGGGCGAACGCCTGGCGCGCGGCGACCCGGCGCTGCACAGCGAGGCGACCGACCTCGCGGCGCTGGCGCGCGAGGTCGTCGCCGAGGCGGTCGCCGAGGGCGGCGAGGGCGCGGTCGCGCCGACGCTGGATCTGGCCGACCTCGGGGCGCTGCGCGTCGACGCGACGCGGATGCGGCTGCTGCTGCGCAACCTGCTGTCCAACGCGCTGCGCCATGGCCACGGGGCGCCGCGGCCGCCCGAGGTCTTCCTGCGCCGCGAGGCCGACGGCCGCGTCGCCTTCGGCGTGCGCGACCACGGCCCCGGCCTGCCCGAGGCGCAGCGCGCGCGCCTGGGCGAGCCCTTCTACCGCCCCGACAGCGCACGCACGCGCGAGGTCGGCGGCGTCGGCCTCGGCCTGTACCTGTGCCGGCTCGTCGCGCAGGCGCATGGCGGCGAGCTGCGCATCCGCGACGCCGACCCCGGGCTCGATGTCTGCGCGCTTTGGCGCGCCGAGCCGGCGGCCTTGGGTACACTCCACGCCCCCATGCCGCCCCCGCCATGACCGGCATCCACATCACCGACATCGAGGCCGCCATCAACTGGTGGCGCGAACGCAGCCCCTCGCCCGACGGCGTCACCGCCTGCGGCGAGGTGCGCGCGCTCGCCGAGGTCTACGCGCTGATGGTCTATTACCGCGAATCGAGCTGCGACGAGACCACGATGCCGGCAAAGGCGCGCGCCGCCTGGCTCGCCTGGTACGCGAGCACGCCCGATGCGCCCTGCATCGCGATCTGCTCGACGAGCCAGGGCGACGCCGTGTGCAAGGGCTGCGGCCGCACGCACGAAGAGGTGCAGCACTGGCCTTCGATGGGCCCGGCGGCCAAGCGCGCCGTCTGGCGCCGCATCACGATGGAGAACACCGCCTGGCGCTTCAACCGCTACGCCGAACGCGCGCGGCTGGCCAGCGGCGCCGACCATCCGCCGCCCGAGATCTTCGAGATCAAGCCGGCCTGAGCGGCGCCGCGGCCAGCGGCAGGCCGATGACGAAGCGGCTGCCGCCGCCCTCGCGCGCCTCGCAGCGCACATCGCCGCCATGGCGCGCGGCGATCTGGCGCACCAGCGAGAGCCCGAGCCCGACGCCGCCCGCCGTCTCGGCGTGCCCGGGCAGGCGGAAGAAGGCCTCGAAGATGCGCTCGCGGTATTCGGGCGGCACGCCGGGCCCGCGGTCGGCGACGGCGATCTCGACGCGACCGGGCCGCGCCGAGACCTCGACCGCGACCTCGCCGCCGCCGTAGCGGCGCGCGTTCTCGAGCAGGTTGCGCACGGCGCGCCGCAGCAGGCGCTCCTCGCCGCGCAGCTGCACATGGTCGCCACTGGCGGTGGCCTGCACGCGCGCCGCCTCCTCGGCCGACATCGCCAGCAGGTCGACCGGGTCCTGCGCCAGCGCCACCGTTGGGGCATCGAGCCGGCTGGCCAGCAGCACCTCCTCGACCAGCGCATCGAGTTCCGAGATGTCGGTGTCGATCTCGGCGCGCAGCCGCGCGCGCTGATCGGGCCCGGCCTCGTCCATCATCGTCACCGCCATCTTCAGCCGCGCCAGCGGCGAGCGCAGCTCGTGGCTGGCGTTGGCGAGCAGGCTCTGGTGCGAGCGCACGAGGGTCTCGATGTGCTTGGCCGCGCGATTGAAGCTGGCAGCGACCGCGGCGACCTCGTCGCGCCCCTCCTCGACCACGCGCTGGTGCAGCGCGCCGGCGCCGAAGGCCTCGACGCCAGCCTTGAGCAGTTCCAGCCGGCGCGTCAGCCGGCGCACCACCGGCCAGGAACCGGCGGCCACGGCGATGAAAAGCACGACCAGCAGCGCCGCGAGCTCGAAGCCGCCGGTCCAGGCGGCGGTGCCGTTCCAGGCCGCGGGCCAGAACGCGCGCGGCGCCACCACCGGCGGGCCGCGCCCCATCGGACGCCGCGCGACCCAGAGCTCGCGCCCATCCTCGAAGCGGAACGACTGGATCATCAGGTGATCGCTGCGCGGGTCCTCCTGGCGCCGCGTGAACGATTCCGAGGCCCCCAGGCGATGGCCCTGCGCGTCGTCCAGCGCCAGCGGCAGCCGCAGCCGCAGCGACCATTCCTGCAGCGCCTCGATCTGCCGTGCCGCCGGCGCCGAGGCGTCGGGCAACGCATGCTCGATCAGCTCGCCCCAGGCCGCCGCGCGGTCGTGCGCCGCGGCTTCGATGCGCGCGCGCTGCTCGGCCAGATGACCGTGCACCAGCCACCCCGACACCAGCGCGAACAGCCCCAGCGCCGCGACGATGGTGAAGTAGATGCGCAGGTACAGCGCGCGCATCGGGCGTTATTCGGAATCCTGCTTCTTGGCGAACACGTAGCCGGCGCCGCGCACCGTGAGCACGCGCTTGGGTGCCTTCGGATCGTCCTCGATGAGGGCGCGGATGCGCGAGATGTGGACATCGATGCTGCGGTCGAAGGCCTCCAGCGGATGGCCCTTGAGCAGGTCCATGATCTGGTCGCGCGAGAGCACGCGGCCGGGGCTGCGCGCGAGCACGGTCAGCAGTTCGAACTGATGGCTCGTGAGATCGCAGGGCACGCCGTCCAGGCGCGCCTGGCGCGCGCCGACGTCGATCTCTAGGCGGCCGAAGTTCAGCACCTCGTCCTCCTCGGTCTCCTGGTCCATCGCCGAGCGCCGCAGCAGTGCCTTCACGCGCGCCAGCAGCTCGCGCGGCTCGAAGGGCTTGGGCAGGTAGTCGTCGGCGCCGATCTCGAGGCCGACGATGCGGTCGGTCGGCTCGCCGCGCGCCGTCAGCATCAGCAGCGGCAGGCGGCGCGTGCGCGGCTGGCTGCGCAGCTCGCGCGTGAAGTCCAGGCCGTCGCCGTCGGGCAGCATCAGGTCGAGCACGAGCGCGTCGTAGCTGCCCTGCTTGAGCTGCTCGCGCCCGGCGGCGAGCGTCGGTGCGCTGTCGACCTCGTAGCCGTTGTTGCGCAGGTAGCCGCTGACCATCTCGGTCAGTCGCGCATCGTCGTCGATCAGCAGAAGGTGGCTCATGGCTTGGCTAGCTTGGGAATGAAACCGCCCCCATTGCGGGGGCATCGAGACGGTGCCGGGCCCGCCGGGGACGGGTCCCTCGAGGCCGACAGCATAGCGCGCGGCCGGCGCCGGGCTCGATCAGGGTGCGCGCTTGGCGAACGCCTCGCGCTCGGCGCGCTGGCGCTCGAGCAGGGCCCGGTGTTCCTTGACGCGCGAGATCAGCGCCTGACGCTGCGCCGGCGTGAACACGTTGGCCACGTCGATGCGCGCCTGCAGCATGCGCTTGCCGATCTGGTCGCGCTGGGCCGACATCTGCTGACGCAGCGACTCGGCCGCCTTGGCGTCGATGGTCGGCTGCTCGAACAGCGCGTGCATCTGGCCGCGCGAGGCCTGCGACGACCGGCGCAGGGCCTGGATGTCGGCATGCGCCTTCTCGATGATCGCCCTGACCTGCGCATGCTGCTCGGGCGTGGCCTTCATCACTTCGAGCATGCGGTGGATGCGGCGCGGGTCCATGCCGCGATGCATCATCCCTTCATGCATGCCACCGCCCATGGCTTCGTGCATGCCTTCGTGCATGCCGCCACCCATCCCCGGGGACATGTCGTGACCGTCGTGACCCCAGGCCGGGTGCATGGCACCCGCGGCGTCGGCCATCGGCGGCGCGGGCTGCGCCGCCGCCGTGCCGGCCAGTCCCAACGTCAGCGCCGACAGCAGCGCCCCGGTGCATGCCACGCCCTGCAGGGCCCGCAGGCGCGCATGCAGATGAATCGAATGGATCTTCATCGGTGCTCCAGGAGTTCGTAAAGGCATGGCCGCATGCTGAGCGCCGGCGGTATCGCCGCAGTGGGCCAGCGGTAAATAATTGTTGCCTTTTGGGGCTCGCGAACGACCCTCGGAATCCGCAATGAAACGGCGGTTTTCGGAGCATCGCGGAACCGAGAAACCGTCGTCTGACGGCATTCGAGCATCAGCGCGACGCGGCCTCGATGCGCGTCAGACGACGCTGCAGATTGAACGGCGCCTGCGCACTGCGCAGGTCGAGCCGCAACAGGATGCCGCTGTGGCGGTCGACGACGATGACGCCTTCGACGCGCGTCGAGGCGTCGCCGCGGGGCGCGTCGCCGAAGAGTTCGATGACGGCGACATCGAAGCGCCGGCCGGCGATCGTCTGCGGCCCGACGGCGACGACCTGGCCGCGCATGCGCGCGCGCTGCAGCGGATCCTGGGCCACCACGATGTCACCCGCCGTCACGCCGCCGAGGTCCAACTCGTGGCGCAACAGGTGCGGCCATTGCAGCTGGCCCGCCGGCGCGGCGACGATATTGCCCGCCAGATCCTGCTTCCACGCGCCGCCGCCGGGACCTTCGACGCGGTATTCCATGTCGCCGCGACGCAGCGCCGTGACGCGCAGCGCCCATTCGCCCGCCGGTCCGCGGGCTTCGGTGCGGTTCTCGTAGACCAGGCGCTCGCCGATGGCCACCGGCAACGCCGCGGCGCGCGCCGCCGGCAGGGTCTCGTCGCGGGCGGGGCAGCGCTGCTCACGCAGGGCCGTGCGCAGCGCCTCGTCGCGGCCCTTCAGGCGCGCCAGCTCGGCTGCCTCGAGCCCGTTGGGACGCATCGCCAGCACGGCGGGCCAGAACAGCGTGAGTCCGACGCCCAGCGCGACGATGTTGTTGCCCGAGCGCTCGTCGACCGCGTACGCGACGTCGGCGGCGCGCTGCTGCACGATGTCGATCTCGTCCTCGATGTGGTCGCAGTCCCAGGCGGCGAATTCGGCCGCGCTGGCCGGCAGCGGCTGGACGTTGGCGGACCGCGTCGAGCAGCCGCCGAGCCAGGCCAGGGCCAACAACAAGGCGAGCGCACGGGATGGGGTCGGCATGTCGCACCGATTGTGCCTGCAAGCCCGTACGCCGATGTCCCGGGCGCCGCTCAAGCCCGGGATGCCGCTGCCGATAACCCGTGCAGCACCGGTATATCGAACAGTTGCCCGCCCCCCACACCAGAACCCGGACGCGTTGCACCGTGAAGAAGATCCTGATCGTCGAAGACCAGTCCGACATCCGCCGCCTGCTGCGCGCCACGCTCGAAGATGAGGGACGCGAACTGCGCGAGGCCTTCGACGCCGACGCCGGCTGGCTCCAGGTGCTCGAATGGCGGCCCGATCTGGTCCTGCTCGACATCATGATGCCGGGCTCGATCGACGGCCTGCAGCTGTGCGAGCACATCAAGGGTGATGCTGCGACACGCGCGACCAAGGTCGTTCTCGTCAGCGCCCGTGGCCATCGCAACGACCTCGGCATCGGCCGCGACGCCGGCGCCGACGACTACCTCTCCAAGCCGTTCAGCCCGCTGCGTCTCATCGAGATCGTCGAGCGGCTGTCGCGACCCGGGTCCTGAGCCTGCGGGTACCGGCTAGCGCATGGGCCGCGGATTAGGCCGACCCGGCTGCGCGACGGCCGACGGATTCGTAGACGACGGGGCAGGCGCGGCCGGTGCCCGGCTCGGTGAGGATCGCGAAACCGCGAACCGGGTGCCCGCCGTGGACTTCGACACCGACCTTCAGCGAGGTCTCCAGCAGACGCGCCGCATGACGCCGGCCGGCCGAGTCGAGCAAGGCGATGTCGTGTCCGGTGACGTCTGAGACGATGAAGCGCATGCGGGTCCGGGGTCGATGGGTGGGCCGCAAGCGTAGGGCATCGGCGGCTCGCCCAAAGCCCCTCGTTCAAGGGGGGGCCAGGTTCAACCGTGACGCAGTTGACGGGTCGTTGCCTGGGATGCCCGCCGTTGCCGGCAAGCAGACCGGCGCGCGGACTCGGCGGCCGGACCCACGGCGCCCGTTGGCGCGCGTGCAGCGACTGAGTGCACCGCGACGCCCACGCCGACGTGGCGGAAAGCCGACCGGAAAGCTGCTCACATCGACCGCGGAGGGAGGCACCGCCCGGCGGCCCGGGCTCCTCGTGCCGATGCAATCGGCCTCAAGTCTGATGAGGCTGTGCCGAAGAGTCGAGCAGACGACAGCCCGGGGCCGGGCGCGTCAATTCTTGATCGAGGAACACCATGGATCTAGCACAAGCATCTGGCGCGCACACCGAGTGGAAGGTCAAACTGCGCATGGCCATCGCCAAGCGCGAGGACACCGATGCAGCCACGATTTCTCGGGATGACTGCTGCGCCCTCGGCAAGTGGCTGCACGGCGAGGCGAAGTCCCGATACAGCCAGCTCAAGGCCTACTCGACATGCCTCTCGCAACATGCCGCGTTTCACCGTGAAGCCGGAGCTGTCGCTGCAACGATCAATCGGAAGGACTACGCCAAGGCCGAGAAGATGCTCGACGCCGGCTCGCCCTACGCGACGGTGTCTTCGAGCGTGATCTCTGCCATCTTGGGACTCAAGAAGGAGGCAGGCCTCTAGGGCCGCATTCACGGCGCCGCCGCCACCTACGGCGCCCACTGCAGCCTGACCGGCGCGGCGACAGCGCCGGGCCCACCGGACTCGGTTGCCGCGCCGACCTCAGAGCGCGAAGGGTCAACCACGAACCAGCCTGAGGTCTGGCAAACTTCGCCCAATGCCCGTGCCGGTCCCCGTCTGCTCCTTCACCCTTCGGCAAGGGGGAGCCGGTGCGACTGTCGAGTTTCCACGCAAGGCAACGGCCCGGGCGATCCGGATCATGGGTGGCACCGCCAGACCTGAGACCGTCGAGGCAGGGCCTGCGCATCGCGTTGACTTCAACGCGTTCTTGCTGCGCGAGAGCGAGGAACGCCGCACCGACCTCCCGCCGCGCTAATCCGAGCGCACGATGAAGCGAAAGTCGTATCGGATTGCGGCTCCGGCCGTCAGCGTCATCCTGATTTCGGCGACGCCCGCCCAGCGTGCGAACGGCCGACTCGGCTCGCCGCGCGGCGCTGCGGCCGGTGACTCGCCAACTCCGCTCTTTCTCGCCTATTGCAAGACGCTGGACGGAGGAGCCCTGAGGCTGACCGGAAAGGGCGAGATTGCGCCAGCGCAAGCGACCCATACAAAACCGCTTCCGAAGCCGGCCGATCAAACCAAGCGTCCTTCGAGGAAAGGGACCGGACGCCGCGTGGCGGGAAGGCCCCCAGAGAGCGAGGCCGGCCGCCGAGCTAAGGTCACGCTCCCCTAGCCGTCGTCGCGGCCAGCACGCGGGGGGCCGCCCTGACCTGGCCTCCCGGCGGCCCGGGCTCATCGTCGGCGCCGATCTCGCGCTCGAAGCCGCTGCACCCCCACTGCGGCTGTGACCGCACGCGCGCCGCGTTCGGCAGCCCGCAGCGCGCGGCGCTGCCGTCAGGGGTCATGCCAACGAACCGCGTGCAGTACGAGCACGGCCGGTCGCGGTAACCCATCGATGTGGAGTGGCTGATCTGTCCCATGCCGGCGATCCTGCCGGGCGGGTGGCTCAAAGGGTAGGCCAGGATCTACGTCGCATCACCGCAACTGACCCCGATGCATTTCCGGGATGGTGGGCTTTGAGATGGGTTTCACTCAAACATCACCCAGTTTTCATAGGCGAGCTTGGCGGAGAGAGAGGGATTCGAACCCTCGGTACGGGAGGACCCGTACGCCGGATTTCGAATCCGGTGCATTCGACCACTCTGCCATCTCTCCGTAGGTGGTCTCGCGATCAGCGAAGCCGCGCATTCTAGCCCAAGGCCGGGCGCGGCCAGGTCGCCGCTTCAGCCGCCCAGCCGCTCCAGCCCGCCGAGGTAGGGCCGCAGCACCGCCGGCACCGTGATGCCGCCGTCGGCGCGCTGGTAGTTCTCCAGCACCGCCACCAGCGTGCGCCCCACCGCCAGCCCCGAGCCGTTGAGCGTGTGCACGAATTCGGGCTTGCCCTGGGCGTTGCGGAAGCGCGCCTGCATGCGCCGCGCCTGGAACGCCTCGCAATTGCTGCACGAACTGATCTCGCGGTACGTGTTCTGCGCCGGCAGCCAGACCTCGAGGTCGTAGGTCTTGGCCGCGCCGAAGCCCATGTCGCCGCTGCACAGCGCGACGACGCGGTACGGCAGTTCGAGCTTTTGCAGGATCGCCTCGGCATGGCCGACCATCTGCTCGAGCGCCGCGGCGCTGTGCTCGGGGTGCACGATCTGCACCATCTCGACCTTGTCGAACTGGTGCTGACGGATCATGCCGCGCGTGTCGCGACCGGCGCTGCCGGCCTCCGAGCGGAAGCAGGGGCTGTGCGCGGTGAGCTTGATCGGCAGCGCCGCGGCGTCGAGGATCTGCTCGCGCACGGTGTTCGTCAGCGGGATCTCGCTCGTCGAGATCAGGTACTGCTCGGGCTGCACCTCGTCGCCACCACGCAGAACCCAGAACATGTCCTCCTTGAACTTCGGCAACTGCCCCGTGCCCTCGAGCACCTCGCGGTTGACGATGTAGGGCGTGTAGCACTCGGTGTAGCCATGCTCGGCGGTCTGCACGTCGAGCATGAACTGGGCGAGCGCGCGGTGCAGCCGCGCCGCCGGGCCGCGCAGGAAGCTGAAGCGCGAACCCGACAGCCGCGACGCGGTCTCGAAATCCAGGCCGATCGCCGCGCCGATGTCGACATGGTCGCGCGGCGTGAATTCGAAGGTCGGCGGCGCGCCCCAGCGGCGCACCTCGACGTTGGCGGTCTCGTCGGCGCCGGGCGGCACGTCGGCCTGCGGCAGGTTGGGCAGCGACATCAGCATGCCCTGCAGTTCGGCCTGGATGACCTCGAGCCGCTCGGCGCCGGTCTTCATGCCGTCGGCGATGCCGGCCACCTCGGCCATCAGCGCCGCGGTGTCGCCGCCCTGCCCCTTGAGCTGGCCGATCTGCTTGCTCAGCGCGTTGCGCCGCGCCTGCATCGTCTCGGCGGCGGTCTGCACCTGCTTGCGTTCGGCCTCGAGCGCGCCGTAGCGCTCGACGTCGAGAAAGGGCTGCGGTGTCTTGCGCCGCTCCAGCTGGGCGACGACGCCGGCGAGGTCGCGGCGCAGGAGGTTGATGTCGAGCATGGGTGTCCTCGAAAGGGATGTCGGTTCGGTGGTGGCGGCGGTGCCGCCGCTTGCGGGTTTCGAAGCGCCGGCGTCAGGATCGCGACGCCGTGACCGCGCTCATGCCGCGCTCGCGGGGGCCGCGCTCACCGGGGCCGCGCAGTCCGGGCGGCAGCGGGAAATGCACGCCCTCGACCACGCCGTCCATCTTGCGGATGCTGGTGGCGCCGAATGCGCGCAGCCGCTCGATCACCTGCTGCACGAGGATGTCCGGCGCCGAGGCGCCGGCCGTCAGCCCGACGCGCGGCCGGCCTTCGAACCAGGCCGGCTGCAGATCGTCGGCCGCATCGACCATGTAGGCGGCAGTGCCCAGGCGCTCGGCGAGTTCGCGCAGCCGGTTGCTGTTGCTGCTGGTGGGGCTGCCGACGACGATGACGATGTCGACCGTCGGCGCCAGCAGCTTGACGGCATCCTGGCGGTTCTGCGTCGCGTAGCAGATGTCCTGCTGCTTGGGCAGCCGCACATGCGGGAAGCGGCGCTGGACGGCGGCGAGGATGGCGGCGGCATCGTCGACCGAGAGCGTCGTCTGCGTCACCACCGCGATGCGGTCGCCGCGCGGATGCACCTGCTCGACATCGGCGACGTCCTCGACGAGGTAGATGCCATCGCTGAGCTGGCCCATCGTGCCCTCGACCTCGGGGTGGCCCTTGTGGCCGATCATCACGAACTCGTAGCCCTCGCGCGCGAGCTTGGCGACCTCGACATGGACCTTGCTGACGAGCGGACAGGTGGCGTCGAAGACGCGGAAGCCGCGGCGCTCGGCCTCGGCGCGCACGGCCTGGCTGACGCCATGGGCGCTGAACACCAGCGTCGCGCCGGCGGGCACCTCGGCCAGGTCCTCGATGAAGATCGCGCCCTTGGCCTTGAGATCGCCGACGACGTAGGTGTTGTGGACGATCTCGTGGCGGACATAGATCGGCGCGCCATGCACCGCCAGCGCGCGCTCGACGATCTCGATCGCGCGGTCGACGCCGGCACAGAAGCCGCGCGGTTCGGCCAGCGTCACATCCTGCGGACCGTGGCTCACAAGACCCCCAGCAGTTGCACCTCGAAGCGCACCGGCAAGCCGGCCAGCGGGTGGTTGAAATCGAACAGCAGGCTCTCGGCCGCGGCCTCGCGCACGACGCCGGCGTAGCGGCCCTGGCCGTCGGGGGTCGGGAACTCGACGACGTCGCCGACCGCATAGTCGGCCTCGGGGTCGCCGAGTTCGAGCAGCAGCGAGCGCTTGACGCGCTGGATCAGCTCGGGGTTGCGCATGCCGAAGGCGGCGCCGGCAGGCATGTCGAAGGCCGCGCGCGTGCCCTCGGCCAGACCGATCAGCCGCGCCTCGATCGCCGGCGCGAGCTGGCCCTGGCCGAGCGAGAGCGTGGCCGGCGGGCCGTCGAAGGTGTCGACGACCGACGCACCGTCGGGCCCCGCGAGCCGGTAATGCAGGGTCAGGAACGACCCGGCGGCGACGGTCGGGACGGGCTGGGCAGGTGCGTTTTGCAAGGCGGTCGGCTACTCGGGAGCTAGCTGCAATTCTAGCGGCGCGACCCCGTGCGGCGGCGGCCGCGCCGGCGTGACCCTCGGCCCGGCCGCCCCGGGCGCGACCCTACCTGGCCCGTTCCGCGCCGTAGGTCTTGGCCAGGTAGTCGACGATGGCCGGCATGGCGGCGTCTTCCACCGGCGCCTTGAACACCGCCTTCATGCGCTTGACCATCGCTTCCCAGTAGGCGCGCGGCGCCGTCGGCGGCTGGTAGAGCATGTACTCGGCCGAATGGCAGCCCACGCAGTTGGCCTGCGCCAGCGCGTAGCCCGGCAGCGGGCTCGCCGTGAGGAAGACGGCGTCGGGGGGCAGTTGGATCGTCTTCGGCGCGGCCATCGCCACCGGCGCGAGCGCGATCAGCGCCGTCGCCGCAATGTTCATCCGCAGCTGCTTCATACCGCCCTCACCTTCACCGATTCGACGACGTTGCGCATATAGCCCGAGGGATTCCAGGTCGCCGTGCGCGCCTGGCTCTGGCCGCTGCGGTTCCAGGCCCGCACCTGCAGGTCGTGGTCGCCCTTGTCGGGGACGAAGCCGAAGGTGAATTCGCGGAACGAATAGCGGCCGAGGTCGGCGCCCAGCGTCGCCTCGCGCCAGCTCTGGCCGCCGTCGGTCGAATAGGCGACCTCGCGGATGCCCTGGCCGCCGTCGAAGGCGATGCCGCGCACGGCCAGCGGCGCGCCCGCACGCACCTGCGCGCCGTCGGCCAGCGAGGTGATGAACGAGCGCACGTTGAAGCGCCCGATCGGCCTCGTCGCCGCCGGCGCCGTGCCGGGTTCGATGCAGGCGCAGTCGTTGTCGGGAATGCGGTACGCGGGCTTCATCCAGAAGCCGTCGAACTCGCGGTCGATGACCTCGATCTGGCTCAGGTGCTTGACCCAGTAGGTGCCGTAGTAGCCGGGCACGATGAGCTTGACCGGGTAGCCGTTGAGGAAGGGGATGTCGGCGCCGTTCATCTGGTAGGCGATCATCACCTCGCCGTCCATCGCATGGCCGACCTCGAGCGCCTTGACGAAGTCGCCGCCGCCGCGGATCGCCTCGTCGAGACCGTCGAAGGTGACCTGGCGCGCCGTGTTCTTGAGCTCGGCGCGCGCCAGCACGTCCTTCAGCGGCACGCCGACCCAGCGCGCATTGCCCATCGCGCCGTTGGCGAGCTGGCCGCCCTGCACGCGCGGCGCGAACAGCCCGCGGCCGTTGCCCGAACATTGGTTGACGGCCACCAGCTCGACCGGCTTGTAGTCGTTGCGCAAGGCGGCCAGCGTCAATTCGAACGGCTTGCCGCAGGCGTTGCCGCCGATCCTGATCACATGCTTGTCGGCGTCGATCGAGGTCGGCAGACCGGCGTTGTGATAGCGCACGAAGAAGGCGTCGTTGGGCGTGATGAGGCCGTCGTTGAAGATCTCGAAAGGCGTCTCGAGCTGCGGCGGACGCGAGGTCAGCACGATCAGCGGCCGCTTCTCGGGAAAGGCGAGCAGGTTGCGCTGGCCATTGATCATCGGCAGATTGACGGTGGCGGCGTGCGCGGCACTGCCGCCGATGCCGGCCAGGGCACCGGCCAGCAGCAGGCGTCGACGCTGCTGCGATGCGGGAGGACTGCTTTCCATCGGTTCTTCCTCTACTCACGCCGGCGCCGGGATGGCTTCCGGACCCATCAGGTGGGGCGCAGTTTAGGTGAGGAATTCGCGCCTCGCACGAGGACAGACCCCCACCGTCGATGTCGGCTCGGGGCATCGAGCCGCTGACTACAATGGCCTCGCTGGAGACAACGGAGAACAAGCAGGCGGCACCCTCGCGCCTGCAACAGGGCAAGGGATCCGGGCCGGCTGTCGGTAGTCGCGATTCGATTCAATTCGAAAGAACCGGGGAAGCCCTTGCACCGCTCATTCCAAGCCTTCGTCCTCGCCGCCTCCATGCTGCTGGGGATCGCTGCACCGGCTTGGGCCGACCTCAGCGTGCTGGTGGCGATCGAGCCGACGGCTCGCAAGGACGGGTTGATGGTCTCGCGTACCGGCCTCGAGTCGGGACTGAGCAAGCTGATGTCGGAGCCGGTCACGGTCACCACCAGCGACGACCTCACCGACGCGATGCGCGCCACCCGCAGCGGTGGCTATGACGTCTTCATCGCGCCGGCACAGGTCGCCGCGTCGGCGATCGGCCATGGCTACGAGCTGATCGGCTCGACCGACCCGGCGGAGGAATACCTGCTCATCGGCAGCAAGGAGGTCGGCGACGTCGCCGACCTGCGCCGGCGCCGCATCTACCTGCCACAGCAGGATTCGCTCTACACCTACCTCGCGCGCGGGCTGCTGAACGCGAGTTCGCTCTCGTTCAAGGATCTCGGTCGGGTGCAGTACGCGCGCTACCCGCAGGCCGGTCTGACGGCGATCGAACTGCACCAGGCCGACGCGACCCTGGTGCGGCGCGAGGACTGGGAGCCATGGTCCAAGGACAGCCGCACGGGGGCCAAGGTGCTGGCGAAGTACGAGGGCGTACCGGGCGGGTTCTCGGTGGTGGTGAAGAAGGATCTCGACGCCGGCGCACGGGCCCAGCTCACGAAGTGGTTCGCGGCGCCGCTGCGCAATGCGGGCATCCGACCGGTGGCCGCGCATGCCGAGCTCGACAGCTACCGCAAGGTCGCCCAGCTCGGGACCTTCACGCCCACCGACCTGGCCGGCGCGACCCTCGTCGGCGTGGCCGAGGTACGGCGACTGATGAGCCAGGGCGTGATCCTCGTCGACACGCGCAATCAGCAGGAATATGCGCAGCGCCATATCCCGGGGGCGCGCTTCGTGCCCTATGGCGAGAAGAGCCTCAAGGATGTCGCCTACGACGCCGCGCTCGACGACTTCGCGGGACTGAAATCGCTCGACCCGAACCGGCCCACGATCTTCCAGTGCAACGGCCCCGAATGCTGGAAGAGCTACAAGGCCGCCCGGGCGGCGATCGGCGCCGGCTTCAAGAAGGTCTACTGGTTCCGCGGCGGCATGCCGGCCTGGGAAGCGGCCAACCTGCAGACCGCGAGCGGCCTGTAGCCGCACGCGACTTACGCATTGAGTGTCTCCTCGGGCGCGGCAGCGCTAGTTGGCGCGTCGCGACAACCCGGGTGCCGTTGGTCATTCATTGGCCCCGAATTGAGTTTTGTCAAATGCAGACGCACCGCGCCGCGCCCCAATCCCGTACCGGCCCGACGTGTCGAGACTCGATCCGAGTCCGCGCGCCGGGCCGTCGGCCCCGCGGGCTACGTCGCAGACTCATGGAGATACAAGTGTTGACAGTCATTAGCAAAAAGACATCCGCATCCATTGCGGCGTTAGCGGGCGGTCTGCTCGTGCTCGCCTCGGGTGGCGCAAACGCCGTGCCGAGCTTCGCGCGCCAGACCGGCATGGCCTGCGAGGCCTGTCACACGGTGTTCCCGGAACTCACGCCTTTCGGGCGCAAATTCAAGTTGAACGCCTACACGCTGGACAACCTGGCCCAGGTCAGCGGCATCAGCGCGAATCGCGACCGCACGCTGGCGCTGAACCAGATTCCGCCGCTGTCGTTCATGTTCCAGACCTCGTACACGTCGACGAAGTCGGCCGTGCCCGATACGCAGGCCGGTGCCACGGGCGGCAACGTGCCGGCCGACGCGCTGGCCAAGAACGGTCAGGTGCTGTTCCCGCAGCAGGCAAGCCTTTTCTATGCCGGCCAGATCGCACCCAACTTCGGCGCCTTCGTCCAGATGACGTACGACGGCACCAGCGGCACCTTCGGCTGGGACAACACCGACATCCGCTATGCGAAGTCGGTCACCGATGACCTGTTGCTGGGCGTGAGCTTCAACAACAATCCGACGGTCCAGGACCTGTGGAATTCGACGCCGGCCTGGCAATCGCCGTTCGACCAGGTGAGTGCCACCGCGCCGAGCCCGGCCGCGGCGACGATGATCGACGGTGGCCTGGCCGGCTCCGGCGTCGCCGGTCTGACGGCCTATCTGTCGTGGAACAACCTCGTCTACGCCGAATTCGGCGCCTATCGCTCGGCACCGGCTGCGGCGCAGATCGACAGCACGCTGAGCAACGTCGTCAAGGGCATGGCCCCTTATTTCCGCGTCGCCTACGAACGCCAATGGGGCCGCAATTCCTGGGAAGCCGGCGTCTACGGCATCCAGGCCAATCTCTATCCGGGCGGCGGCAATGCGCTGTCCGGTTTGACGAACCGGTATCGCGACGCCGCGTTCGACACGCAATACCAATACATCGGCGACGAACATCTGTTCTCGGTGATCGCCACCTACATCAGCGAGAAGCAGACGCTGGACGCATCGTATGCGGCCGGCACCGCCGCGAATCCGACGAACACGCTGAAGACGACGCGCATCGGCGCCAGCTACTATTACCTGCGCAAGTACGGTGGCGCACTCGGCTACTTCTCGACCACCGGATCGGCCGACGACCTGATGTACGCGCCGGGCAGCCTGGGCGGCTCGAACAGCGGCACGCCCGACAGCAAGGGCTGGCGCATGGAGCTGAACTGGGTGCCGTACGAGAACACCAAGCTGGCGCTGCAATACACGGCCTACAGCAAGTTCAACGGCGGCAGCGCGAATTACGACGGCAGCAATCGCAATGCCAAGGACAACAACACGCTCTATCTGCTGGGCTGGATCAACTACTAGGCCACCGACCATGAACAAGCTCATAGCCATCACGGCGCTGTCCCTGCTCGCCGGCGGCGCAGCACAGGCCCAGCAGGATCCGCGGGCGCTGGCCAACGGCATCTGCTCGGCATGCCACGGCCCCGCCGGCCGCAGCGTCTCGCCGGTGTTCCCGCGCCTGGCCGGCCAGCAGCCCGCCTACACGGTGCTGCAGTTGCAGGCCTTCCGCGGCCATCTGCGCGGCGACCCCAACGCCCAGGCCTATATGTGGGGCATGGCAGCGCAACTCAGCGACGAGACGATCAATGCGCTGGCCGACTACTACGCGGCGCAGAAGCCGGTGCAGGAAAAGATCGGCGACCCGGCGCTGATCGCCGAAGGCGAGAAGATCTTCAAGGACGGCATCCCTGCGCAGGGCGTGCCGGCCTGCGCGAGTTGCCACGGCACGAACGCCGAAGGCCAGGCGGCGTTCCCGCGTCTGGCCGGACAGCATGTGGAATACCTGACGGCGCAATTGCTGGGATTCCAGTCGGGACTGCGGTCGAACGCGCCGATCATGCTCGCCGTCGTGCGCACGATGAGCCCCGAGCAGATCAAGGCCGCGGCGGCCTATGCCGCGTCGCGCTAGCGTGGGACGGCGCGCGCGGTCGTTGCCGGCGTTGCTCGCCGGCATGGCCTTGCTCGCGCTCGCAGGCAGCGCGCGCGCGGCCACGGCCGACGAGGCGGCGCTGGCCAGGACCGTCGAGGCGCTGACGCAGCGCGTGCAGCAACTCGAGTCGCGTCTGCACGAGCTCGAGCGCCGCGTCGGCGCACCGGCAGCGGCCACGACGCCGCCGGCCGCGGCGGTGGCCACAGCCCCCGCCGCGCCGCTGGCTGCGGCACCGTTGGCTGCCGCACCGCTGGCCGCCGGTCAGATGACGCCGGAAGCGGCGCTGCGGCTGAACTGGTCGAAGATCGAACGCGCGCAGGACCAGGACGCCGTGCTCGCGCTGCTCGGCGAGCCGACGCGCAAGCTCAAGGTCGACGGCAGGACGGTCTGGTACTACACCTACCCCGGGCTGGGTGTCGGTTCGGTCTTCTTCACCGACGCGGGCCGGGTCTCGAGCCGCCAGTCGCCCTTCGGCTGGGGCGGCTGAAAGGGGTTCGGCGAGCGCGGCGAGGACCGCGCTGGCATAGACTGGCCGCCGTCCGACCCCTGTCGGGTCGAGCCGCGCCGCCGATGAAAGACCTCCCCGCCGAACAGCGCCCGCGCGAGAAGCTGCTCGCCCGCGGTGCCGCGGCGCTGGCCGACACCGAACTGCTGGCGCTGCTGCTGCGCACCGGCTACCGCGGCCACGGCGTCTTCCTGCTCGCCGAGCAGGTGCTCGAGCGTTGCGGCGGCTACGCCGGTCTGCTCGCGGCCACGCCGGAATCGCTGCGGCCGATCAAGGGCCTGGGCCCGGCCAAGCGCGCCGAGCTGCTGGCGGTGATGGAGATGGCGCGGCGCGCGCTGGCGCAGCCGCTGCGCGCCGCGCCGGTGTTCGACGCGCCGGCCCGCGTCAAGGACTACCTCGCGCTCGAACTCGGCGGCCGCGAGCGCGAGACCTTCGCCGTCATGTTCCTCGACGCCCAGCACCGGCTGCTGCGGCTCGAGGAGCTGTTCCACGGCACGCTGACGCAGACCAGCGTCTATCCGCGCGAGGTCGTGCGGCGCGCGCTCGCGCTCGGTGCCGGCGCGGTCGTGCTCGCGCACAACCACCCTTCGGGCGTCGCCGAGCCGTCGCGCGCCGACGAGTTCCTGACGCGCAGCCTGAAGGCGGCGCTCGCGCTCGTCGACGTGCGCGTGCTCGACCACATCGTCGTCGGCTGCGGCGAGGTCGTCTCGATGGCCGAGCGGGGAATGCTGTGAGCCCGCCGCGAACGCGCTCGCTCGCCGACCTCGGCCCCATGCGCGACGCGCTGCGCCGGCGCGAGCGCGAAGCGGCCGAGCGCGTCGCGCGCGAACGCGCCGTGCAGCACGCGGCCGAGCGCCAGCGGCGGCTGTTCGCCGAGACCGTCGGCGCGGTGACGCCGCTGCCGCACCATGGCCGCACGCCGTCCGCGCGGCCGCGCCCGGCACCCGAGCCGCGCCAGCGCCTGCGCGACGAGGCGCTGGCGCTGCGCGAGGCGATGTCCGACGAGGTCGACGTCGAATCGCTGCTGCTCACCGACGACGGCCTGAGCTTCCGCCGCGAGGGCGTCGGCGCCGAGGTGCTGACGCGGCTGCGGCGCGGCCACTGGTCCATCCAGGCCGAGATCGACCTCCACGGCCTGCGCCGCGACGAGGCGCGCGACCAGCTCGCCGGATTCGTGCGCGACGCCGCCCAGCGCGGACTGCGCTGCCTGCGCGTCGTCCACGGCAAGGGCCACGGCTCGCCGGGGCGCGAGCCGGTGCTCAAGGCGAAGGTCCAGCGCTGGCTCGGCCAGAGCGCCGAGGTCATCGCCTTCGCCCAGGCCTGCGGCCCGCAGGGCGGTGCCGGCGCGCTGATCGTGCTGCTCGTCGGCGCCAAACGGCGGCCGGCGGCGGCGCCCGCGCCCGGCTGAACCTAGCGCTGGCAGCGCCCCTGGCGCTCGATCCAGTAGGCGACGTTGCCGACGATGGCGATGCTGCCCGAGACGACGGCGCTGGCCGCGGTGACGATGCCGGCCGCCGTCAGGATCGCCAGGCAGCCGTCGCCGCGGCAGCCCGCGAGCTGGCCGACGACGGCGGTCTGCAGCGTGATCTCCTTCGTCGCCACCTTGCACTCGGGGTCGTAGACCTCGCGCGTCTGCGGCACGACGATGCAGCCCGTCAGCAGCGTCGAGAACACGAGCCCCGCCAGGCCGGCGCGCAAGCGCCCCATCATGGCGCGGCGCCGGCGTCGGGCGTGTTGCGCATCCAGTCATTCAGAATCCTACTAACAGTTAGTGTGCCGCAAGCCATTGATTTTTAAGGATTCTCGCCAACTAACACCCCTCGGCGAAGGAACAAACTGCGGCGCGGACCCATCGACACGCAATCGCCCGACTGCGGGCTCGCACGGCCCGTGGCGGGAAGAGACGTGGCGCCGTGATCAAGCCTAGAAGTCCTCGTACGGATCGCGCCCCTCAGCTCGCTCCTGCTCCCAATATGCAATCTCTGAATCTACACCAGGCGCATCCAACATCTCGATGTCGTTCAACGTGTGATGGGACTTCCAGTCGTCGTAGGTCATGCTCTGCAGAAGAGGTTCGACCCGGTCCCTTGGAAGCCCAGGATCATTTGGCATGCGAGCATGCTCCGAGAACCAGTCGAAGTGGGTCAGACCGCAGGGGAGCTTCGCGAGGCGCCAGAACCCTCGGCGCATGGCGTCGCGTACTGGATGGACATTGGAATGATAGGCGGCCTCGTCTTGTGGGGACCATGTGCCCAACGCCAACCCAAGATCTCGCCGTGAAGCGCGACGCCTCTGGAACTCGATTCGAACCGGTCGCTCGTCGGACATGAGGTCGCACCAGCGAGGAGCAACGCCAAATTCGTCCCAGCGCACCACCGCCTTCACAAGTGCCTGCTTGCTTGGCGAGAAGATCCATTCGTGACGGTCGAGGAAACGCGCGGGGTGCATGAACCCAGTCCCGACGCAGGCGAAGGGCAGTTCCGCGCGCTTCTGCGCCCAGAACGTCTTTAGTTCGGCCAAGGTGTCGAAGCGATAGAACAGCGCTCCTCCGTCGAGCACCTCTCCCTGGTCGTACCGAAGATCACTGGGAACCACCAGTCGAGGAATCATTGTTGCCATAAAACTCGCTTGTCGATGAGCAAGGGCCTTCGTCGCATGCCGAGCATGAGATCGATTGCATCCAGCCGGTGAGGCATGAGGCGACTCCGGTACCGCGCGCGCCTGAAGGATGCTTCACCCCGGACGGCACCTGCGCAGGGCCGAATGTTATCAATAGACACGTGTCTTTAGGTAACTATACGGGAACAGTAGCCGGGTATGAGGCCCAGCCGAGACCCCGACCTGATCAGCGCGTTCGCCGCAGCGATCAAGGCGAGGCGCCTAGAGCTTGGTCTTACCCAAGAAGACTTGGCGGGCCGCATCGAGATTGACCGACCCTTCATCACGCTGATGGAGTCCGCGACCAAGCAGCCAAGCATCAGCGTGCTTTGGCGGGTCGCGAGTGGTTTGGAGCTGACTGTCTCGGAACTTGCCGCCCTAGTGGATCAACGCTTAGCGCGGGGGCGACCCGGTTCCTAACCTGGCGAACGGCTCTGTTATGTACCTATAGATCACGCCGCAGCAGTGGGCACTAACGAGACCGGCAGTTCCGCTTTCGTGCAGCGGGGCGAGGGACTCTGGACGACCCTGAATGAGCGTTCGCAATCCTGTTCTCGCGGCCCCATAGCTCCCTACCGGGACTTTACGTGTGCCCGACAGAGAGACCGCGACCGAGAGCAAATCGGCAGATAGCCGATGGATCGCTTGCAGGACGGCGCGCGACTTCTGGCTGAGCGGGCCCGCCGCATCGGAAGCCACGCGCGCAACCTTGTGGCTGGGCGTCACTGCTGAACCTTTGGCGCCGGACCTGGTAGTCGTCAAGTGGCCTCCCGTCAGAACCAAACGCACTCAGCGCACTCAGCGAGTTCGTCGGGAGGCGTGCGGCGCATCTGCGATTTGCCGAATGATTTCGATCGCCGTACTTGCCGCTGCTGCCGAGGCGTACGGTCTCCAGTCGTCATGCTTCGCCTCATCGGCAAAGTCCGCCACTCCGCGGACGGACAAGTACGGGATACGCTCCTGCTCGGCCGCTGCCAAAACGCCTGCGGACTCCATCTCAACTGCAAGAGTTCTCCTCTGTTCCGCAAAGAAGCGGCGCGAATTCTCATTCAAAGAGTCAATAGATCCCACAGGGCCGACATGCACTGCATACCGGTCTTCCGAGCCATCTGGCCTGAGACTACGAGCCGAGGCTTGCCCAGCGACCGAACGCGCGATTGCTAAGCCTTGTTGGGTCACTGAGCGTCGAATCACCTTGCCATCCAAGGTCCCCTTGCCCGCTTCAAGGGAAGCGAAGCTATCCGAGACAACAACATCGCCAAGCCCAACGTCTGTTCGAGTGCCTCCTGCGAGTCCCACGCTGAGAATCCAATCAGGCCGAGCATGCAGAATGAGAGCCATGGCTCCAAGAGCCGCAGCTACATTGCCCATTGCACCAGTCTGCGTGACGATCACGGTCGTTTCGCTCGTGCTTGGCACGTGCGACGCCCAATATGTCCGACCACTCGAATCGTGTTGGACTTCCGGCTCATGAAGCAGTCGCAGCAGACTCTTCAGATCTCGATCACTAGCCACCAGGACGCCAACAACTACTTGTGTCTTGTCGCGTAGCGGTGGCAGGTCCACTCGCAACTCCCTCGTGCTCAGGAAGGTAGAAATCGCAACACCGAGCACAAGCTGCTCGCTGTCGTGCAACGCAGCTTGGCCTACAACTAAGCCAATCGGAATCCCCAGCACCGTAGTCACCAATGCCCCAGAGTGACCGGACTCAATACTTCCCTCCGTCTGAATCGTGAAGACCTCATCGACAGACATTGAGGCATCAGCAGAGGCATCCGTGCGCAAACTGGCGACCCCGTCAACGGAGCTTATTCGCCCGCTGACAAGCGCATCGGGAAGATGGATGACCACTTCCTCGCCAAGCTCAGGCAATCCAGGAGAGATCGAGCGAATGCGTGCCGCCTCCCACAGGGCCTGGTCCACTGTCAGCAAGGCCAAGTCACGCAGGCGGTCTGTTTCCAACACCGCGGCTCGCACCCGTCGATCTCCAAGCGCCACATGGATTGGTGTAGGCTGCTGCAGGGACCGACTGACCACATGATTTGTCGTAAGCACCTCGCAGTGTCCATCACGACCGGAGACCCGAACTCCTAGGCCGCTTCTGACTTTATCGGTACCTACGGCTACCCTTAGCATGCCTCCGATTGCTGAGGGTCCAACTGCAAGCGAGATTGGTGGGACGTATCGAATGACCATAGCGATGCCATCTGGCAATTCAGGCAGTTGCGGATCATGTCCCTCCTCAACGAACACGACAATCGCCTCCTTTACTGCCACTGCCATAACTCCTGGACAGGCCAAGATCTGCTGCTTGGCCCCATCCAAAATGACACGAGCGGGAGAGGGCGATTGGGGCTGACGAATGACTTCGCGGACATCCTGTGTACGCTGCTCTCGCACCATATCGGAATCAACGACGGGTGCCCTGCGAAGCATATGCAGCACTGCTAGCACAGCGTTTGAGCATGCATATGCGCGATAGAACCCCCCAGTCTGCTTCTCAAGCTGCCTCTTGTTCGCGTCGCCGTCATCACTTATACCCTTGAGTACACTGGCTTGAATCCCCTGCTCGTGCGCAGCATTCATGAAGCCATGTGACTCCATTTCAATCGAGACCAGTTTGGGATGGACCGGTGCTGAAATCGCAATCTTCGTTGCCGCTGGCATCTTCTTGCTCAGCGTGTCCCTAAACTCAGCATCTCGGATAAGAAAGGGTCCCCCGGCTGTCACGTCCACGATGATGTGCGGATGGCTGTAGTCAACCGGAGGGGTGATCTTCGTCTGCCTCAATTCATTCAGCGACTTGACGACCTTTGGTATCGTGTCTTTGCATGCATTTCGCCAAGGCACATATGTGTGTACCGAAGTTCGCAGCGAGCCAACAGCCTTGCGCATCTCAGGGTGCGTAGGGTAGCCCTCGGTTCGAAAAGTGAGGACGCCAGCCTCTACCGCAATATCGTCAAAGCTGAGTACGTGACTAGAGAAGGGTACGTCGCCCAAGCTCGCTATCGAAGGGTCAGCAGAGGCCGCAATTCCAACTAGCACTGCGGCTTCGGGCGACAAGTCCTTGAATATGGGAGCGCAATACGCACCCATCTTGGTCGCGCCCATTTGGTGAGCACTCGCTGAGCCAATTCGGTAGATCCTGCCGTCCCCTCGATCAAAGTCGAAAATGCTCACATAGTGATCACCTAATCCCCGGAAGGTGGCGCTTTCCCTTAAAACAGCGTCCACTACCTGCTGCTCCTCGGTCAGCGCCGTAACAATGAGCAAGTCCATGCGTATGACTCCTTCGGTTCAAGCTAGGCCTGCTGCGCAGGTGAATCTGACTGGCTGCAGAAAGACGTACAGGAATCCCACGTTTGGCACGGGTTTATCTCGGGCCAGAGTCGTACCAGTCGTTCACTTGCTGAACAGCGAGATCAAGTTCTTTGTCCGTTGCCGGTCGCATCGAAATAGTCTGGCTGGTGCTGCTGACCAAGCGACTCTTTGCTGGGGCCTTGATCCATCCAAAGAGCATGGCCTCAGAAGTAATGTCGATAGCCAGAATCGCGATTGGAAACGCAGAATCCCGAGCGTATCGCTGAAGTGGCTCGGCAACAGTCTTAATCAGGTGGCCAGATTTACCCACTAGGTTCGACATCTTAGCCGCCCCCTTAACTTGAAGTCCGAAGTACCGAGACGGAGCCTCGCCGATAGCGAGTAGGTAATCGATCCCCAAGTCAGCTGTCATCTTCTGTACGTGCAGTGTGGGCCTGCGCGTAAGGAAGATTAGCGCGAGGCTTTCCGCCCGTTGACCAACAAACCAAGGTTGATTGCTGCCCATGTTGATTTCCTAGTAGAGGCGAGATACCCAGGGCCTGACGCGGGCGCTCACCGTGCGCCAGAAACTTAGAACTTCATCATGAAGTTGTTGTCGAACTGCGGCATCCCGCAATGGGTACTGAGTCTTGAGCGAGGTTGGGCCAGCGGCACGGGGTCCAGCCGCCCAGATATAGGCTTCCTCCGTAGCGTCATTGATGCCCACGACGTACGACGGAATCCAAGCATTGACGAGTTGCTGGTATCTCTCAGTAGAGACTCCAACGCGCAGCCGACTTCTTGCGTTCAGGCCGCGAGTCGTGGACTTGACCTGAACCAAGAAGTACTTACCAGGTCGACCAACCAACTCAACTGCAAAGTCAGCCACTGCCCATTTGTCCCCAAGGAAGGCCGGTCGGAACAACGGATATTGACCATGCAAGGCCGTCATGCGGGTGAAGAAGATGGCCTCTCCCCGCTCCCCTATGGCGTTGGTGTCGATTGCACTCATTTCTACCAAATCAAACAACGACTGCTAAAAAACATGGCTGAGTCGGGTGCCGGATACTATGGCACTTTTCAGATTTCATGAGCAAGGATGCACCCGACAACCGCCGGCTACAAGGTGACCACCTCAGACCAATGTGCACTAGCCGATGCCCTTTCTTGTCCGGTCTCCTCGCGAACGCTTGCGCTTCTGGATACGTACTCGTCAAGTTGAAGCGACACTGACTTTCCAACAAGCCCGATTGCGTCCCGACGGATGATCACTATCCAGCCTTCAGCAAACACTTCGTCAAGCTTCGGCGGGGACCGCCGACCGGGCCCGTCGCGCCAGTAAATTGTCCGAGCAACGACTTCGCCGCTCTCATTCAACCACGCGAAATCATCCCGGCCTAAGAAGGTCCAGCCCCGCGCCGCAGCGAACGCAGGGTTTATCGCAAGCCAGCGTTTTGGTCCGACCCGCAATGTGAATTGGTTGTCTCCGATAACAGGCGCTTGCACATCGAATGCCTCCGAGGTTCGGGGATAGAGGTCAGCCCGGTTACGGCAGTATCCGGGCAGCACATCACTGAGCTGATCGATGGCTCCTAAAACTGAGGAGCCAGGGGCTCGAAGTACCACCGTGCGAAGTTCCTCTGGCATCTCCCATTCATGCCGAACGAACCTGGAGTGCTCCGCCGCAACAACGAACCCGTCATTCAAGGCCTTGCAGAACGAAGACTGTGAAACATGGGGTGCCGCCGCCGACACCCACTCTTTAATCGGTGTGCCATGCGACCTGTCCGGAAGATCGGAAATCCATGCCTTAGGCCGGGCAGATGGGGTAGAGCGCAAAAGTCTCTCGTCGAAGAACATCCAAAAATCGGTTGCTCGAACGAGTTCGGGCTGAAGCAAACCAAAGTCCACCAACTCCGACAGAAGACAAAACAACGCTGATTCACCAACTGCGGCCCATGGGCGGCGAAAGGTAATCTTCCACTCAATACCGGCAAGATGGCTTCTAAGTCGTTCCTCGGCATCGGTCCCCCATCTCGATCGGCCCAACAGCACCTCAGCGATCTGGTGCGCGCGCTCAAGCAAGTTGTCCACTGGAACATCAGTCACGCTGGAAACCCACTTCAGTTCTGGCAACCACACCCTGAAGAATTCAGCCGGAGTGCGGGGCTTGGAGGTGTTCTGTTGCACAAACTCAGGCGTCAATCCAACGATAGGGGTCTCAGAAGCGCTGCTCTGAAGATCCATTCCAAACACCACGGGTGCTTCGCCCATCGTTGAGCGCAGCAAATCGTCAGAGGAAACATTGCGACGGAGGATCGCTCGGGTGTAGGCACGAACAGAGATGTCCGGTGAAGCATCGAGTCGCTGCAAAAGGGCTGCAAGCTTTGGCGAAGCGACATCAAGCGATCTTCTCGCCAAGTAGATGGGCACAATCGCGTGAGAGTCAAGCAAGTACTCATCGATCGACCGACCAATCGATTCCAAAGTCGGTTCCCGCATTCGTGAATCCTCAAGCCAAAGTGTAATCAGCCGGATGAACCGAGTCTCCATCTCGGGGACTGGAAGTTGGTAGTCCAGGACCGCCGAGTCAACGAGCGCCTGAGTGGAACCGAATTCGGTCAGAGTCGACGGCGGCGCAGGCTCGTGCTCAGTGAACTCAGACAGTTGGGTTATGTGCTCACGAAGCTCGTGCCAGACTTCGATCCACGGCACTTCATCAAACACAATTGGAAGCAGATCCTCAAGGACCATCACTAGATCGCGAGGATTCCGCAGACCGCTGACATAGTCGTCTGCCAGAAGACGGAACAAGTCTGGTCGCCGTCCCGGGCTTATGCGGACCAGTGCGCGCGCAATGTGCAGACGCGTACCACCATCAAAGTACTCGATCCAACCACTAGGAGTAGACGACTGAAGATACCTGTCGGCAAGTCCTTGTGCCAACGTTCCTGAACCGAGTTCAGCGAGTCGATCGACTATCTGCGCCGCGACTAGATGAGCTCGTGATCCAAGCAGGTCGATTAGTGGCATCAGAGTTTCAAGTTGCTCCAGCGTAGCGGATCGAACGACTACTTCTGTGGCTCTGTCCCACCCGTAAAACGACTGCGGCTCGGATAGCTGGATGGCAGTCTTGAGAGACGCGAGATCAACGATCTGCCTTCGGAAATCGCGTTCAAGGATCTCGCTGCCATCACGCAACTTGACCTTCATCGGGGTGCCCCTCTCGATCTCGGGACGCCCTTGAGCAAGTGACGCCAACTCAGGCCAAGCGATTTCCAACTTCTGCACCTCGCGATGCAATAAGCGCAGCCAGGTGCCTCTCTGACACTCGAACTCATCCACGAGAACGCTCGCGACTAGAGGTTCGAGGGTGGAGCGCACGGTGGCGGAGCCGGACTGACGCACAAGTGCCTGAACAAGCTTCGGCAGGATACCTTCGACGGAAGGAAGCTCCGCACCAACGCCGACATTCGCAAGGAAGTCAACGACTGGCAATGGGTCGCAATCGTGGCGGCCGAGCACACCTTCGATGAATCCCTGGCATGCAGCACCGTACGAGACAGTGCCCGTTTGGAACAAGGACTCGCGGAGCTGCAGTGCAAACGCAGGGCTTGCTCTGGTCGCAATCGAAAGAAGATGTGAGGCGGCCTCCTGCGAGCCTCTTCCCCTGCCAAGATCAACAATGGCGCGCAGCGCGGAGGCGAACTGATTGCATTCGGCGATGATGTCTGTTGCACCCTCGGCTGACGCCTTGTCCAGCCAGGAAACCCAGGTCTGGAACTGACGATCCTTGTGATGATGAATGCCGAATGACGCCTTGATGGTTGGCGCCAACAGAGCCTTCGCCCGTGCCGGTTCTCCAGCCAGTTGCCACTTACGAGCGGTCTCAATGAGGCTTTCGAGCCTCTCTTGAAGGTCGTCTGGCAATGTCTCGGACTCAGCGATCCCCTCAAGTCGCGCCACCAAGCGGTCCTCGCTGTCTCCGCTCCGAAACAATGCAACGGCGATGCTGCGACGGATATCAGCAGTCCAAGTTGACCGACTCTCATGAGCATCCCACACCGCATCAAATTCTCGGCCAAGAGACTCAAGTTGTGCAGGGCCATGTGCAGCGACTGCCAGAACGAGACACTCAAAGTACTCCTTTGCAGCCGCACGGTAGAAGTACCAGCCCGAAGACGGGTCTGAGTTCTCCCTCGTGGTGTAGTAAACACGAAGTGCATCTCGAAGAGTGAGACGTATGACGTCAAAGTCGTACAGTCGTCCGCTCAGCGCAGCGCCCCAAAGATTGGCTACGACGACAACCATCCGCTCAAAGCGAGCACCGTTTCGCAAACCAAGTTCGTCGGGCCACGGAATTGCCGCCTCTGGAGTGACTGCAAGTCCAAGCGCTGAGCGAAGGCGATTGAATCGCAGGCGGTCCGCGAACAAATGAAATCGCCTATCACCCTCCAATGACAGATTCTTCGATGGGTCTGCTAGCGCAGGCTGGTTAACGTCCTTGACGAGTTCTAAGACACGTTCCCTCTCAAAGTCACATCGACGCATCTGTTCCGCAAGATAGAGTCGATCCGATTCATTTAACTGGTCGAGGTCCGGCGACTGGAGGATCCGCGAAATTGCAGATGAGCGGAGATGTGGGTGAGCGATCTCCCCAAGTAGGTACCAATCGACTTCTGTGCGAACTTCGCTTGCGAACGATCGAATGGCTGGGTGCTCCATCAACCGCGCGAACTCTGCTTGGTCCAGCACATAGACCTGCTTTGCGAGGCGAACATAGAGCGCACGCTTTAGCCGTTCTGTTGCACGTACCTCCTCGTCTTGGTCAAACGCCTCGACCTTGAGGTTGGCAATGGCATCTGCTATGGCATTCGGGCTGCGCATGCTGTGAGCAAGGTCGACCCAATCCTCCAGGAAATCTTGATCACCATCCCGAGGCTTTGACTTTTCAATGCCGGAAAGAAGATCAAGTGGCTCAGCAAGATCGAAGACTCTGCGTGAAGCTTGTGCAAGCCCCGCATCCAGCAGTCTGCGCGCGCATGTCATCGCCTGCGCACGAGGGACCAGTAGTCCGCTATGGTCGATGATGGAGCTGAGTAGCGACTCGGTATCGAGGAAGGCGTCGATCGAAGAACGAAAGGAACTGATCTCAAGGCAGTACTCCCGCTCGTGCAGCTCCTTGTCGATGAGCCATGCGCGAAGGAGGCCGATGCCGCTTAGCTCGTTCTTGGCAGACCTAACCACCAAGCCGATATCGTCGGCGATCTGGCGGAAGCTGCGTAGATCAAAGAACTGCTCTCTGAAAATACTCTGCGTGGCCTGGTCCAGCACACGTCTAAATTCGCCAGCCTCGTAAAGATGGTAGATGACTTCTCTCTCAAAGGCGCTTCGACGCTCGCTGCGTTGTGCCAATTCAGCGAGTCGCAAATGTTGCGCCCGATCCTTCAACTCGCAATAGTTGCCAAGTAGATCTTCCGATGTGCGGCGGATCAGGTACTGCCGAAAGCTGTTGTGGAAGAACGACCAGCGATTCCCATCGTTGGTCTGAAAGAAATGCCTAGTTTGCCGGACGAAGGCGGCAGCGTCCAGGTGAGGTACCCAGGTAACTGCTTCCCTTATGTCGAACCCAACGCGCATTCGACACAGCAGTCCAAGGAGCACAGGAACTGCTGAATCGTTGATGGCATTCCAGTACGACGCGTAGGTGGTATCGATGTTTCCTGAGAATCCGCTGTCGGAAGCGAGCAGTGAATCGATATCGGCTGGAGCAAGACCCTTTAGGCGACTGAGAAGATACATCGTCGCGAGCGGGTAGCCATTCGTCAGGCCATACAGCAGTTCCTTCTGTTGATGCGATAGCGCCGGTGCGGTGGCGGCGGCATCGCCGATGCTGAAGACGTCTGCTCGAGTCAGTCTACCCATCTGAAGAGTCCGACCTGGTTCGCTCAAATGAGCGACTATTGAAGGTGCTAACCCTTGCAGATTCAGGGTCTGGCTGCCAAGTACGACGAGGACACCGGAGGGAATCTGCTCGGGTAGCGGCAACTGACTGATCAAGGATTCCGTCGGCCGCTGCTCGCGATCGATGTGATCGAGTCCGTCGATCAGCAATATCGTCACTACTTGTCGATTCCTCCAATCTTCTTCGAGCAATGCGAGTTGCTCGCTTACGCCCAGTCGATACTCGCTAGAGGACCGAGGCATCGATCCTGGGGAGTAGATGCCTCTCTGTCGTACAGCGAGATAAATGTCCTGCCAGAAGCTGGATGCCTCACCTCGCCCAGTGGATAGATCATTGCGAATGAATGCGTAGTAGCTAATTAGCCGAACACTACTCGCGTAACGAAAGGTCTGAGTCAGAGTGGTTGACTTCCCGGACCCAGGTCCTCCGAGCAGAGCGACGTATCCGAACCGGCGTTCATGGACTACTTGTCGAAGTTCGCTGACGGTTGGCTGAATGTCTTTGTAGAGCGACTCGTCGACGTGAAAGTAGTGCTTGAAGCGCTGGGCTAGGCGAGACTGCCAGCCAAGATCCCTGAGGATGTCTTCGCGGTCGATCCTGACACCGCCTCTTGAGCTGGCGACTCGTGACTGAAGATAGGCGGCAAGTCGCTCGATGTCGTCCAGTTCTCCCGAGCGTCTCTTGTCGGCCCTCAGGATTTGGCGAGGGTCTGGCCTGTCGAACTGCAGCCTGCACTTCGAGAGAAATTCATGGAACTCCGTGGTGCTGAGACCGCTCAGATCCGCTAGTCGCGCCAATCCAGCCGAGTACTTTGGCGGCACAGAGCCGATCACGGACGAGCCGCTGCTTAAGGGAAGTAGTGCTTCACTCCATAGCTCTTGAAAGGGAAGCTTCGACCCACCGGTGTCGGGACATTTGTCGTTCGGTGAGGCAATCTCGTTCGTGACGAAATTAACCCTAGCCTGCCTTTCAGGATGTCCCTTGCTAAGCGCCTTCCACCCGTCCGCCAGTTGAACCCATAAGGACGGTTTCTTTTCCGTCGGATTGGTAAACGCTGCAAATGTGTAGGTTGACTTCGGCTGTGCCCACTTTACTTGGTAGGCATCGATCCAGCCGGAAGTAGCGATCAGCACGTCATCCACACGGCCCGCATCCGGATCAACAAGACCAACCCATTCGAGCGTTCCGGCAGAGATCTCCGCATAGATGAGGTCGGCCGCGATGAGGTACTGGAGGGTGTACCCAGAAACCGCCGCGCGTTCGCCGACCGAAGGGCTAGTGCTCATACTTGGCGTTGATTGAGCATGTTGCCTGTCATGACAAAGCCTCTGCCATGGACTGAGCTTGGCGCAATACAAGGTCGACAGCAGCCTCTTGTTGATCCGGGGGGTACTTGTATTTTCGAAGGATGCGCTTAACCATGAGACGAAGCTTGGCCTGCACGCTTTCTCGGGCTGACCAATCGACTGTCAGGTTCTTACGCAGGTTCTCGGCCAGTTCGTGTGCGATCTTCTTCAGAGTTTCATCCGTTAGCTCTCGTACGGCCGACTCGTTGTTCGCAAGCGCGTCGTAGAAGCGCACCTCGTCTTCGTTGAGACCAAGCTGCTCTCCACGTGCGGCGGCTTCCCGGAACTTCTTGGCCATCTGCACCAGCTCTTCCATCACCTGCGCAGCTTCGATGGATCGGTTCTGGTAGCGCTGCACGACATCGGTCAGCATGTCCGAGAACTTCTTGTTTTGGACCACGTTGCCGGCGAAGCGAGACTTGATCTCGCCTTCGAGCAGCCGCTCCAGCAGTTCGACCGCCAAGTTCCGCTCGGGCAGGTTGCGCACCTCGGCGAGGAAGGCGTCGTCGAGGATGCCAATGTTGGGCTTGTCCAGTCCGACGGCGTCGAAGATGTCGACCACCTCTTCCGACACGACAGCCGAGCTGATGATCTGCCGGATGGCCAGTTCACGTTGTTCGTCCGTTTTCTTCTGCGCGCTGATCTCGCGCTTGGTCAGGATGACCTTCACTGCCTGGAAGAAGGCCACCTCCTCACGCACCACCTTGGCTTCGTCGAGCGTGCAGCAAAGGGTAAAGGCCTTGCTCATCGCCAGTGCGAGGTCGGCGAAGCGCTTCTTGCCGTCCTTGATGCCCAACACGAAGTTGGCGGCGCCTGCCAGCGTCTTGTGGCCACCTGTCAAGAAGCCGCTGTAGTCGAAGCCGTGCCCGTTCGTGCCGGCCAGCATGCCGCGCAGCGCGTCGAGCTTCTCTGCCAACACGCTATAGGCTTCGTGAGCGTCCACCGTGGGTCGGCCTCGACCCTTGCTGGCGGTGTACTCTTTCAGCGCCGACTTCAGCTCGTTGGCAATGCCGATGTAGTCCACCACCAAGCCGCCCTGCTTGTCCTTGAACACCCGGTTCACACGGGCGATGGCCTGCATGAGGTTGTGGCCCTTCATCGGCTTGTCGATGTACAGCGTGTGCACGCACGGCGCGTCGAACCCTGTCAACCACATGTCGCGCACAATCACCATGCGCAGCGGGTCATCAGGCTTCTTGAATCGCTTCTCCAGGCGCTTCTTAACCTGGGCGCTGTAAATGTGCGGGCGCAGGAGCGCCTTGTCGCTCGCCGAGCCCGTCATGACGATCTTGATGGCACCCTGCTCCGGGTCAGCGCTGTGCCAGGTCGACCGCAGCTTGATGATCTCGTTGTAGAGGTGGACACAGATTTCGCGGCTCATGCCCACCACCATAGCCTTGCCGGTCTGAGCCTTGCCGCGCTCCTCGAAGTGCGCCACCAGGTCCGCTGCGACGCTCGCAATGCGTGGCTCGGCACCGACCACCTTTTCCAGTGCGGCCCAGCGACTCTTGAGCTTGGCCCGCTGGCTCTCTTCCTCGTCTTCGGCTAGTTCGTCGACTTCGTCGTCGATGGTGGCCAGTTCGTCTGCCTTCAACCCCAGCTTGGCCAACCGGCTCTCATAGTAGACGGCCACTGTCGCGCCATCCTCCTTGGCCTGCTGCATGTCGTAGACGCTGATGTAGTCGCCAAACACGGCACGAGTATCGCGGTCCTCGCCCGACACAGGGGTGCCCGTGAAGGCCACGAACGTGGCATGGGGCAGCGCGTTGCGCAGGTGCTGGGCGTAACCAACTTGGTAGCGGTCGACCGTCGGCGCAAACTCGGCCTTGTGCGCTGCAGGCTGGCCGGCACCGGTTGTCAGTACTGTCGTGAACGCGGAACCAGCGGGCCGCTGCTTGACCGTCTTCAGCTTGGCCTCGAAACCATACTGCGTACGGTGCGCCTCATCGGCGATCACCACAATGTTGCGGCGATCCGACAAGAGCGGGAAGGCATCCTCATCTTCGCCCGGCATGAACTTTTGGATCGTCGCGAACACGATGCCACCGGAAGGGCGCTGGCCGAGCAATCCCCGCAGCTCTTGCCGCGTGCTGGCCTGCACCGGTTTCTCGCGCAGCAGGTCTTGCGCCAAGGAGAAGACGCCAAAAAGCTGCCCGTCAAGGTCGTTTCGGTCGGTGATGACGACAATGGTCGGGTTTTCCATCAGCGGCTCTCGCATCACCCGCGCCGCGAAGCAGGTCATGGTGATGCTCTTGCCGCTGCCCTGCGTGTGCCAGACCACGCCGCCCTTGCCGCGCACGCTGGGCAGACCATCAGAGCGGGACGCAGCTATTACCTGGGAGATGGCAGCGCGCACGGCATGGAACTGGTGGTAGCCGGCGATCTTCTTGACCAGGCCGCCGTCATCCTCGAACAGCACGAAGAAGCGCAGGTAGTCCAGCAGGTAGGTCGGCGCCAACACGCCGCGCACCAGCGTCTGCAGTTCGTTGAAGGGCCCGAGCGGGTCGACCGCGACGCCGTCGATGGTGCGCCAGGCCATGAAACGCTCACTGTCGGCTGAGAGCGACCCCAGCAGCGCATCGGTGCCGTCCGAAATCACGAGTACTTCGTTGTACTGGAAGGCGTCGGCGATCTGCTCCTTGTAGGTCTGGATCTGATGGAAGGCCTTCCACACATCGGCATTCTGGTCGGCTGGGTTCTTCAGCTCGATCAGCACCAGAGGCAGGCCGTTGACGAACAGGATGATGTCTGGCCGGCGCGTGTGGTGCGCCCCGGCGACGGAAAACTGGTTGACGGCCAGCCACTCGTTGCGCGTCGGATCGGCCCAGTCGACGAGGCGAACGAAGTCGCCCCGCGTTTCGCCGTCGCGCTGATACTGCACCGGCACGCCGCTCACCAGCATTTGATGGAACTGTCGGTTGGCAGCCAGCAGCACCGGTGTGCCCAAGTCCACCACCTGCCTGAGGGCATCATTGCGCGCCGCCAGCGGCACGGCCGGATTCAGCGCCGCAACGGCCTGTCGCAGGCGCCCAATCAGCAGCACCTGCCGGTAGTTGTCGCGCTCAGGCGCGGCGCCGTCGGGCGCCAAGTCGGGTCCGTAGCGGTGCTGCCAGCCCACATCGGCCAGCCAGCCAAGGGCTTCATGTTCCAGCTGGTCCTCAGTCACCGGTACAAACCCTCCCGTCTGAACCCTTTTGCGGGCCTCTCAGAAATGCACGGCTACCCCATTCTCCACTGCAGCCGGGCGGCGCAGGGGGAGATCACTCGCCTGCCATCCAACCAGGGTGTCGCTGTCGAGGTCGAAGGGCAAAACCCGCAACTGCAACGCCGGGCTGAAATAGAACGGTTTGAGAGCCTCGGCGAACAACGCGGACTTCGGGTAGATCAGCGCCATGGTGCCAGCCCCCTGCATGTATTTGTGGCCGTAGGCGAACATTTGGTAGAAGTCGCTTTGGCTGAGCTTGTACTTGTTCTGCGCGTCGGCCGAGTCGATCCGCTTCCACTTCATGTCCAGCACCCACTGCTGTGCGCCGGAGCTGATGAGCACGTCGGGCTCCAGCCTGAACATGTCGTTGTCCGCATGCCTACACAGCGATTCACTGGCGGCCGGCGTTCGAATCTGCGTCTCTGTCTTGACTCTGCTGCGCAACCACACGGCCACGTACTTCTCGAACAGCTTCTCCATGGGGAACAGCAAGCTGAGGCCATGCTGCTCGCCGAGCACGGCCAGCGGCATCCAGCGGTTCAAGATCAGCTCACACCATGGTTTTGCGGAGCGGTAGTGCGCCATCAGCCGATCCGTTCCCCATGCGCGCAGGTCTGCCTGTACCTGCTGGCTCGCGGGCACCTCGGCCAACATGAAGCTCAGCTCCTGGGCCAACCGCCAGTTGTCGGCGTCTTTCGTGCTCAACCGAACGCGGTCGAGTGCCAGCTTCAACAATCGATTCTCTGGCCGGTCGGGTAGGAAGACATCGTGGCGCACATGAAAGCGGTGTTCCCGGCCGGGTGCCTGGCGCAACTGCGCCATGATGTTCAGCTGGCCGCGAAGGAACGGAAGCTCCTCTCCAACGCGATGGTAGTCAAAGCGCAGGCCCCGCTTGACCAGTTGGTCGAGTTCGGCAAGGTAGCGGCGCATCACCCACTCGGACAGCGGCGCGTCGAAGTGCTCCAGCGCGGCGATGCCGACCTCGCGGGTCGGCAGGTCCAACGTGGCCTGGATCATCTTCCGCAGAAGTGCGCGACACATTGGCAGGCTGTCGCCGATTTCGTGATGCTTCGGCACGATCTCCAGCGTAGTGCCGCACGGCGTCTGAATGACTCCGACGTAGCTGTCGAGGCTCAGCGATTGGCGGCCCTCTACTTGCACCAGGCGGGCGCCGGAACGCGAGAACGATTCGCTCAGTTTGCAGAGATAGTCGAACGCGCTGGTAGTCACCTGGGCGCAGTCGAGCGACGGCTCGACTGGCGCGGTGGTCAACCACGCGTATTCGCGAACGCTGACTACGGAGTTCACGGCGGCAGCGCGTGGTCAATCAGGCCAAGATAGCTTTCGGGCAGCGCGAACGCGTCTTCGTTGACCGACCACGCCTGCCTGGTGCCCGATGCCGTCACGTCGGCGCCGAACAGCTCCTTTACGTTCCAGGGTTGGGCCCGAACGAAGCGGTGCTCAGGGTTGGGCTTGCGGTGGTCGTTGAGCACCCATTGGATACGCTGCCAGTCCTCGAAGAAGTATTCCTGCAACAAGGGCAGCACCTGCTCCCGAAAAATCGAGGCCAGTCGCATCAGGCTGGCATCGCTTTCGAGCGGCATGAAGTAGGCGTGTCCGAGGCAGTGCTCCCTGTCGAGAAGCGCCTCGATGCGCTGGTTCAACACGATCAACAGCTTGCTCACGTCGATTCCGTTCACCGTGACGCCGTCCAGCAGTTCGGGCCGCGGCGGCATTTCGCGAAACACAAAACGCCTGCGCAGTGCGACATCAAGGCCGGCAAGAGAACGATCAGCGGTGTTCATCGTTCCGACCAGGTAGACGTTGGCTGGCACGCTGAAGGGCTTCTTCGAATAGGGAAGGATCGCCTCCAGTGCCTCGTCGGCACCGGCCCGCTTGGATGGCTCGATCAATGTGATCAGCTCACCGAAGATGCGCGAAACGTTCCCACGGTTGATCTCGTCGATGATGAGTACGTATGGCTCGTGGGTCGGCGCCGACGGCTGCGTCGGCACGCTCAACTTCACGCCGGCAGATGTGAGCGCTTGCAGAAGATCGGGCCATGTGAACCGGGATAGGCGGTAGACCGTCTGCAGCGTCAACCGAACGCCTTTGTTGATTTCCAGGATGTTGAAATTGATGCCCGTGACGAGCCATCGCACCGGTAGCCTATTCACGTAGTCTTCTCGCACGCCGGCTGGAGGTTTGGGCGTGTACTCGTAGTCACCAGTGACAACACCCACCGCACTGATGGTCGTCGTCGATGCCAAGCACACCACGATGTCGCCGATGGTGATCTGCTGGCTGAAGTTGTCGAGAGAACTCTGTACCTTCGTGCCGAGCTTCTGACCGACTTCGTTCAGGTCGGCCGTGTTGAGATCACCAGCCTTCGGCCAGCCTATGCGCGCCTCGCCGTGCGACAAACAGTACTTCCGCGTCTCGCCAGAGCTGCTGGCCTCCTCGATGGACACCTTCCAAACCTTGGCGTCTTCGCGAATACCGACATGCTCTTCAAGCTGCTTGTCGCGACGTGCGTCTCGGCACAGGTCGGCGAACACGCCGTTCTCGATCGTGTAACTCACGCCCTGCGTGGGCGCCCCGGCATCGTCGTCCACGTTAGCCCGGATGCCTTCGACGAAATCCTCGTAGCTGAAGCTCTGGTGAAAGGTCGTGAAGCGGACGCGCTTCCCACGTTCCAACTCCAGGAAGCGGCGGCGCAACGCCGCACGATCGGCCTTGTTCGCAGCCAGGTACATCGGATCAAGGATCGCAAGTGCAGCGTTGATCGTCTCGAAGGTCTTACCTGTGCCGGGTGGCCCATAGAGGATCTGATTCAAAGGCGGCGTGTCCAACTCGGGCTCCTTCGCTGCGGGCGCCGGCTGGGCAATGCCGATCGATGGTGAAACGGCTCCCTCGTAGGCGTCGCATAGTTTGTGCAACGCAGCCATGTCCGGCACCGTCAGCTTGACGATGGGGTTGCCAACAGCCAGCGCTGGCGCGTTGGCCGCGATGTTGCTGGAACGAGGTTTGTCGGGCGCATAGGGAACGACACCACCGAGGACGCTTTTGACATCGTCAAGCCATGCGCCGGGGCTGAGGTACAGCGTGGGTGTCTTGTTGTCGAGGGCAAGAGCAATCTCGGCGCCGCTCAGGCTTCGGAAACCAGCCATCCTTTCGGTGGGTGGCTTGATGGGCTTGAATCGATCCGAACCCTTGAAGTACGTGTGCGCTTGATCCGTGGTCAGCTTTGCTGATTCGATGGCCTGAATCTCAGACCACACTTTGTCACCGTAGGTCAGCACGTCCACCTCGCCCCGCTGCGCCATCAGCTTGGCATGAAGCTCGGCACATGTCGGCTTGCCGACAGCACCAGCGACGCTGCGCAAGCTGTCCAGCTTGTAGATCGGCAACACGGACGGCTTCGCCCTGTCCTGGTACAGGAACGCGATCTTCCATTTCGTCACGGTGCCCAGGTCAGCGGCCTCGACGGCGGCCAGATCACCAGCTCTGGCAGCCTTGGCAATTCCGAGGATGATGCCGTGAACCTTGGCAAACGCCGCTTCCGCCGTATCGCCGTACTTGCCCATCCAGGCGTATTCCGCGCTGAACCGCCGCCCCTCGCCGTCAACTTGATCGGATTGGTCCTTGCGGGAATACACGCCGAACTTGAACGACGAGCCGCCCCAAATTGAGCCCAGGCCTTCCGTCTTGGATTCCAGCCATTGCGTGAAGCAATCCTTGTCACCGGCTGCCGTGTATTGAGGCAGCGTGAGCTGGCTCAGGACCTCAAGGGGCCATCGCTGAAGAAAGGTATCCCACAAAGCATTGCGCTGTGTTACAGAAGGCGTCATGTGAGTACGTCGGTGGTTTGCGTTGCGACTTCTGTCAGTCGTAGTTGGCCAGAGATCAGTCGGGGGAGCAAGGAGTCGCGGACTGACGTCAAGTAGGTCGCAAGGGACCGATTGCACGAGATCTGTTCGATAATCACCTGAGCAATTTCAGCGAAGCGCTTTTGAACTCGGATCGGCGGAATATCCAGGCGCATGCGTCGCTGATCTGCCAGGCTCACGTAGTCCATGATCGCCGCTTGCCCCCTTACTGCATCGACCTGAACCTTGAAGGCCGCGCTCTTCATCCAGTAGTGAAGGTAAGCAGGCTCGACAATGTCTGTCCGCAGGCTGCGCCAAAAGCAGACCTGTGGCGAGTACACCGCCTCGCCCGAAGCGGTGTCGACAAAAGCGAATCGACCGATTGTGCCCTTTGACGTAAACGCCGTGTCGCCAGGCTTGGCCATCTTCGTGCTCGCCGCCCTAACTGCCGGTTCCGCGAGGTAGTCCTTCGTTGGCGTAATTTGACCTGCATCGAGATCGCCAGCACGAACGAAAGGCACGCCTGGTCGCCCTAACTCGTTGTTCTTGGCTCTGTAGCCGTCGCCGATCAGGAGCCAGCCAGACGCAATCATGTCGCTCACGGCTGGCCGTGAAGCCTGCGCCTGCCACTCTTCATACGTAGCTGGAAACAAAGCCGCCGTTGGCTCGTCCATCCCTAGTGGCACCAACCCCTGCTGCTTGGCGCGAACGGGATCGAAGTCGACAAACCATGACTTAAATAGCGCCAGAGCGATGGCTTCGAGGGTGGCGTTGGTTTCGCGCAGGAGGGCTATGCGGTTGCTGAGCATCGACAAATGCACACCGATCGAGCGCTGGATCTTGAGCGGCGGCAACGGAACAGTGAGTTGGCGTTGAGCGGTCAGACTGACATAGTCAGCCATGTCGGTCTCGCCCTTGCGGGACGCCAGCTGATCCTTGAACTCTTGACTCTGCAGGTACGCGAACAGGTACGCACGATCAAGGATCGATTCATCGAGAACTCGCCAGAAGGTGGTCTGCGGTGAGCAGACGTAGTCCGGGCATCGCTCAGGCACGAGCGCGACCTTGCCAACGGTGCCTTTGTGCGAAAGCAGCACGTCGCCCGGGCGACCAACGCCCTTTCGGATGCGCGCTCGCGCGACGTTGTTGATGCACGCGGCCGACTCGAAAAGCACTCGGCCGTCATCCATATCTGCGGCACGGATGAACGACACGCCAGCAGTCGCAAACTCTTCCGATCGCGGCCGGTATTCGCCGTGATTGCCATCCTCGACAAGTAGGTGACGAGCGGCCTGCAGTTCGGCGACGGTGAACCGCGGCCAATCAGCACTCATACCCCAGCCCCCCGAGCTTGGCGCGGATCACCGCATCCAGTTCCGCCCCCTTCGCCATCTGCTCGCCCAGCTTCTCCGTCAGCGCCCGCATCTTGGCCTCGAAGCCTTCGTCGTCGTCGTCCACCGCTTCCGCGCCCACGTAGCGGCCCGGCGTCAGCACGTTGCCGTGCTCGGCAATCTCGGCCAGCGTCACGCTGCGGCAGTAGCCCGCCACGTCCGCGTACTCACCGGCACCCGCATCGCCGCGCCACGCGGCCACGGTGCCGGCCAGCCGGGCAATCACCTCGTCCGTCAACTCGCACTGCACGCGGCTGATCATGGTGGCTAGCTTGCGCGCGTCGATGAAGAGCACCTCGCCCTTGCGCCGAGGCTTGTCCTTGACCAGGAACCACAGGCAGGCCGGGATCTGCGTGTTGAAGAACAGCTGACCGGGCAGCGCGATCATCACTTCCACCACGTCGGCTTCCACCATCGCCGCGCGGATCTGGCCTTCGTTGTTCTGGCTGCTGCTCATGCTGCCGTTGGCCAGCACGATGCCGGCGCGGCCGCCGGGCTTCAGGTGCCACAGCATGTGCTGCAGCCAGGCGGTGTTGGCGTTGCCTTGCGGCGGGTCGCCGTACACCCAGCGCGGGTCGCCGGTCAGGCTGGCGTGCCACCAGTCGCTGATGTTGAATGGCGGGTTGGCCAGGATGAAGTCGGCGCGCAGGTCGGGGAACTGGTTCTTCGTGAAGGTGTCGGCCGGCTCGCGACCGAGATTGAAGTCGATCCCGCGAATGGCCAGGTTCATCGCCGCCAAGCGCCAGGTGGTCGGGTTGGCCTCCTGGCCGAAGATGGCCACGTCGCCGAGCTTACCGCCGTGCGACAGGATGAACTCTTCGCTCTGTACGAACATGCCGCCGCTGCCGCAGCACGGGTCGTACACCTTGCCATGGTGCGGTGCCAGCACGGCCACCAGAGTCTTGACGATGCTGCGTGGCGTGTAGAACTGGCCGCCTCGCTTGCCTTCGGCACTGGCGAACATGCCCAGGAAGTACTCGTAGACCTGGCCCAGCACGTCGCGCGCCTCGGCCGCCGACGAACCGAAGCCGATGGTGGACACCAGGTCGACCAGTTCGCCGAGCTTGCCGTCAGGCAGTTGGGCCCGCGCGAAGCGCTTGTCCAGGATGCCCTTGAGCTTGGCGTTCTCGGCCTCGATCAACGACAAGGCATCGTCGATGCGCTTGCCGATGTCGGGCTGCTTGGCTGCGGCACGCAACGCCTCCCAGCGGGCGGCCTCGGGCACCCAGAAGACGTTCACCTCACGGTAGTAGTCGCGATCCTCTAGCTCCGCAGCCAACAGTTCGGGCGTGCTGTCGGCCAAGAAGTACTCGTCGGTAGGGTCAGCGAAGCGCACGGTCAGCTCGGTGCGTTTGGCCTGGAACGTGTCAGAGATGTACTTGAGGAAGATCAGGCCGAGCACCAGGTGCTTGTACTCGGCGGCATCCATGTTGGCGCGGAGCTTGTCGGCGGTGGCCCAGAGCGTTCGTTTGAGGTCTTCGATCATGGGTGGGGGAGTCGTCTCGCAACAGCCCGGATCGGGCATCTGGCCACATGATCACATGCGGCGGGACGATATTCTCGCCGGAGTGAACAGGGCTGCCCAAGGACAAGACGACCTCCTGCGAGCCCAGGGTTCGGCATCTTGGCCGACTTCTTGCTACCGGGGGGGCACTTGACCGTCCGGACCCAGGCCGCTGACGACGCCTAGCCGAGGAAACCCGGGGCACTGTCGATCGGACCAAGAGCGTCAGTCCAAGACGGTAGGCCGAAGACACCTGCGGTTAGCGCTCTACGAATCCGTTCGCCGACTTCAACACCGCTACTATTCGTCCCTGAAGCAGCGCCAAGCGTGGAGTCACTCCTCCCAGGCTGCCCCTGGGACTAGCGAAGAACTGCTGTTGACTTCCGGCGGGAAGACTGCCGAGAACCGACCTCAACTGGTTAAGCAGATCTCTCGCCCGCTTCAAGTTTCTTCTCCAGCGGCGTCGCCGGCTTCGCATCGATGGCATGACTTTGAATTTACTTCAAAGCGGCAACCTTGCCGCTTGCCTGTGCCCTTGCAGTTGCAAGCTCGTCCCGCAGCGTTTCGTTGATCGAAGCCATCTTCTTAAAGTCATCTTGAGTCGCACTCAGCTTCACACGCAACTCCTTTAGCGACTTGTCCATTTTCTTGAGTTCTTCGGCCATGAGATTCATCTTTTCGCGGGCGGTTCGTCCGGTCAACTTACGAATCTTCTCGGCTATTTCACCGTAGGTGTTATGAATGAGTCCTGGACTCACGCCAATGTGCCTGGCTACTGCGACAACCGTAATCGGTAAACCCTTTTGCTGAATCTCTTGTATTGCTGCTTCGAGTTCCTCGGATGTCTTCTTCCGATCGCGAGGCCGCGTCGGGCCAGCCTCGGCAGGCCTAGACTTTTCCGCAATATCGCTACCCAGAACCGTTCTCATGCCTACGATGAAGCAGCCATGTATGCGTCTGCCTGAGCCTGGCTAGGAACAGGCACTCCAAGGTCTCGCAGCACCTGCTCCGATCGCCGGATACTGCGCTCTGCCTTCTGGGAAACAGCGTCGCCGCAATCGGCGATGGCTGCCAGGCGCAAATTGTCCATGTGGATCATCTGCCAAGTTTCACCTTGGTCGGCATCGATGACCGCCTGTGAGCACCCTCCACACATGGAGGGGTCGTACACGCCTTGACCATTGCAGCCTCGCGTGCCGCTCAGGCACCACGCGTGTCCAGTACTGCGAATATCGACTGCTTCAGCGGTATGGCCCACCAGATCGTTGATGTCCTTCACCGGTACAGCGCGGGTCTGCATCAGCTTCTTGCCAGCGCCGCCGCTCAACGGCGCGCCAGGTTGGAGCCAGCCCTCCATCAGGTCAATGCGGGCCTGGATTTGTTCGTCCTCCATCTCGCGGTACAGGCTGTGATCTTGGTACGGATTCGATGCATAGAGCTGAGTCCACGAGAGTGACGCGTGCTTAAGCTGCCACTTCAGGAATACCAGCCCCATTCGACCGAGTCGAGAATTCGCCACGTTATAAGAGAACGTTCGCCGGCATTGGTGATTGGCAAGTTTCCAGTCCGTGCCAGCTGCCCTCGCAAGCGCCTTCAACTGATTATTGCAGGACGCTGCCGTCATTACATCGACTCTCTCGCCATTTCCCATGTGGTCCGACACACCTGATTTGCTAATGCATAGGAAAAGGCAAGTGCCAATTTCCCGGACACGGTTCAACCGCAAAACGACCTCGGCCGTTGTCAGTCCGTTGCTGAGGCGATGACCTCCCTCGCAACCAGCCGGCGCTTCGGCAAGCACTTTCTCCAACCATCGGGCCTCCGATGCAAGGCGCGCTTGCAGCGGCATCGCATACTTCTGGAGAAATTCCAACGAAGAAATGGCTTCCGGGGGAATCAAGAAATCCAATAATCCACGACCGCCCTTTATCACATTGGTGCGAACCCAATGGTATGCAATTCCATCCTTGATCTCGCTCCGCCAGCAGTTGTTCGTAGTGCCGGTACTTTCGCTATTCCGCATGCCCGACGTAATTTGCAGGAGGAAAAGTACCGCGTCGCGAACAGCAGTCAGAGCGTATGCGCCAGCGGAAATCTTACCGGCATCTCGCGCGCGCAGCAGTTCTCCCGCCTCAGCAAGCTGGGCTTCGCAGTGCTCAAAGATCTGGCGCTGTATGGCGCGCGGAATTACCGGTGTCTTTCCAGTGCGGCCGGAAGGTCCACCATCATCGTCATTGCAACCGCACGCTTGCGGCAGCGACTGCCCTGACCATGGGTCCTGAGGCAATGGGAAGCCGACTTCTAGCGGAAAGTGCCATACGAGATCGATCACGGTCAGTCTATTGCATACCGATTTCGGCTTCAACCTGCGCCGCAATTCCGCAATGTGATCCGACATGTGAAGGGCGCGGATTTGGCCAAAGTTCTTGATTCCCAGACTTGCGATATGTCGAAGCAGAAGCGCCGAGTCGCGCCCTGTCCTTAGAACGGCGCTTCCAGACCATGGCTTACGATCCTGTCGCCCACGCCGAAGTGCGCAGTAAAGAACGGCCTTTGCGTCGTCGGTCAGCGCCTTCGGGACGTCTCTAGCCCATGTGATTCGACAGTTGAAGCTGGACAGGTTCTTGACGTCAATGTCAGGGGCCATGTCCCACACCATATCTCCAAAGTGCGTGAGGGGATGTTCATTCCCATCGGCGTCGCACACAGCGGTAACGACGATCCTGTCCCGCTCAATCGACGACAAGCCCGCGAGTGAGAGTGGTTGCCGGGCCAACAATTCATGGGCGCGCGGTCGCTTTGGTTGTGACAAGTTGGCCACAGTCGCTTGTGCGATTGCGCGAACATTGGTTTGTGCGTTTGGCGATCCGGGAGGAATTTCATCTGGTGCACGCTCCATTGAACTGTGCGCTTCGACAGTTGTCGAAGCTTTCCTTTTTGCCCGTTTTGACGAATTCATGCTATTTGCCATCCGATCCGGGGCCACCCTGCAAGCTGCCACCGGTGCTGAGTTGCCCTTGAGTAGCGTG
>JAGWTU010000018.1 GCA_028868825.1 Burkholderiales bacterium | reverse complement strand
GCCTCCCGTAGGAGTCTGGGCCGTGTCTCAGTCCCAGTGTGGCTGGTCGTCCTCTCAGACCAGCTACAGATCGTCGGCTTGGTAGGCCTTTACCCCACCAACTACCTAATCTGACATCGGCCGCTCCAATAGCGCGAGGCCTTGCGGTCCCCCGCTTTCACCCGTAGGTCGTATGCGGTATTAATCCGGCTTTCGCCGGGCTATCCCCCACTACTGGGCACGTTCCGATGTATTACTCACCCGTTCGCCACTCGACAGCTTAACCTGTTTCCGTTCGACTTGCATGTGTAAGGCATGCCGCCAGCGTTCAATCTGAGCCAGGATCAAACTCTTCAGTTCGATCTTGAATTTGCTCTTAGGAATCGAAGTGAACTTCACTTCTATTTCCGCGAGCGTTTAAGGTCAGGAGACCTGGTTCTTGCGAACCTGGCACTCGCCTTCAAACGCCCACGCTTATCGGCTGTATGTTGTTAAAGAGCTTCGCAAGCTGTCTTTCGACTTTTTGCGCCGCCGATCAGTGATCAGCGAAGACCGCGATTCTGACATGTTTTTGAAAACCTTGTCAACACCCCGATCCTCTTTTCTTCTTCGACTTCGCTGCTGCTTGTCTTGCGACTCGCGTCAGCTGCCGTCTACCTGTGAAGAGCAGAGCCTGTGACTGTAGCATGAAACTTCTGTCGTAGGCCGCTGTTTTTCACTTTTTTTGCTGCTGCAGTTCTTGCGAACTGCGGCTGCCGGTGAAGAGCAGAGCCTGTGACTATAGCATGATATTTCCGGGCGCCGCAAACGCCTCGATCTGAAGTGCCATGCCGGCGCTCTCGCCCTTGCAGCGAGGGCGCTCAGCGCCCGGCACTGCCGCAGCACCCAGCGTCAATGCGCCGTGCGTCCAGCCGCCACCAGCCGCATCAGTTCGGCAGGCGCATCGGAGTCGAGCACCTGCGGCATCAAGGCCGCGAGCAGGCGCGTATCGGCTCGCAGCATGCGCTGCTTGATCGCCGCGATGCGCGCCGGATGCATCGAGAAGCTGCGCAGCCCCATCGCCAGCAACAGCTCGGTGAAGGCCGCGTCGCCCGCCATCTCACCGCAGACGCTGACCCCGCGCCCCATCGCGTTCGCGCAGGTGATCGTGCGATGCAGCAGTTGCAGCACCGCCGGATGCCAGGGATCGTAGAGATGCGCCACGGCCTCGTCGGCGCGGTCGATCGCCAGCGTGTACTGGATGAGGTCGTTGGTGCCGATCGAGACGAAGTCGAAATGGCGCAGGAAGCGGTCGATCATCACCGCGGCCGCCGGCACCTCGATCATCGCCCCGACCTCCACCGGCGTGTACGCGCGCCCGGCGTCGTCGAGCTGCTGGCGTGCACGCGCCAGCGCCTCGAACACGAGCTTGACCTCGCCGAGCTGGGCGACCATCGGGATCAGGATCTTCACCTTGCCGTAGGCGCTGGCGCGCAGGATCGCGCGCAACTGCTGGCGGAACATCCCGGGTTCGGCCAGGCTCCAGCGGATCGCGCGCAGGCCCAGGGCCGGATTCAGACCATGTTCGTGGCGCAGCTCCTGCGGGCTCAAGCGTTCGAGCGGCTTGTCGGCACCGATGTCGACGGTGCGAATCGTCACCGGCAGGCCCTGCAGCGCAACGACGGCGTCGCGATAGGCCTCGAACTGCTCCTCCTCGCCCGGCAGGTCGCCGCCGCGATTCATGAACAGGAATTCGCTGCGGAACAGGCCGACGCCGACGGCGCCGGCGTCCAGCGCACCCGCGGCGTCGCCGGGCAGCTCGATGTTGGCCAGCAGTTCGACCGCCTGGCCGTCGAGCGTCACCGCGGGCGTATGCCGCAACCGGTCGAGGCGCGCGCGCTCGAGCTCGCTCTGGCGCTGCTTGAAGCGGTATTCCTCGAGCACGATGGCCGACGGATTGACGATGACGACGCCGGCGTCGCCGTCGATCACGACCCAGTCGTCCTGGCGGATCAGCCGGCTCGCCTCACGCGCGCCGACGACGGCCGGGATGTCCATGCTGCGCGCGACGATCGCCGTGTGCGACGTGCGACCGCCGACATCGGTGACGAAGCCGGTGAAGACGCTGCGCTTGAATTGCATCATGTCGGCCGGCGCGACGTCGTTGGCGACGAGCACGAGCGGATCCTCGCCGGCAAAATCGCGCGCCGCCTGCACGGGAGGCACGAAATGCCCGGCGTCGGCGCCGGCGAGCTCGCGCAGCAGCCGCTCGACGACCTGCTCGACATCGGCCTTGCGCTCACGCAGGTAGAGATCGTCCATCTCGTCGAACTGGCGCGCCAGCACCTCGAGCTGGGCCGAAAGCGCCCATTCGGCGTTGTAGTGGCGGTCGCGGATCCAGAGCTTGGTGGCGCCGGTCAGCGATTCGTCGTGCAGCAGCATCAGGTGCACGTCGAGCAGCGCGGCAAGTTCGTGCGGCGCCTCGGACGGCAACTCGAGCTTCAAGGACTCGAGCTCCGCCGCCACCGCGTTGCGCGCCCCGCGCAGACGCTCGATCTCGTGCTCGACCCGATCGGCACCGATGAAGTAATGCGCGACGTCGACGCGGCTCGACGCCACGAGCACCGCGCGCCCGATCGCGACGCCGCGCGAAACCGGCAGACCGAAGACCTGAATGCTCATCGGTCCAATGTAGCGCAGCCGGCGGCGGCGCGGATGAGGCCGCCGTTAAGAAGCGCGCACTGGTGTTACTCGCCCTCGCCGAACTTGCCGTCGATGAGCGTGCGCAACGCGCCCATCGCCTCGGACTCGTCGGCGCCGTCGGTCTCGATCTCGATCTCGGTGCCCAGCCCCGCCGCCAGCATCATCACGCCCATGATGCTCTTGGCATTCACGCGGCGACCGTTGCGGCTGAGGTGGATGTCGCTCTTGAAGCTGCCGGCGAGCTTGGTGAGCTTGGCCGATGCGCGGGCATGCAGCCCGAGCTTGTTACTGATCTGGATTCGAGTCTGGATCATCGGTGGGCGGTCGGTTGGCCTGGTTCTGGCGCCGCGGCGCCGCGATCTGCATCACACCCTGGCGTCCGCCGTCGACCGCGCGCACGACGAGGTCGGCCAGCGGCAATGCGGCGTAACACAGCGCGCGCCAGAGCATCGGCACGCTGGCGCCCGCGACGACACGCACCCGCACGCCGTCGGCGACGTTGAGCGCGGCGTTGCAGGGTGTGGCGCCGAAGACGTCGGCCATGATCAGCACCTCGCCCTCGGGCATCGCGGCCAGCGCCGCCTCGATGCGACGCTGCGCCTCGTCCAGACCGAGCGAGGGCGGCATGTCGACCGCCGCGAGCTCGGAACTGCAGTCGGGATAGACATGGCGCGCCACCGCCTGCAGCGAGGCAGCCAGCGGAGCATGGGCGACGAGCAGGATGGATGCCATGGTGCGTTCAGCGCGGATTATGGTGACCTTCGGCACCGCGCGGCAAAAACCAAAGGTTAGGCACTCGCCGGAACCCCCGCATCAGGGGTCGAAGCGGATCGACGCGAAGTAGCCGTCCTCGGCTTCGCCGGCCAGATGTTCGCCGATCACGGTAGCCTGGAACACCTGCGTCCCGCGGGCAAACAGCGCCAGCCTCATCTGCACTGGATGGCCATCGGCCCGGCGACCGTCGATGCGGGCCGACCCACCGGCGTCGCTGGGCGTCGCGCCCGGGATCGCCAGCGGGCCCAGAGGGGGAGGCGCGACGCCGACATTGGCCGCGGCGGCCCCACGCAGTGCCTGCAGCGCAGCGCCGACCCGTGTCGGGTCGCCGACATCGGCCTTGATCAGAGCCCAGGTGCGGTCGCCGGCGTCGCAGGCGTAGAGCACCATCGCCGTCGGCCGGCCTGCGAGCTCGACCTGGCGCTGCTGCGATTTCGGCCGGCAGGGGAAGAGCAGCTGCGCCGTGGTGCCCTCGGGTCGCATCTCGCGCCAATCGAGCGTCGGCGTGCAGGCCGCCAGCGACACCATCGCCAGGGCGCTCAGCAGTCTCGCGGCGTGCCTCGGCGGGTTCGCGGTCATGCGCCGATTATCCGGGCACCCCCCGGATGCGGGTGGGCGCGCACAGGCCGTGAACTAGTCCCGACGCTCGCGACGCCCCCGGGGAACGACCCCATGGACCGGGGATAGGCGGTTCGGGCCCCATCGGCCAACCTCGCCCATCGTCGCGGTTGCCCTCGTGCTGCCGCGGTCCCCGCAGCCGGAGTTGGGTGCGAAGTTCGTGGCGCAGGGCGCCGCGCTGGAGCAGAAGAATGGACAGGGTCATCGCCGCCATGTCGCCGAGTTCGGCGATCGTCGAGGCACACCAGCAGGATGCCGCTGAACTGGTCGGCAGGCTCGGCGGCGAGGTCGCGAGCCAGCTATCGGCGGCGCTCGAACGCGTCGCCGAGCTTTCCGAGACCGGCCACATCGACGCGACCGGGCTGCGCGGCCTGCGTGAGGAGATCCAGCGCGCACGCCATGCCGGCATCATGGGCCAGCAGCTGGCGCGGCTGGCAGCCGGTCGCATCCAGGTCGCTTGCGAACGCATCGACCTCACCGCGCTGTTGCGCGAGGCCTTGCGGCTGCGCCGGCGCGAGATCGAAGCCGGCGCCATCGAGGTGCGGCAGCAGCTTTGCGCCGCGACCGTGATGAGCGATGCCACGCTGCTGTTCTCGCTCGTCGAGGCCCTGCTCGACTGGAGCCTCACCCACGCCGTCAAGCGCATCGACCTCGAACTGCAGATCCAGGGCTGGCCGGCGCATGCGCAGTTGAGCTGCCGCTACGTGCACGCGCCGGCCGATCGCACCGATGCGTGCAGCGAGCGTGCGCTCGACACGATGGCGCTGCGCCTGCTGCAGCACACGGCGGCCACGCTCGGCCTGACGCTCACGCGCCAGGACGGCGCCGGCATCGCGGCGCTGACGATCGGCTTCCCCCGCACGGTGACCCTGGCCGAGATGACGCCGACCGAGGAGGCGCAGGCGCACAACTCGCAGCCGCTGGCCGGTCGCCACGTCGTCGTGCTCGCGGCGCGGCGCGAGGTGCGCGCGTTGGTGCGCGACGCGCTGCAGCCGATGAGCCTGATGGTCGATTTCGTGACGACGCTCGAACAGGCGCGCGCCCTGCTGGCCGAAGGCTTGCCGCATGCGCTGGTCTACGAAGCGACGCTCGGCGGCGACCGCTTCGAGCGCCTGCGCGCCGAACTGCTGGCCGAGGAGCCGACGCTGGCCTTCATCCAGATCGCCGAGCAGGGCAAGACCTTCGAGGTCGTGAACCGGGGCGGGCACCAGTTCGCCAGCGTCGGACGCGACGCGATCATCGAATCGCTGCCGGCTGCCCTGCTCTTCGAACTGTCGCGGCATTAATGGGCGCGGGCCTAGCCGCCGAACACCTTCTTCAGCAGCGCGCTGCCCGTGCCGATCGGATCGGCGCGGATCTTGCGCTCCTCCTCGCCGACCATCGTGTACAGGCCGTCGAGCGCCTTGCCGGTGACGTATTTCTGGATGTTCGTCTCGTCGCCCTTGACGAGACCGAAGCTGCTCGCCTTGGCGGCGACGGCGTTGTAGCGCTGCGCGAGCTGCACCTTCTCGGTCTCGCGCGTGACGATGGGCAGGAATTTCTCGCCCAGCGGCGCCCGCGTCTTGGCGGCGAAGAAATCGGTCGCCGAGGTCGCGCCGCCGTGGACGATCTTCAGCGCGTCCTCGACGCTCATCGCCTTGACCGCATTGACGAACATCGTCCGTGCCTCGGGCACCGCGGCCTCGGCGGCCCGGTTCATCGCCGTCACGAGTTCGTCGATCTTCGCCCCTTGCCCCATCTGGCGCATCAGCTTGGCGACCTGCGCGAGATGACCGGGCAGCTCGATCCTGACCTTCGGATTGCCGAGAAAGCCGTCGGCGCGGCCGAGCTGCGAGACCGCCGCGGTCGCCCCGCGCTCGAGCGCCGCGCGCACGCCGGCGGCGGCGTCGCTCTCGCTCGCGCCGGCCTGCGCCGCCGCCGTCAGCGCGGCCAGCGGGAGGCCTACCGTAAACTCGCGTCGCCGCATGATGATCATCCTTTGCTTGCCGAAAATGAACGCCTGCCGGCGACCGCCGGCGGCGCAGTTTAGCCACGCTAGCCGCCCCACGAGCCGGCCGCAAGCAGGGGCCGGCGCGTGATCGGCCGCATCCACGGCCAGCTCGTCGAGAAGACGCCGCCGCAGGTGCTGGTCGACGTCCACGGCGTCGGCTACGAGATCAGCGTGCCGATGAGCACCTTCTACAACCTGCCCGCGCTGGGCGAGACGGTGACGCTGCTCACGCACCTCGTCGTGCGCGAGGACGCGCAACTGCTCTACGGCTTCCTCACCGCGGCCGAGCGCGCCACCTTCACCGAGCTGATCAAGATCAGCGGTGTCGGCCCGCGCACGGCGCTGGCGATCCTCAGCGGGCTGAGCGTGACCGAACTCGCGCAGGCGGTGACGCGCCAGGACGGCGCGCGGCTGGTCAAGGTGCCGGGCATCGGCAAGAAGACCGCCGAGCGGCTGCTGCTCGAACTCAAGGGCAAGCTCGGTGCCGACCTCGCCGTGCCGGCGGGCGCCGCGCTCGGCGACGATCAGGCCGACATCGCCCAGGCGCTGCAGGCGCTGGGCTACAGCGACCGCGAGGCGCAGGCGGCGCTGAAGGCGCTGCCTGCGGGCATCGGCGTTTCCGACGGCATCAAGCAAGCGCTCAAGGCGCTGAATCGCTGAGCGCTGATCAATGCGCCTTCATCGTCGCCTTCTCGGCCGCGGCGGGTTCGTTCATCACCTGCATCTCGACCTTGACCTCGCCGGCCTTCTCGAAGCGCAGCGTGAGCGGGAAATGATCGCCCTTCTTCAGCGTCTTCGTCAGGCCCAGGAACATCACGTGGTTCCTGCCCGGCGCCAGCCGCACCGTGGCGCCGGCCGGGATGTCGACGGCCGGGATCGCGTGCATGCGCATCACGTTGCCTTCCATCTCCATCGCGTGCAGTTCCACCACCTTCGAGACCCCGGCGCTGGCGCCCAGCAGCCGGTCGGCCTGGTCGCCGCCGACGATGGTCACGAAGCCGCCGCCGCCCGACTGACCCTGCACCGTCGGCCGCGCCCAAGCGCCCTCGACGCGGATCGCGGTGCCGGCCTGCGCCGCGACCGCCAGCAGCAGCGCGGCGGCGGCCGTGGGCCAACGGGGAATGATTCTTTTCATGTCTGCCTCGGGGGTGAGCCTGGATGGCGGGAATTGTGCGCCAGGGCCGCCGGCGGCGATGGGGCGCTGGTCATAATCCGCCGATGGCGATCCAGACCGACGATTTCGCCGCCGCGCCGCTGCCGCGCGTGGTCAGCGCCGCGCCGGCCTCGCCCAACGAGGAGGCGATCGAGCGCGCGCTGCGCCCCAAAGGACTGGCCGATTACGTCGGCCAGGCGAAGGCGCGCGAACAGCTCGAGATCTTCATCGGCGCGGCGCGCGGACGCGCCGAGGCGCTCGACCATGTGCTGCTGTTCGGACCGCCCGGTCTCGGCAAGACGACGCTGGCGCATATCGTCGCCCACGAGCTCGGCGTCAATCTGCGCCAGACCTCGGGACCGGTGCTCGAAAAGCCCAAGGACCTGGCCGCGATCCTGACGAACCTCGAGCGCAACGACGTGCTCTTCATCGACGAGATCCACCGCCTCTCGCCGGTCGTCGAGGAGATCCTCTACCCGGCGCTCGAGGACTACCAGATCGACATCATGATCGGCGAGGGCCCGGCCGCGCGCAGCATCAAGCTCGACCTGCAGCCCTTCACGCTCGTCGGCGCGACGACGCGCGCCGGCATGCTGACGAACCCGCTGCGCGACCGCTTCGGCATCGTCGCGCGGCTGGAGTTCTACAGCGCCGAGGAGCTCACGCGCATCGTCACGCGCTCGGCCGGGCTGCTCAACGTGCCGACCGACGGCGCCGGCGCGCTCGAGATCGCGCGCCGCTCGCGCGGCACGCCGCGCATCGCCAACCGGCTGCTGCGGCGCGTGCGTGACTATGCGCAGGTCAAGGGCGACGGCCGCATCGACGCCGCGCTCGCCGACCTCGCGCTGAAGATGCTCGACGTCGACCCGCATGGCCTGGACGTGATGGACCGCAAGCTGCTCGAGGCGGTGATCCACCGCTTCGACGGCGGGCCGGTGGGATTGGACAACGTCGCTGCCGCGATCGGCGAGGAGCCGGGGACGATCGAGGACGTGATCGAGCCCTACCTGATCCAGCAGGGCTATCTGCAGCGCACGCCGCGCGGCCGCATCGCGACCGCGGCGGCGTGGCGCCACCTCGGGCTGGCGGCCCCGGCGCGCAGCGCCGACGAATTGTTCTAGCGCGCAGCGCCGACGAACTCTTCTAGCGCGCGCTCACCAGCAGCTAGCCGCCGCCAGCGCCCCGGTGACGCCCTTGGTTCCCGTCTGGTCGTAGGTGTAGCTGCCGCAGGCATCGCCCGCCTGCGTACCCGTCGGCGTGGCCTGGATCGTGAAGCCGGCGGCGGACTGGGCCGTGATGGCGATCGTGTAGAAGCCGTTGCCCGACGCGGCCGGGGCGACGCAGGACGGCGCGGCGGCGTTGCCAGGGCAGCCCGCACCCAGCGTCGCGCCGGCGTAGGTCGAGCGTTCGCTGTAGTAGCGCTCGAGCGACTGCGCCGTCGCCAGCAGCGCCGATTTGGCATCGGAGCGCCGCGACTTCGCGATCTGGCCCAGATAGCTCGGATAGGCAACCGCGCCCAGCACGCCGATCACCGCCACCGCGACCATCAGCTCGATGAGCGTGAAGCCGCGCTGGCGCGAGCGGCAGCGCGACTTCATTGGCCGGCCTCGACATAGATGAGGACGATCTTGCGGCCTTCGCCCTGGCCGGGCTCGAGCGCGTAGCGCACGCGCGTGCCCGGGCGCAGCGCCGCGGCGCTCGTGCGGCCGCCCTTGTTGTCGGACATCACGCGCAGCTGTTTGCCGTGCAGCGCGATCGCGTGTCCGGCGATCGTGATCGTGCCGTGCGCCGTGTCGACGGCGCTGATGACGCCGCTGGTGAGCGTCGGCTGCGATCCCGGCGCCGGCGCGGTGACGCGGGCGCTGCGGTGGCCCAGCTCGGCCGTCGCGGGCGCCGCCGGCGCGCTGCCCGCGCGCACGGCCATCGCCTGCGCGGTTCCCGCCGCCAGCGCCAGCAGCACGGCGGCGGCACCGCCGATGATTTCGGTCGACATGTGCTTCATTTGATCTGCTCCCAGCTCGCGCGGCCCGAGTTCTTCTGGTTGCCCAGCGTCTCGATGGGCACGACGGTGCCGCCCGAGGTGTTGATGAGGTTGTTGTCGTAATGGCGGTTCTGCCCGCGGATCGTCGTCGCCGCGGCGGGGATCGAGCCGATCTGCACGCTCGACGGCGTCATCCCCAGCACGAGATCGTTGCCGTTGACCGTGCCGTCGCCGTTGACGTCGAAGGCCGGCGAGCGGTTGCCCGTCAGCACGTCCAGCGTCGTCAGCCAGCCCGTGCCGCCCGAGCTGCAGACCACCGTCGAGGGCACCAGGCTCGAGAACGTGACGCGACCGTAGCGGATCGTCGCGTCGGCGACGACGCGTTCACCGCCCGCCGGCAGCGTCAGCACCCAGCCGCCCTTGCCCGAGTTGTACTGGCTGACCGAGATCTGGTTGTCGCCCGCCAGCGTGATGCCGTCGGTCGAGGGGCCAACCGCGTGCGTCGTCAGCCGCCAGGTGTTGCTGTTGGCGACCGAGGTGGTGTCTATCGTCTGCACCTCCAGGCTGCCCATCGCCACCGGCGCGCCGCCGTCGACGACGCCGTACAGCGCCTGCTGCGCGCCCGCCGCGGTGTCCGAGGTGTCGATGTAGCGGCCGGTGCCGAAGACGATCAGGTACTGGCCGGCTGCGTTCAGCGTGACGTCGGGGCGCCCGGTGATCGGCTGGCCCGCGGCCGTCGTGAACAGCGGCAGCGGCGCGGCGGCGTTGCCGTAGCCGACCTTCCAGTTCTGCGACGACGCCGAGCTGAGGTCGAATTTCCAGAGATTGCCGTTGAGATCGCCGGCGTAGACATAGTCGACGATGCCGTTGCCGGACTTGCTCACCGTCACCAGGCCCGACAGGCCGTTGGGCGATGCCGCGCTGCCGGCGAGCGTGTCGATGCGGCTGATCGCGCCGGTCTGCACGTCGATCATCAACAGCACGGCATGCCCGTTGCTGCTGTTGTAGCCGTTGCCGACGAGCACGCGCCAGCTGCCGTCGCGCAACGGCACCAGCACCGGCTTGCCGAAGATGTAGCCGACGTCGCCATCGCTGCCGTCGATCTCCCAGCGCGGCACCGACGCGCCGTTGGCTTCGGTGACCGCGGCCGCATTCGTGACGTCGAGCGCGAACAGGCCCTTCGCACCGGCGTTCATGCCGCTGATCAGCAGGCTGTGCCAGGCCCCTTCGTAGTAGGCGTCGAAGACCGACGGCGAGCCGTCGACCGTGTACAGGTGGGCGTAGGCCGGATCGGGCAGCGCCGAGAGCCGGTTGCGCACGGCCCAGGGCACATAGGCGAAGACCTCGGCGCCGGTATTGGCGTTGAAGGCATGCAGCATGCCGTCGTTGGCGCCGACGAAGATCATCGGCGTCTGCGATCGCCGCGTCGCGGCATAAGTGCTGTACGGCACGCCGGCGATGTTGTCGCGGTAGCTGCTGCTGGGGCCGCCGATGTACAGCGGCGCCGAGTTGACGATGTCGCCCAGCACGCTCGAGGCACGGTTGCGGAAGGTCGGCGCCGCGCAGCCGTTGCAGTTGCGCAGTTCCTGCGCCGTGTTGCCGCGCAACCAGGCCAGGCGTTGCGAACCGTAGCCGTCGACCACGCCGGACATCGAGGTGTTCAGCGCCGTGACCATGCCCGCATCGATCTCGCCGGCTTGCGGCGCCGCCGGATTCGCCGGCCAGCGGAACGGCACGCCGCGCGAGCCCGCGGCCGCCGAGGCCTTGTAGGTCAGGATCTGGCGGCCGTTGTTCCAGCTGTTCGCGTTCAGCAGTTGGCCGGCGTCCCAGGTCGCGTTGGCGCCCACCGCGCCGGAGCCGAGGATCGGGTACTCCAGCAGCTGCCCCGACCAGTCGCCGCTGTTGAAGCGGCCCTGGTAGAGGTTGGTGCCGTTGTTCCAGGCGCCCGAATTGACCGACACCGCCGACGCCGCCGAGGTCTTGGCGACGATGTCGACGCTGATCGAGTTGAAAGCCGCCGCCAGCGCGGCCTGGTTCGACGCCAGATAGGCCTGGCTGGTGCCGCCGAGGTTGGCGATCTGGTTCAGCGTCGCCACCGAAGCGGGGTTGGCCACCGTGTCGCCGAGCCCGACGACGTAGGTCTGGATGTCGTAGTTGTTGCCATTCAAGCCGACCGAGCGCAGACCGGTGACGCTGTTGAAGACGTCGTTGGCCGCCGTGGAGTACGTCCAGCTGTTGGTCGCCGCGTTGAAAGTGGTGTTCTGCTGCGCCAGCGACCACATCTGGCCGTTGGTCTGCCCGGTCGGGTTGCCGTCGGTGGCGAGCAGCACGAAGCTGCGTTGGCAGGAGGCGCTGATCGGGCTCGAGTTGCCGGCGAGCTGGCCGCCGTAGTAGCTCTTGGCGGTCTGCAGCGATCCCGACAGCGGCGTGAACACGGCCGCGTTCTTGATCTCGCCGTTGGCACCGTTGGTCTCGTTGCCCAGGTACTTCATCAGCGCGCTGATCTGCGCGTTGCTGCTCGGCGCCACCGGCTGCAGCAGCTGGCCCATGCCGGTGATGTCGGCGTAATAGCCCCAGGCGCGCAGCAGCCAGAACATGCGGTCGTTCGGCGGCGTCTGCGGCAGGTAGCCGGCATCGGTGGGCGTGAATCCCCAGGGAGCGCCGCCCTGCTGGTTCTTAAAGTCGGTGCTCGCCCAGCCGGTGGTCGCGAGGTGGTTCGCATACACCCAGTAGTTCGTCGATCCCGGCACGCCGATGCCGTAGAGCTGGTTGCCATAGAACCCGGCATAAAGCACGTCGTTGATCTCGGGATCGTCGCCGGTGAACTGGTAGGTGATGAAGTTGAACCCATTGACCGCCGGCTCGGGGTTGGCGACGCAGCGCAGGCCGCCGTTGCTCACCGAGATGCCGCCCACGCAATCGTTCGTATAGACCACCTGCTGGTCGTTGCCGAAGTAGTACGCGTAGGTCGTCAGCAGCCAGGGCCCGTCGGACAGGCCGAAGGTCTCCAGGCCCCAGTTGAACGAGGTCTGGAAGGCGGTGATGGCGTTGCGGATCACGGTGCGCGCCGTGTTGCCGCGCGTCGACGGATCGTTGCCGGCGATGAGCTGGCCGGCCATCGTGCCGTCCATCGACTCCGAGTTGTCGAGCACGATCAGCACGTTGGGCTTGACCAGGGTCGACAGATACAGCGGCGCCTGGCTCAGGTTGAGGGGGCCACCCAGGGCCATCAGGGGCAGCAGGCCGGCTGCGGCGCCGAGCGCAGCGCGCCGGGCAAGGGTCAGCATGGGTTTCATTGCTTGATGTAGGTGGATTGAAGAATCACGACGGTCGAAGACCGCGCGCCGAAGGCCCGCACCGTGATGCGGTAGGGTTGCCCGGTGAGCGACGGCGCGCAGGTGGAACACCCGCCTTCGCCGGCGCCGGGGATGAGCTGCGGCAGCAGCTCGATGACGTATTGCGGCTGCGCCGCGAGGGCCACGTTGTCGGGCCCGACGAGCGCCGCTGCACCGGTGGCGCTGCCGTAGGCGCGCGAGTTCGCGGCCCAGTTCAGCGTCGTCCAGACCGGCGCCGACGTCGCGCCGCTGGCCGGCATCGACGGCGGCAGGCACAGGCCGTTGGCGCAGCCGTAGCTGAAGCCGGCGGTGCCGAGGTTGGCCTCGATGTCGGCCGCGGCGTCGCGCAGCGCGGCCTCGGCGGCCTGCATCGCGACGTTCTTGTCGCGCGCGTTGCCGGCCATGTGCTCCTGCAGCACCGAGCTGTTCATCGCGCCCAGGCCGAGGAAGGCCAGCGCCAGCATCATCAGCAGGATCGCGATCAGCGTCACGCCGCGTTCGGCGCGGATACGGCGGTGGTTCATGGCACGTTGTTGCGCAGCGAGCTGACGAGCGAGACGACGGTACGCAGCCGCCGGTCGTTGGGCGTCGTGACGACGCCGGCGAAGGTGTAGGGCTGGGGCGTCGTGGCGGTATTGGCGTCGGGGCTGGACAGCAGCAGCTCGAGCCGCGCACTGACGACCTGGGTCCAGTCGACGACGTTGTCGGCGGTGACGAAAAGGTCGGCGGCGCGGTCGGCGTTGGTGTCCAGACCGTAGGTGACGAGCAGGCGATCGACGCCGGTGACGAGTTCGATCGGCTGCGGCCCCGCCGTGTACGCCGGCGTCGCCGAGCTCCACAGCGCCAGCGCGCCGGGCTGGCGCAGGCTCGGCGCGAGGTAATAGGTCACGGCCTGCACGCGGTAGACGACTGCATCCTGCAGGTAGTCGCGGTCGAGGCTCGAGGTCGAGACGCCCGGCACGACGCCGGCCGCCCCGGCGGCATGCGCGATCGTCCCCGTCGCGGCGGGGTTCGCGTTGGTGATCTGGATCACCGAAGAGGCGTTGCAGTCGCCGACGACGAGGAGGTCGCCGGTGTTGAAGTTGGCGCTCGGCGTGACCTGCAGGTCGTCGGTCGGGGTCGTCATGTCGGCGGTCAGTGCCCAGGCGCCGCCGAACGAGCGGTAGACGGTCAGCACGTCGCCCGCGGCGTTCGGCGCGAGTGCCCCGATGCTGGCGTCGAGCCCGGGCGACCAGGCGCCGCCGACGTTGTGCGAGCCGGCCACGCCCTGGCCGAAGTTCGTCAGTGTCGTCAGCGGGCCCTGGAGCTGGTTCGTCAGCTTGCCGACGCCGCCGACCTGCCCGGCGCAGCCGCGGAAGCCGCTCATGCGCAGGTCGGCGCTGAGCAGGTCGACGGCGTAGCGGGCGTTCTCCTGCAGCCGCGCCGTCGATTCCTGGGCGTTGAAGGTGCCCTTGCTGCCGAGGTAGACGGAGCCCATCACGAGCACGAGGAAGAGGCCGATCGCCATGCCGACGAGCAGCTCGATCAGCGTCATGCCGCGGCCGCGGCGCGGTGCCGGCGACATCACGGCCGCAGCTCCATCGCCACGCGCGAATCGACGCCGCGCTCGGTCCAGAAGAGCTTGATCGCGTAGGTGCCGGCGGCGCCGTCGCAGGCCGGCGCCGCAGCGCTGCCGTCGTCGGGCGTGCCGTCGAGGCAGACGATGCCGGTGCCGCCGGGCAACGCCAGCGCGATCTCGGCGCTCCAGGCGCTGTAGTCCGCCTTCGCCACCTGCGTCGGGGTGCACGCCGAACCCACCCCGCAGACCGGTGCGGCGGCCGGCGCGAGCAGGTTCTGGTAGGCGCCGGCGCCGACGCCGACCTGGTTGGCACGCATGCGGTCGGCCATCTCCTGCGCCAGCTGCACGGCCTTGCTGCGCCACATCGCGCTCGAATTCGTCGACAGGCCGCGCATCTGCAGCGCCGCATAGGCCAGCGCCGAGAGCGACAGCAGCAGCACGGCGATCAGCGCCTCGAACAGCGCGATGCCGCGCGCACGGCGGGGATGGGCGGGGTGCGCTTTCATCATCATGGGCAGTTGTTGATCGCGCCCGCGTAGGTCGTGCCGCTGGGGGCGATGCTGATCGAATAGCCGGCCGGCGAGCCGTCGGTGGGGCACAGCCGGTAGACGTTGTTGGCCGCCGGCGTCAGGTAGCCGCTGGGGCTGAAGACCAGCAGCGCGTTGCCCGACAGCGTCAGCGCCGGGGGCAGCGCCTCGTAGTGACGAACGCGGGTGTCGGCGGCGTCGACGAGGCTGTTGTTGTCGGTGTCGATGTAGACATCCCAGCCGCCGCCGAACTCGTTGCCGGCGGCGCCGCCGGCGCTGGCCACGACGAGCACCTGGCTGCCCGAACGCGCCGCCTCCGAGCGGGCGGTCGCCAGCGACGCGGCGAAGGCCGACTTCACGCCGGCGACCTGGTTGCGCGCGATGAAGACGCCGAAATTCGGCGCCGCGATGCCGAGCACGATGACCAGCACGGCCACGGTGACCAGGAACTCGATCAGCGTGAAGCCTGGGCTCGGGAGACGATGACCTCGTCGATTCATGGGGAGCGTCCTGCATGGCAGGCGGGTGCGCCGGGACGACGCTGGCCCAACCTATCCGTCCTTGATATCGGACGCCGACGCTCGAACTGAACCCGATGGGCAGGCCAAAGTGTGTGGTCTTGTATCGACCACCCGAACTCAAACTTTAGGTTGGCTCGACTTCGAGATGGCTGGCGTCGTTCCAGCCCACCAGGCTCAGGCCCTGCGGGGTCCAGAGCAGACGGTTGATCGCCGCGTTGCCGAGCTGCCAGGTGCGCGGCGCCTGCAGATCGATGCGACTGGCGGCGCGGTACAGGCAATCGAGCACGCCGCCATGGGCGACGACGGCGATCGCCTGCCCCGGGTGCGCCGCGGCCAGGCGCTGCACGGCACCGACGCTGCGCTCGTAGAAGCGGCGCAGCGGCTCGCCGCCGCCAGGGCCGAAGTCGGGCTCGCGCTCGCGCCAGCGCCGCGCCTCGTCGGGCCAGCGCGCCTCGATCTCGGCGTAGATCACGCCCTCGAAGCGGCCGAAGGCGCGCTCGCGCAGTGCGGCGTCGGTCTGCAGCGCGAGCCCGGTGGCCAGGGCCAGCGGCCGCGCGGTCTCGCGCGCGCGTTCGAGATCACTGCTGTAGATCGCCGCCAGCGGCTCGCCGGCCAGCGCCTGCGCCAGCCGCGCGGCCTGCCAGCGGCCCTGCTCGTCCAGCGGGATGTCGAGCTGGCCCTGGATGCGCGATTCGGCGTTCCAGGCCGTGCGGCCATGGCGCAGCAGAAAGACGCGCGTCGGCTCCTCCACGCGGCGGCCGCGCTCAGGCGCCGCTGAGCAGGCGCGGGTTGAGCGTGTAGGTGCCCGAGAACGTGGCCTCGGCGAGCACGCGGCCGGCGAGCTTCTCGCGCACCTGGGTGCCGTTGAAGCGGCCCTCGACCGGCAGGCGCGGCAGCGCCACGGCATAGAGCGTGAACACGTAATGGTGGACGAGCGAATCGTTGAACGGCGGGAAGGGGCCGTCGTAGCCGTAGTAGTCGCCCGCCATCTCCGGGTTGCCGGCGAACCAGGCCGTGTAGTCGTTGATGCCGTGGCGCGCGCTGCCGCGCGCCTGCGGACCCGGTTTGCCGCGGGCGACGAAACCGTTGCTGAATTCACCCTCGGCGATCACGGTGGGCAGCGGCGGCAGGTCGACCAGCACCCAGTGGAAGAAGTCGACGCGCTCGAGATCGGCCGGGATCTCGCGCCCCGGCTGGTTGACGTCGTCGGCGCGGCCGGGGACGTCGAAGTCGTGGCAGATCAGCACCATCGAGCGCGCCGCCGCGGGCACGTCGGACCAGGCGAGATGCGGATTGAGGTTGTCGCTGAACATCGCCCCGCCCGCGCCGTCGGGTTGGCCGGCGGCGAAACGCGCCGGAATACGGTCGCCATTGGTCCAGCTGTCGCTCCAGAGCTTCATGTCCACCTCTCCGTCATTTCACGCAGTATGCCGTCACACGCCCCAGACCACCGCGGCATCGGCGGCCTGGCATTGCCGCAGCAGTTGCACCATCGGCCACAGGCGCTGGCGCAGGCCGACGGCCGGTTCGCCCGCCTCGGCGCCGGCGCCTGCCTGCGGGCCCGCCTCGGCGGCCGGGTCCTCGGCGCGGGCGATCGCCGCTTCGAGCGCGGCGATCGCCGCGGGCATGGCGGCCGGCTCGATGATGCCCTTGGGCGCCGGGTCGCGCCCGAGCAGGCGCAGCATGCGGTCGCCGTCGGCGGCCAGCATCAGCAGGTCGGCGGCGACGGAACTCTTGAACTTGTAGATCATGGCGGTGTTTGGCAGCGGCCCTGGGTGCACCGGATTGTGCCGCCGCCGTCGGTCGCGAACGACTTCGGTCCGGCGCCGGCCCGGAATCGGCGGCTTCAGGTGCGCACGAGGCGGATCCGCTGCCGGCTCTCGGGCGCACGGGCGGCGGCGAGGACCAGGCGCTGCTCGAGGCTGAGCGCGTCGAGCGCCGGCGCATAGAGGAAGCCCTGGAACTCGGCGCAGCCGTTGTCGTGCAGGAAGCGGCGCTGGGCCTCGGTCTCGACGCCCTCGGCGATGACCTTGAGGCCGAGCGCGCGCGCCATCTGCAGGATCGCGCGCACGATGGCGGCATCGCTGTCGTCGTCGGGCAGGCCGCCGACGAAGCTGCGGTCGATCTTGAGCTTGCCGATCGGGAAGCGCTTCAGGTAGGCCAGGCTCGAGTAGCCGGTGCCGAAGTCGTCGATCGCCAGCCGCACGCCCAGACGCGCCAGCGCGTGCAGCCGGTGCAGCGCCTCGGCGGCGTCGTGGACGAGGATCGACTCGGTGAGCTCGAGCTCGAGCAGGCGCGGCGGCAGCCCGCTGACGGCGAGCACGCTGGCGACGCGGTCGACGAACTGCGGCTGCTGGAATTGCAGCGCCGAGACGTTGATCGCGATCGGCAGCGCCAGCCCGCGCTGCTGCCACAGCACGGCCTGGCGCACGGCCTGGCTGAGCACCCAGTCGCCGATGGCGACGATGAAGCCGCTTTCCTCGGCCACCGGGATGAAGGTGACGGGCGACACCTCGCCGAGCTCGGGATCGCGCCAGCGCAGCAGCGCCTCGGCGCCGACGATGGCGCCGCTGGCGAGGTCGATCTGCGGCTGGTAGTGCAGCCGGAAGCGGCCGCTGACCAGGGCCTGGCGCATCGCATGGTCCAGCCGCATCTGCAGCCGCCGGTCGCCCTCGGCGCGCGCCTGGTGCAGCCGGTAGCTCGCGCGGCCGCCGGCCTTGGCCGCGCGCATCGCCGCCTCGGCATGCCGCAGCAGGTCCTCCAGCCGCGAGCCATGCGCCGGGCCGATCGCGATGCCGATGCTGCAGGTCAGCGTGAAATGCGCGCCGTCGATGCTGCTGGGCTGGGCGACGACGTTGAGCACGCGGCGCGCCGTGGCCTCGGCGGCCGCGGCGTCGGCGGGGTGGACGAGGACGACGAACTGGTCGCCGCCCAGCCGCGCCAGCACATCGTCCTGGCGCAGGCAGCCGCCGATGCGCTGGGCGACGTCGAGCAGCACCTGGTCGCCGATCTCGTGGCCGAGGCTGTCGTTGATGTGGCGGAAGCGGTCGAGGTCGACGAAGAGCAGGCCGAAGCTGCGCTCCTCGCGCCGCGCCTTGGCCGCCAGCGCCTCGACCCGGTCGGCCAGCGCGCGCCGGTTCGGCAGCCCGGTGAGCGCGTCCTGCAGCGTCAGCGACTCGATCTTCTCGGCCGCCGCGACGCGCTCGGTGAGGTCGCGGAACGACCAGACGCGGCCCTGCGGCCGGCCATGGCAGATCAGCGGCCGCGTCACGCGTTCGATGACGCGGGCGTTGTGCAGCACGAGGCGGTCGGTGGCGACGATCAGCGTCGCCTGCAGCAACTGGTGCACGCGCGCGCCGTAGTCGGGCCCGTCGGGGTCGGCGACGACGCTGCGCGCCATCCACGCCTGCACCGCCGCGTCGTCGTGCTCCTGCAGCAGCGCCAGCGGCAGACCCCAGATCTCGGCGTAGCGGCGGTTGAAGGCGCGCAGCCGGCCGGCGAGGTCGGTGACGAGCAGGCCGTCGGCGGTGGCCTCGAGCGTCGCCTGGAGTTCGGCGAGCAGGACCTCGCGTTCGGCCTCGGCCTCGTGCTCGGCGCTGCGGTCGCAGGCGACGACCAGCGCGTGGTCGGCGACGCCGTCGGCGCCGGCGATGCCGTCGATGCTGCGGCTGACATGGCGCAGCTGGCCGTCGGCCGCGGCGATCAGGGTGTCCGAATGCAGCCGCGGCGTGCTGCCGGCGGCGGCCGCCTCCCACCACAGCAGGTCCTCGGGCGAGGGCGCCAGCTGCTGCACGTCGGCGCCGACGAGTTCGTCCACGGCGCGCCCGAAGAGGGCCGCGGCCGCGGGGTTCGCCGCCGCGACGCGGCCATCTGACAGCCGCACGACCCAGGCCGCGTGCGGCATGGCATCGATCAGCGCCGCCCAGCCATGGATCGCCGGCGCGGCGGCCGGCGGCAGGGCGGTGGCGCTTGCGTTCTTCACGCGGCGCTGGGCGCGCATTCGCGCGCGATCGGCTCGAAGTAATAGGCCACGCGCGGGCGCGGGTCCAGCGCCTGCAGCACCGCCGGCGGCAGCTTGCTCGCCGCGAGGCTGCGCCGGATGCCGAGATCGTGGGCCTGCTCGAGGTCGAGCAGCTGCGCCTCGGCCGCGACGGCCTGGCCGCGCCCATGCGGCTCGTGCACCAGCACGCGCGGCTTCAGCGGCCGGCTCGAATTGACGCCGACGACCATCGCGTAGCGATCGTCGGTGAGCTGCACCAGCGAGCCCGCCGGGTACACGCCCATCATGCGGATGAAGGCGCTCAGCACGGTCGCGTCCCAGCGCGTACGGCCCTGGGCGAACATCGTCGCCACCGCCTCGTGCGGCGTCAGCGCCAGCGTGCGCGTGCCCGGGTTGCAGAGATTGTCGTAGCGGTTGACGACGGCGACGATGCGCGAGGCCAGCGCGATGCGCTCGCCGGCGAGCTTGAGCGGGAAGCCGCTGCCGTCGGCATGTTCGTGGTGCTGCGCCAGCACGGCCAGCGCGCCGGCGCGCAGCTGCATGCGCTGCGCATGCATCACGCCCTTGGCGACATGGTCGCGGTAGAGGCCGAGTTCGGCATTGCTGAAGCCGTCCTCGACATGGCGGAAGCGGTCGGGCAGGTCGATCTTGCCGACATCGTGCATCAGCGCGCCGACGCCCAGGTCCTGCATCGCCTCGTCGGGCAGACCGAGCGTGCGCCCGATGAGCAGCGAGATAACCGCCACGTTCAGGGCGTGGCCGCCGGCGCGGTCGCCGCCACCGGCGACGAGGCGGATGCCGATCTCGTCGGAGCCGAGCATCTTCTCGAGCATCGCGCGGGTCAGCGCCTCGGTCGTGCGGCCCGCTTCCTGCGGCCGGGCGGCGACGAGGTCGAGGGCGCCACGCCAGGCCTGCGCAGCCTCGGCATGCTGGCGCTCGCACAGCCGGGCAGCGTCGCGCTGCGCGGCGAGCCAGACGCGGCGCTGCGCCGCCTGGGCGTCGGCCGGGCTGAGCAGCGGCGCCGTCGCCGCGGCGGCCTCGTCGCCGGCCGCCGCGGCGCCGACGGGAGCCGCCGTGGCGGCGCCGGCCAGCTCGCTCTTGTCCGGCACCCAGCGCACGCGCGCCAGGCCCAGGCCCTGCAGCGTCGCGATCTGCTCGGCCGTCGCAATGCGGAAGCTCGACAGCGGGAACGGATGCGAGAGCCAACCGCCGTCGAGCTGGATGTACATGCCGACTCGAAGCTCTTCGACGGCAATCGTGGACGACATTCGGACCTCTTTGCTCCATACAGCACGGCAGGGCGGTGCTCCGCGCCCGCCCCATGTCCTGTTTTCGGGCATGGGAACGGGAACTTGAGCCATCCTGGGCACCGGAGCGCCGGGACGGCCGCCACGCGCGTGTCGCATGGGAAACTCGCCCACCGCACAACCCGGGAGTGGCCCTTGATCCTCGAAATCGCCGACATCCGCATCCAGCCCGGCCGCCAGGCCGAATTCGAAGCCGCCATCCAGCGCGGCGTCGCCTCCGTCATCGCCGGCGCGCCGGGGTTCCGCGGCGCGCGCATCGAGCATGGCATCGAGCAGCCCGAGCGCTACGTGCTACTGATCCACTGGGCGCGGCTCGAGGACCACACCGTCACCTTCCGCGAGGGCCCGCTGTTCCCGCAGTGGCGCGCCATCGTCGGCCCGTTCTTCGCCGCGCCGCCTGTCGTGGAGCATTTCACGCTGCTGGCCGATGTCGCGCCCGCGGCCGCCGCGGCCGGACCGAGGTGAATCTGCGTAAATCCGCGCGCCGCGGTCAGCGCGCGGCCGCCGCCGGTCGTTGAGGGAGGACCATGAACCTCAGGACCCCCCCGATGATCACGACCCGCCGCACCCTCGCCTCGATCGCCCTCGCCGCCGCGGTGAGCAGCCTGCTCGGCGCCTGCATCGTCGTCCCGGCACGCCCGGCGCCCTACGCGGGCGGGGAGGTCGTGATGGTCGCCCCGCCGCCGCCGCCGGTCGAGGTCATGGGCGTCGCGCCCGGGCCGGGCTTCTTCTGGCTTTCGGGCTTCTGGGCCTGGTCGGGCGGCCGCCATGTCTGGAACCCGGGCCACTGGGAGCGGCATCGCGAGGGCTACCACTACGTGCCGCACCAGTGGATGCGCGAGGGCCAGGGCTGGCGTATGGCCCCCGGCCACTGGGATCGCCGCTGAGCGATCAGATCCCGGGCAGCTCGATCGTCACCGTCGTGCCCGCCCCCGGTCGGCTCGTCACCGCGACGCTGCCGCGGTGCAGCTCGACGATGCGCTTGACAATCGCCAGCCCCAGCCCCTTGCCCGCCTCGCTCGTCGCCGGCTCGACGCTCGCGCGCACCTGGTAGAGGCGGTCGAAGAGCCGCGGCAGCTCGGCCGCGGGGATGCCGCAGCCCTGGTCCTCGACGGCGACGCGCACGCGCGCGCCGTCGCGCGCGGTCGCGATGACGACGCCGCGCCCGGCGGGCGTGAACTTCAGCGCGTTGTCGAGCAGGTTGGCGACGGCGCGCTCGAACAGCTCGACGTCGACCTCGGCCAGCAGCGGCTCGCCGCCGCGCGCATCGCAGCGCAGCGCCACGCCGCGCTCGGCGCAGCGCGGCGCGTAGCGCAGCGCGATGTCGTCGAGCACCTCGCCGAGGTCCAGCCGCATCGGGTGCAGCTCGAACGCCGGCTCGTCGAGTTGCGCCAGGTCGCCCAGCGAGCGCACCATCGCCGCCGCGTTGCGCGTGTTGCGCAGCGCCACGGCGACGAGGCTGCGGTCCTCGTCGCGCGCGCCCGCGCCGGCCCAGCGGGCCTCCAGCGTCTCGAGGCAGGCGACGGTGGCCGTCAGCGGCGAGCGCAGGTCGTGCGAGAGATTGCTCACGCCCTCGCGCCGGAAATGGTCGAGCCGACGCAGCTCGTCCCACTGCATGCGCAGCCGCGCCAGCAGCGCGTGGAAGCCGCGACGCAGCCGCGCGATCTCGTCGTCGACCGCCGCCGGCGCATCGGCGATCGCCGCCGGCGCGCCGCCGCGCGGATCGAAGCCGGTGCGCGCGGCGCCATCGACCTCGTCGCTGAGCACGCGCAGCGGCCGCGTCACCGCGGCGATGATCCACAACGCCAGCCCCGTCGTCAGCAGCACGACGGCGAGCACCGGCAGCAGCGCCGGCGAGGTCAGGCCGCTGCGCAGCAGCTCCATGCGCGTGGCCGGCAGGCCGGGCTTGCGGCTGACGAGGTAGAGGTAGCCGGCAATGGCGGGCGCGGGTGGCGCACGCTGCAAGGCGTCGGTTCCCGGTGGCGCGCGCTGCAGCGCGCGCGCCGCGATGACCGCATCGGCATCCATGTATTCGGGGTCCTCGCCCATCACGAAGGCGGCGTGGTGGATGTCGCGCCGCGTCGCCGCGTCGGCGGCCTCGAGCACCGGCGCGAGCGCCACCTTGAAGCCGCTGGCCAGATGCACCTGGCCGGTGTGCGCGAGCACCGTGCCCTGGTCGTCGAGCAGGTAGAGCTGGGTGTCGGGCGCGTACAGCAGCAGGTTGCGCAGCATCGCGACGAAGGCCTGCGGGTCGCGCTCGTGCTGCTCGAGCAGGTCGTCGTGCTGCGCCGTCACGCGGCTGAGGAACGCGTCGGCGCGCTCGTACGTGCTCTCGTGCTCGAAGCGCTGGAAGGCGATCGCCACCGTCACGATCACGCCCAGCGCCGTCGCCAGCCCGGTGAGGAAGATCGTCAGCGCCAGGCGCAGGCGGACCGTCATCGCGGCGCGTCGCGCATCTTGTAGCCGGCGCCGCGCACGGTGAGGATGAAGCGCGGCTGCAGCGGCTCCTGCTCGACCTTGGCGCGCAGGCGGTTGATGTGCGTCGTCACCGTGTGCTCGTAGCCGTCGTGGCTGTAGCCCCAGACGGCGTCGAGCAGCTGCGCGCGCGAGAAGACCTGGCCCGGATGCGAGGCGAAATGCAGCAGCAGCTCGAACTCCAGCGCCGTGAACTCGAGCGCGCGACCGGCCACGCGCACCTCGCGCCGCTCGGGCAGGATCTCGAGCTCGCCGTTGCGCACCGCGGCGGCCGCCGCCGGCGCCGCCTGCGCCGCGCGCAGCAGCTCGGCGCGGCGCAGCAGCGCCTTCACGCGCGCCAGCAGCTCGGCCATCGAGAACGGCTTCGTCAGGTAATCGTCGGCCCCGAGCTCGAGGCCGAGCACGCGGTCGAGCTCGGTGCTCTTGGCCGTGAGCATCAGGATCGGCGTCGCGTGGCCGCGCGCGCGCAGCGCCTTGCAGACCTCGATGCCGTCCAGGCCCGGCATCATCAGGTCGAGCAGCAGCAGGTCGCGCGCGCGCTCGAGCTGGCTGGCCAGCGCCGCGCGGCCGTCGGCGACCGCCGTCACCTCGTAGCCGGCCTGGCGCAGGTTGAGGACGATGAGGTCGCGGATGTCGGACTGGTCTTCGGCGACGAGGATGTGGCTGCCCATGCGTGAGCCGTCGGAGGCGCGGTGCGTTTCTTACGCCGATGTGATCTCGCTGTGATCTTCGGTGATCGGCCTGCGAGGTGGCCTGCGCACAGTGTAGCCATCGCCACCGCAGCCCCGAGCACACCATGCCAGCACCGATCGCCGCCACCGCCCCGTCGCATCCCGCCGCCACCGTCGCCTGGAGCGAGCTCGCGCCGCAGCGCGACTACCTCGTGCGCTACGCGCGGCGGCGCCTGCTCGACCCGGCGCTGGCCGAGGACCTCGTGCACGACGTGTTCGAGGCCGTCGCCAGCGGGCGCGCGCTGTTCGGCGGCCGCTCGGCGCTGCGCAGCTGGCTCGTCGCCGTGCTCAAGCACAAGATCGTCGACCTCGTGCGCGAGCGCGTCGGCTACGACAGCCTCGACGCGGCCGGCGACGACGACGGCGATGGCGGCACCGCCACGCCCGAACTCGCCTGCCCGCAGCCGCGCCCCGACGAGGTCGCCGAGCAGCGCGAGCGGCTGGCACAGACGCTCGCGCGCATCGCCGCGCTGCCCGAGCACCTGCGCCGCGCCGTCGAGCTGCGGCTGCTCGCCGACGCCGACAGCGACGCCGTCTGCCGCGAGCTCTCGATCAGCGAGTCCAACCTCTACGTGCGTCTGCACCGGGCGCGCTGCGCGCTGGCCGGATGAAACGAGCACGATTCCCGCGTTCGTCGTAATCTGCGTCCTCGGTGACCTCACCGCTCGAGGAGGACCCATGGAAACGGATTCCGCCCTGCCCACCTTCCGTGTCGACCCCGGGACGCTGCTGGCCCAGGCCTCGCCCGGCCAGGGGCCGCCGGTGACGCTGGACTCGCCGGCGCTCGAGGTGATGACCGACCTGACGCTGGCGATCGCGGCGACGACGGTGCCGTCGACGTCGCTGCGGCAGGCCGAGCAGATCATGATCTACAAGGGCGTGCGCATGCTCTTCGTGGTCACCGACATGCCCTCGGTCGAGGGCCTGATCACCAGCGTCGACCTGCGCAGCGACCGCACGATGCGGCTCGTGCACGAGCGCGGCGCGCATTACGACGAGCTCACCGTCGGCGACGTGATGACGCCGCTGGCCGACGTCGACGCCATCGCGTACGACCGCATGCGCAAGGCGCGCGTCGGCCAGCTGATCGCGACGATGCAGCGCTACGGCCGCAACCACCTGCTGGTCGTCGAGGCGGCGACGGCGCTCGCGCCGCAGCGCATGCGCGGCATCGTCTCGCGCTCGCAGATCGAGCGCCAGCTCGGTCGGCCGATCGAGCTGACGCCGATCGCGTCGAGCTTCTCCGAGATCCGGCACGCCCTCAGCTAGCGGCGGGAGGCAGAGCGGGCAGCTCGCGCGCGAGGCGCTGCCGCGTCGCGCGAGGGGCGCCGAAGGCCGCCTCGAGCGCCGCCATCAGCCGCTCGGCGCGCGCGCCGTTGTCGGCGCCGCGGTTGCAGACGTAGACGTCGAGCGTCACCGCGCCGAGCTCCGGCCAGGTGTGGACGGCCAGATGCGATTCGGCCAGCAGCACGACGCCGGTGACGCCGCCGCCGGCGAAGCCGTGGAACAGGTCGCCGACGGCGCGCAGCCCCGCCGCCTCGACGCCGGCGCGGCACAGCGCGCGCAGTGCCTGCGCGTCGTGCATCGGCGCGTAGGCGGCGTCGCAGCCGCCGAGGTCGGCGGTGAGGTGCAGTCCTTGCATGGCGCCGCATCATAAGGACGGGTCCGGCCGCGCTTCTAGAATCGACTTCTCCCCCCAACCCCGCGCGCGCCGCAGCCCCCATGTCCAGCTCCGAAACCTCCCTCATGGCCAACGCCGTCCGCGCCCTCGCGATGGACGCGGTGCAACAAGCCAACTCGGGCCATCCGGGGGCGCCGATGGGCATGGCCGAGATCGCGGTGGCGCTGTGGGGCGGCGGCGCGCTCAAGCACGACCCGGCCGACCCGCACTGGGCCGACCGCGACCGCTTCGTGCTCAGCAACGGCCATGGCTCGATGCTGCTGTACGCGCTGCTGCACCTGAGCGGCTACGACCTGCCGATGAGCGAGCTGCGCAATTTCCGCCAGCTGCACAGCAAGACGCCTGGCCACCCCGAGGTCGACGTCACGCCCGGCGTCGAGACGACGACCGGCCCGCTCGGCCAGGGCATCGCCAACGCCGTCGGCATGGCGCTGGCCGAGAAGCTGCTGGCGGCCGAGTTCAACCGCCCCGGCCACGACATCGTCGACCACCGCACCTGGGCCTTCATGGGCGACGGCTGCCTCATGGAAGGCATCAGCCACGAGGCCTGCGCGCTGGCCGGCGCCTGGAAGCTGAACAAGCTCGTCGCCTTCTACGACGACAACGGCATCAGCATCGACGGCCCGGTCGCGCCCTGGTACGTCGACAACGTCGCGCTGCGCTTCGCCGGCTATGGCTGGAAGGTCATCGGCCCCGTCGACGGCCACGATGTCGAGGCCGTGCGCGCGGCCATCGCCGGCGCGCGCACCTCGGCGACGCAGCCGACGCTGATCATCTGCCGCACGAAGATCGGCCAGGGCTCGCCGAACCGCGCCGGCACCGCGAAGGCGCATGGCGAGGCACTCGGCGCCGACGAGATCCGCCTCACGCGCGAGGCGCTGGGCTGGAGCCACGAACCCTTCGTGATCCCCGAGGCGGCCTACAGCGCCTGGGACGCGCGGGCCGCCGGCGCCACTGCGCATGCGCAATGGGCCGCCGCTTTCGCCGCCTACAAGGCCGCGCACCCCGAACTCGCGGCCGCGTTCGCGCGCCGCATGGCCGGCGAGCTGCCGGCCGACTTCGCGCAGACGGCCGCCGCCGCCGTCATCGCCGCGCACGAAAAGGCCGAGACCGTCGCCAGCCGCAAGGCGAGCCAGATCGCGCTCGAGGCCTACACCCGCGCGCTGCCCGAACTGCTCGGCGGCAGCGCCGACCTCACCGGATCGAACCTGACGAACACCAGCTCGACGCCGGCGCTGCGTTTCGACGAGCAGGGCCGCCCCAACGGCGGCCGCCACATCAACTACGGCGTGCGCGAGTTCGGCATGGCGGCGGTGATGAACGGCGTCGCGCTGCACGGCGGCTACATCCCCTACGGCGGCACCTTCCTGACCTTCAGCGACTACAGCCGCAATGCCATCCGCATGGCCGCGCTGATGAAGCGCCGCGTCATCCATGTCTTCACCCACGACAGCATCGGCCTGGGCGAGGACGGGCCGACGCACCAGAGCGTCGAGCATGCGGCCAGCCTGCGCCTGATCCCCAATCTCGACGTCTGGCGCCCGGCCGACACGGCCGAGACGGCGGTGGCCTGGACGATGGCCATCGGCAACTCGACGCGCCCGAGCGCGCTGCTGCTGTCGCGCCAGAACCTGCCCTACCTGCCGAAGGCGGCGCTCGACGACATCGCCAAGGGCGCCTATGTGCTCGCCGAGCCGTCCGAGGTCGGGCTGAAGAAGAAGAAGGCGCGCGCCGTCGTCATGGCCAGCGGCAGCGAGGTCGCGCTGGCGCTGCATGCGCAGGCCGAACTCGCCAGGCTCGGCATCGCCGTGCGCGTCGTCAGCGTTCCCAGCACCACCGTGTTCGACCGCCAGAGCGTCGCCTACAAGCGCAGCGTGCTGCCCGGCGGCGTGCCGCGCGTGGCCGTCGAGGCCGGCGTCACCGACGGCTGGTGGAAGTACGGCTGCGCCGCCGTCGTCGGCATCGACCGCTACGGCGAAAGCGCGCCGGCGCCGGCGCTGTTCAAGCATTTCCACCTCACGGCGGAGAATGTCGCCGCGACGGTGCGCCAGGTTCTGTCATCCCGCTAACCCCAGGAGTGTTTCCATGACCATCAAAGTTGGCATCAACGGCTTCGGCCGCATCGGACGCATGGTGTTCCGTGCCGCCGTCCAGAACTTCCCGAACATCGAGATCGTCGGCATCAACGACCTGCTCGAGCCCGACTACCTGGCCTACATGCTGAAGTACGACAGCGTGCACGGCCGCTTCAAGGGCGAGGTCGCGGTCGACGGCAACACCCTGGTGGTGAACGGCAAGCGCATCCGCCTGACCGCGGTGAAGGACCCGGCCGAGCTGAAGTGGGGCGAGATCGGCGCCGACATCGTCGTCGAGTCGACGGGCCTGTTCCTGACCAAGGACACCTGCCAGAAGCACATCGACGCCGGCGCGAAGAAGGTGATCCAGAGCGCGCCGAGCAAGGACGACACGCCGATGTTCGTCTACGGCGTCAACGACAAGACCTACGCCGGCCAGACCATCGTCAGCAACGCCAGCTGCACGACCAACTGCCTGGCCCCGGTGGCCAAGGTGCTCAACGACACCTTCGGCATCAAGCGCGGCCTGATGACCACCGTGCACGCGACGACGGCGACGCAGAAGACCGTCGACGGCCCGAGCAACAAGGACTGGCGCGGCGGCCGCGGCATCCTCGAGAACATCATCCCGAGCAGCACCGGCGCGGCCAAGGCCGTCGGTGTCGTCATCCCCGAGCTCAACAAGAAGCTCACCGGCATGTCGTTCCGCGTGCCGACCAGCGATGTCTCGGTCGTCGACCTCACCGTCGAGCTCGTCAAGGAAGCCAGCTACGCCGAGATCTGCGCCGCGATGAAGGCCGCGAGCCAGGGCGCGATGAAGGGCGTGCTCGGCTACACCGAGGAAAAGGTTGTATCCACCGATTTCCGCGGCGAGCCGATGACCTCGGTCTTCGACGCCGACGCCGGCATCGCGCTCGACAAGACCTTCGTCAAGGTCGTGGCCTGGTACGACAACGAATGGGGCTACTCGAACAAGGTGCTCGAGATGGTCCAGGTCATCGCCGGCTGACGTCCGGCGGTTCCGCGACGCCCGCTCGTCCGCGCCCGAGGTGCGGAAAAGCGGGCGTTTTAACTTTTGATTCCTTCATGTACCAGTACACCGGTCGGGCTAGGCTCGCTATAACGCAGACTGGTCTGCCCCTGCCCCCCTCACCTCCGACGAGGCCCCGATGCGACGTTTACTCCGCTACCTCACCCTGATCGCCTGCGCGACGTTGCCGCTGCTGCCGGGCGTGGCGGTGTCTGCCGAACGCGGACCGCGGCATGCGGCGCCTACGGCCTCGGCCGAGGACCCGAACGGCGCGCGCGTGATCGTGAAGTACCGCGTGCTCGGATCGATGATGAAGGCGCTGAGCGCCAACACCACGCTCGCGCGGCGCGGGCCGCAGATGGCTTCGACGCTGGGGCTGCGCCACGGCCTGACGCTGACCGACGGCCATATCGTCAACGCCAGCACGCAGGTCGTCTTCGGCGGCAAGGGCCTCAGTTCGGCCGCGCTGGCTGCCCAGCTGGCCGCCGACCCCGAGGTCGAATACGCGGTGCCCGATCTGCGCCGGCATGCGCTCGGCCTGCCGAACGACCCCTTGTACGCGAGCTGGCCGGCCTCGGCGGCGGCGGTGCCGGCGGGCTATACGCTGGGCCAGTGGTACATGCACGCGCCCGATGCCGTGCCCGCGGGCGGCTACACGGGCGCCTCGCTGATCGCCTCGATCAATGCCGTCGGCGCCTGGGCGATCACGACCGGATCGGCGAGCGTCATCGTCGCCGACATCGATACCGGCGCGCTCTACAACCACCCCGACCTCGCCGGCAAACTGCTGCCGGGGCGCAACTTCGTCTCCACGACCGCCAGCATCGGCAACGGCTGGAGCGCCGACGCCAGCGACCCTGGCGACTACACGAGCGCCGACCAATGCGGATCGGGCCAGGCGGCGCAGCCCAGCAGCTGGCATGGCACGCAGACCTCGAGCATCATCGGCGCGGCCACCAACAACGGCGCCGGCATGGCGTCGGTGGGCTACAACGTACGCGTGCTGCCGGTGCGCGTGCTCGGTCCCTGCGGCGGCTACGACTCCGACATCATCGCCGGCATGTACTGGGCCGGCGGCCTGGCCGACCCCAACACCGGCGACCCGAGCGTGCCGGCGAATCCGAACCCGGCCAAGGTCATCAACCTGAGCCTGGGCGGTTCGGGCAGCTGCCCGTCGGCCTACATCACGGCGATCAATGACCTCACCGCGGCCGGCGTCACCATCATCGTCGCCGCCGGCAATGCCGATGGCACGAACGGCAGCGAGATCGTCGGCACGCCGGCGAACTGCCCCGGCGTGATCGCCGTCGGCGGGCTGCGCAACGTCGGCACCAAGGTCGGCTATTCGGCCGTCGGCAGCGCGGTCGCGATTTCGGCCCCGGCCGGCAACTGCGTCAACACGACCGGCGCCTGCATCTACCCGATCCTGACGGCGCTGAGCACGAGCGCGACGACACCGAGCGCCGGCACCTACAGCTACAGCGACACGACGAACTACTCGCTGGGCACCAGCTTCTCGACGCCGATGGTCGCCGGTACGGCAGCGCTGATGCTTTCGGTCAACCCGGCGCTGACGCCGGCGCAGATCAAGTCGATGCTGCAGGGCAGCGCGCGGCCGTTCCCGACGGCGAGTGCCGGCGAGACGACGCAACCCGCGGTCTGCGTCGAGCCGGACGCGCAGACCTACGAGGGCGAGTGCATCTGCACCACCTCGACCTGCGGCGCCGGCATGCTCGACGCCGGCAACGCCGTCGCCTCCGCGGCGGCGACGGCCGCACCCAGCGTCAGCATCGCCGCCTCGGCCACCACGGTGACCCAGGGCACGTCGGTGACGCTGACCGGCACGGCGACGGCGCCCGGCTCGGGGACGATCACCGGCTACCAATGGTCGATCACCAGCGGCAACGCCATCGCCAGCATCGCCACCGGCGCCAAGGGCGCGGTCGCCACCTTCCAGACCAGCGGCGCCGGCACCTTCACGGCCCAGCTCACCGTGACCGCCAGCAACGGGCAGTCGGCGCAGAGCTCGGTCACCGTGACGGTCAACGCACCGGCGGCACCGGCACCGAAGATCGTCGCCTCGGCCGGCGCCGTCAGTGCCGGCGCCAGCGTGAGCTTCGACGGCAGCGGCTCGACGGTCGGCAGCCCGGCGACGATCACCGGCTACCAGTGGGCGATCACCAGCGGCGCGTCGCTGGCGACGATCACCTCGGCCGCCAATGCATCGACAGCGACCGTGGCGACGGCCGGCGGCGCCAGCGGCCCGTTCACGATCACGCTGACCGTCACCGACAGCCTCGGGCGGCAGGCGAGCACGACCAGCACCGTCACTGTCACCGCGGTGGCGCCGACGGCGAGCATCTCGACCGCCAGCACCAGCGCCACCGTCGGCGCCAACGTCACCTTCGACGGCGGCGCCTCGGCGGCGCCGAGCGGGCGCACGATCGCCGGCTACGCCTGGTCGATCACCGCGGGATCGACGATCGCCAGCATCAGCGGCAGCGCCAGCGCTTCGAGCGTGACCGTCGCGACCAGCGGTGCCGGCACGCTGACCGTCCAGCTCACCGTCACCGACAGTGCCGGCGTCGCCGATACGAAGACTTCGACCGTGACGATCGCCGCGGCGCCGGCGCCCGCCTCGAAGGGCGGCGGCGGCGCGAGCAGCCCGGCGTGGGTGCTGGGGCTGCTGGCGGCGGTGGCGCTGCTGGGCAGGCGGGACCGCGCCGCCTGAACAAGCGACTAGCGTGGCGGCGGTGTCGCGCAGATCCTGAAGCCGCCCGCCAGCGCCGGCGGGTTCAGCGCGCGCAAGCGGCCCTGGGTGTCGCTGTCGGCCTGCGCCAGGCGCAGCATGTACTGCGGCGGCGGGGCCGGCAGCACGACGACGCGCACGCCCTTGAGCGCGGCCGGCAGCGCCGCCAATGCGGCTTCGGCATCGGCGCGCGTGGCGTGGTGCGAGAGCACGAGGCCGCTGGCGAATTCGGCCGGCTCGGTCAGCACCTCGAACGGGATCTGCAGCTGGCGCAGTTCCTCCTCGCGCTTGCGCCGCGCCGCGAGGTCGGCGGGGCGGCCGGCGTAGACCAGGAACAGCGGCGGCGGTGGCACCGCCTCGCGCGTCCAGCTGCCGGCGGGAATCGGCTGCTGCGCCAGCAGCGACTCGGCGGCGACGACGCTGGCCTCGGTGTATGGCCCCGATTCGATGCAGGCCCGCGCCGCCGCCCGGGCGGCCTGCAGCGCCGGCGCCGCGGCGGCCGGGCTCAGCACCTGCACGACGTTGGCGCGCACCTGCGAGGCGATGCGGCCGGGCTCGCGCTCGCCGGCATGCGGCGGCGGGAAGGCCGGCGCGAGCCAGCCCTGGCTCCAGCCGAGGAAGGCCAGATTGGCCAGCACCAGCAGCGCGACGAGGCCGCGCAGCATCAGGAGCGCCCCGCCGCCTGCAGCCGCACGCTGACCTCGCCGGCGACGACGCGGTGCAGATCGCCGCAGCGCACGCGCAGCGCACCCTGCGCGTCGACGCCTTCGGCGACGCCCTCGGGCACCGCGGCCAGGCTCGTCGTCACGGTCTGGCCGACGAGCAGGTCGCGCCGCGCGTAGTCGGCGACCAGCGGCGCGAAGCCCTGGCTCTCGAAGCGCCGCAGCGCCAGCACCAGCGGCGCCGCGACGCGCGCCAGCGCCGCCGGCGCGCTGGCCTCGGCGTCGATCTCCTGCAGGCAGGCATAGCCATGCGCCAGCCCCTGCGTGGCCTGCGGCAGCACGTTGATGCCGACGCCGACGACGCACATGCGGCGCTCGCCGACGCTGACGGTCTCGATCAGCACGCCGCCGAGCTTGCGCCCGGCGCCCGGCGCGTCGATGAGCCAGAGGTCGTTCGGCCATTTCAGGCCGATGCGCGGCGGCGCCGTCGGCCGCGGCGGGTCGAGCGCGTCGGCCAGCGCGAGGCCGACGGCCAGCGACAGCCCCGACCATTCATGCGGCGCGTAGGCGCGGGCCAGCGAGAAGGTCAGCGAAGCGCCGCCGCTGGCGATCCAGTCGCGGCCCTGGCGGCCGCGGCCGCGCGTCTGGTGCTCGGCGACGAGCAGGCAGGGCTGGATGTCGACCTGGCGCCGGCCATAGGGCGTGCGCACGTCGGGCGCCGCGCTCTCGAGTTCGCCCGGCCGCGTCACCGGGGCGTCGCGGCGGCCGCTGGAGACGCGGGCGCGCTCGAGCAGCTTGGTGTTCGTCGACTCGGTGCGCGCGACGATCTCGACCGAAAGCCCCGGCAGCAGCGGCTCGAGCGCCGCCCACAGCTCCTCGGCGCCCCAGTTCAGGTGCCCGCGCGCTTCATCGGTGCTCATCGGCGCTTCGGTGCCAGCATCGTGCGGCGGCAGTTCGGGCTGCCGCAGCGGCATTCGTACTCGCGCTTGAGGCTGGGCGTGTAGCGCTCGTCGATGATGAGCCCGTAGTCGTAGAACAGCTCCTCGCCCGGGGAGAGGTCGCGCAGCGCGCGGATGTAGACGCGGCCTTCGATCTCGTCGGCCTGGCAGTTGGGGTCGCAGGCATGGTTGATCCAGCGCGCGGCGTTGCCGGCCACCTTGGCGTCGATCACATGGCTGTCATCGACATGGAAGTAGAAGGTGTGGTTGGGGTCCTTCGGATCGTGCGGGTGGCGCTTCAGCGCCTCCTTCCAGGTGATGACCTGACCCTTGTATTCGATGATGCGCTCGCCCGCCGGGATCGCCCTCAAGGCGAACACGCCCTTGCCGTGGACACCGCTGCGCCGCACCTGGATGCGGCGCGCGTCGGCCGCCGGGGTGGCCCGGCGGCGTGGTGGTTCGACGACGGTCGCTTGCGAGGTCTTGCTCATTCGGTACATTGGATTCGTACGAGCGCGCGTGCGTGCGCGCGAGACGGGCGGATTGTAGGCATGGCCCAGGCGGTTGCCGCGGGCCGGAACAAGGAACCATGAGCAAGACCATCATCATCGCGGAGAAGCCGAGCGTGGCGCAGGACATCGTGCGCGCGCTCACCCCCACCGCGGGCAAGTTCGAGAAGCATGCCGATCATTTCGAGAACGATCGCTATGTCGTCACCTCGGCGGTCGGCCACCTGGTCGAGATCAAGGCGCCCGACGAGTACGACGTCAAGCGCGGCAAGTGGAGCTTCGCGCACCTGCCCGTCGTGCCGCCGCATTTCGACCTCGCGCCGATCGACAAGGCGAAGACGCGGCTGAACGCCGTCGTCAAGCTCGTCAAGCGCAAGGACGTCACCGCCCTCATCAACGCCTGCGACGCGGGGCGCGAGGGCGAGCTGATCTTCCGCCTCATCGTGCAATACGCCCGCGACAGCGAGAAGAAGCCTACGACCAAGCCGGTGCAGCGCCTGTGGCTGCAGAGCATGACGCCGCAGGCCATCCGCGACGGCTTCGAACAGCTGCGCAGCGACTCTCAGATGCAGGGTCTGGCCGATGCCGCGCGCAGCCGCAGCGAGGCCGACTGGCTCGTCGGCATCAACGGCACGCGCGCGATGACGGCCTTCAACTCGCGCGACGGCGGCTTCTTCCTCACCACCGTCGGCCGCGTGCAGACGCCGACGCTGTCCATCGTCGTCGAGCGCGAGGAGAAGATCCGCAAGCATGTGGCGCGCGCCTACTGGGAAGTGAAGGCGACCTTCGACGCCACGGCCGGGCAATACGAAGGCAAGTGGTTCGACCCGAAGTGGAAGAAGAATCCGGACGACGCCGAGGCGCGCGCCGACCGCCTGTGGAACGCCGCCGACGCGCAGGCCATCGCCGACGCCGTGCGCGGCCAGCCGGCATCGGTGGTCGACGAGGCGAAGCCCAGCAGCCAGGCCAGCCCGCTGCTCTACGACCTGACGACGCTGCAGCGCGAGGCCAACAGCCGCTTCGGTTTTTCGGCCAAGACGACCTTGTCGATCGCCCAGGCGCTGTACGAAAAGCACAAGGTGCTGACCTACCCGCGGACCGATTCGCGCGCGCTGCCCGAGGACTATGTGCCGACGGTCAAGGAGACCTTCGCGATGCTCGCCGGCGAGGACCTGCCGGGCCCGCTGCGCGAACTCTCGGGCCATGCCGCGTTCGGCCTCAAGCAGGGCTATATCAAGCCGGTCAAGCGCGTGTTCGACAACACCAAGGTGTCGGACCACTTCGCGATCATCCCGACGCTGCAGGCGCCGAAGTCGCTGACCGAGATCGAACTGAAGCTCTACGACATGGTCGTCAAGCGCTTCATCGCGGTGTTCTATCCGTCGGCCGAGTTCATGGTCACGACGCGCATCAGCACCGTCGAGGCGGCGGGCGCGAGCCACCGCTTCCAGACCAACGGCAAGGTGCTCGTGAACCCGGGCTGGCTGGCCGTCTACGGCAAGGAGGCGCAGGACGAGGACGCCAACCTCGTCGCCGTGGCGCCGGGCGAACTCGTGCGCACCGAGGACGTGGCGGTGAACGCGCTGAAGACGAAGCCGCCGGCGCGCTACACCGAGGCGACGCTGCTGTCCGCGATGGAAGGCGCGGGCAAGCTCATCGACGACGAGGAACTGCGCGAGGCAATGCGCGAGAAGGGCCTGGGCACGCCGGCGACGCGCGCGCAGACGATCGAAGGCCTGATCGCCGAGAAATACATGCTGCGCGAGGGCCGCGAGCTGGTGCCGACGGCCAAGGCCTTCCAGCTCATGACGCTGCTGCGCGGCCTGGCGATCGAGGACCTGACCAAGCCCGAGCTGACCGGCAACTGGGAGTACCAGCTCGCCGAGATGGAGCATGGCCGGCTGAAGCGCGAGACCTTCATGGCCGAGATCGCGAAGATGGCCGAGCGCATCGTCAAGAAGGCCAAGGAATACGACCGCGACACGATTCCCGGCGATTACGCGACGCTGGCCAGCCCCTGCCCGAACTGCGGCGGCGTCGTCAAGGAGAACTACCGCCGCTACGCCTGCACCGGCAAGACCGGCGCCGAGGAGGGCTGCGGCTTCTCGATCACCAAGGTCCCCGCCGGCCGCGCCTTCGAGACCGCCGAGGCCGATGCCTTCCTGACGAACAAGAAGATCGGCCCGCTCGAGGGCTTCCGCTCGAAGGCCGGCTGGCCTTTCACCGCCGAGCTGAAACTCGTGCGCGACGACGAGATCGCGAACTGGAAGCTCGAATTCGATTTCGGCGACGAGGCCAAGCTGGCCAACGGCGACGGCGAGCCGGTCGACTTCTCGGGCCAGGTGAGCCTGGGCCCCTGCCCGAAGTGCAAGGGCCATGTCTACGAGCATGGCAGCAACTATGTCTGCGAGCACAGCGTCGGCGCCGCCGTGACCTGCGACTTCAAGACCGGCAAGATCATCCTGCAGCAGCCGGTCTCGCATGAGGAGGTGCACAAGCTGCTGGCCAGCGGCAAGACGGGGCTGCTGGAGAACTTCGTCTCCAACAAGACGCGGCGCAAGTTCAAGGCCTTCCTGGTCTACGACAAGAAGGAAGGCCGCGTGACCTTCGAGTTCGAGCCGCGCGCGCCCCGCGTGCCGGCGGCCAAGAAGTCGACGGCAGCGGCGGCGGCGGCGAAGAAGGCCGCCGCCTGAGTCGCGCCGCGCGCGGGCCTCGAGCGGGAGAACGAACACCGATGCGGCCGACCTGGCCCTGCCTGAACGAGCGCGGCGAGGGCCATTGCGTGCTGGCGCTGGCGGTCTCGCCGAACGCCAAGCGCACGGCCGCCGACGGGCTGCACGACGGTTGCCTGCGCGTGCGGCTGGCGGCACCGCCGGTCGACGGCAAGGCCAACGATGCGCTCATCGCCTGGCTCGCCGACGAACTCGGCCTGCCCAGGCGCGCCGTGCGGCTGCTGCGCGGCGATGCCTCGCGGCGCAAGCAGGTCGAGGTCGACGCGCCGGTCGACCTCGTCGGCACTTGGCTGGCGCGCCGGCTCGACGGCGCACAATGACCGAACCCTCCATGCTGCAGATCTCGACCCTCCGCGACCGCCTGCGCGCGCTCGGCGCCAACCCCCGCCACGAGGCGCGCGTGCTGCGCCTGTGGGCGCTGGCGCAGCCGCAGGACAGCGGGCGGCGCAAGCTCGACGATTTCCTGCCGCTGGCGCTGCGCAACGAGCTGCCGGCACTGACGGCCGAACTCGCCGAGCTGGCTCGGCTGCACAGCCGGCACGCGGGCGACGACGGGTCCGAGCGGCTGCTCGTCGACCTCGCCGACGGCCAGCAGGTCGAGGCCGTGCTGCTGCCCGATGGCCGCACGCCCGGGCTGTGCGTCAGCACCCAGGTCGGCTGCGCCGTCGGCTGCGTGTTCTGCATGACCGGCCAGGGCGGGCTCCTGCGTCAGCTCGGCAGCGCCGAGATCGTCGCCCAGGTGGCGCTGGCGCGCACGCTGCGACCGGTGAAGAAGGTCGTGTTCATGGGCATGGGCGAGCCGGCGCACAACCTCGACGCCGTGCTCGAGGCCATCGACCTGCTGGGCCAGGGCGGCGCGATCGGCCACAAGAACCTCGTGTTCTCTACGGTCGGCGACCCGCGCGTGTTCGAGCGGCTGCCGCTGGGCCGCGTGAAGCCGGCGCTGGCGCTGTCGCTGCACACGACGAAGGCCGATCTGCGCGCCGAACTCCTGCCGCGCGCGCCGCGCTACGAGCCCGCCGAACTCGTCGAGCAGGGCGAGCGCTACGCGCGCGCCAGCGGCTACCCGATCCAGTATCAATGGACGCTGATCGAGGGCGTCAACGACGGCGACGACGAGGTCGAGGGCATCGCCACGCTGCTCGTCGGCAAGTACGCGCTGATGAACCTGATCCCGTACAACGCCGTGCCCGGCATGCCCTGGCGGCGGCCTTCGTGGGAGCGCGCGGCGGCGATGGCGCGCACGCTGCACCGGCGTGGCGTGCTGACGAAACTGCGGCATTCGGCGGGGCAGGATGTCGACGCCGGTTGCGGACAATTGCGGGCGCGCGCGGCCACCGCCGCGCCGCGGCGCATGATCCCGATCGCGGCCGGCGCGCCGACCGCCGCCGCCGCCGACCGCGCGCCGCGCTGAAGGAGACAGGATTGGACAGCCTCGATCTGCAGGTATTGCAACAGGCCCGCGACTGGCATGCCGCCGGCCGCGCGGTGTGGCTCGTCACCGTCATCGAGACCTGGGGCTCGGCGCCGCGCCCGCCGGGTGCGCTGCTGGCGTTGCGCGACGACGGCCTCGTCGTCGGCTCGGTCAGCGGCGGCTGCGTCGAGGACGACCTCATCGCCCGCGTGCGCGAGGGCGAGCGCAACACCCGCCCGACGCTCGTCGCCTACGGCGTCAGCAAGGAGGAGGCGGCGCGCTTCGGCCTGCCCTGCGGCGGCAATCTGCGGCTGGTGCAGGAGCCGCTGCAAGACGCCGGCTGGATCACCGAAGTGCTGGCCCGCACGGCGGCCCACGAACTCGTCGCGCGGCGCCTGGACCTGACGACGGGCGACGTGACGATCGAGCCGGCGGCACGCGGCGAAGAATTCAGCTTCGACGGCCGCTGTCTGCGCGCGCTCTACGGCCCGCGCTGGCGGCTGCTCGTCATCGGCGCCGGCCAGCTCAGCCGGGCGCTGGCGCCGATGGCGCAGATGCTCGACTTCGACGTCATCGTCTGCGACCCGCGCGAGGAATACCACCTCAGCTGGGACGTGCCGGGAACGACCTTCAGCAAGGCCATGCCCGACGACCTCGTGATCGAACTGCGGCTCGACCCGCACAGCGCCGTCGTCGCCGTGACGCACGACCCCAAGCTCGACGACATGGCGCTGCTCGAGGCCTTGAAGTCGCCGGCCTTCTACGTCGGCGCCCTGGGCTCGCGCGCGAACACGGCCAAGCGGCGCGAGCGGCTGAAGCTGTTCGACCTCGACGACGCGCAGATCGCGCGGCTGCACGGGCCGGTGGGGCTGGACCTGGGCGCGAAGACGCCGGGCGAGATCGCGGTGTCGATCGCGGCGGCATTGGTGCAGGCGCGGCATGGGGCGGCGAGCTCCGGCCACTTCGGTGGTGATTCGCGCGCGGGCATCGGCGCGTGATCAGGACGGCGGGGCAGCCTGCCGCGTCCATGCCCCCCGGGCTGGGTACAGCCCTCCTCCTTGACTTCCCGCGTCAGGCCGCCCCGCCGTCCTGATCCGACCCCCCGAGGACCACGATCAGGTACGCCACCGGCGGTGGCTGCCGAGGATGCCGGGTGCCCGTCGTAGCGAAGTCAAGGAGGAGGGCTGGGCGAAGCCCAGACCGGGGGACATGAGCGGAGACGGGCGCCCGGCAGCCTCGGCTCGCGCGGTGGTGCCTTTCGCGACTTGCAACGACTGCAACGGCAACGCGCCGACACGCTTCGGCGCGCCGCATTCAACCCGGAACTGGGAGCACCGCGATCATCGTCGCCCCGCATTGCACGCGGCGACCCGCGCGGATCTTGCAGGTCTTGCGAGTCTCGACCTCGCCGTCGACGCGCACGAGCCCCTCGGCGATCATGGCCTTGGCGCGGCCGCCGCTCTCGGCCAAGCCCGTGGCCTTGAGCAGGGCGTCGAGCGCGATGTGGTCACCGCGCAGTGTGAAGGGAGCTTCGGTCACGGCCAGCCCCGGCTGATCACGAAGCCCATGGCACTCAAGCCGCCGCCCGATACCCGCGCGGTATCGCCGCCAGCAGCCGCTTCGTGTACTCCTCGCGCGGCGCGGCCAGGATCTGCGCGGCGCTGGCCTGCTCGACGACGGCGCCGTCCTTCATCACCAGCACCTCGTCGCTGATGAAGCGCACCACCGCCAGGTCGTGGCTGATGAAGACATAGGCCAGTCCGAACTCGTCCTGCAGGTCCTTGAGCAGATTCAGCACCTGGGCCTGCACGCTGACGTCGAGCGCGCTCACCGCCTCGTCGAGCACCAGCACCTCGGGGTTCAGCGTCAGGCAGCGCGCGATCGCCACGCGCTGGCGCTGGCCGCCGCTGAACTCGTGCGGGTACTTGCCGAAGGCGCGGCCGTCCAGCCCCACCTTCTCGAGCAGCGCGCGCGCGCGGCGTTCGCGCTCGGCGGTGTCAGCGCCGATCTTGTGGATCACCATCGGCTCGAGCAGCGCCTGGCCGATCGTGAAGCGCGGGTTCAGGCTCGCATACGGGTTCTGGAACACGATCTGGATGCGCCGGCGCATCAGCTGGCGCTCGACGGGCGCCAGGCGCAGCAGGTCGCGGCCGTCGAAGATGACCTCGCCGGTCTCGGGTCCGCGGTCGACCTCGTGCAGGCGCAGCAGCGCCAGCCCCATCGTCGTCTTGCCCGAGCCCGATTCGCCGACCACGCCCAGCGTGTAGCCCTTGCGGAGCTGGAAGTTGACGTTCTGCACGGCCTTGAACTCGCGACGGCCGAACACGCCCTCGCGCAGCCAGAAGCTCTTGCCCAGGCCGCGCACCTCGAGCACCACCGGCGCATCGGGCGCCTTGGCCGCGGCATCGGCGCGCGCGGCCTGCGCTTCGCCGCGCGCGGCGGCCATATGGTCGTCGATCACCAGCAGCCGCGCCGGATTGCCTTCGAGGCTCGGCCGACAGGCCAGCAGCGCCTTCGTGTAATCGTCCTGCGGCGCCTCGAAGATCGCCTTCACGGGACCCTGCTCGCGGATCACGCCGTGGCGCATCACGAGCACGCGGTCGGCGATTTCGCCCACGAGCGCGAGATCGTGGCTGATGAACAGCAGGCTCATGCGGTGGCTGGCCTTGAGCTTGCCCAGCAGCTCGAGGATCTGGCGCTGGATCGTCACGTCCAGCGCCGTCGTCGGCTCGTCGGCGATCAGCAGCCTCGGTCCGCAGGCCAGCGCCATCGCGATCATCACGCGCTGCTGCTGGCCGCCGCTCATCTCGTGCGGGTAGCTCGCCAGGCGCCGCTTCGGCTCGGGGATGCCGACTTCGCCGAGCAGTTCCTCGGCGCGCACGCGGGCCTGGCGCCGGCTCAGGCCCATGTGCGTCATCAGCGGCTCGCAGAGCTGGTGCGCGACGTCGATCACCGGGTTGAGCGAACTCATCGGGTCCTGGAACACGCAGGCGATGTCCTTGCCGCGCATCGACTGCAGCTCGGCGGTCGAGGCCTGGAGCAGATCCTTGCCCTGCCAGAGGATCGCGCCGCTGCGCTCGGCGTTGCTCGGCAGCAGGTTGAGCACCGACATCGCCGTCACGCTCTTGCCCGATCCCGATTCGCCGACCAGTGCGACGGTGGCGTTCTCCTCGATGCCGAAGCTCACGCCCTTGACGGCCTCGGCGCGCTGGCCTTCGCCCATGCGGAAAGCGACCTTGAGGTCCTGGATGTCCAGCAGCATCGTCGTCACTCCAATCCGCGCAGCTTGGGGTCGAGCGCGTCGCGCGCGGCATCGGCCATCAGCGAGAACGCGGTCACGAACACGGCCATGAAGACGGTGGCGCTGACGAGCTGCCACCAATGGCCGAGGATCAGCTCGCTCTGCGCCTCGGCCAGCATCGTGCCCCAGCTGACCTGGTCGACGCGCACGCCCAGGCCGAGGTAGCTCAGGATGACCTCGGACTTGATGAAGCCGACGACGAGCAGACCCAGCCGCACGAGGATCACGTGGCTGACGTTGGGCAGGATGTGGCGGAAGATGCGGCTGCCGCGGCTGGCGCCGATGGCCTCGGCGGCGCGCACGTATTCGCGGCCGGTGTGCTTCATGAACTCGCCGCGCACCTGGCGGTACATGCCCGTCCAGCCGGTCAGCGCAAGGATGATGACGACGCTCTGCACGCCGCGCCCGGCCACCGCCGCGAAAGCGAAGATCAGCAGGATGTCGGGGATGCTCGTGAAGACGTTGTAGACCCACTCGAGCAGGTCGCCGATCTTGCCGCCGAAGAAGCCGGCGAAGGCGCCCAGCATGGTGCCGATGGCGGTGGCCACCAGCGCCGCCATGACGCCGACGAAGACCGAGATCTGCGTGCCCTTGATCGTCTTCTCGAGCACGTCGCGGCCGAGGCGGTCGGCACCGAAGGGGCGCGTCAGCGCCTTCGGCTTCTCCACCGTCTGGTACTTCTTGGCCAGCTCGGCCCATTCCTTGTATTTCGGCGCCAGCGGGTCGATGTCGCTCAGGTCGACGTCGGGGCCCTTGGGACCGGCGATCGAGGCGTCGACCTGCGGCGCCGCGGGGCCGACGAAGGTCGGCGGCGCGTCGGGCACCGCGACCTCGTCCTGCCAGTGGCCGGCGACCAGGCCCAGCGACGCCGCAGCGATGAGCAGCAGGAAGGCGATGACGATGACGAGCGAGACCATGCCGACGCGGTCGCGCTGGTAGCGCCGCCAGGCGGCGTGCCAGACGCCTTCGCTCTTCTGTTGCGCGTCGTCGAGCGCGGCGGATGTCGAGATGACGGCGCTCACCGCAGCACCACCCGGGGATCGGCGACCTTGTAGGCGAGGTCGGTCGCGAGGTTGATCAGCATCGTCAGCATCGCCAGGTAGATCGTGGTGGCCTGGATCACCGGGAAGTCGCTGCGGTTCACCGCCAGCAGCACCTCGCGGCCGAGGCCGGGGATCGAGAAGAAGACCTCGATCAGGAAGCTGCCGACGAAGATGCCCGGCAGCGCCAGGCCGATGTTCGTCAGGATCGGGATCATCGCGTTGCGCAGCACATGGCGGAACAGCACGACGCCCTCGCCCATGCCCTTGGCGCGCGCCGTGCGCACATAGTCCTGGCCGAGTTCGTCGAGGAAGAAGGTGCGGTACAGCCGCGTCTGCGGCGCCAGCCCGACCATCACCGCCAGCAGCACCGGCAGCGGGTCGTAGACGGTCAGGTTGGTCCAGGTGCTGTCGCTCCAGCCCTGCACCGGGAACCAGCCGAGCTGGAAGCCGAACACGTACTGGCCGACGATGACGTAGACGAGGAAGCTGATCGACAGCGCCACCGTGGCGGCGATCATGATCGCGCGGTCGGTGAGGCTGCCGCGCCGGTAGGCGACCCACATCGCCACCGGCAGCGCGAGGAAGATGTCGAGGATCAGGATCGGCACCATCACCGTCAGCGTCGCCGGCAGCCGCGTCGCGAAGAGGTGGCCGACGGCCTCGTTGGTGGCCCAGCTCTTGCCCCAGTCGAAGGTGACGATCTGCTTGACGAAGATCCACAGCTGCACCCACACCGGCTGGTCCAGGCCGAGCTGCGTGCGGATGGCCGCCACCTGCTCCTGCGTCGCGTTGAGCCCGCCCAGCACCTCGGCCGGATCGCCGCCGAAATACTTGAACAGGAAGAACACCAGCAGCACCACGCCGGCCAGCGTGGGCACCATCTGCCACAGGCGTCGGATCAGATAAGCCAACATCGGCGCGACTCCAGGCCGCGACCTCGTGGGCGGCGGCATTCAACTCGATGGCGGAGTGTAGGGGCGAGGACGCCCCGGAGGCTCGCGTGATTTCCCGTCCGCCCCCGGGGGATCACGGGAACGAGAATGCGCGCCGGGACTCTAGACTCACCCGCTTCGACGACAGCGCACCGCACCCGATGGACCCCACGCGCCGGCATGTTCTCGCCGCAGGCCTGACCGGCCTGGGCGCGCGGGCGCGCGCGCAGGCCGATGCGGCTACGCCGGCGACGTCGATGAAGACGCTGCGTTACGCCTTCCTGATCTCCGAGTCCGGTTTCGATCCGGCGCAGGTGACGGATTACTACTCGCGCATCGTCATCTCCGGCATCCTCGAAGCGCCGCTGGAATTCGAATTCCTCGCCGACCCGCCGCGCCTGCGCCCGGCCACCGCGGCGGCCATGCCCGAGGTCGGCGACGATTACCGCCGCTACACCTTCCGCATCCAGCCCGGCATCCATTTCGCCAGCGACCCGGCCTTCGGCGGCCGGCCGCGCGAGCTCGTCGCCGAGGATTACGTCTACGCGATCAAGCGCCATTACGACCCGCGCTGGAAGAGCGGCAACCTCTTCATCCTCGAGAACGCGAAGATCCTCGGCCTGAGCGAATTGCGCCGCCGCACGATCGCCGCGAACGCGCCCTTCGATTACGACGAGCCAGTCGACGGCCTGCGCGCGCTCGACCGCTACACCTTCGAGCTGCGTCTCGCGCGCCCGGCACCGCGGCTGCTGTACCAGTTCGCCGACGGCTCGTTCACCGGCGCCGTCGCGCGCGAGGTCGTCGAGGCCTACGGCGACCGCATCAGCGAGCATCCGGTGGGCACCGGCGCATTCCGGCTCGCGCGGTGGAAGCGCAGCTCGCGCATCGAACTCGAACGCAACGCCGGCTACCGCGAGCGCCTCTACGACGAGCACCCGCCTGCCGGCAACGCCCGCCTGAAGGCGGTGGCAGCGCAATTCCGGGGGCGGCGGCTCCCGCTCGTCGACCGCGTCGTGATCTCGATCGTCGAGCAGCCGCAGCCGCGCTGGCTCAGCTTCCTCAATCACGAGCAGGACCTGATCGAGGTGCTGCCCAACGACTATGCGCCGATCGCCGTGCCCAACGGCCGGCTCGCGCCCTTCCTCGAGCGCGCCGGCGTCGGCATGGTGCGCTATGCGCGCAGCGACGATTCGCTGTCGTACTTCGCGATGAACCATCCGGTGGTCGGCGGCTACGCGCCGGCGCAGGTCGCGCTGCGCCGCGCGATCTGCCTGGCCGTCGACATCGGGCGCGAGATCCGCGATGCGCGCCGCGGCCAGGCGATCCCGGCGCAGGGTCCGATCCCGCCGGGCTGCTGGGGCTACGACCCGCAGTTCAAGAGCGTGATGAGCGATTTCGACCGCCCCCGCGCGATGGCCCTGCTCGACCTCTATGGCTATGTCGACCGCAACGGCGATGGCTGGCGCGAGCAACCCGACGGCTCGCCGCTGGAGATCGAATATGCGACCAGCCCCGACCAGAGCTTCCGCCAACTCGTCGAGCAATGGCAGAAGAACATGGATGCGATCGGCATCCGCATGCGCTTCAAGGTCGCGCAATGGCCGGAACACCTGAAGAGCGCGCGCGCCGGCAAGCTGATGATGTGGGGCGTGGGCTGGACGCCGACGGCGCCCGACGGCGACGACCTCCTCGGCCTGGCCTATGGACCCAACGCCGGCCAGTCCAATCTGGCGCGCTTCGACCTGCCGGCGTACAACGCCGTCTACGCGCGCCAGCACGAACTCCCCGACGGCCCCGAGCGGCAGGCGTTGATGACGCTGGCGCAGAGATACTGGGCCGCCTACATGCCCTACAAGGTCCACGTGCACCGCATCTTCACCGACCTCACGCACCCCTGGGTGCTCGGCTACGAGCGCAACCTCTACGTGCGCGACTTCTGGCGCTACGTCGACATCGACCCGCAGCGCCAGCGCGGGCTGGCGGCCGCGTGAGGCGGCGCGACGCGCTCAAACTCGCGGCGGGCGCTGCGGCGGCGACCATGCATGCCGCGGCCGCGGCCGCGCCGCGCAAGGTCTACCGCTATGCGTTCCCGACCGCCGAATCGAATTTCGACCCGGCGAAGATCGTCGACCTGTATTCGCGCACCGTCACGCCGCATATCTTCGAAGGCCTGCTCCAGTACGACCCGCTGGCCCGGCCGGTCAAGGTGCGGCCGCTGACGGCCGCCGCGATGCCCGAGGCCAGCGCCGATTTCCGCACCTGGACCGTGCGCATCCGGCCCGGCATCTACTTCGCCTCCGACCCGGCGTTCAAGGGCCGGCGGCGCGAACTCGTGGCGCAGGACTACGTCTATTCGTTCATGCGCTTCGCCGATCCGGCCAACAATTCGCCGGCCTGGACGTACATCGAGGATTTCCATTTCCTCGGCCTGTCCGAACGCTACCGCGCGGCGCTCGACGGCAAGCATCCCTTCGATTACGACACCCCGCTCGAGGGCATCCGCGCGCTCGACCGCTACACGCTGCAATTCAAGCTGCGCGATCCGCGACCCCGCCTGACGACCGACGCGCTCGCCGCGGGCGACCTGCTGGGCGCGGTGGCACGCGAGGTCGTCGAGCATTACGGCGACGCCATCGGCGGCCATCCGGTCGGCACCGGTCCGTTCAGGCTCGCCGAATGGCGACGCAGCAGCTTCATCGCGCTCGAACGCAACCCTGAATTCCGCGAGATGCGCTACGAAGCCGAACCCGGCGCCGACGACGCCGAGGGCCAGGCCCTGCTGGCGCGTTTCAAGGGCCGGCGGCTGCCGATCGTCGACCGCGTCGAGATCTCGATCATCACCGAGGCGCAGCCGCGCTGGCTGACCTTCCTGCAGCGCCGCATCGACCTGCTCGACGTCGTGCCCTACGACTTCATCGACCGCGCCATGCCCGGCGGCCATGTCGCACCCTACCTCGCGCGCATGGGCGTCGCCGGCCACCGCATGGTGATGGCCGACGACACCTACACCTACTTCAACATGGAGGACCCGGTGGTCGGCGGCTATACGCCCGAGAAGATCGCGCTGCGGCGCGCGATCGCCCTGGGCGTCGACATGGATGCCGAGATCCGCCTCATCTGGCACGGCCAGGCCGTGCGCGCGCAGTCGCCGTTCATGCCGCAGACCTACGGCTACGACGCGAACTACAAGAGCGCCAACGGCGACTACAGCGCGCCGCGCGCCAAGGCCCTGCTCGACCTCTATGGCTACCTCGACCGCAACGGCGACGGCTGGCGCGAGATGCCCGACGGCAGCCCGCTCGTGCTGCACAAGTCGACCCAGCCCGACCAGCGATCGCGTTCGATCGACGAACAATGGCGACGCAACATGGCGGCGATCGGCCTGCGCATCGAGTTCGTCACCGCCCAGTTCCAGGAGAACCTGAAGCAGGCGCGCGCCGGCAAGCTGCAGATGTGGAACCTCGGCAGCCAGGCCGCCGGCCCCGACGGCCAGGACATCCTGACGAATTACCAGAGCAGCCAGATCGGCGGCCAGAACTTCGCCCGCTTCAGCCTGCCCGAGATGGACGCGCTGATCGACCGCATGTCGGTCATGGCCGATGGCCCCGAACGCCTGGCGCTGATGACGCGGGCCAAGGGACTGTCCGTCGTCTACATGCCCTACAAGTACCACGTGCACCGCATCGCCAACGACCTGAGCCAACCCTGGCTCGTCGGCTACCGGCGCCAGCCCTTCATGCTCGACTACTGGCAGTACATCGACATCGACGTCGAAGAGCGGCAGCGCCGCGGGGTCGGTGCATGAGGCGGCGCCAGGCCCTGGCCCTGGCGGGGGCGCTGGCGGCGGGGCCGGCCGCGGCCGCGGCGCCGTCCGCATCGCCGGCCGCCGCGCCCAAGGTGCTGCGCTATGCGTTCCCCGTCGCCGAGACGGGGTTCGACCCGGCCCAGGTCACCGACACCTATTCGGCCACCGTGAACGCGCATATCTTCGAAGCGCTCTACACCTACGACTACCTCGCGCAGCCGGCGCGCATCGTGCCACTGACGGCGGCCGCGCTGCCCGAGGTCAGCGCCGACTGGCGCACCTGGACGGTCCGCCTGCGGCCCGGCATCCATTTCGCCGACGACCCGGCCTTCGGCGGTCGGCCGCGCGAGCTCGTCGCCGCCGACTACCGCTACGCGATCCTGCGCTACGCCGACCCGGCGGTGAAGGCGCCGCGCTGGCCGACGATAGCCGAATGGCAGCTCGCCGGCGTGGCCGAGCAGCGCCAGCGCGCGCTGCAGCGCAAGCAGCCCTTCGACTACGACGCCGAGACGCCCGGGCTGCGCGTGCTCGACCGCTACACGCTGCAGTTCCGCCTCGGCGTGACGCGGCCGCGCTTCGTCGAGGAACTGGCCGGCAGCCATGGCTTCGGCGCCATCGCGCGCGAGGTCGCGCAGGCCCATGGCGGCCACATCGCCGAGCATCCGGTGGGCACCGGGCCGTTCCGGCTCGCGCGCTGGCGGCGCAGTTCGCTGATCGTGCTCGAACGCAACCCGGGCTACCGCGAGCGGCTGTGGGAGGCCGAACCCGCGGCCGACGATGCCGAGGGCCAGGCCCTCGCCGCGCGGCTGCGCGGACGCCGCCTGCCGCTGGTCGACCGCGTCGAGGTCTCGATCATCGAGGAGGCGCAGCCGCGCTGGTTGTCGTTCCTCGGCGGCGACGCCGACCTCGTCGACCGCGTGCCGCCCGAATTCATCGACGCCGCGATGCCCGGCGGCCGCGTCGCCCCGTACCTCGCGCGGCAAGGCGTGCGCGGCGCCCGCGTGTTGCCGCCCAGCATCGCGCTGACCTACTACAACATGGACGATCCGGTGGTCGGCGGGCTCGCGCCCGAGCGCGTCGCATTGCGCCGCGCGATCAACCTCGGCGTCGACATCGAGCGCGAGATCCGCGTCGCGCGCCACGGCATGGCGATCCCGGCGCAGAGCCCGATCCTGCCGGGCACGAGCGGCTACGACCCGGCGCTCAAGAGCGAGATGAGCCGCTACGATCCGGCGCGGGCGCTGGCGCTGCTCGAGCTCTACGGCTACGTCGACCGCAACGGCGACGGCTGGCGCGAGCAGCCCGACGGCACGCCGCTGCGCCTGGAGATCGCGACCCAGCCCGACGGCGCGGCGCGCCGGCTCAACGAGCTGTGGCAGCGCAACCTGACCGCGCTGGGCATCCGGGTCGAATTCAGATCGGCCAAATGGCCCGAGAACCTGAAGGCCGCGCGCGCCGGCAAGCTGATGATGTGGACCCTCGGATCGGTGGCAACGCAACCCGACGGCCAGGACATCCTCGGCCGCTATTACGGCCCGCGCATCCAGCAGCAGAACTACGCGCGCTTCAAGCTGCCGGCGATGGACGCACTCTACGAGCGCCTGTCGGTGCTGCCCGACGGGCCCGAGCGCGAGGCCCTGTTCCGCCAGGCGCAGCGCCTGGCGGTGGCCTACGCGCCGTACAAGCTGCATTGCCACGTCCTCGTCACCGACCTCGTGCGGCCGCAGCTCGTCGGCTACCGGCGGCCGATGTTCGGCTACGAATGGTGGCACATGGTCGACCTCGATGCGGCGGCGGGCGAGGTGCGCGCATGAAGCGCCGTTCGCTGCTGCGCGCGGCCGGCGTCGCGGGCCCTGCCGCCTGGGCCGCGGCGCCGCGGGCCGCCGCGCAGGCGGCGCCGCGCAAGGTGCTGCGCTACGCCTTCCGCGTCGCCGAGAGCGGCTTCGACCCGCCCCGGCTCCTCGACCTGTATTCGCGCGTCGTCACGGCACATATCTTCGAGGCGCTGTACCAGTACGACCCGCTGGCCCGCCCGGCGAAGGTGCGCCCGCTGACGGCCGACGGCATGCCGGTGGCCAGCGACGATTTCCGCGTCTGGACGGTGAAGGTCAAGCCCGGCATCTATTTCGCCAGCGACCCGGCGTTCAAGGGCCGCCGCCGCGAGCTGACGGCGGCCGACCATGTCTACACCCTCAAGCGCTTTGCCGACCCGGCGATCAGGGGCGCGAACTGGACCTGGATCGACACCTTCGGCTTCGTCGGCCTGGCCGCGTTGCGCCGCCAGGCGCTGGAGGGCCGGCAGCCCTTCGACTACGAGCGCCCGATCGAGGGCGTGCGCGCCCTCGATCGCTACACGATCCAGTACCGCGTCACCGAACCGCGCCCGCGCCTGGTCACCGATTTCATGGCCGGCAGCGATCTCGTCGGCGCCGTCGCGCGCGAGGTGGTCGAGTCCTACGGCGACGAGATCCCCGCCCACCCGGTCGGCACCGGGCCGTTCAGGCTCGTGCAATGGCGGCGCAGCTCCTTCATCGCCCTCGAGCGCAACCCCGAATACCGGCCGACGTTCTACGACGCCGAACCGGCCGCCGACGACGCCCCGGGGCAGGCGATCCTGGCGCGCCTGAAGGGCCGGCGCCTGCCGATGATCGACCGCGTCGAGATCTCCATCATCCAGGAGAATCAGCCGCGCTGGCTCACCTTCTTGCAGCGCGGCAGCGACTTCATCGAGGACGTGCCGGCCGAGTTCATCGACCAGGCGATGCCGGCCGGCGTGGTGGCGCCGAACCTGGCACGTCAGGGCATCGTCGGCCACCGCATGGTGCGTGCCGACATCTACTTCACCTACTTCAACATGGACGACCCGGTGCTCGGCGGCTACACGCCCCAGAAGGTGGCGCTGCGCCGCGCCATCGCGCTGGCGCTGGACATCCGGCGCGAGATCCGGCTCGTGCGCCATGGCCAGGCCATCGTCGCGCAATCGCCGGTGATGCCCCACACCTACGGCTACGACCCGGATTTCAAGAGCGAGAACGGCGACCATGGCCTGGCGCGCGCGAAGGCCCTGCTCGACCTGTATGGCTATGTCGACCGCAACGGCGACGGCTGGCGCGAGATGCCCGACGGCAGCCCGCTCTTGCTCAGGCGCGCGACCCAGCCCGACCAGCTGTCGCGCCAGCTCGACGAGGAATGGCGACGCAACATGACGGCGCTGGCGATCCGCATCGAGTTCGTCACCGCCCAGTGGCCCGAGAACCTGAAGGCCGGGCGCGCCGGCAAGCTGCAGATGTGGTCCGCGGGCCTGCTCTCCGCGCAACCCGACGGCCAGGGAACGTTCCAGCGCTACGACAGCCGCCAGATCGGTGGCCAGAATTTCGCGCGCTTTCGCCTGCCGGCGATGGACGCCGTCTACGACCGCCTGTCGGTGCTGCCCGACGGTCCCGAGCGCCTGGCACTGTTCGAGCAGGCCAAACGCCTGGCGGTCGCCTACATGCCGTACAAGACGCACGAGCACCGCTACGTCACCGATCTCACCCAGCCCTGGGTGATCGGCTACCGGCGGCCGCTGTTCTGGAACGACGTCTGGCAGTACGTCGACATCGACCTCGACGAACAGCGCCGGCGCGGCGGGGCCGCAGCATGAGGCGGCGCCAGACGCTCGCGCTGCCGGCGGCGCTGGCACTGCCGGCCGCCGCGGCGCCGGCAGCGGCGCCGCCGCCAACCAAGGTGCTGCGCGTCGCGCACCCGGTGGCCGAGTCGGGTTTCGACCCGGTGCGCCACAACGACCTCTATTCGGCGACCTTCATCGCCCACATCTTCGACGCGCCCTACGAATACGACCATCTGGCGCGGCCGGTCAGGCTGCGGCTGCGCGTCGCCGCCGCGATGCCCGAATCGAGCGCCGACTTCCGCGTCTGGACCGTGCGCCTGACGCCCGGCATCCATTACGCCGACGACGCCGCCTTCGCCGGCCGCCGGCGCGAGCTGACGGCGCAGGACTACGTCTACACCTTCAAGCGCTTCGCCGACCCGGCCACGCGCTCGCCGAACTGGACCACGGTCGACGAGGTCCGCATCGTCGGGCTGGCGGCGCTGCGCGAGCGCGCGCTCGAGGGCCGCCGGCCCTTCGACTACGACACCGAGATCGCCGGGCTGCGCGCGCTCGACCGCTACACGCTGCAATTCACGCTCGAGCAGCCGCGACCGCGCTTTTACGAGCTGCTGGCGATGAGCCAGACCTTCGGCGCCGTCGCGCGCGAGGTCGTCGAGTTCTACGGCGACCGCATCGACGAGCATCCGGTCGGCACCGGGCCGTACCGCATCGTCGAATGGGTGCGCTCGTCGCGCATCGCGCTCGAGCGCAACCCGAACTACCGCACCGTCCATTGGGACGCCGAACCGGCGCCCGACGACGCCGAGGGCCAGGCGATGCTCGCGCGGCTGCGCGGCCGGCGGCTGCCGCTGGTCGACCGCGTCGAGGTCTCGGTGATCGACGAGTCGCAGCCGCGCTGGCTGAGCTTCCTCAACGGCCGCATCGACGTCGCCGCCGTGCCGCTGGACTTCGCGCAGCAGGCGATGCCGGCCGGCCGGCTCGCGCCGAACCTCGCGCGGCGCGGCATCCAGGGCTGGCGCGTGCCGGTCCCGTACACGACCTTCAGCTACTTCAACATGCGGCACCCGGTCGTCGGCGGCATGGCGCCGGCGCAGATCGCGCTGCGTCGCGCGATCAGCCTGGCGATCGACATCGAACGCGAGATCCAGCTCGTCTACCGCGGCCTGGCGGTGCCGGCACCGTCGCTGGTGCCGCCCTACTGCAGCGGCTACGACCCGCAGTTCCACACCGAGGCCGCCGACCACGACCCGGCGCGCGCGCAGGCGCTGCTAGACCTCTACGGCTATGTCGACCGCAACGGCGACGGCTGGCGCGAGCGCCCCGACGGCAGCCCGCTGCAGCTCGAGTTCGCGACGGAGACCTCGGCGCTCAGCCGCCAGATCGACGAGCTGACGGCGAAGTCGCTGCGCGCGGTCGGGCTGCGCGCCGTCTTCAAGCCGGCGCAATGGCAGGAGAACATGAAGGCGGCGCGTGCCGGCAACCTGATGATCTGGTTCCTCGGCAGCTCGGCCGACCGCCCCGACGGCCAGGACGCGCTGTCGCGCCTGTACGGGCCCGAGGCCGGCGCCGGCAATCTGGCGCGCTTCGAGCTGCCGTCCTTCGACGCCGCCTTCCGCCGCATGAGCGACCTGCCCGACGGCCCCGAGCGCGACGCGCTGTTCCGCCAGGCCAAGCGCCTGGCCGCCGTCTATGCGCCGTACAAGCCGCATGTGAACCTCCTCGCGGCCGTCGTTGCCCATCCCTGGGTCGACGGCTACCGCAGGCCGGTGTTCTGGTACGACATCTGGCACAGGCTCGACATCGACGTCGCCGCGCGCAACGCCGCCGCGCACTGAGGCCCGGACCCTCCGCGGTCCGGGCTGAGACGGCGCGGCGCCGGGATCAGATCTGCACGCGCGTGCCCAGCTCGACGACCGCGTTGTCGGGCAGGCGCAGGAATTCGACGATGCCGCCGGCGTTGCGGCTCATCGCCGCGAACAGCCGCTCGCGCCAGAACATCATGCCGCTGCCCTGCGTCGGCACGACGGTCTCGCGGCTGAGGAAATAGGTCGTCTCGAACACGGGGATGCGCAGGCCGCGCTTGTCGCATTGCACGAGCGCCTTGGGCACGTCGGGCGTGTTCATGAAGCCGAAGGTCAGCGTCACGCGCCAGAAGGTGTGACCCAGGTCCTCGATCTGCGCGCGCTCGGCCTCGGCCACGTACGGCCGGTCGGCGAAGCGCACATGCAGGATCACGTTGCGCTCGTGCAGCACCTGGTTGTGCTTGAGGTTGTGCAGCAGCGCCTGCGGCACGGTCTCGGGATTGGCGACGGCGTAGATCGCGGTGCGCTCGACGCGGTGGATCGATTCGGGGTCGAGGCTGTCGATGAAGGGCTGGAGTTCCAGGCCCTCGCTGCGGATGCTCTCCAGCAGCAGCTCGCGCCCGCGCGACCAGGTGCTCATGACGATGAACAGCAGCAGGCCCATCGCCAGCGGGAACCAGCCGCCGTCGAAGAACTTGACGGCGCAGCCGGCGATCAGCAGCGCGTCGAGCACGAGGAAGAACAGCGTCGCCGGGCCGACGATGGCGGCCGGCATCTTCCAGCCGTCGCGCACGACGAACCAGGTCAGCACGGTCGTGATCATCATCGTCATCGTCACCGCGATGCCGTAGGCCGAGGCCAGCGCCGCGCTGCTCTCGAAACCGGCGATCGCCGCGACCACGCCGGCCATCAGCAGCCAGTTCACCGCCGGCATGTAGATCTGCCCGCTCTGCGCCGCCGAGGTGTAGCGCACCTGCATGCGCGGCAGGAAGCCGAGCTGGATCGCCTGCTTGGTCATCGAATAGGCGCCCGAGATCACGGCGCCCGAAGCGATGATGGCGGCCACCGTCGCGAGCGCGACGGCGGCGAGCTGCAGCGATTGCGGGAAGAGGTGGAAGAAGGGATTCACGATCGCCGTCGGGTCGCGGATCAGCAGCGCGCCCTGGCCCATGTAGTTCAGCGCCAGCGATGGCAGCACGAGCCCCATCCAGGCGAGCTGGATCGGCTTGCGCCCGAAATGGCCCATGTCGGCATACAGCGCCTCGGCACCGGTGAGGGCAAGCACGATCGCGCCCAGCGTGGCGAACAGGTGCCAGCCGCGCACGCTCAGGAACTCCCAGGCGTGCAGCGGGTTCAGCGCGTTGAGGATGGCCGGTGCGCGGGCGATATTGATCACGCCGGTGACGGCGAGCACGGCGAACCAGACGATCAGCACCGGGCCGAACCAGCGTCCGACGACGCCGGTGCCCAGGCGCTGCACCATGAACAGGCCGACGACGATGGCGATCGAGATCGGCACGACATAGGTCTTGAATCCCGGCGACACGACCTCCAGGCCCTCGATCGCGCCGAGCACGGTGACCGCGGGTGTGATGATGCTGTCGCCGTAGAACAGCGTAGCGCCGAAGACGCCCAGCAGCAGCAGGAAGTTGCGCGTGCGCGCCCGGCCCTGCACGGCATGCGCGGCCAGCGCCGTCAGCGCCAGGCCGCCGCCCTCGCCGTGGTTGTCGGCGCGCAGGATGAGGATGACGTATTTCAGCGTCACGATCAGCATCAGCGCCCAGAAAACGGCCGAGATGGCGCCGATCAGGTTCGCCTGGTTCAGCGCGACGCCGGTCGCCGGCCGGAAGATCTCGGCCACCGTGTACAGCGGGCTGGTGCCGATGTCGCCGTAGACGACGCCCAAGGCGCCCAAGGTGAGCGCAGCGACGCTGGCATGCGCCGTGTGGCCGTCGGCGCCTTCCGCTTCGAGGGCGGGAGCTTGTGCTGTCATGGATGCCCGTAATCTTGTGGTGAGCGCGAGCCTGCCACTGCCCGCACCGGTAACGCATGAGGAAACACCCGATTCGGAGGTCGGGTCGGGCCTGACGATACCCGAACCCGACTCGATCGAGCGCCCTTGCGGCCCCGTGCCGGGGCGGCGGTGCGTCACATGCCGCGTTGCGGCTTGGCCAGTGCCTTGAGCGCGAAATGACCGTTGTTCTGGAACAGCCAGGCCTCGATCAGGCCTTCGGTGTGCAGGCGCTCGAGCGTCGGCGCGCTGAGCGCGCGCGGCGCCGGCAGATGCTCGATGGTCTCGAGCGCGACGCGCGTCATCTCGGGCTGCTCGGGGTTGTCGCGGAAGACCTCGGCATGCCACTGGTCCTGCGGATCCAGCGTCACGCGCAGCACGACGACGGCGCGCAGCAGCGGCTGCGGGCGGTCGAAGTTGATGCGCGGCTTCTCGTGCTCGTAGACGACGCGATCGAACTCGATGCGCGCCTGCTCGTCGGGCGGCAGCGGCGGCGGCGCCTTGGCGACGGCCTTGGCGCGCGACTTGACGGGCTTGTGGTGCGCGGTCGAGGTCTGCGCCGCGGCAGCGACGGCCATGGCCAGCAGCAGCGACAGGGCCAGCGCGGCGCGCGGCAGCGGATTCAGGGGACGGCTGGACATCGGGACTCCTCCGGGGCGCGATTCTCGCGGGTCTGCGGCTGCGCTGCGTATCCGAATGCTGCTCAGCCGAGCCAGATGGCGCCGGCGCGCGCCGGCAACGTCAGTCGCAGCAGTCCGGCGCCGGCGACGTCGCCACCGCCGACGCGGCGCCAGCGCGCCACGGTCAGCGGCAGCCGGGTCAGCGGCAGCTCGATCTCGGCGCCGGCGCCGCGGTTGACGGCGACCAGCGTCGCCGCGTGCTCGGTGTAGCGGGCGTAGACGAGCCAGTCGGGCCCTCGGGCCAGCGTCAGCGTCGCGCCATCGGCCCATTCGGCGCGTTCGCGCCGCAGCCGCACCAGGGTGCGGTAATGCGCCCACAGCGCGGTGTTCCAATGCGCGCGATCCCAGTCGAAGCAGCGCCGGCAATCGGGGTCGGCGCCGCCCTCGAGGCCGATCTCGTCGCCGTAATAGATGCAGGGCACGCCGGGCCGCGTGCACAGCAGCGTCACGGCGATCTGCATCGCCGCGACGTCGCCGCCGAGTTCGGTCAGCAGGCGCGGCGTGTCGTGGCTGTCGAGCAGGTTCAGCTGGGCGAGCTGGTTGGCGTAGGGGATGGCGGCCTGGGCGCGCGTCATCCAGGACTCGAATGCGGCGGTCGCGATCGGCACCCGGCGCCCGGCGAGTTCGATGCCGGCCAGCCACGCGCGCACCGGGCCGGCATGGCCGTAGTAGTTCATCGCGCCGTCCTCCTGGTCGCCCTGCAGCCAGCGCGTGGCCTCGGCGAAATGCTCGCCGAGCACATAGGCGTCGGCGTTCTCCTCGCGCAGCGCGCGCCGGATCGCGCGCACATGGTGGGCGTTGTTGCGCGCGCCGGCGCCCTCGCCGAGCATGTGGACGACATCGAGCCGCCAGCCGTCGATCGCGTAGGGCGGCCGTAGCCAGCGGCGCAGGATCGCGTCGGGTGCGCCGTAGACGTCTTGTTGCAAGGCCGGCGAGGCGTAATCGAGCACCGGCAGCCCCTCGTGGCCCTTCCAGCCCTGCACGCGCCCGGCTTCGTCCCAGGCGTAATGCCCGCGCCAGCGCGATTGCGTCGATTGCGCGGCGCCGGGCTCGGCATGGCGGCCCCAGCGGTCGTACCAGGGGTGGTCGATGCCGGTGTGGTTGACGACCGCGTCGAGCAGCAGCCGCATGCCGCGCTCGCGCGTGGCCGCGCGCAAGGCCGCGAGCGCGGCGTCGCCGCCCAGGTGCGGATCGACGGCGCCGTAGTCGCTGGTGTCGTAGCGGTGGTTGCTGGCCGCGGCGAACACCGGGTTGAGGTAGATCGCGCTGACGCCGAGCTCGTCGGCGAGATACGGCAGGCGCTGCGTCAGGCCCGGCAGGTCGCCGCCGTAGAAGGCGTTGGCGGCGTGGCGCGGGTCGACCGGCGCGCCCCAGGGCGGCTGCACGACGGGCAGGCGGCGCGGGCCGTGCAGCCATTCGCCGCTGCGGTCGACCGCGGCGGCGCCGCGCGCGAAGCGATCGGGGAAGACCTGGTAGAAGACCTGCGATCGCACCCAGTCGGGCGGCCGCTGCGTGGGATGGGCGCGGAACTGCACGCTCTCGGGCGGCACATGGGCATGGCGGCCGTCGGCGGCGAGCCAATGCGCGCCGTAGGCATCGACGGCGACGAAGGCATACAGCGTGACCTCGTTGCCGCGGTCCCAGGCGACGCGCGCCGTCCAGCGCCGCAACTCGCCGCTGCGGCCGGCGGCGACCATCGGCGTCAGCAGCTCCTCGTTGTCGGGCAGCGTGCGCACGAAGACGCGGCCGGCGTCGAGATCGGCGTCGGTCAGCAGCGAGAGCTCGAGCCCTTCGGTGTCGGCGACGGCCCAGGGCGCGATCGGCGGGTGGAGCAGGAACAACGACAAACGGCGGTCTCCGGTGCGCAAGGCGGTGGTCGATATCATCGACGCGTGTCGAAACCAGCGCCGCTACGCGCCGAGGATATCCCCGGCCACCCCGATTTCAGCCGCATCGGCGCCGTCATCGACGTCGACCTGCGCTACGCCGGCAGCGACAACTTCGCCGGCCGCAAGCTCTACGGCGACCTCGACTGCGCCTGGCTGCGGCGCGAGGCGGCACAGGGGCTCGATGCGGCAGCCGCCTGGCTCGCCGCGCGCCACCCGGGCTGGCGGCTGCGGCTGCTCGACGCGCTGCGCCCGCAGCGCGTGCAGGAAGCGATCTGGCGCGATGTCGCCGGCACGCCGATGGCGCGCTATTTCGCGCCGCCCGATCGCGGCTCGATCCACAGTTTCGGCATGGCGGTGGACGTCACGCTGCTCGACGCCCAGGGCGCCGAGCTCGACATGGGCAGCGGCTACGACGAGATGACGCCGGCCTCGCACCCGGCGCTGCATGCCGAGTTGCTGGCCAGCGGCCGCCTGACGCCGGCGCAGGTGGCGCTGCGCGACCGCCTGCGCGATGCGATGCGCGCCGGCGGCTTCGCCGGCATCGACCTCGAGTGGTGGCACTACGATTTCGGCGACCGCGACCGCGTCCGCGAAGAACTGCCGCGCGTCGATTGATTTCGCGGCGCGCGACCCCTCTATGCGGGGGAGGCGCGGGCACCGCTCGGACCGGTTCGGGATTAAAGTGAATCTCAGGTCGAAAGTCGGGGGTGTCGATGGGCAATAACTGGTACCTGGAAGGCCACACGTCCGACGGCATACCGATCGTCAAGAAGATCGAGGCGGCCGAACTGCCGCTGCGCATCGGCCGCGATGCGGGCAACGACCTCGTCGTCGACGCCCGCGGGCTGTCGCGGCTGCACGCGGTGATCGAGGCCGACCCCGCGGGCGGTCTGCGCGTCGTCGACCTCGGCAGCACCAACGGCACCTACGTCAACCGCGAGCGCATCGACGGGCCGCGCCAGCTCGCAGACAACGACGTGATCCATTTCGGCACCGCCGAATTCAGGGTGGGCGCGCAGGAGACGACGCTGCTGATGCGGGCCGCCGACAGCGACGACGACAAGACCTTCGCGACGGCGCCCGGCATGGTGCTGTCGAACAAGTTCGTGCCGATGCAGAAGGAATTCATGGAGCTGCTGCGCGGGCGCGGGCTCTCGGCGGCGGCGCAGCCCATCGTCGACGCCGCCGACGGCCACGTCTTCGCCTACGAACTGCTCGGCCGCTCGACGCACCCGGTGCTGCCGGCCTCGCCCATCCACCTCTTCCAGCTCGCGCAGCGCCTGCGGCGCGAGGCCGAACTCAGCGAGGCCTTCCGCAGCTGGGGCGTGGCGGCGATCGCGCCGCGCCTGCGGGGCAAGCCGCTGTTCGTCAACACGCACCCGACGGAACAGTTCGAGGACGGCTTCTTCACCGCGCTGCAGCGGCTCACCGAACAGCCGGGGGCGCCGAACATCGTCGTCGAGATCCACGAGACCGCGGTGATGGAAGTCGACAGCATGCGCAAGCTCGCGGCCAAGCTGGCTGCCATCGGCGTGCCCTTCGCCTACGACGACTTCGGCGCCGGGCAGTCGCGCCTGAAGGAGCTGACGAACGTGCCGCCGCAGTTCGTCAAGTTCGACATGGGGCTGATCCGCAACATCCACCTCGCCCCTGCGATCGAGCAGCGCGTGGTGCGCGACCTCGTGCGTGCAGCGATCGACCTCGACGCGGTCCCGCTGGCCGAGGGCGTCGAGACCGAGGACGAGGCCGCCGTCTGCCGCGACATGGGGTTCCGGCTCATCCAGGGCTATCTGACGGGACGCCCGGTGCCGGTGACTTCGATCTGAGCCGTCGCGTCGCGGCGCGATTTGGGACAATCGCGTCACGATGACCCCCACCGACCTCCCCGCCTACATGGCCCATGTCGGCCTCGCCGCGCGCGCCGCGTCGACGCGCATGGCCGCCGCGAGCACCGCGGCCAAGGACGCCGCGCTGCGCGCGCTCGCGGCTCGGCTGCGCGCCGCCGGCGCCGAACTCGCCGCCGCGAACGCCCGTGACATCGACGCCGCTCGTGCGGCCGGCCTCGCCCCGGCGATGCTCGACCGCCTGCGGCTGACGCCGCAGGCGATAGCGACCGTCGCCGAGGGCTGCGAGCAGATCGCCGCGATGCCCGACCCGATCGGTGAGATCGACGGCCTGCGCCGGCGCCCGAGCGGCATCGCCGTCGGCCGCATGCGCGTGCCGCTGGGCGTCTTCGGCATGATCTACGAGAGCCGCCCGAACGTGACGATCGAGGCCTCGTCGCTGGCCATCAAGAGCGGCAACGCGGCGATCCTGCGCGGCGGCTCGGAGGCGCTGCATTCGAACATGGCGCTGGCCGCGCTGGTGCGCGCGGCACTGGCCGATGCCGGCCTGCCCGAGGACGCGGTGCAGCTCGTCGCGACGACCGACCGCGACGCCGTCGGCCTGCTGATCACGATGCCCCAGTTCGTCGACGTCGTCATCCCGCGCGGCGGCAAGGGGCTGATCGAGCGCATCGCCGCCGAGGCGCGGGTGCCGGTGATCAAGCATCTCGACGGCAACTGCCATGTCTATGTCGACGCCGAGGTCGACCTCGAACTCGCGCTGCGCGTCACCGACAACGCGAAGACGCAGAAATACAGCCCCTGCAACGCCGCCGAGTCGCTGCTCGTGCACGCCGCGCAGGCGGGCGCCTTCCTGCCGCGCATCGGCGACATATTCGCCGCCAAGGGCGTCGAGATGCGCTGCTGCGCGCGCGCCGCGGCGCTGCTCGGGCCGCGCCCGGGCGTCGTGCGCGCCGTCGATGCCGACTGGGACGCCGAGTACCTCGCCGCGGTGATCAGCATCAAGGTCGTCGACGACCTCGACGAGGCGATCGCGCACATCAACCGCCACGGCTCGCACCACACCGATGCGATCCTGACGACGAACCACCCGGCGGCGATGCGCTTCCTGCGCGAGGTCGATTCGGCCAGCGTGATGGTCAACGCCAGCACGCGCTTCGCCGACGGCTTCGAATACGGCCTGGGCGCCGAGATCGGCATCAGCACCGACAAGTTCCACGCCCGCGGGCCGGTCGGCCTCGAGGGGCTGACCTCGCTGAAATGGGTCGTGCTCGGCCAGGGCGAAGTGCGGTCCTGACGCCATGGATGTCTCGCTGAGCCGCGAGCAGATCGTCGCGCTGGCGTTCGCCGCGGTGGCGGTGTTCTGGATCCTGGGCGCCTACAACCGGCTGCTGGCGCTGCGCAACGCGGTGATCCAGGCCTGGGTCAAGGTCGACGAGGCGCTGCAGCAGCGCCGCCGCGCCGCCGACGCGCTGCTGGCCGGCCTGCGCGAGCCGCTGGCGGCCGAACAGGGCGCGCTCGACGCGATGCAGGCCGCGCTCACCGAGGCCGGCGCGGCGGCGCAGCGCATGGGTGCCAAGCCGCTGCTGCCGGCGCATGCCAGCGCCTGGCTCGCCGCCGAGGCGCCACTGGCCGCGGCGAGCAGCCGCGTCTTCGCGCTGCTCGAGCACAGCGCCGATGCCGAGGCGCTGGCCGAGCCGAAAGCGCAGGCCGCCGCCTGGCGCGAGGCCGATGCGCGGCTGTCCTTCGCGCGCCAGCTCTTCAACGAGACCGCGCGCAGCTACGACGAGGCGATCGCGCTGCTCCCGACGCGGCTGATCGCGCCGGCCTTCGGCTTCACCGCCGCGGGCCGCATTTGAGGCCGCACCGGCACGGTGGCCCTCAGGGCAGGCCGACGATGGCCGCCGTGGCGACGAGATCCATGAACAGCGCCATCGAGACCTGGCCCGAGACGGCGTAGGGATCGAGCGTCGGCCGCTCGGAGTACTTGAGCACCAGCGCCGGGTTGAGGCGGCCGAGATTGACCTGCCCCATCGACCAGGCGGCGAAGCGGCGCTCGCCGATCTCCTCGTAGCTGAGCAATTCGACATCGCGGTGGCGCGGATCGCGCAGGATGCGACCGTAGAGCCCATTCACCGCACCGCGCCCACCCTCGAGCACCTGCATGTAGATGCCTTCGCTGAAACACAGGACGCCGGTGATGCCCTGCACCGGGTTGTGGGCCTTGCTCTGATGCAGGATCGCCGCCTGCGTCTCGGCATTGGTGCCGGCCGCGGCGCGGCTGGCGTAGAGAAGTCGAACCAGCATGGCGTCGTCTCAGCCTTTCTTGCGCGTCAGCAGGGACAGGAATTCGCGGCGCAGGCTCGCGTCCTTGAGGAAGGCGCCGCGCATGACGCTGTTCGTCATCGCCGACTCGCTGTCCTTGACGCCGCGCCAATGCATGCAGAAGTGATCGGCCTCCATGACGATCGCCAGGCCGTCGGGGCGCACGCGCTGCTGCAGCTCGTTGGCGAGCATGATCACCGCCTCCTCCTGGATCTGCGGCCGGCTCATGATCCAGTCGGCGATGCGGGCGTACTTCGACAGCCCGATCAGGTTGCTGTGCTCGTTGGGCAGGATGCCGATCCAGACCTTGCCGAAGATCGGGCAGATATGGTGGCTGCAGGCGCTGCGCACGGCGATCGGGCCGACGATCATCAGCTCGTTCAGCCGCTCGACGTTGGGGAACTCGGTGACCGCCGGCATCTCGTGGAAGCGACCGCGGAAGACCTCCTCGATGTACATCTTCGCCACGCGCTTGGCCGTCTCGTTGGTGTTGTGATCGCTCTCGGTGTCGATCACCAGCGCCTCGAGCAGCGCCTGCATCTTCGCCTGCACCTCGGTCTTGAGCTCGTCGAGCTCGCCGGCGCGGATGCAGTCTGCGATGTTGTCGTTGGCGTGGTAGCGGCGGTTCGCCTCGACGAGGCGGTAGCGGATGCGCTGGCTGGCCGGCAGGCCGGCGAGTTCCTCCTCGCTGCGAAAGATGCGCGTGCCGGCGGCGGGTGCGGTACTGAGTCGGCGGGGCATGGCGGTCTGGTCGTCGATGGGCCGGCGATTGTGCGCCGCGGCGCCGGTTTGCGCTCGCGCCGGGCGCATAGACTGCGGCCGATGAGCGCATCCCACCCGTCTCCGGCCCTCTCGCGCCTGCTCGACCTCACCGCCGATGCCGTGCAGGCGGTGCGCGGTGGGCGCTCGCTCACCGACTGGCTCGCCCGCTGCCCGGTCGAGTCGCGCCCCGGCGTGCAGGCGCTGAGCTTCCACGCGCTGCGCTGGCTCGGCAGCGCGACCGAGCTGCGCGGCCTGCTCGCGCCGAAGGCGCCGCCGCCCAACGTCGATGCGCTGCTGGTGACGGCGCTGGCGCTGCTGTGGCCGGGCGAGCCGCCGCCCTATGCCGAGCACACGCTCGTCGACCAGGCGGTGACGGCGGCGCGCCAGCGCACGCCGGCCGCGGCGGCCTTCGTCAACGCCGTGCTGCGGCGCTTCCTGCGCGAGCGCGACGCGCTCGTCGCCGCCGTCAAGCATCGCCCGCTGGGCGCCTACAACCACCCGCTGTGGTGGATCGAGCGCGTGCGCCGCGACTGGCCGGCGCAATGGCAGGGCCTGCTCGAGGCCGCCAACCGGCGCCCGCCGCTGACGCTGCGCGTCAACGCCCGCCGCGGCACCGGCCAGAGCTATGTCCAGGGGCTGGCGGCGCTGGGCCGCGCGGCGACCCTGATCGAGGCGCCCGGTCTCGGCGGCCCCGGCCAGGCGCGCGCCAGCCACACCGTCATCGTCGACCCGCCCTGCCCCGTGCAGCAGCTGCCGGGTTTCGCCGACGGCGTCGTCTCGGTGCAGGACGCGGCGGCGCAGCGCGCGGCGCCGCTGCTGCTCGACGGCGCCGCCCTGGCACCCAAGGCCCGCGTGCTCGACGCCTGCGCCGCCCCCGGCGGCAAGACGGCGCATCTGCTCGAGCTGGCCGACCTCGACGTGCTGGCGCTCGACAGCGACCCCGTGCGCCTGGCCCGCGTGCAGGACAACCTGAACCGGCTGCAACTGCGCGCCGAACTCAAGGCCGGCGACGCGCGCTCGCCGCAGGGCTGGTGGGACGGGCGACCGTTCGACGCCATCTTGCTCGACGCCCCCTGCACCGCCTCGGGCATCGTGCGCCGCCACCCCGATGTGCGCTGGCTGCGCCGCGGCGACGACGTCGACGCGCTGGCGCGCGTGCAGGCGGAGATCCTCGAAGCGCTGTGGCCGCTGCTCAAGCCCGGCGGGCGGCTGCTTTACGCGACCTGCTCGATCTTCCAGACCGAGGGCAGGCACCAGATCGACGCATTTTTGCAACGCCAGGGCCCGGCTGCGGCCTCGCTGGAGCCGCAGTCGCCGGGTCATATCCTGCCGCTGCCCGACAATGGGGCCCCCGGAATGGGTGGCCGTTCAGCCATGCTCCAGGATGGGTTCTATTACGCATTGATCCGCAAGACCTGAAGCCAGCGCCACCGATCGCCCATGCACCCGCCGCTGGTCCGCCGCCACGATACGCAGGGCCTGCTGCAGGCTCTGCGGCTGGCGCTCGTCTGCCTGCTGCTGCTGCTGGCGCAGCGGGTGCCGGCGCAGGGGGTGGAACTGGCGTCGCTGCACGCCAGCCGCGCCGAAGGCGCGCTCAACCTCGAATTCAGCGCCCGCGTGAGCCTGCCGCGCACCGTCGAGGAGGCGCTGCAGCGCGGCGTGCCGCTGTACTTCGTCGCCGATGCCGAGCTGTTCCGCAAGCGCTGGTACTGGCGTGACGAACGCGTCGCGCGCGTCACGCGCTCGTGGCGCGTCGCCTACCAGCCGCTGACCGGCAACTGGCGCGTCGGCCTCGGCGGCCTCAACCAGACCTTTGCGACGCTGGGCGAGGCGCTGACCTCGGCCTCGCGCAGCGCGAGCTGGAAGCTCGCCGACCTCTCGCAGCTCGACCTCGACAAGAGCTACTACATCGAATTCAGCTACAAGCTCGACACCTCGCAGCTGCCCGGGCCGATGCAGTTCGGCCTCAACGGCCTCACCGGCCAGGGCGACTGGGCGGTGGGCGTCTCGCGCGTGTTCAAGGTCGAACTCGGCACGTCGCCATGACCTCATCGACGCGCTGGGGCTGGATCGTCGCCAGCCTGGCCGGCACCGGCGCGGCACTGGTGCTGGCCTTCGTCGTCTCGTTCGCGACCCAGGGCGGCGGCTTCTACGAACGGCATTTCTTCTGGCTCTTCTGGGTCAACGCCGCCGTCGCGGTGCTGCTGGCGATGGTCATCGCCTTCGTCGCGCTGCGGCTCGTCAAGCGCTCGCGGCGCGGCAAGTTCGGCAGCAAGCTGCTGATCAAGCTGGCCGGCATCTTCGCCCTCGTCGGCCTGCTGCCGGGCCTCGTCATCTACACCGTCTCCTACCAGTTCGTCTCGCGCAGCATCTCGGCCTGGTTCGACGTCACGGTGGCCGGCGCGCTCGACGCCGGGCTGGCGCTGGGCAAGGGCACGCTCGACACGCTGAGCATCGACCTCGCGACGAAGACCGGCTACGCCGCCGAGCGCGTCTCCGAGGCCAGCCCCGGCACCGCGCCGCTGCTGCTCGAGCGGCTGCGCGAACAGCTCGGCGCGAGCCAGATCGGCGTCATCGCCGTCGACGCCGACGGCGCCGCCCGCGTGCTCTTCAGCGCCGGGCCCGAGGCCATCGCCCCCGACCGCCCCGACGCCGAGCTGCTGGCGCAGGCGCGCGCCAAGGGCCGTGCCAGTCGCATCGAGGGCCTGGACGACGAGACGCTGGGCTCGCCGCACGGCGGGCCGCGCATGCGCGCGCTGGCGCTGATCCCGCACACCGCGACCGACCTCTCGCCGGCGCAGGATCGCTACCTGATGGTGGTCGAGCCGCTGCAGCGCAAGCTGGCCGCCAACGCGCTGGCGGTGCAGAACGCGTACAGCGAATACCAGCAGCGCGCGCTGGCCCGCGACAGCCTGCGCCGCATGTACGTCGGCACGCTGACGCTGGCGCTGATCCTGGCCGTCTTCGCCGCCGTGCTGCTGGCCATCGTGCTCGGCAACCAGCTCGCGCGGCCGCTGCTGATGCTGGCCGACGGCGTGCGCCAGGTCGCCGCCGGCGACCTCACGGCCAAGCCGGTGTTCCCGAGCAGCGACGAGCTCGGCGGGCTGACGCGCAGCTTCGCGGCGATGACGGCGCAGGTGGCCGAGGCACGCGAGCAGGTGCAGCGCGGCATCGCCCAGCTCGAGGGCGCGCGCACGCGGCTGCAGACCATCCTCGACACGCTGACCGCCGGCGTCATCGTGTTCGACCGCGAGGGCCATATCGACACCGTCAACCCCGGCGCCACGCGCATCCTGCAGCGCCCGCTGGCGTCGTGGCGCGGCAAGCGGCTGTCGGAGCTGCCCGACCTCGAGCAGTTCAGCCGCGGCGTCGAGCAGCGCTTCGAGCTGCTGGCCACCAGCCCCGAGGCCGGCGAGCGCGACCAGTGGCAGGAATCGTTCGACCTGCAGCGCGGCGACGGCGCGACGTTGACGCTGCTGGTGCGCGGCGCGAGCCTGCCGGGCGAGAGCCGGCTGATGGTCTTCGACGACATCACCGAGGTCGTCTCGGCGCAGCGCTCGGCGGCGTGGAGCGAGGTGGCGCGGCGGCTGGCGCACGAGATCAAGAACCCGCTGACGCCGATCCAGCTCTCGGCCGAGCGGTTGCAGCACCGCCTGGGCCACAAGCTCGAGGGCAACGACCAGGCGCTGCTGCAGCGCTCGGTCAACACCATCGTCAGCCAGGTGCACGCGATGCAGACCCTGGTCAACGAGTTCCGCGACTACGCACGGCTGCCGGCGGCGACGATGCGCGCGCTCGACCTCAGCGCCCTGGCGTCGGAGGTCGTGGGCCTCTACGGCCAGGCGCTGGACAACGGGCTGCTGAAGCTCCGGCTGGCGCCGAACCTGCCGGCCATCCTCGGCGACGCGACGCAGCTGCGCCAGGTCATCCACAACCTCGTGCAGAACGCACTCGACGCCGTCGCCGACCGGCCCGACGGCCAGGTCGAGCTCATCACCTCGGCGGCGCGCGGCGAGCATGGCGAGCTGCGCGCCGTGCGGCTGACGGTGATCGACAATGGGCCGGGATTCGCCGACAAGGTGCTCAAGCGCGCGTTCGAGCCTTACGTGACGACGAAGACCAAGGGCACGGGGCTGGGGCTGGCGGTGGTCAAGAAGATCGCCGACGAGCATGGGGCGCGGGTGCGGGCGGCCAATATTCACGTCGGCGACGAGCGCGACGGTCCGGTGACCGGGGCCCGCGTTTCGCTATCATTTTCAAAGTTCGCCGCCGAGGCGGCCGAAAGTGCGGTTCCCCAGGCGCCCCCGGCGACGCCCGGGGCCGATTCCGGCGCCGTGCCGGCTGCGGACAACAGGGCGCTCTGAACCGGGCGCACTCAAGCGAATGGCAACAATACTGGTAGTCGATGACGAGCTGGGGATCCGGGCCTTGCTGTCCGAGATCCTGGCCGACGAGGGACACACCGTCGAGCTGGCCGAGAACGCGGCCCAGGCGCGGCTGGTGCGCGAGTCGCTGCGCCCGGACCTCGTGCTGCTCGACATCTGGATGCCCGACGTCGACGGCGTGACGCTGCTCAAGGAATGGTCGGCGGCGGGGCAGCTCTCGATGCCGGTGATCATGATGAGCGGCCACGGCACGATCGACACGGCGGTGGAGGCGACGAAGTACGGCGCCAGCGCCTTCCTCGAGAAGCCGATCACGCTGCAGAAGCTGCTGCGCGCGGTGGAGCAGGCGCTGATCAAGCCGACGCAGCGGCTGGCCGCGGCGCTGGCCGACCCGCGTGCGGCCGACTACGCGAGCGATGGCGCCAACCCGGGCGGCGCCGCGGGCGGCGGCATCGGCGGGGCCGCCGCGGGCGGCGCCGGTGCCCTGTCGGCGGCCGGCGAAGGGCCGCGCGCCGAGCAGACCTTCCAGCTCGACCGCCCGCTGCGCGAGGCGCGCGACTCGTTCGAGAAGAGCTACTTCGAGTTCCACCTGGCCAAGGAAGGCGGCTCGATGACGCGCGTGGCCGAGAAGACCGGGCTCGAGCGCACGCACCTGTACCGCAAGCTCAAGCAACTGGGCGTCGATCTCACGCGCAACAAGCGCGGCGGATCGTGACCCTAGCGCCCGCTATAATGGCGGGCTCCCCAAAGGCCTGGTAGCTCAGTTGGTAGAGCAGCGGATTGAAAATCCGCGTGTCGGTGGTTCGATTCCGCCCCAGGCCACCAAGTTACTGTTCCACGGCGTCCAAGAACGTCCCGCAACGTCCAAAAAGCCCTTGAGAATCAACGCTCTAGGGTTTTTTTGTTGTCCGCCCTTGTGTCGCAGGATTTCTTGCGATCTTGGCTGTGACTGTGACGCAGTAACTTTTGCAGTAACTGGTCCGCGCCGCCGATCGGCGCGAAAAGTTACTGCATGCCGCGCATCCTCATCCCCTCGGACGCCACGATCAAGGCCGTGCGCAGCGGCGATGGGCGCAGGCGGCTGAGCGACGGCGACGGGCTGTACCTGCTGCTGCAGGTCAACGGCGGCGCCCATGGCTGGCGCCTGGACTACACGTTCGAGGGCCGACGCAAGACGATCTCGCTCGGCACCTACCCGTCGACGACGCTGGCGATCGCGCGGCGCAAGGCCGACGCGGCGCGCCAGAAGGTCGAGGAGGGGCTGGACCCGAGCGGCGAGCGCAAGGCCCAGCGCGTCGTCCAGGCCAAGGCCCGCGAAGCCGACGAGCGGGTGAAGCAGGGCTTGCCGGCCCTCGATTCGTTCGAAGCGGTCGGGCGCGAGTGGTTCGAGGTCAAGCGCAGCGGCTGGGCCAAGGGCTATGCCGACAAGGTGATCGCCCGCCTCGTGTCCGACGTGTTCCCGTACCTGGGCAGCGCGCCGGTGGCCTCGATCACGCCGGTGCAGCTGCTCGAGGTCTTGCGCCGGGTCGAGGCCCGCGGCGTGATCGAAACGGCCCATCGCGTGCTCGAAACCTGCGGCCAGGTCTTCCGCTACGCGGTCGCCACGGGGCGGACCACGGCGAACCCGGCGCGCGACTTCAAGGACGCGCTGCGCCGGCCCGAGCCCAAGCATTTCCCGGCCATCACCGACCCGAAGCGCTTCGGCGAACTGCTGCGCGCCTGCGACGGCTACGCGGCGACGCCGGTGGTGCGGGCGGCGCTCAAGCTGGCGCCGATGCTGCTGCTGCGCCCGGGCGAGCTGCGCCGCGCCGAATGGGCCGAAATCGACCTCGATGCCGCGCTGTGGACGGTGCCGTCGCTGCGCATGAAGGGCCAGTTGCAGGCGAAGCTGCACGGCGCTCCGCACCTGGTGCCACTGCCGCGCCGAGCGGTGGCGGTGCTGCGCGAACTGCGCCTGCTGACCGGCGGCGGGACGATGGTGTTTCGCGGCGAGCGCCACCACGACTGGCCGATGTGCGACGCCACGATCATCGCCGCGCTGCGCGCGATGGGCTTTCCGGCCGACGAGGTGACGGGTCACGGATTCCGAGCGACGGCGCGGACGATGCCGCACTAGCGGCTGGGGTTCAGCCCGGAGGTTATCGAAGCGCAACTCGCGCACTCGGTTCGCGACAGCCTGGGACGGGCCTACAACCGCACCGAATTCGTCGACCAGCGGCGCGGGATGCTGCAGGCTTGGGCCGACTATATGGACCAGCTGCGGCTGGGCATCGAGGAAGTGCCGAAACGCAAGTCAGGGGCGGCGAAGCGGCGGAGCTAAGCCGGGTCACGAAGTGCGGGCTTGATGCGGCGCTGGCGCGGCTCGACAGAGTCGGCCCTGAGGGGACCCTGCAAAAGTTCGGCCCGCTGCGCAACGGGAGTTGAGTACGTAGTGCGCCTGCACTACGATGGCGCCATGAGAGACGCCGTCATCCCCCAAGTCCGTGTCGAGGCCGCGCTGCGTGCCAGCCTCGACGCGGTGCTTCGCCCGGGCGAAACCCTGACCGACTTCATCGAGGCCGCCGTGCGCAACGCCGTCGAGTACCGGCGCGTTCAGACCGACTTCGCTGCGCGCTGCGAAGCCTCCCTGGCCGAGTACGAGCGCACAGGGGTGTCCATCCCCGCCGACCAGGTCATCGCCAAGCTCGAATCCAAGCTCGCGAAGCGACGCAAGCAACTGGGCGGATGAGTTACGCCGTCGAGTTCACGCCAGGCGCTGAAGACGATCTGGTACGGCTGTACGAATTCCTGCTCGATCGTGCAGAAACGCTCGAGGACCTCGATGTGGCCGACGAGGCGATCAAGGTCATCCGACAAGCGGCACTGAGCCACCTGTCGACGACGCCCTACAGCTACCGCAAGGTCGGTGCCTGGTCGACGCTGCGCGAACTCATCATCCGTTCGGCACGACCGGCTACGTCCTGCGCTTCGACATCCGCTCGCCCGAGTTGGTACTCGTGATCGGTGCTCGCCACCAGCGCGACGAAGATTTCCATTGACCTATTCAGGCCGGCCGCAGGTAAGGATGTCCACCGACGTCCTGTAGCGGCTACTGGCCAGAAGCTGATCGTTATCGGCAGCATTCGGGAGGCTCGTCTGGAGTCTTCGCATGAGGCCAACAGCGGCAGCTCGGTTGTGCTCTGAGGTTCTCCCCGAGGAGAAGCCGCTTCGATAAACGGGCATCGGAAGCCGAAAGGCGCGAGTCTGTCGAGCAGCGGGAAGCCTGGTGGGAGCGGTTTGGGAGTAGCGTGTTGCGCCTCCTAATGAAATGGCGCTCCAAATAGATCTTTGGATGCTTTCTTCAGCCCCGATGAATGCTTAGCACAAGGCCCACCGCGAGACCAAAAGCCGCGATGAGGATGGCCATAAAGGGAGCAGAGAAGTCCCGCTGCCACCATGGGTGAATCAAGGACCAGAACGCGACTTCGGCCGTGACCACCCCCGCGAGGGCAGAGGCACTGGCGCCGGATTCTGTGAGCCGCGGCAGGAATCGGCGAGCGAGCCAAATGGCGAGTGAGGCCAAAGGGTAGCCCACTGCGGTCATCATGGCCGCGGAGATCGGGGACATGAACAACTCCCGGGGATCGTTCATCCACAGGGCTCGGGCCGCGATCGCGACGAGCGCCACGGGGAAGATGACCAGGGGTGCAAGATGGATGCGCCCCCAGCCCGAGCCCCCGGTGAATCCCGTCATGCTACCCACTCTCAAAGCCATGTTGTCCGCGCCCCAATTCTAGGGATCCCCTCAAATCGGCAGCATGAATGGGGCATCAGAACACGGCCGAGTTCACCCCCCCGGCGGTCTCGCGCGCCGATGCGCGGTTGTCATGTGGCACTTCAACGCGGACGCTGCCCGAGTACTGCCCGCCCTTCCCGTCCTTTGCATGAAAGGCGATGCGATAGACCCTGCCATCGCCCTGTCCCGACCGCTCGGCCCGCACCTGCGGCGCGTTGGTGCCGACGCCCAGCGCATCGAAGGACGTGTTGCCCGATCCATCACCGGTGAGGGGCTCGTCCTGGCTGATCGCAACCACGGTGATCTGAACCGGGTCGTTGTCTGCGTCGGTCACGCCGACGATGGAAACCGGCGTCATCTTGTGGTTCACCTTGCGGATGATGTTCGGGCTGGCCGCGGCCGCGCTGCAAACCGGATCACGGTTGGCGGGATCGACCGTCAATAGGAGCGATGACGCGTTCGTGCTGGCGTCGGTTCCCCCTGAGGCGGTGAAGGTCAGCGCAAACTCGGTCCCAGGAGCCGTGGCCAGGGGTGGCGCCAAGTTGACCGTCAACGTCCGCGTCTCGTCAGGCCCAAGCGACACGGGCGACGCAGGGCCGCCCAGGAGAAAGCCACGGCTGTCCACCGCGCTCAATACGTACGACGTGGCGGCCCCGTGATTCGTGACGCTGAAGGCCACGGCCGTGGTACGGCCTGCGGGCACAGACACCAGATCGGAAGCGAACCTCACTTCCACGCTCGAAGCTACGCTCTGGCCAGCAACGGCTCGAAGGAATGGCTGTCCACCTGGGGTCGTGCCGCTGATGTAAACGAAGAACGGGCCGTCCGGCGGCGTCACCTCACCCACGAACTCCTCGTTGTTGGCGGCCAGGGGGTTGTTCCGGCTCATGCTGAACCGGGAGATCACGGTGCCGTCGGGGCGACGGAATGAGAATTCCGAAGGGCTCAAGGATCCGAAAATCACCGCCCTCACCGCCTGCAATTTGCCGGCGATAGGGAACCCATCGATTGGAAACAGGCCCTCGTGCTCCGGGCGGCCCGCCATCTTGGCGAATTCAAACTTGTGCAGGTACGCCGGGGTCGCCGCCGTGGCGGTCACCAGGGTGGTCCCCGTGCCGGCGATCTCGATCGCCCAACTGCCGGGGGTCGGCGCGTTGACCGTAACCGTTCGAGCACCCACGGTGTCGGTGATGGTCACCCCAGCGTCGGCCGGCTGAACCAAGGTGCCGTTGGGGCGGCGAACGGCGATCGCCCCCTTGGTGATCATGCCGATGGAGAAGATCGCCTGCTGTACCGAGTCGTCGACGGGAATCGGGACAACGGCGTTGCCCGCCAATTGCAGGTTGCCCTGGAACAGGAGATGGACGTCGTTGCGCACCAGCGGGCGAATCAAGTTCGCCAGCGTGGCACCGGTTTCGTATCGGGTCGTGATGAAGACCTGTCCACCGGTTCGGCGGGCAAGCTCGAAGTACGTCGGATCATAGGGGGAGCAGCTGCCGGAGAGCATCGTGGTCAACTGAACCCGCTTCTGGGTGGCCAGGTTCGCCACGGCCCCCAACTGTCCTGCGTCCTTGGAGCTGGCGTCCGTGTAGATGAAGATCCGGCTGTCGTATTCGGCCGCAACCACTGCGTTGTACGCTCCCGACATGGACAGTTCCGGGCAGTCGCCGCCCCCATTGGGAACGATGCTCTGCACGGCGGAGATGAAGCTCGCCGAGGAATTGAACACCATGCCTTGGCCCACGCTCGGGTCACCAAACCGGACCAGCAGGTACTTGTCGGGTTCGTCCGGGGTCCCTTGCACGCTGTTGACGATGTTCGCCACGCCAGCCGCCACTCCACCGATCACGGGGCCCATGCTGCCCGTGTCGTCGATCGCCGCACCGATCTGCGGGCGGATGTCCAGCAGGCGCTTGATCGCTTTGGGGTCCGAGGACATGCGCGAATCGGTCAGGATCGACTGGATGAACCGGACCGATGCGGTCACCGCGCTGCCGTAGGCCACGTTGTGAAACGGGTGGGTGTCCGCGTCCTTGGCGATGCCTGGGCAGATGGCCGCGCCGTGCTTGCATTTGCCTCCGGGGGGTTGGCAAAATGGGATGAAATAGCCGCTCGTTAGCCCCGCACCGGTCAGCAAAACGGACCCGGGATTCAGGAACGTACCCGTGCACGTCGCCATAGTGGTCGGCAGGGGCGTCAGAACGTCCACGCCGAAATTCGGCACCGCCAGGCTCCCGTCGGCCTGGTTGGAGTGGGCGAAAAAGTCCTGGATCGTGTGCAGTGCACCGCCCAAGGCTTTGCGCGCCGCATTACCGTTCCCTCCCTTGGCTTGGGCAATGACGTCTTCCTTGAGCGCATTGATCCGCGCGGTCCCGGTGCCGAGGTTTTCGTTGTCGAAATGGAACGAAGGCGAGAACTGGTGCCAATCGACGTCGAAGTTGGCGTCCTTGACCTCTTCCTTGGCGCGGTCCGTGAATTTCAGCGTTTGCCCGTCGACCACAACGGACGCGACGTTGAGGGCGTCGCGGGTGATCCCGCCGTGGCCCGTATCGTTCAAGCTGAACGACCATGCTGGCGAACCGCACAACACGGCGCTCAGCGTGAAGGCAAAGCCCGCCAAAACCGCCAGACGCGCATGATCCACACAAATTGCGCAGGCCATACGAACCCAATGAAACGCATTAGCCACCGAAGCGGCGTTGGGGCCGGACCCCGACGGGGTCTTGGCATTCACCCGGAGCCTTCCCCCTGATAGCGTGCAAGGGGCGGGAGTTGCGAAAGGAGCACACAGCACCCGGTGGCTCATCCTAGAGACCGACCCGAGTTGGCAAATCCACCGAATCTTGACCATTGCTGACCCCCTCTGATGTTGCTGCTCACACTACGTATAAACGTTTTTTGCGCCAACCCACAGAAACCCGAACATGCGGAGAAAGGGGAAATGAGAAAAGAACGACCCCAGGGGTCAACGCCAAATAGCGCCGCGGATTGGGGGGATGTGCCCAGCCACGGCAACTTGAATTGAGCCATCAGTCGCCCGAGCATCGCATCCATACCGAACACAAATCAGATTGGCTTGTCCCCAGCCGTGACTGGGAATGTCGCCGCGTTCTGAGTCCCAACTCCGTAGCGTCCGAGAAGCCTGGGGGCTGCCGGCGTCGTCATGCGCTGAAGTGGCCTGTCGTGTTCACAAAATTCATCATGTAGCGCATTGCAGCATTTCGCCAACAGTGGAAGCGCCGTCATCAGGCTGGCCAGGAAGGGGGCCTTTTCATTGTGCTCTAGGCGGGCTTCGCAGGCCGCAACGCAGTGCTCTGGTTTCGCCGTCCGAATCAAGCCCCGAAAGAATGATGACGCACCGGCAAGCAGCGCTCAAAGTTGATTCACGACCTGGGTCTCGGCCTTGACGGCATTGCCACGCGCGACGCTCAGCGTTCGGAGTGCGTCCCGCCTGCCGCTCTGAGCCTTTCGAACACCCTTAGGCCTTCACAGTATTTGGGCGGAAGTACCGCTGATCTGTTGACAGACCCAGCCATAACCCCGGCGCGAGCGACTGCATTAAGGCTAGCCATCCTAGTCCGTGAACAGCAGAAGAGGGTCGTCACTTGCACCTGGCACTCCGCCGTTCAATGTATGCCGCCGGCTCGCCAAGACTCCTCAGGGATAGGAGGCGCTCGCGATGGCTGGGTCCATGAGCCTGAACACCTTCAGGCTTCAAGCTGGCCGAAGCGTTCGGCGAGCAATTCATGCTGCAACGCAAATCGCTGCGAATGGCGCATCTGGAGCTTGGCCAGATTGATCAACTTCCATTGCAGCGCCGGCAACTCGCGCAGATGCGGCATCGGCATCAGATCCCAGGCCGGCGCGCCCTTCACGAGCGACAGCAGAAAATCCCGGTGCACCCGAGTCAGACGGCGCGGCAACTCCCGCAGTAACAGCGCCTGGATTTGAACCAGGGCGTCCAGTGCAACGGGGTCGCGCGTCATTCCCGCGAACTCGTTGGTAAATGCCGGCTCCAGCGGCTTCGAGGCCGGGAAAAGGACCTCGTGGACCGGCCTGTTGTGTCCGGCCAGGTAGACGACGAAACAGTCGATGAACGACTCCGACCAGCCGTATCGTTCCAGCATCTGCTGGACGTCGAAGATATCGCGCGGGTGCTGACGGTCCATTGCAGCGACCAGCTTGCTGCCGTACAGCTCGGCTGTCGCGAGCAGCGGCAACACCGCGCCGGTGGTGAACAGATCCTGTGCGACTTCGACGAGCGGCCGTGACTCGACGGGCAGCGCGGTGCCGCGGAAGACCGTATTCACTTCGACCTTGACCTGGACTGCGCCGTCGCTGACGACGAGTTTGACCTCCTCGCCCTGAGCATGAGCAGGCAGGTGCGCGCGGTACCCGCGGCGCTCGAGTGCCGCTTTCGCCTCAGCGAGTTGGCCGCTGATGGCTTCCAGCGCCTGCGCGCGGTCGAGGCCGTGGTTGACGAAAACGAGGTCGATGTCGACCGACAGCCGCGGCATGTCCTGCACGAACAGGTTGATTGCCGTTCCGCCCTTCATCGCGAATCGCTCGGAGGCGAAGACGGTGGGAGCGACCGCCAGCAGCAGCCGAACCGTCGCGACGTAACTCGGATTCATGCTCGCTTCAAGTCGAGTCGTTCGCCGGTGCGGGTCACCGCGATCCAGCGCGCGCCGCCGCCGATGCGCTCGCTGTGCTGGGCGGCGAGCGGGGCCCAGCTCAGCTGCAGCCGTGCAGCCAGCTGCGCCGCGAGGCGAACGACCTTGATGCGGGTGGTGTGCGACAGCAGTTCGCCCAGGACCTTCGGACGCAGGTCGGCCAGGTTCTCGACCAGGTCGGTGGCCTCGGCCAGCGATTGCGATTTGCCCACGTCGCTGAGTAATTCCAGCAGGGCTCGCTCGGGCACCGACACCCGGACCCTGGCGTCGCCCGCCGGCAGCGGCTGCAGTCCGAAGCCCTGGGCCAGGCCGGCGTCGAACAGCTGGGTGCCCTGGTAGCTGGCCGGAAAACGCTGCGTGAACCAGTCCGGCATGACTCTGGGCTTGTCACCCCAGAGGTTCAGGTGTTCCCGAAAATCCAGGTTCTGACGCACGCCGCGCCAGGCCAGCGCGGTCCGCCCGCCGACGTGGAAGTTAGGGGTCTGCGTCGACAGGAAGGCCAGGCAGCCGGCGCGCGCGAGCGTGTCGCCGGGCAGCATGTAGACGCCGCGCGCCAGGTGCGTGAGCCAGCCACTGCGCGCCAGCGCCGACGCCCGAAACGCGCTCAGCCCGCGAGACTGCAGCTCGGCGGTGCTCAGCGGCTCGCCGCGCGGCAGCTTCGCGAGCAGGTCTTTGAATGAAACAGTCGCAATAGTTGAATCCACGAGACAACTGTAGATCGCCTTTCATTCGACGGCAAGGGCAGTTGAATGGAAATATTGGCACACTTGATTCAAGGCGACAAGTACTCACACGTAATCATTCTCGACACCGAGCACGGCCTCTGCGCGATGGCGCGGACGATGCCGCAGAAGCCGCCTGGCAGCACTAGGCCACGAAACAGAAAGAACTCGGCTCCGTTCTTCGGCCGCTGGTCAGTGGTCCGCCAATGCTGTGTCCGGTCATAGCCCCGCACTGGGCTGATCCATGACCTGAACGACCGTTTGCAGCGCCGTCAATTTGTCGGGGACTGAGGTACCCGGTGAAATTCGCGCTGATCGGGTCGCCGATGCGATGGGCTGGCTGCGCGCCGGGCATGCCGCTCTGACGCCTTGACTCGGCTGGCCGCCGGTCGCGCCGAAAGCTGAAACATTGTGTAACTGTGCTCACTGCCAACGGGATTTGCCTGGATGCCCTGGGGCCCCGCTGCACTACTCGGAACGAAGAGCGCCAAGGTGTAGAGGAACTACCCGGCTGTCGGCGCTGATGCGGCTTCGTGCCTTCGACGCCGCGGCGCGCATGCGCGCCGGGTTGGCGCCCTCGCTGCCGCCGGGCCTGACGGCACTGGGGCGCCTGCACGACGAGGCGCGCGCGGGCGTCGCGGCGACGCTGGCGCCGCAGGCGTTCGTGGCGCTGCTGGAGTCCGGGGCCGATCTGGGCTACGGCGAAGTCTGCGATCTGCTGGCGACCGCGACGGCGCTGCGGCCCGACTGACGACTGCAGCGGCCCGCGTCGGTCAACGCCGGCGCGGTGGGGCCACAGCGGCGTCGGCATCACCCTCGAGCCTCAGCCCCACCGCCGTGATGCGCGGCCCCGCCATCGCCCGCACGCTGAGGTCGGCGTGGCCGATGCGTAGATGGTCGCCGACGATGGGCGGACGCCCGAGCGCTGCCGCGAGCCAGTCGGCGACGGGGCGGTCGGGCTGCGGCGGCTCGGGCAGGCCATAGAAGCTGCAGATGCTGCCGATCGGCGCATTCGCATCGAGCGAGAAATCGCCGAACACCGCGCGCAGCCCATGCTCGTCGGCCGCCGAGGGCAGCGCGACGCGGCAGCGGCGCGCCGCCAGGCCGATCGTCGTGCCCTGCAGCAGTAGCGAGGCCAGCACGACGACGAAGGCCACGTTGAACAACAGCATGGCCTGCGGCACGCCGGCGATGAGCGGGAAGATCGCCAGCACGATGGGCACCGCGCCGCGCAAGCCGACCCAGGCGATGAACCAGACCTCGTGGGCCCGGAAGCGGAAGAAGGGCGCCAGGCACAGCCAGACCGCCACCGGGCGCGCGATGAACATCAGCACGCAGGCCACGCCGAGGGCGGGCCAGGCCGACCGGGCCAGCGCCGACGGCGTCACCAGCAACCCGAGCAGCAGGAACATGCCGGCCTGCGCGAGCCAGGCATAACCGTCCATCGCCGACAACGCCGCGCCGATGCGCGTTGCGGCCCGCTTGGCCACGATGAGCCCGAAAAGGTAGACGGCGAGGAATCCCGACCCGCCGATCAGCCCGGTGCCCGCGAATACGCCCAGACCCGCAGCGCCGATCAGCAGCGCCACGATGCCGCCTTCGCCGCTGTCCCTGGGCATGCGGTTCAAGAAGGCCGACACCGCGTAGCCGCCCAGCGGGCCGAGGAGCACGCCCCAGCCGAACTGCTGCAGCAACGACAGCACGGCGACGCGCCAGGCATCGCCGCCGGCGCCCGATCCGACCGCTGTGGCGATCAGCGCCAGCGTCAGGTAGACGGCCATCGGGTCGTTCATGCCCGACTCGATTTCCAGCGTCGCGCTGACGCGCTCGTTGAGAACGACACCCGAGCGCTTGAGCAGCGCGAACACCGCCGCGGCATCGGTCGAGCCGACGATGGCGCCCAGCAGCAGCCCCTGCTTCCATTCGAGGTCGAGCAGCCACATCGCCGACGCGCCGGTCAGCGCCGCGGTCAGCGCCACGCCCAGCGTGGCCAGCAGCAGCGAAGGCTTCAGGCCGGTGCGAAAACGCGAGAACGAGGTGCGCAGGCCGCCGTCGAGCAGGATCACCGCGAGCGCGATGTTGCCGACCCAGAAGCTCAGCGCAAAGTCGTCGAAGCGATAACCGCCCGGACCGTCCTCGCCGGCCAGGGCGCCGGCCACGAGGAACACGAGCAGCAGGGGAAAACCGGCGCGCGTCGAGACCACGCCCAGCACGAGGCTGAGCAAGAGCACGGCCGCCGCGGCCAGCAGCGGCAGGTTGATGAAGTCCACGCGCCGACGGTAGGCCCGGGGCCCGCCGCTGGCAATCGAGGGAACAAGCCGGCACCAGGGGCTTCGCGCGATCGTGCGCCGCCATCGACACCGCCGGCGCCGAACAGCGCCGGCTGTCTACCGCACGGCAAGCGTATAGCTCGCGCTGCTCTTGGGGAATCCGTAGACGCCGAAATCGCAGCTGAACACCGTCCACGCCTGATCGATGGACGCCGCGTCGGTGGTCGATGTCCAGTAGTACTGATACGCCACCATCCCCGTGAAGGCGGCCGGCTGCGAAGGAATCGGCGGCTGGCCGGAGACGAAGCTCTCGTCGAAGTACAGGGCCTGGTTGTTCTGCGAGCGGTCGGCGAGACTCAGCATTTCCAGCCGATTGGGCATGCGCCAGTCGCCGGCCGCGGAGCCGTCGCTCAGGCCGCATTGCCCATGCGCCAGCTTGCCGACCGTCGCCAGCGCCGCGGCCCAGGGCTGCTGGATGCAGTTGGCCTGCTTCAGCCAGACGAGGCCCGTCAAGGTGTCGGTGACCGTGCCATTGCCGTTGTCGAGCATGCGCGGCGCCGGCAGCGGCGCGCCCTTGCGCGCGCTGCCGTCGTCGCCCGGCGCGAAAGGCACGTAGGCACCGCTGGCCTGCAATTGCACTGCGCCGCCGCCCGTGCCCCGCACGGCCCAGACGCCGTTCTGTGACGAGGCCATCAGATTGCGCACGGAGTCGTTGACGTAGCTGCCATCGGCCAGGTTGACGGCCCAGGCGCTGGTCGTTCCCTGCTGGCCACCGAAGTAGGCGGTCGAGGTCCAGTAGATCCCGCTGGCCACGTCGGTGTAGGGATGACCCGGCGTCAGGGCCGGCGCCATGGCGGCGACGTCGACGAGGCTTTCGAGTTCGACGGCGTTGGGCATCCGCCATTGCCCGGCCTTCGATCCATCCGCCAGGCCACAGGCGCCGCTGGCCAGTCGCCCCACCTCGGCCAGCGCGTTCGCCCACGCGGTGGGGGCGAAACAGCCGGCGTTCTTCAGCCAGACCAGGCCGCTGAGCTGATCGGTGACCGTTCCGTCCTGGTTGTCGATGAACCTCGTCGCAGGCCAGGCGACGCCCTTCCCGGCCGCCGCGTCGTCACCGCCGGCATAGCTCAGGCGCTGACCCGTGGCGGCCAGTCGCACCGGCGGATTGCTGCCGTCGTAAGCATCGAAATTGGCGCCGACGACGGAATTGCCGACCACCGACATGATGTTGACGACATCGAAGACGATGCCGGCGCCGCCGTTGGGGTTGGTGAAGACGCCGTTGTAGTCGGCACGCGTCAGCGCCGTCCCACCAGTGACGTACCAGTTCTGCGGCGAGGGATCGAACTGGTAGCCGGCCTGGGCGGATTGCGGATCCGAGGCCAGCCAGGGATGGAATGAATAACCGGGCTTGGCTGCGAACAGCTGGTAGTTGAGGACACAGTTGCAACCGGTCTGCAGGCCTGCGAAGCTGTAATGGCCTGCGGCGTCGGTGGTCGTATTCTGAAACACCGAATTCGTATTCGTGTCGTAGGCGACGACCGTGACGCCGGCCAGCGGCGTGCCTTTGAACGTGATGGAGCCGGTCACCGTGTTGGTCGGCGGGGCGCCGGCGATGGTCGATGTCGATCCACCCGGGACGGGGCTGTTGCTGCCTCCGCCACCGCCGCCGCAGGCGGACAGCAGACAGGCGATCGTGACGACGGGCAACCATCCGCGCAGGCGGCGAGCGGCCCGCCCGATGGGGTCTGAACTGGGGAAATTTGCCTTCATGATGCGTCCTCGTGGGCCAACTGAGCATTGCTCGGGGCGCACGCGGGCAGACCCATGGGACGCGGAAGGAGGACCTTTTCCGCTGAGGGCAACCCCGCTGTCTTTTGCCCGAGGGCAGGAAGATCGGAGGCTTTGCGTCGCCGCTTCTCAGCGGGTTTGCCAACTGTGCGGAATCATTATGCGTAGCGATTCGTGACAGCCCGCGTTAATTCGGTCACCGCCGCGGTGAAGGACTGAACTTCGCGGGGTCTCGCGGCTGCTCCCCGTGACATCCGGCCGGGCACCGGGGCCGGAAATCGGGAAACGCGCAGCTTCCTCGCGAAAAGCGCGCAGCGGGTTACTGCTGATTGTTTGCTGCATTGCATTCGGCGCCCACTGCGCTCGCCCTGCCTTGATCAGGGCGTTACATCATCGGCGCACCGAGCGCATTCGAACTACCGTGCATGGCACGAAGGAGGGGATATGCGAACGACCTGGATGACCGCTGCCGCGCTGGCCTTCAGCGCATTCGTCATGACGGCGTCGCCGCCGGCGCTCGCCGACGGCCGCGCCGCCGGCATCACGACGCTGTCGTCGCGCGCGGACACGATCAGCGGCGGCAACGTCCTGGTGCGCGTCGACGTGCCCGATCCCGCCCGCAAGGGGCGCCTCACCGTCCTGCTCAACGGCCACGACGTCACCGCCGCGTTCCATGCCGACGCCGCGGCGGCAGGCGGCTACACCGGCCTCGTCGACGGCCTTGCGGTCGGCGCCAACGTCATGCAGGCCTGGGCCAAGAGCAAGGCCGACGGGCAACCCGACGCCCAGGCCACATTGGTGAACTACCCGATCGAGGGGCCGATCTTCTCGGGCCCGCGCCAGTCGCCCTTCATCTGCCAGACGCAGAATTTCAAGCTGCCCGACGGCACCTTCCTCGGCGCGCCGACCGACGCGACGACCTGCTCGGCGCCGACGATCATCGAATATGTCTACATGTCGACCGCCGGCGGCGCGCTCAAGCCGATGCCGAACACGGCGTCGCTGCCCGCCGACGTCGCGATGACGACGACCGACAGCGGCGTCACCGTGCCGTATGTCGTGCGCGTCGAGACCGGCACGATGGATCGCGGCATCTACCAGAACGCCGTCCTGCACGATCCGACGCGCGAGGCGGCGCCGACACCGTTCACGCCGCCCAAGGGCTGGAACCGCCGCCTGCAGGGCCTGCATGGTGTCGGCTGCCCGAACGGCTGGTACATCCAGGGCGCGGCGATGGGCGAGAACATCCTCGCCCAGACCGACCTGCTGGGCCGCGGCTTCGGCATGTTCATCAACACGCTGAACCACCCGACCAACAGCTGCAACGCCTTCCTCGCCGGAGAGGTCACCTCGATGGGCAAGGAGCATTTCATCAAGACCTTCGGGGTGCCGTACTACACCGTCAGCCGCGGCTGCTCGGGCGGCTCGTACTCCAGCGAGCAGGTCGCCGACGCCTTCCCGGGCCTGTTCGACGGCATCCTCGTCGACTGCACCTTCCCCGATCCGTTCGCCATCGTCTTTTCGGCGCAGGACGGCCATCTGCTGACGCATTTCTTCTACAACTACCCCGGCTACAGCGACGCGCAGAAGGCCGCGATCTCGGGCTACTCGAACCCGACGACGCTGCTCGCGGCGGCCAACCAGTCACAGCGCACCGACCCCATCGCCCATGTCGATCCGTCGGCGCCCGGCTACACGCCCGGCACCTTCAATGCGGCGGTGCCCGTGGCGCTGCGCTACGACCCCGTCGCCAACCCCACCGGCGCGCGGCCGACGGTCTACGACGAGAACGCCAACGTCTTCGGCAAGGACCCGGCGACCGGCTTCGCGCTGCGCACCTTCGACAACGTCGGCGTGCAATACGGCCTCGCGGCGCTGAATGCCGGGGTCATCACGCCGACCCAGTTCCTCGACCTGAACCAGTACGTCGGCGGCTATGACGCCGACGAGAAATACATCCCGCAGCGCACGGTGGGTGACGCCGGCGCGATCCGCCGCATGCACCACTCGGGGCTGAACATGGGCGGCCAGGGCGGCCTGTCGTCGATACCCTTCGTCGACTTCACCGGCATCTATGGCGAGACGACGACGAACTACCACCTGCAATGGGAGCATTTCGCGGCGCGCGAACGCCTCAAGGAGGCCAACGGCAACAGCGACAACCACGTGATGTGGCGCGCGATTCCGGCGACGCTGCCGCTGGACGGACCGGCGCGCGCGCTGTTCGATCGCTGGATGGAGGCCTACAAGGCCGACACCTCGAACCGGACGCAGCGCGAGAAGGTGATCCACGACAAGCCGGCCGACGCCGTCGACGGCTGCTACACCGGCGCCTCCACGGCCACCTTCGTCGCCGAGCCGCAGACCTTCAGCCACACGTCGACCTCGACGTGCAACACGCTGATGCCGTCCTACGCCTTCCCGCGCTACGCGGCCGGCGGACCGCTGGCCGCCGACGTCCTCAAGTGCGACCTCAAGCCGCTGGCGGCGGGCGACTACGCGGTCTCGTTCACGGCGGCCGAATGGGCGCGACTGCAGGCCATCTTCCCCGGCGGCGTCTGCGACTGGTCGAAGAAGGGCGTCCAACACGTCAGCGTGCTGCCCTGGGCCGCCAGTCCGGCCGTCGGCGTCGTCAACATGACGGCCTGCCGCAACGTGCTGGCCGGCAGCACCAACGCCGAGCTGTGCCTGCCGCCGGTCGAGGTGAGCATCCAGCCGCAGACGGTGAACCTGAAGAGCAAGGGCTGGGTCACGGCGACGATCAGCGCGCCCTCGGGCGAGTCGCTGCGCGATTGGGCGATCAGCGGCGTCACGCTCAACGGCGTCGCCGCGGCGTCGACTTCGATGCTCGGCGACGGTCGCAGCGTCGTCGCCCGCTTCGCCACCGACCAGCTCGGCGCCCTGCAGCAGGGCAACGCGGTCGTGATGAGCGTGTCGGGCACGATGAGCAAGGGCCACGACCAGGGGCAGTTCATCGCCGCCGACCTGGTGACGGTGAGCAAGTAGGTCCGTGCGCCGGCTGCCTGCCGACCCGGGCAGGCAGCCGATGCCGCGTCGGTCCGGCCAATTCAGGATGCCGCCCCGGACGGTCCAAGCGCCGATCGAATCGCTCCTAGACCATTGTCGAGGTTCCTTACAGTGCCTATCGCTCAGGCAGAGATCCGATGATGCAAATGATTATTGATCAATGACTTAGCGATCGAGGCTTGGATCTTGCGACGGCTCCAGCGCGAAACATTTCTGGAGAGAACCCTGAAGATCCACCATCTGTTGCCCGGCCTCGCTGCCGCGTTCTGCCTGGCATCGGCTCCCGTTCACGCCACGCCGGTGAAGTGGCACCTGGTCGACGTGACCTTCAATGATGGTGGCAGCGCCAGCGGGTATTTCACGTACGACGCGTCGACCAACGCCATTTCGAGCGCGAACATCGTGACCACGGCCGGCTCGGTGCGCGGCGGTGCAACGTATCAGATCGGCAGCCCGGCCGTCCAGCCGGCCTTGGCGGACTTCATCGACCAGGCCCTGCCGGTGATCGTGGGTACGACCGACCGCCTGGACTTCTTCCTCTTCGCGGCCATGACGGACGCGGGTGGAACCATCGGGATCAGGCAGGGGCAGGAGTTCAGCTGCATCAGCAGCGGGTGTTCCTTCACGACGGGCCAGGAGGCCGGCCTGAACCTGCGCGTCTCCGGCGGCGAGATCACGACCGTTCCGGAACCCGGCTCGCTCGCACTGCTGGGTGCCGCCGGTATCGCCCTGGCGCTGGCGAAACGCCGCCGTCCGGCGCCGTAAGCGCCTCGCTGGCATCGGTCGCGACGCTTCGCGCGTGCAGGGCGCATCGCCGAGCGCATCGACGGCGCCGTGGATCTCCCGTGCAGCCGCTGCACTGGCGCCGCCCGCGCAAGCCTTCCTCAGGCCGGTCGGCAGACCTCGGCGGCACGCGTGGCGCCGGCTTCCAGCAGCTTCTCGAACGCCGCCTGCGGCACCGGCCTGGAATACAGATAGCCCTGCTGCAATACGCAGCCGCGGCCGATCAGGAACGCCGCCTGCTCCTCGGTCTCGACGCCTTCGGCCACCACCTGCAGTCCGAGTTCACCGCCCAGCGTGATGATCGCGGCGGCCAGCGCACCGTCGCGGCCGCCGCGCGCGACGTCGGTGACGAAGGCGCGGTCGATCTTCAATTCGTTCATCGGCAACCGCTTCAGGTGGCTCAACGACGAGTAACCGGTGCCGAAGTCGTCGAGCGACAGGCCGAAGCCCGCGGCGCTCAGGCGGCCCAGCAGGTCGGCGGCGGCCGTCACGTCGCGCATCAGCATGGTCTCGGTCAGCTCGAGCATCAGGCTGGACGGCCGCAGCCGGTACTGCCGCATCAGGCTCCCCAGCTGGTCCAGCAGCCGCGCATCGGCCAGGCTCGAAGCCGCCAGGTTGACCGACAGCGGCAAGGCGTAGAGGCCGCGGTCGGCCCAGCGGCGCAGGCTGCTGCAGGCCGCGTGCAGCACCCAGTCGGTCAGCGGCGAGATCAGCCCGCTCTCCTCGGCCAACGCGATGAAGCTGCCCGGCGGCAACAGGCCGCGCTGCGGATGCTGCCAGCGCACCAGCGCTTCGGCGCCGACGAGGCGGCCGCTGCGCGCGTCGACCTTGGGCTGGTAGTGCAGGCAGAGCTGACCGGCCTGGATGGCGTGGCGCAGTTCGGCCTCGAGCACCACGCGCTCGCGGGCACGGGCGTTGAGCGCCTCGTCGAAGAACCGCTGCTGGGCGCCGCCCGCGTCGCCGGCGGCGCGCGCCGCCTGTTCGGCACAACGCGCCAGGCCGGGCAGGTCCTGCGCGTCGCCGGGGAAGATCGAGATGCCGATGCTCGCCGACAGCACCAGCGGATGCGCGCCGACGACGACGGGTTGCGCCACCGCCGCGAGCAGGCGCTGCGCGACCAGCGATGCGGGCTGCTGGCTGTCGAGATCGGCGATGAGGATCGAGAAGGCGTGGTCGCCGAGCCGCGCCAGCACGCCCGGTTCTTCGGTCGCCGGGTTCGCAGCGGCCAGGTCGCCGCTGCGGATGCACGCACGCAGGCGCTGCGCGATGCCGGCCAGCACCGCATCGCCTTCGCCACGGCCATAGGCATCGTTGACGCCGCTGAAGCGGTCGATCTCGAGATGCAGCAAGGCGCAGCCCACGCCGCTGCGCCGCGATCGCTGGAGGACCGGCAAGGCCCGCTCGGCGAACAGGCGCCGGTTCGGCAGCCCCGTGACCTCGTCGTAGTGCGCCAGATGCAGTGCCCGCTGCTCGGCCGCGACGCGCGAGTCGTCCAGCGCGACGCGCGCCGTGAACTCCTTGCGCAGCAGGAATTCACGCCACCAGCCGATGCCGGCCGCGAGCAGGAAGACCGTGACCACGTGATAGGTCCAGTAGGCCGCATGCTCGGGCGAGAGTCCCGCGCGCACCCACAGCGCGTACTGGAACGCCGCGAGGATGGCGACACCCGCTGCCAGCGCGTGGCGGAACTGCACGCCCAGGATGACGAAGCAATAGAACTCCAGGAAGGTGAAGTTCAGCACGCCGACCCAGCTCTTGAGGCCGGTGCCTCCTTCGGCGTCGATGCGAACCAGGATCGCAAAGAGGCAGGCGGCTACCGTGACGACGAAGCCGGCCATCACCGGCTGCCAATGCCGGCGCGCCCCCGGCAGCAGCGAATAGGCCAGGCCCACCACCAGCACCGGCGTGGCCATCGTCAATCGCAACAGGTTGGCGTCACTTGCGCCAAAGGCGATACGGTCGACGAGGAAGTCGCCCGCGACCAGCACGACCCCGAGCCAAAGGCTCACCTGCGCAAAACGGAAGTAGAAGGCGACGTAGTGCCTGAGGAAGCGCTGCTCGCAGGCCGCGTCGGCAAAGCGCAGCAACAGCCGCAGCGGCAAGGCTGCGGCGGCGTCGGCGCCGGGAGTGCGCGAGTGCTCGAAATGGGAAGGGGGCATCAGATGGACGTGGCGCGGGGCGACGGGAACGGACGCAGCGCCTGCGGACCCCGACCCTCAGGCTTCAGTTCGTCCAGGCTAACGCCATCTTGAGCGGTACCAACGGCGCACCGGACCTTGCAGTGAATTCCCGCACGACGAAAGTCGGGCGCATCGGACGGCCTGCCCTTCCTCGCCAGCGTCCGGGCACCCGCTCGGCAGACGGCTGTTCTTGGGGATAGCCCCCGAACCACCTCGGCCTGTCATGGTCCGCGGCTTAGACTCATCCGCTCCACAGGAGGTCGTCGATGGCCAGCGAGCTCGGCCCGCAGCAGGAATGGCTCGAGGCCGATGGGCTCGGCGGCTACGCGTCGGGCACGGCCACCGGCGTGCGCACACGGCGCTATCACGCCCTGCTGCTGACCGCGACGACGCCGCCGACCGGGCGCATGGTGCTGGTGGGCGGCTTCGATGCCTGGATCGAGACGCCCGCCGGGCGCCACGACCTCAGCTCGCAGTGCTACGCGCCGGGCGTGATCGGCGGCGATGGCGCGCAGCACATCGAAGATTTCAGCCACGATCCCTGGCCGACCTGGGTCCACCGCTGCGCCGATGGCACGCGCGTGCAGCTGGAGATCTTCGTCGCCCGGGGCGGTGCCGGCACCTGTCTGGGCTGGCGGCTGCTCGGCTCGAGCGGCATGGTTCGGCTCTTCGTGCGACCCTTCCTCTCGGGCCGCGACTATCACGCGCTGCACCACTGCAACGGCGCGTTCCGCTTCGACGCCGACGTCGCTGCGGGGCGCGTCGCGTGGCAACCCTACGCCGACGTGCCGGGTGTCGAGGCACGTCACAACGGCAGCTATCGCCACGATCCGCAGTGGTACTACCGCTTCCAGTACGAAGCCGAGCGCGAGCGCGGGCTCGATTGCCAGGAAGACCTCGGCGCGCCGGGCATCTTCGAGTGGTCGCTCGCTGCGGGTGATGGGGGCGACGCGGTGCTGGTGCTTGCGGCCGGCCCGTTGGCCGCGTCAGGCACGGCCGTCGATGCCGATGCCAGCGCCCTGGCCCACCGCCTGCGCGACGCCGAGCGCTCGCGCCGCCGCACCCGCGCGTCGCCGCTGGCGCTGGCCGCCGATGCCTACACCGTGCAACGCCACTCGCCCGCCGCACCCGCCGGCCTGTCGATCATCGCCGGCTACCCCTGGTTCGCCGACTGGGGCCGCGACACCTTCATCTCGATGCGCGGGCTCTGCCTGGCCACCGGGCGGCTCGACGTGGCGCGGCAGATCCTGCTCGCCTGGGCCGCCACGGTATCCGAGGGCATGCTGCCCAATCGCTTCCCCGATCGCGGCAACCAGCCCGAGTTCAACGCCGTCGATGCGTCGCTGTGGTTCGTCATCGCGGTCGGCGAGTTTCTCGCTTCCGGCGCCGCATCGGCGGCCGATCGTCAGACGCTGGCCGCCGCCGTCCAGGCCATCCTGACGGGCTATGCGAACGGCACGCGCCACGGCATCCGCGCCGATGCCGATGGCCTGCTGGCCTGCGGCGAGGCCGGCGTGCAACTGACCTGGATGGACGCCAAGGTGGGCGACTGGGTCGTCACGCCGCGCATCGGCAAGCCGGTCGAAGTGCAGGCGCTGTGGCTGAACGCGCTGGCGCTGGGCTCGCGCAGCGACGATGGCCGCTGGCAGGCGCTGTTCGACCGCGGCATCGCCGCGTTCCGGCAGCGCTTCTGGAACGCCGAGCGCGGCTGCCTGTTCGACGTCGTCGACGCCGATCACCGCAGCGGCGTGAACGACGCGGCCTTGCGGCCGAACCAGATCTTCGCCGTCGGTGGACTGCCGCTGTCCCTGCTCGACGACGCCCGGGCGCGCAGCGTCGTCGACATCGTCGAGGCGCAGTTGTGGACGCCCGCGGGACTGCGCTCGCTGGCGCCGGGCGAGCCCGGCTATGCGCCGCATTACGAGGGCGGCGTGCGCGAACGCGATGCCGCCTACCATCAGGGGACGGTATGGCCCTGGCTGGCGGCGGCCTTCGTCGAGGCCTGGATGCGCGTCCGCGGCAATGGCGCCACCGCGCGCGCCGCCGCACGTGACCGTTTTCTGCCGTCGTTGCAGGCCCGACTCGAAATCGCCGGGCTCGGCCATCTCGGCGAGATCGCCGATGGCGATGCGCCGCATACGCCGCGGGGCTGCCCGTTCCAGGCCTGGTCGGTGGGCGAGTTGCTGCGCCTGGAGCGCAAGATCCTCGCCGAGCCTGCCGCACCGGCCGCCATGGCCGATCCCGCGCGAACTTGAAACGCCGGCGCCGATCCCAACCCGACACCCGCCCATGAACGCACCCACATCGAACCCGCCCTTGGCGCTCGCCGAACGCGAGCGCATGGCGCAGACCGCCGCCGGCACCCAGGACTGGCGGCGCTGGGGGCCGTATCTGTCCGAGCGCCAATGGGGCACCGTGCGCGAGGACTACAGCGCCGGCGGCAACGCCTGGGACTACCTGCCGCACGACCACGCGCGCAGCCGCGCCTACCGCTGGGGCGAGGACGGCATCGCAGGGTTCAGCGACGACCACCAGTTCCTGTGCCTGTCGCTGGCGCTGTGGAACGGCCATGACGCGATCCTCAAGGAGAGGCTCTTCGGCCTCACGAACGCCGAGGGCAACCACGGCGAGGACGTCAAGGAGCTTTACTACTACCTGGACGCGACGCCCAGTCATTCGTACCTGAAGATGCTCTACAAGTATCCGCAGGCGGCGTTTCCCTATGCGCAGCTGGTCGAGGAGAACCGCCGGCGCGGCGTCGAGGGCGACGAATACGAATTGCTCGACACCGGCGTCTTCGACGACGACCGCTATTTCGATGTCTTCGTCGAATACGCCAAGGCCGCGCCCGACGACGTCCTGATGCGCATCACCGTCCACAACCGCGGGCCGCAGGCGGCGCCGTTGTGGCTGCTGCCGCAGATCTGCTTTCGCAACCTCTGGTCGTGGAAGCCCGGTACCACGCGACCGACGCTCGCGGCCGACGGCGGCGCGATCGCGGTGGCCCACGCGGCGCTCGGCCAGCTGCGTCTGGAGATCGACGGCCGGCCGACGCTGCTGTTCTGCGACAACGACACGAATCCGCAGCGGCTCTTCGGTCGCCCCGATGCGGCCGGCTATTTCAAGGACGGCTTCCACGAGGCCGTCGTCGACGGCCATGCGGCGGCGGTGAACCCGGCACAGACCGGGACGAAGGCCGGCGCGCTGCAAGAGACGATGGTCGCCGCCGGCGGCTCGCAGCAGATGCGTTTGCGGCTGCGGCCGGCCACCGCTGCCGCCGCCAGCGCGGCCTTCGCGGATTTCGACGCCGTCTTCGAGCGGCGCCTGTTCGAAGCCGACGCCTTCTACGCCGAGCTGCAGCGCGGCATAGCCGACGCCGACGCCCGCGACGTCCAGCGCCAGGCACTGGCCGGCATGATCTGGAGCAAGCAGTTCTTCCACTACAGCGTCGAGAAGTGGCTGCAGGGCGACCCCGGCCAGCCACCACCGCCGCCGGAGCGCAAGCGCGGCCGCAATCACGACTGGACCCATTTCGCCAGCGCCGAAGTGCTGGCGATGCCCGACAAATGGGAGTACCCCTGGTTCGCCGCCTGGGACCTGGCCTTCCATTGCATCCCTTTGGCGCTCGTCGACGCCGAATTCGCCAAGTCGCAACTCGTGCTGCTGGCGCGCGAGTGGTACATGCACCCGAACGGCCAGTTGCCGGCCTACGAATGGGCCTTCGGCGACGTCAACCCGCCGGTGCATGCCTGGGCCGCCTTCCGCGTCTTCCAGATCGATCGCCGCGTGCGCCGCGAGGCGCAGCCCGACGATCCCGGCGATCTGCTGTTCCTCGAGCGCGTATTCCAGAAGCTGCTGCTGAACTTCACCTGGTGGGTCAACCGCAAGGATGCGCAGGGTCGCAACATCTTCCAGGGCGGCTTCCTCGGCCTCGACAACATCGGCTGCTTCGATCGCAGCCAGCCGCTGCCCACCGGCGGCAGCATCGACCAGGCCGACGGCACGAGCTGGATGGCGATGTATTGCCTGAACCTGCTGCGCATCGCCATCGAGCTGGCGCAGCACAACCCGGCCTATGAAGACATCGCGAGCAAGTTCTTCGAGCATTTCCTGTCGATTGCCGCGGCGATCAACGGTGTCGGCGAGGCCTCGCTCGGCCTCTGGGACGAGATCGACCAGTTCTATTACGACCATCTGAGCCTGCCCGACGGCAGCAAGCTGCCGCTGCGCATCCCCTCGATCGTCGGCCTGATCCCGCTCTTCGCGGTGCAGGTGCTCGAGCCCGAACTGCTCGACAGGATGCCGGCGTTCACGGCGCGCATGGAATGGGTGCTCAAGCACAAGCCCGAACTGGCGGCGCTGATCTCCGACTGGAAGGTGCCCGGCCATGGCGAGAGGCGGTTGATGTCGCTGCTGCGCGGCCACCGCACGAAGGCGCTGCTGCACCGCATGCTCGACGAGACGCGGTTCTTCTCCGACTACGGCGTGCGTTCGCTGTCCAAGCAGCTCGAGCGCGAGCCTTTCCAGCTCGCCATCGACGGTGCGAATTACGAGGTGGACTATTGGCCCGGCGAATCGCGCAGCGGCCTCTTCGGCGGCAATTCGAACTGGCGCGGCCCGATCTGGATGCCGATCAATTACCTGCTGGTCGAATCGCTGCAGCATTTCCATTACTACTACGGCGACGATTTCAAGGTCGAATGCCCGAGCGGGTCGGGCCGGTTCTCGAGCCTCGCCGAGGTGGCCCAGGAACTCTCGCGCCGCATCTGCCGGCTGTTCCTCAAGGGCGCCGATGGCCAGCGGCCGGTGCTGAAGATCCACCCCAAGCTCGCCGGCGATCCGCATTTCCGCGATTACGTGCTGTTCCACGAGTATTTTCACGGCGACAGCGGACGCGGCGTCGGCGCCTCGCACCAGACCGGGTGGACCGGCGCGGTGGCCAAGCTGCTGCAGCCCCCGGCCACGGCCGCGGCGCAAGCGGAATCGCCGGGCCGCGAGACGAACTGAAGGGAAGCCGCACATGGGCAGCAGCGAGCCTCGTTACGACGTCATCATCATCGGCAGCGGCGCCGGCGGCGGCACGCTAGCGCACCAGCTCGCGCCTTCGGGCAAGCGCATCCTCATCCTTGAACGCGGCGACTACCTGCCGCGCGAAAAGCAGAACTGGGATCCGACCGAGGTCTTCGTCAAGAACCGCTATCAATCGAAGGAAGACTGGTTCGACGCCGACGGCACGCCGTTCCAGCCGGGCGTGCATTACTTCGTCGGCGGCGCGACGAAGCTGTTCGGTGCCGCGCTCTTTCGCCTGCGCGAACCCGATTTCATCGCCCACCGCACGGCCGACGGCATGACGGCCGACTGGCCGCTGCGCTACGCCGACCTCGAACCCTATTACACGCAGGCCGAGCGGCTCTACCAGGTGCATGGCCGCCGAGGCGACGACCCCACCGATCCGCCGGCGAGCGCACCCTACCCGTTCCCGCCGGTGAGCCACGAGCCGCGCATCCAGGAAATCGCCGACGGTCTGCAGCGCGCCGGCTACAAGCCGTCGTACGCGCCCTGCGCGATCCTGCTCGACGAGGCCGACCCGCCGCACAGCCGCTGCATACGCTGCAATGCCTGCGACGGCTACCCCTGCCTCGTGCACGCCAAGGCCGATGCCGAGGTCATCGCGGTGCGGCCGGCGCTGGCACACCCGAACGTCACCATGCTGACGAGCGCCTTCGTCCGGCGACTGGAGACCGACGCGAGCGGGCGCAGTGTGACGGGCGTGATCGTCGATCGCAACGGCCATCGAGAGTCCTATTCGGCCGACATCGTCGTCGTCTCCTGCGGCGCTGCCAATTCGGCGAAATTGCTGCTGATGTCGGCGAATGACCGGCATCCCCATGGCCTGGCCAACGGTTCGGATCTCGTCGGGCGGAACTACATGTTCCACAACGCGCTCGCGCTGGTCGCGCTGTCGATGCGCGAGAACCCGACGCAGTTCCAGAAGACGCTGACGATCAACGATTTCTATTTCGGCGCACCCGATTACGAATTCCCGCTCGGCAACATCCAGATGATCGGCAAGTCGCAAGGGCCGATGTTCAAGGCCGATGCGCCGACACTGGCGCCCGGTTTCTCGCTCGATTGGATGGCCGACCACGCCGTCGATTTCTGGCTCACGAGCGAAGACCTGGCCTTGCCCGAAAACCGCGTCAGCGTGGACTCAAGCGGCGCGATCCACCTCGCCTACACGCCCACGAATGTCGAGCCGCTGAACCGCCTGCGCGCCAAGCTGCAGGAGATGCTCGGCCACATGGGCATGCATCCGCATCTGCTGCCCAACACGCTCTACATGGGCCGTCGCATCCCGCTCGCCGGCGTTGCGCACCAGTCGGGCACCTGCCGCTTCGGCGTCGATCCGGCGACCTCGGTGCTCGACATCCACTGCAAGGCGCATGAACTCGACAACCTGTACGTCGTCGACACGAGCTTCTTTCCGAGCATCGGCGCGGTGAATCCGTCGCTGACCGCGATCGCCAACGCGCTGCGCGTCGGCGAGCATCTGCTGCAGCGGCTGGGCTGAGCCGATATCGATGGCCAGCCGCGCCGAGATCGTTGCCGTCTACGCCGCCGGACTCGTCCAGGGCCTGGCGCTGGTGACTTTCCCGGCCGCCGGCGCCGTGTTCACGAGCGCCGGCGGCTATGGCCTGTCGGCCACCGAATACGGCGGCATGTTCCTGCCCCAGGCCATCGCGGCGATCGCTTTCGCATTGCTCGGCGCGGGATTGACGCGGCGCATCGGCGCGCGGCGCATCTTCCTCGCCGGGCTGGGCGCCGACGCGGCGGCGATGGCGCTGCTCGTTGTCAGCAGCTTCGTGATGCATGCGCACGCGCTGGCCTACGGCACGCTGTTGCTCGCCACGGCCTGCCTGGGCATCGGTTTCGGACTGACGGTGCCGGCGCTCAACACCTACGCCGCCGCCTTCTTCCCGCGCCGGGTCGACAAGGCCGTGCTGGCGATGAATGCGCTGCTCGGCTGCGGCACGGCGCTGGCGCCGGTGCTCATCGCGGTCTTCGTCGGACTCGGCCTGTGGTGGGGCTTGCCGGTCCTCGTCGGCTTGCTCGTGCTCGTGCTGCTGGCGTTCTGCGCCCGCCTGGCGTTGACGCCGACCGCTACCGCGGACGCTGCCGGCCAAGCGCCCGCGCGTTGGCCCCTGCGCTTCGGCTGGTTCGCGGCGTTTGCACTGCTCTACGGCGTCTGCGAGACGATGGACGGCAATTGGGCGACCTTGCTGATGAGCGCGCATCTGGGCAGCAGCGCGGCGCAGGCGTCGCTGGCGCTGACGGCTTTCTGGGGCGCCGTGACGGCAGGCCGCATGCTGTTCGCGTTCACCGAGCGCTGGCTGCCGCCCAGGCTGTTGTGCCGCTGGCTGCCGCTGCTGCTGGCGGCGAGCTTCGTCGTCGTCGCCGGCCTGCAGCGTGGCCAGGCGCTGGTGGGCATCCTCGCGTTTGCCCTTGCGGGACTGGCCTGTTCGGCCTTGTTGCCGCTGATCATCAGTTTCGCCCAGACCGAGTTCGAGACCATCGCGGCGTCGGTGGCCGGCACCCTGATCGCCTGCTACCAGGTCGGCTACGGCCTGGCCGCATTCGGCGTCGGCCCGCTGCAGGCGCTGGGCGGCTGGCGGCTCGACGAGATCGGTGCCGCCACCACGGCGGTCGCCCTGATGCTTGCGGTGCTTGCGGCCTTCGTCGTCCGCCAGCGCCCCATTCCTCCAACCCCCAAGCCAGGAGTACTGCCATGAATCTGAAAGACAAGGTCGCCATCGTCACCGGCGGCAACAGCGGCATCGGCCAGGCCATCGTGCTCGAGCTGGCGCGCCAGGGCGCGAACGTCGTCATCGACTACGTCGCCAACCCCGACGCGACGGCAGCGCTGGAGAAGCAGGTCGAGGCGCTGGGCGATCGCGCCATCGGCGTGCAGGCCGACGTCAGCAAGCTCGACGACCTGCAGCGACTCATCGACGCCGCCGTGCAGGCCTTCGGACGCATCGACATCATGGTCAACAACGCCGGCATCGAGACCCGCACCTCGGTGCTCGAGACGACCGAGTCGCAATACGACAAGGTGCTGGCGATCAACCTCAAGAGCGCCTTCTTCGGCACCCAGCTCGCCGCGCGGCAGATGATCCAGCAGGGAGGCGGCGGCCGCATCATCAACATCAGCTCGGTGCACGAGGACTGGCCGATGCCGGGCAATACGCCGTACTGCCTGTCCAAGGGCGGCATGCGCATGCTCACGCGCACGGCCGGTGTCGAGCTGGCGCCGCAGGGCATCTGCGTCGTCGGCGTCGGCCCGGGCGCGGTGGCGACGCCGATCAACCAGTCGACGATGGCCGATCCGGCGCTGCTCGCCAAGCTCGATGCGGCGATACCGCTGGGCCGCATGGCGCGGCCCGAGGAGATCGCCAGCGTCGTCGCCTTCCTCGCCGGCGACGGCGGCAGCTACATGACGGCGACGACGGTGTTTGCCGACGGCGGCATCATGCAGAGCAGCCCGGGGCTCTAGGAGGGCACGCGGGCGGACCGCCGGCGCGCCAGGCCCATGCCGGCGAGTCCGAGCGCCAGCAGCGCGATGCTGGCCGGTTCGCCCACCTGCTGATTCGATGCGGTGCGCACGAGAAAGCTGCCGACGCCGGGGTCGGCGTAATTGCCGTCGCCGGGGCTCGAGCCGAATCCCTGGGCGAGCGCGGTCGCGCAGCCCACCGGCAGGCAGACGCCATTGGTCGGAGCAGGCGGCTGGAACTGGAGCACGGCGGCGTAGTTGGTATTCGGTCCCGCGAAGCCCGTCGTATCCGATTCCCAACCGATCGTGTCCAGGCACAGGCCGCCACCGGGACAGATCTGGGTCGACGTGATGCCGAGCAGCGCGATCATGGCCTGGACGGCGGGCACGTTGGCGGGCGTCGTGTCCGAGAACAGCGGCTGCGCCAGGCCGCCGTCGAGGAACAGCTGGGCGATTTCCGCTTTCGTCGCATAGCGGTATCCGTCATAGGTGCCGCCGGCACCGAATTGCGCGGTGACGGTGTTGATCGACAGCCCCAGCGTGATGGTCACGTCGAGCCAATCGAATCCGGTCCCCGTGTCGTGCGTGATCGTGTCGGCGCCGAACGAGCTCGACTGCGACACGAGCGCGGCCGCCGCGGGGTTCATCCAGGCACAGGCGCCGGCCAACGTGGCGCCGAGTGCCGCCAGGCGGATGCGGCGCCGCACCGCGGTGGCGATGGCTGATGCGTGCTTCATGGGAGGCTCCCTCGCGATCGATTTCGATCGAACTCGTCAAGCAAGTTGCGCGCCCAAAGTATGGGTCCCCAACGAATCAAGGGCTTGGCCCCGAGTTCGCGTGGCGCCGCGCGACGGACTGTCAAGCGGGTCGACGCGCCGGCGATGCGGCACCGCCCCGGGCCAGCGCCAGCAACCGGCGATAGACCGGCTGCACCCAGCGCTCGGCGGCGGCGTGCACCTCGGCGCCGGCATCGCGCCGCTTGGATTCGGCGTCGGGGGCGAAATCGAAGGACGGGTTCTTGGCGTCGCGCCGCAGCGCCGCCTGCATTGCCGCCGCTTCGGGGCCCGCCGTGCGCAGGCCGAAATGCGGCAGCAGCGCGCCTTCGAGCGTCGCCGGCCAGTCGGCGTAATCGACGACGAGGCCGCGCCCCGGCTCGGCGAGCAGCGCCTGTTCGGCCGCCTCGCAGATCCAGCCCAGCATGCGTGCGATGTACTCCGCGCGCGGCAGCGTCGCCGCCGCGACGGGGTCCAGGCCTGGCAGCGTGAATCCCAGCATCCCCGGCACCATCTGCGCACCGGGCCGGCGCAGGTGCGAGACGATGACTTCGACCGGCTCGCGGATCAGGAACACCCAGGGCACCTCGGGATGGACCGTCGCCACCAGCGGCAGATGGTGCGTGTGCCAGCTGTCGAACTTGACGTAGAGGCTGCGCTCGGCGGCGTCGGCCGGCTGGCCGAGCATGCCGAGCATCGTGCGCAGCCAGGCGCCGCGCGTGGCGTCGTCGACCGCTGCGCCGACGCGCAGCACGGCGTCGATCGGCGCCGCCTCGGAGACGACGCGCCGCGCCGCCGAAGCCGCCAGCACCTGGCCGAGCAGCGTCGAGCCGCAGCGCGACATGTGGAAAACGAAGCCGCGCGGCGGCAGCCCCGGATGGACTTCGAGCCATTGCGCCAGCGTCTCGATCGGCAGGCGGTGGCGGAACACGGCATTGAAGGGCTGCTGCATGACGGCGGCCAGGCTGTCGTCGAAGAACGGCTCGAGCAGCCGCCGCTCGCCGAACCAGCACAGCTCGGTTTCGAGGCGGCCTTCGCGCAGGCCCGCGTGCATCGGCAGCCAGCCCTGCAATGGCGGCAGCGTCATCGTCAGACCAGGTGGCGTTCGAGCCAGATGCGGCGCCCGGCATGGAACGCGGCGCGCACGTCCTCGACGGTGAAGCGCAGCCCGCCCGCGGCGCCGGCCTCCTGCGCCGCCCGCGCCAGGGCGTCGAAATCGGCATGGCGGCGCAGTTCCGCCTGCAGCGCGGGGTCGGCGAGCACGCGTTCGCGAAAACGCTCGAAGCGCTGCTGCGAGGTCTGCGGCGCGACCTGGGCGCGCACCAGTGCTTCGCCGGCCCCGGCGTCGGGCAACAGCGCGCGCAGCCGCTCGTCGAGCACGCAATCGACGACGAGGTGGATGCGTTCGCGCGCGCTGTGGTTCTGCACCCGGTGCGGCAGCCCGAAATCGAGATACCAGCATTCGCCGGCGGCCATCACGACGCGCACGCCGTCGAGATAGAACTCGACCTCGGGGTCGGTGACGATGGGCACGTGCAGCCGCACGGTGCCCGCTTCGATGCCGATGCCGTCGTCCCGATGCTCGCGGATCACCGCGCCCGGCGCCAGCCTCAGCAGCCGCGCCGATTGCGTCGCACCGGGCAGTGTCTCGATGACGCTGCGCAGCGTCGGGCAGGCCTGCAGCAGCGGCGTGGCGACGCCGGTCTGGCCGGGCGCGGCATCGACGTACAGCCGCGTCGCGTCGCCGTCGCTGGACACCAGCGCCAGCCCGCTCCAGCCGCCGTCGTGGTAGCCGGTGTTGAAATGCACCGGCCAGCCGGCCGCGGGCAGGCGCTCGAGTTCGGCCTGCATCGCCGCCGCGTCGAACGCGAACGGCAACCGCCAGTAGCGCAGGCCCATGCCCTGGGTCCGAGGCACCTGCGCTGCCGCAGCCGGCTTCAGACGAGCAGGCTGAACTCGGCGCGCAGCAGCGCGCCCTGGGCATCGCTGCCACTGGCCTGCAGGTGCATCGGCACGCGACCCAGGCTCGGGTGCTCGACCCGGTACGAGCCGCCGGCCAGCGGCTGGCGGCTGCGCATCACGAGCGTGAACTGCTCGGCGCGCGGTTGCTGCCGCGATGCGCTGCGCACCGCGACCAGTTCGACCTCGCTGCGACCGGCGCCGCCCCGATGCAGCGCGAAAACCTGGCCCTGCAGCGCCTGGAAGGCCGCCAGCGACGGGCTGCCGCCGAGGCGGCGCAGC
>JAGWTU010000068.1 GCA_028868825.1 Burkholderiales bacterium | reverse complement strand
GGCGCGGTCGCCGCGGCAGGCACCCCCGCTGCGGCCAGCGCCGCGGCCGCAGCGGCGGCCCCGGCGACGCTCGCGCCGGCCTCAGCGGCCGGGTCGGTGAGCACGCGGGATTTCGCTTCGCCGGCCAACGCTGGGTTCGCGTCGCTGGCTGCGGCGGCCGTCGGCGCCGGCGGCGCGAGCGGTACGAGTGGCACGAGCGGCTCGGGCGGCACGGCGGGCAGCGGTGCGACGCCCGCGAGCGTCGCCGCATCGGCCGCCTTCGGGTCGCCGGCGGCGGGTGCCGGCGTCGTCGCGTCGTCGGCGCGCGCCTTGTCCGGCGCCGCCTTCGCGATCGTGGCTTGCGCGCCGCCGGTCTGCGGCACCTGGGCGCCCGCCTTGTTCGCCGCGTTGGATGCGCTCGCCGCGCTCGCGGTGCGGCGCTGGCTCGCCTGGTCGAGCAGGTGCGAGAAGCCGCCGGGCGTGCCGCCCGTCGACGCCGTGGACTTCGGCGCGGGCGTGCTTGGCGCCGGCGTCGGGGCGACGGGCAGGGCGAACGTCAGCATCGCGGTCGGCGCCTCGATCAGTAGCCGGTGACGGCCTGCCACGACGGCGCGGCGCCGGCGTGGTTGCGCGGGCGCTGCGCCGCTTCGTCGCTGCGTCGCTGCTCCAGCCTCGCGGCGCCGCGCTGTTGCTCGGCTTGCCGACGCTCGATCAGCTTGCGCACCGCGGCGACGCGGGTCTCGCGCGCCAGCAGTTCGGCGCGCAGCGCCTCGAGCCGCGATTCGGCCTGCGACGTCGTCGCCTGCTGCTGCGTCAGCGCCTGGTCCAGGCGCTGGGCGAAGCCGAAATGCACGCGCAGCATCTCGATCGTCGCGCTGCGCCCGCCGGTGGCCGGGTGGCGCTGGCGCACCTCGCCGCGGTACTGCTCGAGCTGGTCGGCCTGGTCGCGCGCCTGGCGCGCCATCGCCTCGGCCTGGCGCAGCGCGGCCAGCACCTGGTCGCGATCGCGTTCGGCGAGCTGGAGCATCTGCAGCAGGGATCGGGTCATCGGGTTCTCTTGGTCGACTTCAGGTGTGGTTCATCAGCGCGCAAAGCTGGCTGCGGCTGCTGCCCAGCGCGGCGCGGTCGTGCATGTCCTGCTGCAACAGCGCGTTCATCTGCGGCTGCAGCCGCACGGCGAGGTCGAGCTCGGGGTCGTGCCCGCTCTGGTAGGCGCCGAGCTGGATCAGGTCGCGCGCCTTGTTGACCTTGGACAGCAGCTGGCGCATGCGCCGCGCCGCCTGCAGGTGGTCGCGCGGGGCCACCGCCGTCATCACGCGCGAGACCGAGCGCTCGACGTCGATCGCCGGGTAATGCCCCGCCTCGGCGAGCTCGCGCGAGAGCACGATATGGCCGTCGAGGATGCCGCGCGCGGCGTCGGCGATCGGGTCCTGCGGGTCGTCGCCCTCGCTGAGCACGGTGTAGAAGGCGGTGATCGAGCCGACGCCGCCCAGGCCGTTGCCGCTGCGCTCGACGAGTTGCGGCAGCCGCGCGAAGCAGCTCGGCGGGTAGCCCTTGGTGGCCGGCGGCTCGCCGATGGCCAGCGCGATCTCGCGCTGCGCCATCGCGTAGCGCGTCAGGCTGTCCATCAGCAGCAGCACATGCAGGCCGCGGTCGCGGAAATGCTCGGCGATCGCCGTCGCGTAGCCGGCGCCCTGCATGCGCAGCAGCGGCGGCGCATCGGCCGGCGCGGCGACGACGACGCTGCGCGCGCGCCCCTCGTCGCCGAGGATGTCCTCGATGAATTCCTTGACCTCGCGGCCGCGCTCGCCGATGAGCCCGACGACGATGACGTCGGCCTCGGTGTAGCGCGCCATCATCCCGAGCAGCACGCTCTTGCCCACGCCGGTGCCGGCGAACAGGCCGATGCGCTGGCCGCGGCCGACGGTCAGCAGCGCGTTGATCGCGCGCACGCCGGTGTCCAGCGGCTGGCGCACCGGGTCGCGGTCCATCGCGTTGATCGGGCGGCGCACCATCGGCTCGGAGCGCACCTCGGTCAGCGGTCCCAGACGGTCCATCGGCCGGCCCTGCGGGTCGACGACGCGGCCGAGCAGGCCGTCGCCCATCGGCAGGTGCAGGCCGCGGTCCTCGCTGCGGCGCCAGGGGTGGTTGTCGCGGCCCCATTGCGGCGGCGCGCTCGGCGCCGGCCGCGGCACGACGCGCGCGCCGCTGGCCAGGCCGTGGAGTTCGCCGGTGGGCATCAGGAAGGCGCGGTCGCCGTTGAAGCCGACGACCTCGGCCTGCACGGGGCTCTGGCCCTCGCAGACGACGTCGCAGACCGAACCCACCGGCGTGCGCACGCCGGCGGCCTCGAGCACGAGCCCGGTCACGCGCAGCAGCGTGCCCACGGTCTGCAGCGGCTGGGCGTGCGCGGTGTAGTCGCGCAGGTCGCCGAGATAGCGCTGCCAGCGTTCGGTGCGCGCGGCCAGGCGCTTGCTCAGGTGGATCACGACGCCGCCTCGCCGTCCAGCGGCAGTTCGCTGCCCAGCGTCGCCACCGCCTGCGCCCAGCGGCTCTCGATGCGCGCGTCGACGGCGCCGACGTCGCTCTCGACGAGCACGCCGCCGCGCGTGATCGCGGCATTGGCGATGAGTCGCGCGTGGCGTGCCTGCAGCGCCTCCTCGGCGCCTTCGGAGACCAGCGGCAGGTCCTGCGGATGCACCTGCACCGAGATGTGGCGCGCGCTCATCAGCACCGCGTTGACGGCCTCGGTGGCGACCTGGGCGACGAGCGCCGGGCGCAGCGCCAGCTCGCTGCGCACGACCTGGCGCGCGAGCTGCACGGTGGCGGTGGTCAGCGCCTGCGCCATCTCGGCGTCGAGCGTGTTGAACTGGGCGTCGAAGGCGTCGAGCAGGGCGCCGATCTGCGACGTCGCCTGCTGCGCGAAGCTCTGCTTGAAGCTCTCGAGCGCGACGAGGCCGTCGCGGTAGCCTTCCTGGTAGCCGGCCTGGCGCGCCGCGGCGATGCGCTCGCGCCAGTCCTCGGCCGTCGGCTCGGGCGGCGGCGGCGGCGCGGCGGCCTCGGCGGCACCGCCAAAGGTGCCGGGCTTCCAGCTCGCGAAGTCGCCGAGCTCCTCGCGCGGGATGAAGCGCTGGTAGCTCGAGGCCGATTTCGAGCCGGGCGGCGGCGGGACGTTCTTGATCGTCGGTTTGCTCATGGTGTCTTAGACGAACTGTTCGTCGCCGCCGCCGCCGGCCAGCACGATCTGGCCCTCGTCGACGAGGCGGCGCACGACCTTGAGCAGTTCCTTCTGCTCGGCCTCGACCTCCGACAGCCGCACCGGGCCGCGCGATTCGAGGTCTTCCTTGAGCGTCTCGGCGGCGCGGCTGGACATGTTCTTCAGGATCTTCTCCTTGAGCGCCGGCGTCGAGCCCTTGAGCGCGACGATCAGCGATTCGCTCTGCACTTCCTTGAGCAGCGCCTGGATGCCCTTGTCGTCGATCTTCTCGACGTCGTCGAAGGTGAACATGTTGTCCATGATCTTCTGCGCCAGGTCGTTGTCGGCCTCGCGCACGAAGTCGAGCACCGAGGTCTCGATCACGCTGCCCATCATGTTGATGATCTCGGCGGCCGTCTTCACGCCGCCCAGCGTGCTCTTGCGGCCGCGGTCGCCGCCGGCGAGCACCTTGCTCATGACCTCGTTGAGGTCGCGCAGCGCCGTCGGCTGGATGCCGTCGAGGGTGGCGATGCGCACCATCACCTCGTTGCGCTGGCGCTCGGTGAAGAGCTTCAGCACCTCGGCCGCCTGGTCGAACTCGAGGTGGACGAGGATGGCGGCGACGATCTGCGGATGTTCGTTGCGCAGCAGCTCGGCGACCGAGGTCGGGTCCATCCACTTCAGGCTCTCGATGCCGGTGACGTCGCTGCCCTGCAGGATGCGGTCGATCAGCAGGTTGGCCTTGTCGTCGCCGAGCGCGCGGCGCAGCACGGCCTTGACGTATTCGTTGCTGTCGGCGACGAGCATGCGCTCGCTCGACGCGACCTTCTCGAAGTTCAGCATCACGGTGTTGACGCGCTCGCTCGTCACCGCCTTCATGCGCGCGATCGTCTCGCCCAGGCGCTGCACTTCCTTGGGCGCGAGATGCTTGAAGACCTCGCTGGCCTCCTCCTCGCCCAGCGTCATCAGCAGGATGGCGGCGTTCTCGAGGCCCTGGTCTTCACCCTTGTCGGCTGCCATGTTCGTCGCCTCAGGCGGATTCGCCGTTGACCCAGCCGCGCAGGATGTGCGCGACCGCGGCCGGGTTGGACTTGGCCAGCGCACGCACGGCGTCGACCTTGTCGCCCTGGCCCGGCACCATGATCATCGGCGGCTCGGGCGGCGGCAGTGCGACGGCGTCGTCGACGGCCTCGTTGAGCTGGCTGCCGGGCTCGGGCGCCGGCGGCGGCGTCAGCATCACGGTGAGCGCCGGCCGGATCATCTTGCTGACGATGACCAGCGCCACCAGGGCCAGCGCCAGCGGCGCCGCGATGGTCTTGATGAGGTCGATCAGCCAGGGCTGCTTCCACAGCGGCACGTCCTCGGCGGCGGGTGCGGCCTCGACGCGGAACGGCGCGTTGATGACCTTGACGACGTCGCCGCGCTCGGCGTTGAAGCCGATGCCCTGCTGGACGAGCGCGGTGAGCTGCTCGATCTCCTTGGCGGTGAGCGGCGTCGTCGTCGTCTTGCCCTTGGCGTCGGTCGTCGTGCGGTTGTTGACGACCACCGCGGCGCTCAGCCGGCGCACGCTGCCGGGCACCTGGCGCGTCACGGTGACCGTCTTGTCGACCTCGTAGCGCGTCGCCGAATCGCGGCGCTCGGCGCCGCCGCCGGCGCCCGGGACCTGCGTGCCCTGCAGCGTCTGCGGCGCGCCGTTGATCGGCGCCGAGGCCGGCACCGGCGGCTGGTTGCTCATCGCGCCGGGCACACCCGAGGGCGTGGCGCTGCCGGGCTGCACCGACTGCTCGGTGCGCTGCTCGCGCACGGCGGCCGGCGCGCTCGCGCCCTGGTTCGGGTGGTAGGCCTCGGCCGTCTGCATGACCTGCGAGAAATCGATGTCGGCACTGACGCTGGCGCGCACGTTGTCGCGGCCGAGCACGGGTTCGAGCAGGTCGAGGATGCGGCGCTGGTTGCCGGCCTCGACCTCGCGCCGGTACTGCAGCTGCTGGCTGTCCAGGCCCTGGCCGCCGTCGTCGTCGTTGCCGCCCGAGAGCAGCGCGCCGCTGCTGTCGACGACGTTGACGCCCTTGGGCGTGAGGTCGGGCACGCTGCCCGAGACCAGGCGCACGATGCCGGCGATCTGGTTGCGGTCCAGCGTGTGGCCGGGCTGCAGCGTCAGCACGACCGAGGCCGAGGGCTTCTGCTGCTCGCGGAAGAAGCCGTTGGTCTGCGGCAGCGCCAGGTGCACGCGCGCGCTCTTGACCTGTTCGAGCGATTCGATCGTCGTCGTCAGCTCGCCCTCGATGGCGCGCTGGATGCGCATGCGCTCCTGGCCCTGGGTCTGGCCGAAGGTGTTCTTGTCGAGCAGCTCGTAGCCGATGGTGCCGCCGGCGCCGGTGCTCGGCAGGCCCTGGGCGGCGAGCTTCATGCGCAGTTCGTGCACGCGGCCCGAGGGCACCATGATCGTGCTGCCGCCGTCGGCGAACTTGTAGGGCACCGAGAGCTGCGTCAGCTTGTCGATCACCGCGCCGCCGTCCTTCTCCGACAGGTTGGGGAACAGCGGCCGGTAGTCGGAATCGCGCGCGCCGCTGAACATCACGACGAGCACGGCGATCAGCGCCGCGACGCCGGCCAGCGCCGCGAGCTGCATGCGCAGCGGCATCTGCTGCCAGCGCGACAGCGCACCGCTCGGCGCGGCCGGCTGCACGGCGGGGCCGCCGGGCGCGGGGATCGGCTTCAGCGGCGTGGGGGCGATGGTCGCGACGGCGTTGTCCATGGGTGAGGGATCGGGTACTTCCGGCTGTGCGGGGTCGATTGTTCGCCGGGCCGGGTTTCCGCTGAGGTCCGAGAAAGCCGACAAATGCGCATCTGATCGCGCCTTCGACGGCGGCGCCGCCGACTACAGTGACGGTGCGGCAAAGGCTGAAACAGCCCGCAACCCGCCACCCCGCCATGAACGACCTCCGCATCCGTCCGTTCGACTTCCAGGCCGCCGTCGCCCGCGCCGGGCTGCAGCCCAACGGCATGCCGATCGCCGGCGGCACGGCCGGTGCCGGCGCCGTCGGCGGCAGCTTCGCCAGCGCGATGGCGCAGGCGCTGGGCGAGGTCAGCCAGACGCAGAACCAGGTCGAGCAGCTGCAGCAGCGGCTCTCGCTCGACGACCCCGGCGTCAGCGTCGAGCAGACCGTGCTCGCGATGCAGAAGGCGCAGATCGGCTTCCAGGCCGTGCTGCAGGTGCGCAACCGGCTCGCGCAGGCCTACACCGACATCATGAGCATGCAGGTGTAGCAGCCCACCGCCGGCTCAGCAGGCCGGTACCTGAGGCCAGCTGCCCTTCACGGCGCACAGATGGGCGCGACCCATGGCGCCGACATCGACGCGCAGCCGCTCGCCATGCCGCGATTCGAACAGCGCCAGCGTCGCCGCGTTGGCCTGGCCGCTGGGCTCCAGGCTGACCGAGCCGCCCTCGATCAGGCTGACTCCGGGATGGTCTGCCGCGCGGCCGGCGTGGACGAGGCAGGCGTTGCCCGCCTCGCAACCGCAGGCGCTGGCCGTCGCCACCGCCCAGCACCAGGGCGTGCCGACATGGGTGCCGATCTGGATCGCGCTGCCGCGCTGGGCGGCGAGGTAGCGTGCCTCGCCGACGTCGCCGGCCAGCACCTCGGCGGCGCTGCGCAGGCGTTGATGGTCCAGCCGCGCGGCCATGTTCGGTGCCGCGAGCGCGCCCAGCACGGCCAGCACGGCGATCGTGATCGCCAGCTCGAGCAGCGTCAGCCCTCGCGGCCTGTGTGGGTGCAAGCGCGGCGCGGCCATCAGCGGTTCCAGCAGCCGGCGTCGGGGCCGGGGGTCGCGAAGCCGAGCCGCACGTCGAGCGTGATCGTCGCGCAGGCGCGGTCGCGGGCCTGGTCGCCGCGGGCGACGGCAGCGGCGCGGTAGGCGTCGGCGCCGTCCGCGCTGAGGCTGATGGCGTAGAGGCCGCGGCCGCTGTGCAGCGCGACGCCGCGCAGGTCGGCCAGCGACGCCGCGTAGCCGCCGTGCAGCACGCGGTACTCCTCCTGCGCCTGCTGTACGCGCGTCAGCGCCACGGTGGCGTCGGCGCGCGCGGCGCGCCGCTGCGTGGCACGGAAATCGGGCAGCGCGACGGCCGCCAGCGTCACCGCCATCGCACAGACGACGGCACATTCGACGAGGGTGAAGCCGCGCGACGGGCGCATCGTCGCCTACTCGAGAGAAAGCCGACGCCGCCGTTGCTGGCTGCGGTCGATCCAGCGCTGCAGCACGCGTTCGGCGGCACCCGACAGGCTCTGCCATTCGCAGCCCAGCCGTGCGCCATGTTCGCTCTGGCCGATCGAGGTCACGTGCTGGAGCGTCGCCGGTGCGGCGAAGCGGGTCTCGAAATCGAGTTCGACCTGCACCTCGCCGAGCCGCGTGCCGGGCTGCAGCGGCGGCAGGTCGCTCGGCAGCCACAGCGCGCAGCCGCCGATGCTCAGATCGAGCATGCGCAGCGTCATCGTGATGTCGGGCAGGGCCGGGTGGCGAAAGCGCGCCACCGGGTCGTGGCGCGAGGCCGTGCGCACGCGAAACGAATTGCGGCGCTGGAAGCGGTAGATCTCGGCCGGCATCGCGCAATGCAGCGCGCAGGCGCGCGGGCCGCGCACGAGCACGAAGCCGTGGAGGTCGAACTGCAGCTTGACGCTGGCCAGGTAGGCCACGGCCACCGCCTCGTCGGCATCGACCAGGGCCTCGAGTTGCGGCACGTCGGACTCGATGCTGAAGTTCAAGCGCTCGGGCGCCTGGTCCAGCGACCACAGGCCGACCGTGATCGCCGTGCCGTCGGGCGCGTTCAGGCTCACCGGCACGCTGCCGTCGCGCAGTTCGCGCAGCAGCCGCAGCCGCTCGGCCGGATGGGTGACGCGGAATTCGGCCCACTGCGTCACCGCAGGGTCGATCTCGGCCGGGCGGGTGTCCTGGAACATGGCGCGCGGCGCGTTCAGTGCAGCGTCTTGCGACGGCCCGCCAGCGTCTCGTCGAGGTCCTGCAGCCAGGGTTCGGCGAGATGGCGGATCTCGGCGTCGTTGACGAGGATGCGCTGCATGATCGCCGACTTGGCCTTGGCGGCGGCGCGCGCGCGCTCGTCGCGGGCCTCGCGCTGCGCCGTCTCCTGGCCCTCGGCGGCATGCTTGAGCTGGCTGATCAGCAGCACGCAGGCGCCCTCGAGCTTGAGCACCTCGTCCCAGTTGCCGCTGCGCGCGGCGGCGAGCATGTCGGCGCTGGCGCGCTCGATGGCTTCGTAGTAGGTCAGCAATTGAGGATCCATCGCGAGTCCGGAAGGGCGCCGGGTAGGGGAGGGCGGGCTGGTCGGGGTGCCGCTCACGCGCGCACCGCCGGGTCGTAGGCGATCTCGGTCCAGGCCTCCTGCACCGGCCGCATCAGGCGCAGGCATTCGGCCAGCGCGTCGTCGTCGTTGTGCAGGTTGGCGTAGGTCAGCCGCGCCGTCACATAGGCATACAGATCGTTGAGGTCCTGCGCCAGGCGCCCGCCGGCCTCGAGGTTGAGGCCGCTGCGCAGGCCCTCCTCGACGATGCGCACGGCGTGGCCGATGCTGCGGCATTTGGCGACGATGTCGCCGCTGCGCAACGCGCCGCGGGCGCGCGTCACGACCTCGACCCAGGTGCTGAACAGCATCGCCACCAGCTGGTGGGGATTGGCACCGTTGATGCCCGTATGGGTCTGGACATCCTGGTACATGCCGGCGTTCAGGGGGGAACGGCCGTGACCGAATTGAGGGCTTGCAAACATGGAGGGGTGCGGCGGAAGAGGGCGGGTGCCCTGTTTATCGACCCGCGCGGGTGCCACTTGAGCGGCGCGCGGCGGCGCCGCGGGTCGACCCGAGTTCGCTGCCTTTCACGGCGCTGTTCGGCGTCATGCCGCGGGCGCCGGCGCTGCAGAATCGGTGGCACAGGCCCGACTCCGGGCCGGGAACCCGCCGCATGTCCGCCGCCGCATCCACCCGCGCCGCCGCGCTCGCCGTCATCGGTGCGCGCTGGCCTGCGCTGCTGGCGCTGCTGCGCCAGCAAGAGCAGGCCGCCGCGGCGATCGACCTCGCGGTGGTCGCCGGGGCGGGCGGCACGCTGGCGGCGGCCGGCCTGCAACTCGGCAGCCGCCACGACGCCGCGGCCGAGTCGCGCGTGCAGGCCGCGACGCTGCCGCAGGCCGACACCCTGCATCTCTACGGGCCGGCGCTGGGCACGCTCGCGCGCCACCTGCTGCGCAGCCGGCCCGGGCTGCGCCGGCTCGAGGTCCACCTGATGAACACGGCGCTGTTCCTGCGCCTGCTGGGCCACGTCGACGCCAGCGACTGGCTCGCCGACCCGCGGCTGGCGTTGCGGGCGGCCGGCGCCCGCGACGAGGTCGCGCATCCCTACTTTGCCCATCCGGCCGAACTGGCGCTGGCCGACGACGCGGCAGCGCCGCTGCGCGACCGTCTGCGCAGCGCGCTCGACTTGCCCTATGTGCGCCGCACCTTCCACGGCGGCCAGCCGCTGCTGGCCAGCCGCCTGGAAGAGAACCGGCCCCTGATCGCCGCGGACCGCGATGTCGCCGAACTCTTCGGCAGCGCCGCGGGCCGCGAGGCCTGGGTCGTCGGCACCGGTCCGACGCTCGAAGGGCATCTCGACGAGTTGCGTCGGCGCGGCGAACCGGGATTGGTGCCGGCGCCGCTGCTGATCGCCGTCGATACCGCCCTGCGGCCGCTGGCCGCCGCCGGCATCCAGCCCGACATCGCCGTCAGCATCGACTACCGTATCGAGGCGCGGCACCTGCTGGCGCCGCTCGCGCGGCCCTGTGCGCTGGTCTACGCGCCGGTGCTCGAGGCGGCGCTGCTGCGCGCCTGGCCGGGGCCGCGCTACTGCGCCTACGGCGAGTCGGCGGTCTACGACGCCGTGCGCGGCAATCCGGCGCGCGCCACGCTGCACGAGGGCGGCAGCGTGATCCACCCTGCGGTCGACCTCGCGGTGCGCATGGGTTGCCGCCGCGTGCGGCTCTTGGGCGTCGATTTCTGCTTCCCCGGCGGGCGCACCCATGCTTACTGGGGCGCGGGGGAGTTGCGCACCGAACTCGGCAGCGGCCGCTGCTGGGCCCTCGACGGCCATGGCGCACGCGTGCCGACGCAGCCGAATTTCGCGTCCTACCGGGTCGAGCTCGAGCGCTACATCGCGCGCCATCCGGACGTCGCCTTCGAGCAGTCCAGCGCCGCCAGCGCGCGCATCGCCGGCTGCACGCTGCGTGTGGGCCAGACCGCATGAACGCCGCCCTGCGCGATCGCCTCCAGGTGCTCGCCGCGGGGCTGCGCTGCGGCCGCAGCACCGAGGCCGCGGTCGACCTGCCGGCATTGATGACCGACATCGCCGCCGCGCTCGGCACCGGCGCGGCGCTGGCCGCGCTGGCCGAGGTGATGCCGGCGATGGTCGCGCAGTGGCAGCGCGAGGACTGGATCGCCCTGGCCGATACGCTCGAGCACGAGGTGGGCCGCATCGCCTGAAGCGGCTCGGCCCCGACCGCGGGGCCGGCGGCAAATCAGGCGCTGGACGAGCTCGACGAGTTCGACGAGTTGTTGCCCGACAAGGCGTTGAGCTGTTGCGTGACGTAGCTGCTGAGCGCGCTCAGCGAGGCCAGCTGCTTGTCCAGTGCCGTGTACTGGGCGACCAGCGTCTTCTGGTAGGCCGCGACATGGTCGTTGAGCGTCGACTGCGCCGTGCCGTTGGCGGTCAGCTGGGTCTGCAGGCTGGCCGTCTGGTTCGTCACCAGGCCGCCCGGGCCGAGGACGTTACGCGCCAGGCTGTTGAAATTGGTGGCGAAGCCGTTGTTGCCCGGATTGCTCAGGCTCGCGGTCGTGAACGCCTTCTGCAGTTCGGGCAGGTTCTGCTCGGCGCTGGCGAGCGTGGCGCTGTCGAGCTTGATCGTGCCGTCGCGCTGGAACTGCAGGCCGACGTCGGTGAGCGTCTTGAACACCGACGAGGCGCCGGTGCTGGCGCTGAGCGTGTTGCGCAGCATCTGCTGCAGGTTGTTGGCCGTGCTGTTGCCCAGCAGGTCGCCGGCGACCTGGGTCGAGGCGTTGTACGCCGTCGACGCGCCGAGGTAATTCGCGATGCCGTTGTAGGCGCTGACGAGGGCCTGCACGGCGTTCGTGACGCCGCTGGTGTCCTGCGTGACCGCCACGTTGACCGGCGTCGCCGTGACCTGGCTCAGGGTCAGCGTCAGGCCGTTGACGACGGTGCCGAGGCTGTTCGAAGCCGATTGCACGGCGATGCCGTTGATCGTTGCCTTGGCGTCGGCGGCCGACTGCGTCAGCGCCATGCCGTTGGCGCCGCTGGCCGGGTCGTAGGCCAGCGCCGAGAGGCCGGCGCTGTCGGTGTTGTTGCCGTCGCTGTCGGCGGCGTCGACGCGGAAGCCGTTGGCGGCGCCGCTGCTCTGCGAACTCAGCGCCATGCGCACGCCGGTGGCGTCGGTGATCAGCGTCGCGGTGACGCCCATGCCGGCGGCGTTGATCTTGTCGGCCACCGACTGCACGGTGTCGGTGGCGCCGATGTTGATCGTCGTCGCACTGGTGCCCGATTTGGCGCTGAAGGCCGTGTTCGTGCCATTCCAGGAGCCCAGCTGCAGCGTCAACGATCCGCTGCCGACGAGCGCGCTCGCGGAGGCGTAGGTCGTGCCCGACGCGACGGTCTGCGTGTTGGCCAGCTGCTGCACCGTGACGGCGTAGTTCCCCGGGTTGGTGCCGTTGCCGCCGCTGGCCGAGACGGCATTGCTGTTGCTGGAGACGGCGCTCGTCTGCTTCCACAGGGCCGGGTTGCCGAGCGCCGTGGCGGCACTCTGCAACGTGCTCATCAGGCTGCTGACCTGGCCGAAATCCGAGAGCTTGGTCTGCAGCGTCGCCGCCTGCGACTGCAGCTGGGTCAACGGCTGGCGCTCGACGGCGACGAGCTGCGTGACGATGGCATTCAGGTTCAGTCCGCTGCCGACGCCCAGCGAGGTGATGGTCGGCGAGAGGCCGGAGCTCGAAGTGGTGCTGAAGGACATGGCGGACTCCTGGGCCGGCGCCGCGCGCGGTGACGAGCGGACGCGGCGGTGGGCGGGACGCCGAAAAGCCGGCGCTCCGATCCTCGTCTTATCGGCGCATCCGGCGGCGTCTTGAGGCCGCGTGCAGCGGGGGCGATTACTTCAGCAGCGCCATGATCTGCTGCGGCTGCTGGTTGGCCTGGGCGACCATCGCGTTGCCGGCCTGCTGCAGGATCTGGGCGCGCGAGAGGTTGGCGGTTTCCTGCGCGTAGTCGGCGTCCATGATGCGGCTGAACGCGGCGCTCTGGTTGACGCCCGCGGTCTGCAGGTTGGCGATGACGTTGTTGAAGCGGTTCTGCGTCGCGCCGTAGGTCGCGCGCTGGGTGTTGATGGCGGTGATGGCGTCGTCGATCGCGGTGATCGCGGCCGTCGCGCCGGTGCCGTCGGTGCCGCCGATCGTCAGCGCCGCGGTGGCGGTGCCGGTGATGACGGCCGAGCCGAGCACGGCGGTGACGCTGGTGTCGGTCGACCAGTCGTAGCCGGCGATCGTCAGCTGGTCCATGTCGGTCGTCGCGTTGGCGCCGATCTGGAAGGTCTGCGCGTTCGACGAGGCGAGGATGTTCTGGCCGTTGAACTGCGTGCCGCCGAGGGTGCGCGTCGCTTCCTGCGCCAGCTGCTGGAATTCCTGGTTCAGGTTCTGGCGGTCGGCCGAGGTGTTGGTGCCGTTGGCCGCCTGCACGGCGAGCTGGCGCATCGTCTGCAGCAGCGTCGTCACCGAACCCATCGCGCCGTCGGCGGTCTGGGCCAGCGAGATCGCGTCGTTGGCATTGCGGCCGGCCACGGCCATGCCCTGGACCTGCGAATTCATGCGCGTCGCGATCGACAGGCCGGCGGCGTCGTCGGCCGAGGTATTGATGCGCAGTCCCGAGGACAGCCGCTGCATCGAGGTCGACAGCGTCGACTGGCTCATGCTCAGGTTGCGCTGCGCGATGAGCGAGTTGATGTTGGTGTTGAGCACTTGGGGCATGGGATCTCCTTGCGAGTCGGCAGTTCGTGGCTACGGGCGGTTCGCCCGCCGAAACGTTTGAAACGCTGTGCCGGAGATTACGGCCGTGCCGACGTCGGGGATCCGCCGATAAGGCGGGTCGAAATCCGCCTAATCGGGGCCCTGCGCCTGCCCCATGAAAAAGGCCCACCGTCGCCGGTGGGCCCGTGGAGCCGTCGGGGCGGGCGCGCCGCCCGCGGGACTTACTTGAGCAGCGCCAGGATCTGCTGCGGCATCTGGTTGGCCTGGGCGACCATCGCGTTGCCGGCCTGCTGCAGGATCTGCGAGCGCGACAGGTTGGCGGTTTCCGACGCGTAGTCGGCATCCATGATGCGGCTGTAGGCGGCGCTCTGGTTGACGCCCGCCGTCTGCAGGTTCGAGATCACGTTGTTGAAGCGGTTCTGGGTCGCGCCGTAGGTGGCGCGCTGCGTGTTGACGGCCGTGATCGCGTCGTCGATCGCGGTGATCGCCGCTGTCGCCGACGTGCCATCGGTGCCGCCGATGCCCATCGCCGCCGTGGCGGTGCCCGTGATCACGGCCGAGCCCAGCACGGCGGTGACGCTGGTGTCGGTGGCCCAGCTGTAGCCGGCGATCGAGATCTGGTCCATGTCGGTCGTCGCGTTGGCGCCGATCTGGAAGGTCTGCGCCGCGGTCGAGGCGAGGATGTTCTGGCCGTTGAACTGCGTGCCGCCGAGCGTGCGCGTCGCTTCCTGCGCCAGCTGCTGGAATTCCTGGTCGAGGTTCTTGCGGTCGGCCGAGGTGTTGGTGCCGTTGGCCGACTGCACGGCGAGCTGACGCATCGTCTGCAGCAGGTTGGTCACCGAGCCCATCGCGCCGTCGGCGGTCTGCGACAGCGAGATCGCGTCGTTGGCGTTGCGGCCGGCGATCGCCATGCCCTGGACCTGCGAGTTCATGCGCGAGGCGATCGACAGGCCGGCGGCATCGTCGGCCGAGCTGTTGATGCGCAGGCCCGACGAGAGCCGCTGCATCGAGGTGGACAGGCTCATCTGGCTCGCGCTGAGATTGCGCTGAGCGATCAGGGACATCAGGTTCGTGTTCAGGACTTGGGACATGGAAGTTCTCCGTTCGGTTGAAGACCACAGGCATTGCCGGCAGGCCTTGCGGCTCGCGACGCGACCGCCTGGCGGCAAATCCGCGGCCTTCGGCAACTCGCTTCGAGCCTCGGAATGCGCCCGGGCCACTCGTCGCCGGCGCCGCGCCCACCTGCTCGAGCCAGGTCGGACGACGCGCGGCCCGTGGGGGTCCGGACCCCGTGCCCACACCTTGCTGGGCACGTTGAAGCCGTTATCGTCGGCAGCGCTGCGAACCTTTAGCCCTTTCCGATGCGCGGGCTCCTTGTCCTGCGGAAATGCGCGAGCGCGACCCCGCATTTCCGGGCCATCCGGGGTGGGCGGGCGGGCGATCATCGGCCGCCCGCCCCTGTTGCCGCGGGTCAGGAGGAGCCCGATGACGAGCGAACGCAGACTGCATATCGGCGGCAAGGAGCCGCGCCCGGGATGGGAGATCCTGGATGTCAACCCGGGACCCCATGTCGACCATGTCGGCGACGCCGTCGACCTTGCGCGCTTCGCCGACGACAGCTTCGTCGAGATCTACGCCTCGCACGTGCTCGAGCATTTCGACTACCGCGGTGGCCTCGTCGCGGCGCTGCGTGAATGGCGCCGCGTGCTCGCGCCGGGCGGCCTGCTGCGGATCTCGGTGCCCGACATCGACATCCTCGCCCACCTGCTGCTGCAGCGTCACAAGTTCAACGTCGACCAGCGCTTCCAGATCATGCGCATGATCTTCGGCGGCCATGTCGACGCGCACGACTACCACCTCGTCGGGCTGAACCAGGACTTCCTCGCCGGCTTCCTCGGCAGCGCCGGCTTCGAGCAGATGCAGCGCGTGCAGCGCCACGACATCTTCCGCGACACCAGCGAGCTGCAGGTGGCCGGCACGCCGATCAGCATCAACGTCACCGCGCGCAAGCCGCTGCCGGTGCACGCGCCGGCCGCACCACTGGCCGCGACCGCTTGAACAAGGATCCCCGATGAGCGCACTCGCCTCCGAACTCCCGGCGCTGGCCGGCCAGCACCACTGGAGCCAGGGCGTCGCGCTGGCCGACGCCGAACGCTGGGGCGACGCCGCCCGCGCCTTCGCCCGCGCCACCCGCGTGGCGCCCAACGATGCCGTCTACTGGCTCAACCTCGCCAACGCGCTGCGCCGCAGCGGCCGGCTGACGCGTGCGGTGGCGATGGCGCGGCGCTGCCTGCGCGTCAATCCGGGCGATGCGATCGCGCTGCGCGTGGCCGGCGAATGCCTGCTGGGCATGCACCGCCATGCCGAGGCGGCCGAGGTCTATGCCGAGCTCGAACGCAACGGCGACAGCGACGCCCGCACGATGGTCCAGCAGGCCTCGGCGCTGCTCGGGCTGCAGCAGCCGGGCGAGGCGGCGCAGGTGCTGCTGCGCGCGCTCGTGCTCGAGCCCGCGCTCGTCGACGCCCACCTGCTGCTGGCCGATGCCTGCCGCGAGCAGGGCCTGCGGCGCGAGTCGGTCGAATGCATCAAGACGGCGCTGGCGCTGGACCCCGGCAACGTGCAGGCGGTGGCCAGCCTGTCGTACGAGAAACGCCATGTCTGCGACTGGAGCGATTTCGAAGCCGACCTGGCGCGCCTGCGCGACGAGCTCGAATGCACGCCCGACGGCCTGGCGCGCGTGCTCTCGGTGTTCGCGCTGCTGTCGCTGCCGCTGGCGCCCGAGCTGCAGCTCGTCGCCGCGCGCGGCGAGGCGCTGGCGATGTCGATGGGCGTGCGGCCCCTGCCGGCTGCGCCCGCCGCCGCGAGCGGCGCGCGCATCCGCGTCGGCTGGCTCTCCTACGACTACCGCGAGCATCCGGTGGCGCACCTGATGCACGACGTGCTGGCGACGATCGACCGCGAGCGCTTCGAGGTCGTGCTCTATTCGCTCGGCCCCGACGACGGCTCGACGAACCGGCGCCGCATGGAGACCGTCGGCGACCGCTTCGTCGACCTGCGCGGCATGACCGACCGGCGTGCCGCCGAGAAGATACGCGCCGACGGCATCGAGATCCTCGTCGACCTCATGGGCCACACGCGCGGGCGCCGCATGACGATCCTCGCGTTCAAGCCGGCGCCGATCCAGGTCGGCTTCCTCGGCTACCCGGGCAGCAGCGGCGCCGACTTCATCGACTACCTGATCGGCGATCCGCTCGTCACGCCGCTGGCGGCGGCGGCGCATTACAGCGAGAAGCTGGCGCTGATGCCGCTGACCTTCCAGCCCAACGGCCGCGACCGCCCGCTGCCGCAGACCATGACGCGCGCCGAGGCCGGGCTGCCCGAGGATGCCTTCGTGCTGTGCACCTTCAACAATCCGTACAAGATCCTGCCCGAGGTCTTCGACGCCTGGTGCGCGGTGTTGCGCGAGCTGCCGCAGGCCGTGCTGTGGATGCGCGAGACCAACGGGCAGATGCACGAGAACGTCGCACGCGAGGCCAGGGCGCGCGGCGTCGACCCGGCGCGCATCGTCTACGCCAGGCCGGTGCCGCAGCAGCAGCACTACTCGCGCCTGGCGCTGGCCGACCTCTTCGTCGACAGCTGGCCGTACAACGCCCACACGACCGCCGCCGACGCGCTGTGGGCCGGCGTGCCGGTGGTCACCCATTACGGGGCGAGCTATGCGTCGCGCGTCGCGGCGAGCGCGCTCAATGCCTGCGGCATCGCCGATCTGGCGTTTGCCAGCGTCGAGGAATACCGGCTCGCGATCCTGGCGCTGGCGCTCGAGCCGGGCCTGCTCGCGACCTACCGCCGCCACCTCGAGACGCAGCGCCTGGCGCTGCCGCTGTTCGACACCGCGCGCTACACCGGCGAGCTGCAGTCGCTGCTGCAGCGCATGGTCGAACGCCGCCGCGCCGGGCTCGCGCCCGCACACCTGCCGCCGGCGGCCTGATCAGGCGCCGCCGCGGCGGCGGCGCCAGAGCTGCCAGCCCAGGAAGACGACGACCGCGAGGTTGAACGCCACGACGGCGGCGTTGGCGAGCCGCGGCCGGTGCAGGAAATGCTCGAATTCCAGCGGCAGGTAGATCGCGCCCGACAGCGCGCCCAGCCATTCGCCCCAGGCGCGCTCGTGCCACAGGCCCCAGGACTCGAACGCGCGCACCGCGATGTACGCGGCGATGAGGGTGTAGAGCTTGCGCAGGTTGGCGTCGTGCAGCAGGTCGGCGTAATGCAGCAGCAGCGACGGGTAATGCGCGTCCGGGTCGAGCCCGATGTGGCCGATCAGCGCCAGCGCGATCGCATGCAGGTCGTGGTGCAGCAGCCCGAGCAGGCCGAACGCGGCGGCGAGCGCGACGACGCCCTTGACGGCCTCGAAGGTGGCGATGGTGCGCAGCGTGCGGCGCCGGGCGTCGGGATGCGGGGCGGCGGCGATGGGCGGATTCCCGGCGGCGGGCGGCGGCTTCATGGACGGGCCGCGCGCTACTCGGTTGCCGCCAGCACCAGGTTCTGCCGCCGCGTGCGGCCGTCGCGCCAGAGCGTGAGTGCGACGGTGTCGCCGCTCTGGTGGCGCTCGAGCAGCGCCAGCATGTCGTCGAAATCGGTCACCGGCTCGTCGTTGATCGCGGTGATGACGTCGCCGCCGACGATGCGACCGCGCTCGTCGCGGCGGAACGCCTGCAGCCCGGCGCGCGCCGCCGGCGTGCCGGCGCCGACGGCGACGACGACGACCCCGGGCGGCAGCTTGAGTGCGCGCGCGAGCTGCGGCGGCGCGGCCGAGATGCCGATCGCCGGGCGGAAGAAGCCGCCGTCGCGGATCAGCCGCGGCACGATGCGGTTGACCTCGTCGACGGGAATCGCGAAGCCGATGCCGGCGCTGGCGCCGCTGGGGCTGGCGATCTGCGTGTTGACGCCGATCAGCCGGCCCGCCGAATCCAGCAGCGGCCCGCCCGAGTTGCCGGGGTTGATCGCGGCGTCGGTCTGGATCACGCCGCGTATCGTGCGGTTGTTGAAGGAATCGATCTCGCGGTTGAGCGCGCTGACGATGCCGGTGGTCAGCGTCTGGTCGAGCCCGAAGGGGTTGCCGATGGCGTAGACGCGCTGGCCGACGAGCAGGTCGCGGCTGGTGCCCAGGGCCAGCGGCGGCAGCTTCTCGCGCGGCGCCTCGATGCGCAGGACCGCGAGGTCGCGGTCGGGGAAAGCGCCGACCAGCGTCGCGTCGTGGCTGCTCTGGTCGGCGAGCGTGACGCGGAACTTCGAGGCGTCCTGGATGACGTGGAAGTTCGTGACGATGTGGCCGCGGTCGTCCCAGACGAAGCCGGTGCCGGTGCCGCGCGGCACCTGCTGGACGTTGAGCGAGAACAGGTCGCGCTGGCTGGCCAGCGAGGTGATGTGGACGACCGACGGCGAGGCCTTGCGGAAGAGCTCGATCTGCGAGAGCTCGTCGCCGGCCAGCGGCCCGCGCGGCGTGACGGCGCGCGGACCGGCCTCGGTGCGGCCCTCGACGAGGGCGGGAACGGCGAAGAAGGCGAGGGCGGCGCCAGCGAGCGCGGCCGCGGCGAGCGTCGCCCGGCTGGGGGAGGCGAGGAAGTTCATGGCTCGGTTGGGTCCTTGGTCGCCCCCAGATGGGGACGGCGGCGGCGGCGTCAAGTCAGGACTCAGGTCAGGATATACGTCGCGGCGCCGGTGGCGATCAGCGCGCCCTCGTCGTTGACCAGTCGCATCTGCGTGTTGCCGATGCGCCCGCCCAGCCGCGTCACCTCGGCGGTGGCGACGAAGGAGGCGCCCAGGCCCTGGCGCAGGAAATCGATGCGCAGGTCGATCGTGCCCATGCGCGAGAAGCGGTTCATCACCTGCAGCGTGTTCTCGGCCGGATGGCGCTCGGCGATGGCGGCCATCAGCGCCAGGCCGCCGAGCGCGTCGAGCACGGCCGAGACGACGCCGCCGTGCAGCCGGCCGTAGCCATGGTGGCCGACGAGCTCGGGCCGCATCGGCAGCCGCGCGCGCACGTCGCCGGCGCGCGTCGATTCGACCTTCAGCCCGAGCACGCCGTTGAAGGTGATCTTGTGTTCGAAGAGCTCGACGAGGGCGGCGTCGAGATGCTGCTGTTCGGCGGCGCTGCGCGCGGTCTGGGGTGTCATCGGGGCGGAAGCGGGAATGGACCGCCGCCGATTGTCGCCTAGAGCGTGAAGCGCGCCATCGCCCCGGCGACCTGCGTGGCCTGCGCCTTCAGGCTCTCCGAGGCGGCCGCCGTCTCCTCGACGAGCGCGGCGTTCTGCTGCGTGATCTGGTCCATCTGCGTCACTGCGGCGCCGATCTCGCCGATGCCATGGCCCTGCTCGGCGCTCGCGGCGCTGATCGATTGCATGACCTCGGCGACGCTGGCGATGGCCTTCACGATCTCGTCCATCGAGGCGCCGGCCTGGTCGACCTGGCGCGTGCCGGATTCGACCCGCTCGACCGAGTCGCCGATGAGCTGCTTGATCTCGCGCGCCGCCGCGGCGCTGCGCTGCGCCAGGCTGCGCACCTCGGAGGCGACGACGGCGAAGCCGCGCCCCTGCTCGCCGGCGCGCGCCGCCTCGACGGCGGCGTTGAGCGCCAGGATGTTGGTCTGGAACGCGATGCCGTCGATGGCGCCGATGATGTCGGCGATGCGCCGCGAACTCTGGTTGATGCCCTGCATCGTCGTCACGACCTCGCCGACGACGCTGCCGCCGCGACGCGCCGCTTCGCTCGCATGCTGGGCGAGTTCGCTGGCGTGGCGCGCGTGGTCGGCGTTCTGGCGCACGGTGCCGGCGAGCTCCTCCATCGACGCCGCGGTCTGCTGCAGCGACGAGGCCTGGCGCTCGGTGCGTTCGCTCAGGTCGAGCGTGCCCTGGGCGATCTGGGTCGCCGCGGTGCCGACGGCGTCGGTGGACTGGCGGATGCCGGCGAGCATCTGCGCCAGCGACTGCATCGAGCTGCCGAGCGTGCGTGCGAGCGAGCCGAATTCGTCGCGCCCGGCGTCGCCGACGCGGTGGTCGAGGTGGCCGTCGGCGAGCGCCGCGGCGGCATCCAGCGCCTGGCGCATCGCGCGGTTGCTGGCGCGCACGATCAGCAGCATGAAACCGCCCGCGAGCAGCGTTCCCAGCCCGAGCGCGACGGCGAGCTCGAGGAGGTCGAGCTCGGCGCCGGCGACGCGCTCGTCGAGGGCCTTGGCGACGGCATCGATCGCGGCGTCGCAGAGCTTGAACTGGGCATCGATGTCCTTCGTCAGGCGGGCGAAGAACTCGCCGGCCGGCTCCTTGGGCCCGGCATCGGCCGCGGCGACCTGCGTCGCCGCCTGCAGCGCCTCGTCGGCGCCGCCGTCGGCGGCCGCGAGCGGCGCGGCGAGTCGTTCCTTGAGCGTTGCCGACGCGGCGCCGGCGCGTTCGAATGACGTCCGCGCGTCGGCATGGACGGAGCGGGCGGCCTGGACGAGGCTGGCCAGGCGGATGCGGTCCTCGGTGCCGAAGGCGCCGCCGGCGAGCGCGGCGGCGCCGCGCGCTCGCGCCTGGCCCAGGAACTCGGTCAGGCGCGGCAAATGGATCATCGTGCCCATGATCGCGTGGTAGGTCGCGGCCTCGGGGTCGAGGTCGAGGGTCGAGACGTCGACCGCGCGGTCGAGCCAGGCGAGTTCGGCGGTGACGAGCGCCGTGTGGCGGGCGAAGCTCTCGGCGCCGCTGATTTGCCCGGCCGACAGCGCGGCGGTCAGCGACTGCCAGTCGCCGGCGATGCGTTCGGCGCTGGCCTGCAGGCCCGCCTCGCCATGGCTCTTCGCATAGGCGGCGACGGCCTCGCGCGCACGCGCCAGCGCCTGCTCGACCTCGCCCTGCTTGGCCTGGCGCTGCGCCGCCGCGTCGGGCTTGCCGCCGAGCTGCATCGCCGCCAGACCGCGATGTTGTTGGGTCTGGCGGATCAGTGCCAGCACGGCACGCGCGGGCGGCACGCCGGCGGCCTCGGCGCGCGCCGCGTCGAGCGACGCGAGGTCGTACTTCAGCAGCAGCAGCGACGGCACCGCCACCATCGCGGCGGTGAGGGCGCCGATGAGCGCGAATTTCTGCCACAGGCGCAGATTGGCCAGCCATCGAACCATGGTTTCGTCCTCGAGTCACTCACCGTGGCGCATCGCTGCGCGACCCGGGTGGTCGCGCGATGCCCATGAACCACGGCATGCCTGCGGTATCGACCGACGCCCACTCAACTTGAGTACGGCTTTTCGCGGTCGATTGCGGCTCGTTGTCCATATTTGGACTATGATTTCGACAAAGTGCATATCAGGATATGTCGATGAGTGCCTTGCCCGTCCCCACCGAAACGGCCGAGATCGGCCCCGAACGCATGGCCGCGGCCGGCCTGCGCGCCTTCGATCGCATCGCTGCGGCCTGGGGGCTGACGGTCGACGAGCAGTTGCGACTGCTCGGACAGCCGCCGCGATCGACCTTCTATGCCTGGCGCAAGCATCCCGAGCGCGCGGCGCTCAGCCGCGACACGCTCGAGCGGCTGTCGAACCTGCTGGGCATCTACAAGAGCCTGCAGATCCTGCTGCCCGATGCGGCCGCCGCCGATGCCTGGGTGCGCAAGCCCAATGCGGCGTCGCCGTTCGGCGGCCGCAGCGCGCTTGACCGCATGCTTGCCGGCAACGTCGGCGACCTCCACCTGGTGCGGCGTTACCTCGACGGCGTGCGCGGCGGCGGCTGGGCTTGAGCGGGGCCGAGCCCGAACCGCGGCGCCTGCGCTGGCAGCAGGCGCAGCGCATCGTGCCCACGCGCTACCCGGCCGTGTCGCTGTACGACCGCGTCGCCGACGCGGCCGATTTCGACGCCCTCTACGCGCTCGAGGCGCTGACCAACGAGCGCATCCGCGACGAGATCGGCCAGATCGAGCGCGTCGCCCCCGAAGACCGCCTCTACGGCCCCGGCAGTGGCCCGATCATGGCCGCCTTCACGCATCTGAACGCCAGCGGCAGCCGTTTCTCCGACGGCAGCTACGGCGTGTTCTACGCCGCGCACGACCGCGCCACCGCGGTGGCCGAGACGCGCCACCACCATGGCCGCTTCCTCGCCGCGACGCGCGAGGGCCCGATGCATCTGCCGATGCGGCTGTACCAGGTGGCGATTGCCGCCACGCTGCACGATCTGCGGCCCGCCGGCGCGGTGCCCGCCGCCGTCTACGACCCTGACGACTACGCCGCCGCGCAGGCGCTGGGTCGGCGGCTGCGGGCGGCCGGCTCGGCCGGCGTCGCCTACCGCAGCGTGCGCGATCCGCGGGGACAATGCGTCGGCCTGTTCAAGCCGCGCGGCGCCAGCCGCTGCGTCCACGCCGCCTATCTGCTCTACGCCTGGGATGGCGAGCGCTTCAGCGACATCTACGAGAAGACCGCATGAACCCCCCGAGCCCGCGCTTCGACCGTCTCGACGCCGCGCGCGCCGTGGCGATGATCTGGATGGCCTGTTTCCACTTCGGCTTCGACCTCGCGAACTTCGGTTTCACGCAGCAGGATTTCTATCACGACCCGGTGTGGACGCGGCAGCGCATCTGCATCGTCAGCCTGTTCCTGCTGTGCGCCGGCATCGGCCAGGCGGTGGCGCTGGACGCCGGCCAGCCCTGGCGGCGCTTCTGGCGCCGCTGGCTGCAGATCGCCGGCGCCGCGGTGCTCGTGAGCATCGGCTCGTCGCTGATGTTCCCGCGCAGCTGGATCAGCTTCGGCATCCTGCACGGCATCGCGCTGATGCTGATCGCGACCCGGCTGGCGGCGCCGCTGCGCGGCTGGCTGTGGCCGCTGGGTGCGGCGGCGATCGCGCTGCCGCAACTCGTGCAGAGTGCGTTCTTCGACACGCGCTGGACGAACTGGGTCGGCCTCGTCACGCACAAGCCGGTGACCGAGGACTACGCGCCGATCTTCCCCTGGCTGGGCGTGATGCTGTGGGGGCTGGCCGCCGGGCAATGGCTGCTCGCGCACCGCCGCGGCTGGCTCGAGGGCATGGTGCCTCGCGGCATGGCGCCGTTCGCCCGCCTCGGGCGCTGGAGCCTGGCCTTCTACCTCGTCCACCAGCCGGTGCTGATCGGCGTGCTGCTCGCCTGGCGCGCTACCATGGCTCGATGAGCAACAAGATCCTGTTCGGTTTCCACGCCGTCACGGTGCGGCTGAAGACCGCGCCGCAATCGGTGCTCGAGGTCCATCACGACCCGTCGCGGCGCGACGCGCGCATGCGCCAGTTCGTGCAGCGCGCGCTGGACGGCGGCGCGCGGCTGATCGAGAGCGATGACGAGCGCCTGTCGCAGCTCGCCGGCAACACGCGCCACCAGGGCGTCGTCGCGCGCGTGACGGCGCTGCCGGCGCGGCATTCGATCGACGACGTGCTCGACGAGGTCGAGGGGCCGCCGCTCGTGCTCGTGCTCGACGGCGTCACCGATCCGCACAACCTCGGCGCCTGCCTGCGCGTGGCCGACGGCGCCGGCGCCCATGCGGTGATGGCGCCCAAGGACCATGCCGTGGGCCTCAACGCGACGGTGGCCAAGGTCGCCAGCGGCGCTGCCGAGACCGTGCCCTACCTGATGGTGACGAACCTCGCGCGCAGCCTGAACGAGCTCAAGGAACGCGACATCCGCGTCGTCGGCACCAGCGAGGACGCCGAGCAGACGATCTTCGAGGCCGATCTGCGCGGGCCGCTCGCGCTCGTGCTCGGCGCCGAGGGCGCCGGCATGCGCCAGCTCACGCGCAAGACCTGCGACACGCTGGTGCGCATCCCGATGCAGGGCGCGGTCGAGAGCCTGAACGTCTCGGTCGCCGCCGCCGTCGTGCTGTTCGAAGCGCTGCGCCAGCGCAGCCGCTGAAGGGGAGGCCGCGATGCCGGTGATCCAGGTCCGCCACCCGCTGGTGCGCCACAAGGTCGGGCTGCTGCGCGAGGACACGATCTCGACGAAGCAGTTCCGCGAGCTCACGGGTGAACTCGCGAGCCTGCTCGCCTACGAGGCGACGGCCGATTTCCCGCTCGAGCCGGCGACCATCGCCTGCTGGAGCGGCCCCGTCGCCGTCGAGCGCATCGCCGGCCGCAAGGTCACCGTCGTGCCGATCCTGCGCGCCGGGCTGGGCATGCTCGACGGCGTGCTGGCGCTGATCCCCAACGCCAAGGTCAGCGTCGTCGGCATCGCGCGCAACCACGAGACGTTGCAGCCCGAGCAGTACTTCGAGCGCTTCGTCGGCCATCTCGAGGAGCGCACGGCGCTGATCGTCGACCCGATGCTGGCCACCGCCGGATCGATGATCGCCACCGTCGATCTGCTCAAGCGCCGCGGCTGCCGCGACATCCGCGCCCTGGTGCTCGTCGCCGCGCCCGAGGGCATCCGCGCGCTCGAGGCGGCGCACCCCGACGTGCGCTGCTGGACCGCGGCCGTCGACAGCCACCTCGACGAGATCGGCTACATCATCCCGGGTCTGGGCGACGCGGGCGACAAGATCTTCGGCACGAAGATCTGAACGCCGCGGTCGACGGCGCAGTCAGCGCCGAGCCAGCGCCGCGCCCAGCGCCTCGAGGTAGGCCGGGAACGCCTGGATGTCGTTGTGACCGGCACCGGGCACGAGCACGAGTTCGGAGCGCGGCGCCAGTGCGTGCAGCCGCTCGGCCTGCGCCGCCGGGATCAGTTCGTCGCGTTCGCCGTGCAGCAGCAGCAGGGGGCCGCGCACGCCGGTGATGGCGGCGTCGGTGCGCAGGGGATAGCGCAGCAGCGCGGCCGGTATCCAGGGGTAATGCAGGCGCTGCATCTCGGCCATGCTCGTGTACGGCGAGACCAGCACGGTGAGGTCCGGCGCCACGGCGGCGGCCAGCCGTGCCGCCAGCGCCGTGCCCAGCGAGCGGCCGAAGACGACGCGCCGCAGCCCGGTTTCGCGCGGGTATTGCGGCGCCACCGCGTCCCAGGCAGCGCGCACGTCGGCGTCGAGCTGCGCCTGGCTTTCGATGCGGCCGCTGCTCTTGCCATAGCCGCGGTAGTCGATCATGTACAGGTCGAAGTTCGCGCGGCGGAAGAAATCGGCGCCGGCGAACCAGCCCTCGAGGTTGCCGGCGTTGCCGTGCAGGTAGAAGACGATGCCCTCGGGATGGGGCAGCCGCAGATGCAGCGCGTGCAGCCGGGCGCCGGGCACGTCGACCCATGTTTCGTGGACGTCGGCGGGCAGTGCGAAGTCGTGATCGGCGGCCAGCCGCACCGGCTGGAACAGCAGCCGCTCCTGGCCCCACCACGCCAGCAGCAGCAGCGCGGCGTAGAGCAGCGCCGCGGCGGCCAGCGCCGCCGGCGCGAGGCGCAGCGAGGCCGCCACTACACCCACCCGAGCAGGCCGGCGACGGCGCCCAGCGAGATCAGCCACAGCGGGCTCCACTTCGTGCGCAGCATCACCCACAGCGTGAGCGCCACCAGCGGGTAGGTGGTGGCATGGGCGCGCGTCGGCGCGAGCAGGATCCAGCTCGTCGCCATCAGCAGCCCGATCGTCAGCGGCGCCATGCCGGTCGTGAAGGCGGCCAGCCAATGGCGGTTGCCGTCGCGCCGGCCCCAGCGTGCCACCGTCAAGGCCAGCGCCGTCGACGGCAGCAGCGTCCCCGTCATCGTCGTCAGCACGCCGGCGAGTCCGCCGACCTTGAGCCCGATGACGGCGATGAAGAGCAGGTTCGGCCCCGGCGCCGCCTGGGCCAGCGCGATCGAGGCGCTGAACTGCTCGGGCGACATCCAGCCCTGGTCGCGGACGACGAAGCGGTACATGTCGGGCGCGGTGCTGATGGCGCCGCCGATGGCCAGCAGCGACAGCATCAGGAAATGGCCGAACAGCGCCAGCCAGTCGCCGCCGCCGTGCAGGATGCCGGGGCCGATGAGCAGCTCGGTCATCGCGGCAGCCTGGCCAGCGCGAGCGCGAAGGCGCTCGACCCCAGCCCCAGCACGACCGGCAGCAGCGGCCAGTGCAGCCAGCCCACCGAGATCGCGGTCAGGCCGATGTAGGCGGCGCAGGTCGGCCGCCCGAGGCCGTTGCGGCGCAGCCCGCCGGCCAGCCGCAGCGCGGTGGAGAGCACGAGCCCGGCGGCGACCACGCCCATGCCGCGCAGCGCGTCGCCGACCGCGATGACGCCCTGGAAGCGCTGCGCCAGCAGCGCCAGCGCGAGCACGATCGCCAGCGGCGCGGCGAGCACGCCCGACGCCGCCGCAGCGGCGCCGCGCCAGCCGAACAGGCGGTCGCCGAAGATCAGCGCCAGGTTGACGATGTTCGGCCCCGGCAGCACCTGGGCCACCGACAGCAGCTCGAGGAACTGCTCGCGCGTCAGCCATTGCAGGTGTTCGCAGAGCTCGCGCTGCGCCACCGGCAGCACGCCGCCGAAGCCCTGCAGCGCGAGCCGGTTGAAGGCGCCGAACAGCGCGACCGGGCTCTTCGGCGACGCGCCGCCGCCGGCGCCGCCGCTCAACGCAGCACCTTGAGCGCTTCCGGGTTGACGAGATTCGTCGGTTGCTTGTTGATGAAGTTGACGACGTTCTGGAAGGCCGCCCCGAAGTACAGCTCGTAGCCGTCCTGCTCGACATAGCCGATGTGCGGCGAGCAGACGGCGTTCTCCAGCCGCAGCAGCGGGTGGCCCTGGAGGATGGGTTCGCTCTCGAAGACGTCGACGGCAGCCATGCCGGGGCGGCCGCGGTTGAGCGCGGCGACGAGCGCGTTCTCCTCGATCAGCTCGGCCCGCGAGGTGTTGACGAGCAGCGCCGTCGGCTTCATGCGCGAGAGCGCATCCAGCCGCACGATGGCGCGCGTGGCGTCGCTCAGCCGCAGGTGCAGCGAGAGCACGTCGGCGGTCTCGAAGAACGCTTCGCAGCTGGCCGCCGCCGCGTGACCGTCGGCGACGGCGCGCGCGCGCGAGGCCTCGCTGCCCCAGACCTGCACCTGCATGCCGAAGGCGCGGCCGTAGCCGGCGACGATCTGGCCGATCTTGCCGTAGCCCCAGATGCCCAGCGTCTTGCCGCGCAGCAGCATGCCGATGGCGAAGTTCGGCGGCATCGACGCCGCCTTCAGCCCCGATTGCTGCCAGGCGCCATGCTTGAGGTTGCCGATGTACTGCGGCAGCCGGCGCATCGACGCCATGATCAGCGCCCAGGTCAGCTCGGCCGGCGCCCAGGGCGATCCGCCGCCCTCGGCGACGGCGATGCCGAGCCGCGTGCAGGCCTCGACGTCGATGTGCGAGCCCACGCGCCCGGTCTGGGCGATGAGCTTGAGGCGCGGCAGCTTCTCGAGCAGCGCGCGCGGGAACTGCGTGCGCTCGCGGATCAGCACCAGCACGTCGGCGTCGCGCAGGCGCACCGAGAGCTGGCCGATGCCCTTCACCGTGTTGGTGAAGACCTTGGCGTTCAGCGGTTCCAGCAGCGCGGCGCACTTGAGCTTGCGCACCGCATCCTGGTAGTCGTCGAGGATGATGATGTTCATGGGGTCCCGTGCCTACGCATGGATTCTGCCGCGTCCTGCGCCCGCCACACGCCTCCGCTAGGATCGGCGCTCCCGATAACGATCCCTAGAGGAGTCCTCGATGACGATCTCGATGTACAGCGCCAGCGTCCCCCCGCTGGCGAAGATGCTCGGCAATATGCTGACCTGGTTCGACAAGGCCCAGGTGCATGCCGAGGCGCGCAAGTTCGACACCGCCAACTACCTCGGCCTGCGCCTGGCGCCGGACATGCTGCCGCTGGTCAGGCAGGTGCAGATCGCCAGCGACGGCGCCAAGGGCTGCGTCGCCCGGCTGGCCGGCAACGAGCCGCCGAAATGGGCCGACGACGAGGCCACGCTCGACCAGCTGCGCATCCGCATCCGCAAGACGCTGGACTATGTCGAGTCGGCGACGGCGGCGCAGATCGACGGCAGCGAGTCGCGCATGATCGAGCTGCCGACGCGCAGCGGCGAGCCGCTGCGCTTCGACGGCGAGGGCTATCTGAAGCACTTCGTGCTGCCCAACTTCTATTTCCACGCCACGACGACGTACGCGCTGCTGCGCCACGCCGGCGTCGAGCTGGGCAAGAAGGACTATCTGGGTCCGGCCTGAGCGACGCGCACGCGCGCCGGCGCCACATGCCGGTGCGTGTGCGTGGATCCGGCACGCGCCGTGCGGTGGCCGGAGCGCGCGGCCACCGTGGCATGGCGGTGCTTGGCCGCCACCATGACGACGATGGGCTGGCCGGCGCGGAAGCGCGCCGACGCCCCGACGCGGTTCCATTGCGCGACCTGCACCGCGCTGACGCGGTAGCGCCTGGCGACCGCGACGACGGTGTCGCCGTGGCGGCCGGCCCGGAAGGTGACGCGGCGCAGCGGCGGCAGGTCGGGTGCCAGCGCCAGGTTGGCGTTGTCGGCGATATGTTCGGTGACGTCGTGCGTGCTCTCGGGCGCGCGCGGCACGAGCAGCGTCGATCCGGCCTTCACCAGCATGCGCGGCGGGATCGCGTTGATGCGCCGCAGTTCGGCCTCGTTCATGCGCGTGAGCCGGGCCGCTTCGGCGGGCTTGAGCGTCTTCGGCGCGACCCAGGCCGTCCAGCTCGCGAGGTTGCCCTTGTACAGCGCGATGTCGCGCACGAAGCGGTTCGCGTTGTCGTACGGCAGCAGCACCTGCGGCGTGCCGGCGGCCAGGATCACCGGCTTGTTGAGCTGCGGGTTGAGCTGCTGGAACTCGTCC
>JAGWTU010000067.1 GCA_028868825.1 Burkholderiales bacterium | reverse complement strand
CGCGCTCGACGAGGCCGACGGCCCGCACAGCGGCGGCTGCAACGATTGCCGCGGCGTCGTGACCATCGATTCGGCCACCGGCGCCGTGACGCGCAACCTCGAGTACTACGCGCTGGCCCATGCCAGCCGCTTCGTGCGCGCGGGCGCGCGGCGAATTGAATCCACCTCGGGCGTCGACGGCGTCGCCACGGTCGCCTTCCGCAATGCCGACGACGGCGGCCTGGTGCTCATCGCCTGCAACGCCGGTGCCGCCGAGCGGCACCTGCGCATCGCCGACGGCGGCCAGGCATTCGAGCATCGATTGCCGCCGCACAGCGTCGCCACCTACACCTGGCCGGCGCTGCGCTGAATGCGGCCCTTAACTCCGGCTACCATCTGGCGCATGGAGACTCCGCAAGCGCCTGCGTCCCCGCACCCCGGCCGCCCCGCCCGCTGGCATTCGGCGATCGAGCCGCGCGCGCTGTTCGAGATCGCGCTGCTGCCGTGGATGACGCCGGCGCTGCTCGCCGCGCCGCATGGCGACGGCCACCCGGTGCTGCTGCTGCCCGGTTTCCTCGGCAGCGAGTTTTCGCTCGTCGCGCTCGAGGTCTTCCTGCGCAGCCGCGGCTACGCCGTGCAGACCTGGGGCCTGGGCCGCAACGTCGGCTTCCACGCCCGCCACGCGCAGGCGCTGGAGCAGCGCATCCGCCATCTGCACCACGAGACCGGGCGCAAGGTCAGCCTCGTCGGCTGGAGCCTGGGGGGCGTCTTTGCGCTCTACGGCGCGCACGAGGCCGGCGAATGCGTGCGCAGCGTCGTCACGCTGGGCAGCCCGCTCACGGTCGACACGACGCGCGGCAGCCAGGCGGCGCCTTTCGTGCAGGCGATCTACCGCCTGATCTCGCATCCGCTGGGGCCGTCGGCGCATGCGATGCAGCCGCGCGCCAAGAAGCTGCGCGAGCGCGGCCGCCCGGCCATGCCGGTGAGCTGCCTGTATTCGATCAGCGACGGCGTCGTGCCGCCGCAGGAGGCGACGATGCCCGGCGCCGACGAGAACATCCGCGTCCCCGGCAGCCACCTCGGCCTGGCGTTCAACGCGGCCGTGCTGTGGATCGTCGCTGACCGCCTGGCACAAGCCGAAGCGGACTGGCGGCCTTTCGAGGCTTCGGGGCCGCTGGGCGTCGTCTACCGGATGCTGACGCACCCGGCGCTGCCGGTTTGAGCGGCAAGGGCTGCACGGGCGCCGCGGCGCGCCCCGTGGCCCGGGCCAGGTAGTCCTGGAAGCAGTCGCGCACGCATTGCGTGAACGCCTCGGGGTCGGGCATCAGCTCGCGGCACGAGGTCGGCGAGATGACGATGCGGCCGTCGTAGCGCGTCACCGCGAAGGCCAGTCCGAGGCCGTCGGCGATCGGCAGGATGGCCGAGTAGTAGACGAGCCGCGCGCCGGCCAGGTAGACCGGCCGCTGCGGCCCCGCCACGGGAGTCAGGCTGAACGCGGCGAGCGGGCGATCGGCCTGCGGCGTCGCGCTCGCCGCCGTCCCTTCGCTTCCGGCCTGGATCCAGCGCAGGCGCTCGACGGGGTCGGCGATCGAGGTCGCCAGGCTCACCGTCACCGCCTCGCCGGCGCGCAGCGTCAGCGCGTTCAGGTCGGCCGGCGGCAGTTCGCCCTGCGCCTCGAGGTAGGCGCGCAGCCCGCCGGCGCAGACGGCGAGCACGGCGTCGTCGATGCTCGCGCCGGGCACGAGGCGGCGGATGGCGTCGAACTCGTCGACGCCGAAGCGCCGCGTGTCGAAGACGCGGTGCGGCGAGACCACCGAATTGAAGCGGATCGCCGTCTCGTGGTCGGCATGCAGCAGGTTGTGCGCGAAGGTCGATGCGCCGGCGCGCAGCCGCGCCAGCGGTCGCAGCAGCCGCTGCGGCGCGAGCGCGCAATGCACGAGGCTGCGGCCCAGCAGCTCGACGCCGCCCGGTGCGCGCTCGGGGAACCAGGGCCGCGGCGGCGGCGGCCGCGGCGGGCGGCGGCGGCCGTCGTGCAGCACCTCGATGACCTCGTTGCGCGTCTCGATCGGGATCGCCGCATGGTGGATCTTCGTCAGCAGCGCGAAGCTGCCCGGCGGCAGGTCGGTGATGCTGTCCAGGCCCTCGATGACGTAGATCTCCCACAGCGGGCGGTCGAGGTCGAGCGCGCGGGCGTGGATGCGCGAGGCCTGGATGCAGAACTGGCGCCAGTCGCCCGGCGCCGGCAGCGCGATGTGGCGCACGTGGTATTCGAGGTCGAAATGCGCGTCCTCGACCCAGTACGGCTCGTCCAGGCCCAGCGGCACCTGCAGCAGCCGGTGGCGGAACAGCGGCCAGCGCTGCAGCCGCGATTCGATGTGGGCGAGGATGGCCTTGAACCGCACCGAGCCGCCGGGCGCCGTGCCCTGGTCGTAGATCTGCACGAAGGTGAGGTTGGCGTTGGCATGCGCGTTGTCGGCGTCGAGGAACGCCGCGTCGCGGGGGCTGAGTTGTCGCATCCTCGCTCCTGCTTCGATCAAGTCGTCAAGGCACCGGCTTGGCGGCGAAATCGCCCGCCAGCGACCAGCTCACGCGCTTGGGGTCGACCCAGCGCTTGATCGCAGTATTCACCTGGGCCAGCGTCAGCGCATCGAGCTCGGCGTCGCGTTTTTGATCCCAGGCAAAGGTGCGTCCATCTTCGAGATGGCGCGCCCAGGTGCCGGCGATGGCGCCGTCGCTGGCGCGGCCGGTGGCGCGCTCGGCGCGGATCGCCGCCTGCGCCTGCGCCAGCTCCTGCGCCGTGATGCCGTCCTTGGCCCAGCGCGCGATCTCCTCGGCGAAGCCGCGCTCGACGCGTTCGCGATTCGCCGGCGCGTAGATGGCGTAGAACTGGATCGCGGCGGCCGCATCCTCGCTCGAGGCCGAGTAGCCGGCGCCGACGCTGTACGACAGCCCTTCCTTCTGGCGCAGCCGCGTCAGCAGCCGCGATTCGAAGCCGCCGCCGCCCAGCACATAGGTGGCCACCGACAGCGCCGTGTAATCGGGGTCGGTGTCGCGCATCGGCAGCGGCAGCACGCCGATGGCGATCGCGTTGGCCTTGTCGGGCAACTGGCTCGACAGGCGCAGACCGGCGACGGTCGACGAGAGCTGCGGCACATGGACATAGGGCGTCGCCGCATGCCAGTCGCCGAACAGGCGCGCGATCGCGGCCTTGGTGGCGGCGACGTCGAAGTCGCCGACGATGGCGATCTCGGCATGGTCGGCGCCCCAGTTGGCGCGGTAGAAATCGACCACCTGCTGGCGCGTCAGCGCCTTGGCGTTGGCGATCGATTCGGCGAAGGTCGGCCGGTAGCGCGGGTCGTCCGCGGCGTAGTCGTGCAGCGCGCGCGACAGCGCCAGCGAGGCCACCGCGCCGGGATCGGACGCACCCTGCTCGGCACCGCCGACCTCGGCGCGCACGGCCTGCTCGAATTCGCTGGCCGGGAACGAGGGGTGGCGCAGCACGTCGGCGAGCAGCGCCAGCGCCGGCTCCAGCGTGGCGCGCTTGCCCTGCAGCGTCGCCGAGCCGCCGCCGAGCGCGCTGCCGCCGGCGCGCCAGTCGGTCTGCAGCCGGTTGAAGGCATCGTCGAGTTCGGCGCGGCTGCGCGTCTCGGTGCCGGTGCCCAGCAGCGCGCCGACCATGTTCGCCGCGGCGCGCTGGCCGCGCAGCGCGTCGGGGTTCGAGATCTGCATGCGCATCACGACCGAGACCGTCTCGCCGCGCGTCTTCTTCGGCAGCAGCACGACCTTCAGCCCCGACGGCAGCGTGTAGCGCTCGCTGCGCTGCTCGATGTTCGCCGGCGTCGCGTCGAAGACCTCGCCGGCGGCGATGGCGGCGCGCGGCTTGAAGTCCTGCAGCGCCGCGGCGGCGTCGACGCGGCCGGCGGCCGGCGCGCGCACCGGGTGGTCGGTCGGGATGAAGCGGCCCAGCGTGCGGTTGCTCGGCACCAGCCAGGCCGCGGCGGCGGCGTTGACCTGCGCCAGCGTCACCGCCTGCATGCGGTCGCGCATCAGGAACAGCAGCCGCCAGTCGCCGGCGGCGATGGCCTCCGACAGCTCCAGGCACAGCCGCACCGGGTCGGCCATCGTGGCGTCGAATTCCTTGGCCGCCTCGGTCTGCGCGCGCTGCAGCTCGGCCGTCGTGATCGGGTCCAGCGCCAGGCCTTCGACGGTCTGCTCGAGGATCTTCACGACGGCGTCGATGTCGTCGTCCTTCTTCAGCTCGGCGCCGACGATCAGCAGCCCCGGCTCGGCGCTGTGCGAGGGCCAGCCGAAGACCTCGGTCGCCTTGCCGGTCTCGACCAGGCGCTTGTGCAGGCGGCCGTTCGGCGTGTCGGCCAGCGCGCTGACGATGACCTCGAAAGCCGCCTCGTCAGGGCTGGCCAGCGCCGGGACGTGGTACGCGGCGATCACCGCCTTCTCGCCGCCGACGCGGCGCAGCGTGACCTCGCGTTCGCCGTCCTGCACCGGCTCCAGCGTCCACGGCGGCTCGAGCACGCGCGTGGGCTTGGGGATCGCGCCGAAGTCCCTGGCGATCACCGCCAGCGCCTGCGCGGCGTCGAACTTGCCGGCGACGATCAGCGTCGCGTTGTCGGGCTGGTAATAGCGCCGGTAGAAGGCCTGCAGATGGGCGATGTTGACGCCCTCGACGTCGGAGCGCGCGCCGATCGTGTCATGGCCGTAGGCATGCCACTGGTAGGCGGCGGCCTGCGTCTTCTGCAGCAGGATGCGCACGGGATTGTTCTCGCCCGACTCCATCTCGTTGCGCACCACCGTCATCTCGGTGTCGAGGTCGTGGCGGCTGACGTTGGCCTGCGTCATGCGCTCGGCCTCGATGCCGATCGCCCAGTCCAGCTGCGCCGCCTGCGCCGGGAAGATCTCGTAGTAGTTCGTGCGGTCGACGGTCGTCGAGCCGTTGAACTGCATGCCGCGCTTGGACAGCTCGGCGCCGATGTTCTCGTGCTCGGGCGTGCTCTTGAACATCATGTGTTCGAGCAGATGCGCCATGCCGGTCTCGCCATAGCTTTCCATGCGGCTGCCGACCCGGTAGGTGACGTTGACGATGACCTTGGGCTGCGAGGCGTCGGCCAGCAGCAGCACCTGCAGGCCGTTGGCGAGGCGGTATTCGTGGATGCCCTCGACCTCGCGCACGGCGCTGACGCCGCCGGGCAGCGGCGCGGCGGCGGCGAGGCCGGGCAGCAGGGACAGCAGGCCGAGGACGAGGACCAGGAAGCGGGCGGGCGCGGAGCGAGGTTTCATGCCGCCGATGTTAGCGAGCGCGTGTGAACGACTCCTGCAACGCCTGACCCAGGCTGTAGACGAAGCGCCGGCGCGCGGTGCCGAAGCGCCAGGCATAGGTCGGCAGCCGCCGCCACCACGGGAACTTGCGCGCATGGCTGCGCGGCGCGGCGATCGTCGACTCGATCGACGAATCGTGACCGCAGGGTGTCGGCGTCACCAGCCGCACCTTCAAGCCCCAGGTCCAGCCCTGGTCGAACACATGGTCGTAGGGCAGCGTCATCGGCAACAGCCGGCCGGCGTAGGCAGCGGCGGCGCGGCGGTTGATGATGTAGGCGCTGGAGCCGGTGCAGCGCGAGAGCATCACCGCCAGCCGGTGGCCGGGGGCGACGGTCTGGAACGGCACGGGGGTGCCGGAATGCACGGCCGAGAGCTTGACGACGTCCCAGTGATCGGCCTGCTCGACGAGGCCCTTGAGCACCGCCGGCAGGCTGTCGTGGATCAGCACGTCGTCCTCGAGCATGACGGCGAATTCGGCGTCGCTGGCGGCGAACTGGCGGATCGCATCGACATGCGAGAGATAGCAGCCGAGCTCACCGGCCGCCGGCGGCATGCCGTGCCGGCGGCGGTAGGTGGCCTCGTCGATCTGCGCCGCCTGCTCGGGCGTGAAGGCGCGCGCGTCGACGGCGGCCAGGCGGTGGAAGGGCAGGCCCAGGCGCTGCAGCTGTGCGCTGATGCGCGCGAGCCTCTCGGGCGCGCGGTCGAGGTTGATGACCCAGGTCTGAAGTCGGTCCATGGCGGCGATTCTGCGGCAAGGCCCGATGCCCCCGCGGCGGCCTAAAATCGGCTTTTCACTCATCCCTGCCTCGAGGAGCCCCCATGTCGATGTCCGACCGTGACGGCAAGATCTGGATGGACGGCCAGCTGGTCGAATGGCGCGACGCCAAGATCCATGTGCTGTCGCACACGCTGCACTACGGCTGCGGCGCCTTCGAGGGCGTGCGCGCCTACAAGACCGACCGCGGCACGGCGATCTTCAGGCTGCAGGAGCATACCGAGCGGCTCTTCAACAGCGCCAAGATCCTGCGCATGAAGATCCCGTTCACGCCGGCGCAGGTCAACGAGGCGCAGCGCGAGGTGGTGCGCGCCAACAAGCTCGAGAGCTGCTACCTGCGGCCGCTGACCTGGATCGGCGACGTCAAGCTCGGCGTGAGCCCGCGCGGCAACAAGATCCACCTGATGGTCGCCGCCTGGTCCTGGGGCGCCTACCTCGGCGAGGAAGGCCTGCGCCGCGGCATCCGCGTCAAGACCAGCAGCTACACGCGCCACCACGTCAACATCACGATGACGCAGGCGAAAGCGGTGAGCAACTACACGAACTCGATCCTCGCCAACCTCGAGGCGACCGACGACGGCTACGACGAGGCGATGCTGCTCGACGCCAGCGGCTTCGTCAGCGAGGGTGCGGGCGAGAACCTGTTCATCGTCAAGAACGGCGTCGTCTACACGCCCGACCTCTCGGCCGGCGCGCTCAACGGCATCACGCGCAACACCGTGTTCACGATCTGCGCCGACCTGGGGCTCAAGGTGGTCGAGAAGCGCATCACGCGCGACGAGGTCTACATCGCCGACGAGGCCTTCTTCACCGGCACCGCCGCCGAGGTGACACCGATCCGCGAACTCGATCGCATCGAGATCGGCGCCGGCAGCCGCGGCCCGGTGACCGAGAAGATCCAGTCGGCCTTCTTCGACATCGTCAACGGCCGCAACCCCAAGTACGCCGAATGGCTCACGCCGGTCTGAACATGAGCAAGCAAGAACCCAAAGCCGTCGTCGAACTCGCCGCCGCCGACCTCGAGGGGCCCGGCGTCACGTTCTGCCCGAACCCGCGCATGCCGCTGTGGAGCGGGCATCCGCGCGTCTTCATCGACGTCGCGACGACCGGCGAAGGCCGCTGCGCCTATTGCGGCACGGTGTACCGGCTGAAGGCCGGGGAGCATGTGCATTCGCATTGAGTGAATAGCGCTGGCGGGACTCACTCGCCGACATAGACGACCACCGTCCGCGGCGGCACGGTCAGCGTCGCGCTGGCGGCGTCCCAGCGCGATGAGGCCGCCGGCCGCTTGTCTGCAGCCGTCGGCGCCGCCTGCACCGGGTGCAGGCGCAGCGCATGCCCTTCGAGATCGGGCAGCTTCAGCGTCGCGGCGCTGGTGCCGGCGTTGATCGCGTAGAGCAGCTCCGACCAGACGGCGCCCGGCAGGTCGCGGCCATCGAGGTGGCCGACGATCACCGATCCCTGCTGATCGGGGCCGAGGTTGTAGAAATTCAATCGCTGACGAATCTCGCCGGCGCTGCGCAGCCGCAGCAGCGTCGTGCCGGTGCGGATGCGCAGCAGGTCGAAGTAGGCGTCGCGGGCGAAACGGATCTGCGCCGGGCCGGGCTTGAGCGCCGGGTCGGCGAGCAGCGGCGCCAGCGCCGGCCACAGCGCGCCGTTGTCGGGCTTGGGCGGCAGGCCGCTGCCCCAGTGGTTGTCGGTGGCGCTCCAGTCGAGGCGGTTGAACCAGTCGCCGCTGTCGAAGCTGTTGCGGTCGCCGCTCTTGCTCGCCAGCAGTTCGACGCCGGCGTGGAAGTAGGCGATGCCCTGGCTCAACGCCGTCACCGCCAGGCCCAGCACCTGGACGCGGGCGCGGTCGTCCATCGAGGTCGCGCGCGGCAGTTTCAGTTCGGCGATGTCCCACAGCGTCGGGTTGTCGTGGTTCTCGACGTAGTTGACGACCTCGTCGGGCTGGCTCGCGTAGCCGGCGCCATGGCCGGCGTAATCGATTTCGGCCAGCGTCTTGTCGCTGCCGTCGGCCGTCGTCAGGCGGTAGTCGGCGAGCGTGCCGGCGAGGCCGACGCGCACGAGGTCGGCGGCTCGGTTCAGCGCGGCCGCGTCGGCCGCCGGACCATGGCCGTTGGGCGCGTAGTGCAGGCCGTTGATCCAGCCCTGGCGCGCCAGCGTCGCCGCCGCATCGTCGCAGCAGCCGCCGCCGCGCACGGCGTCGCGGCCGCGGTCGCTGAAGGTCGCGATGCCGGTGCCGGCGAGCCGGCCCTGCGCCGCCTGCACGAAGCGGCGGCCATCGGCGACCTCGCCGAAGTTCCAGCCCTCGCCGATGAGCGGGATGTGGCGACCCGCCGCGCCATCGACGGCGGCCTGCAGCCGCTCCATCGCCGCGCGCGGCTGGTGGCCCATGAGGTCGAAGCGGAAGCCGTCGACGGCGTAGTCGCGCGCCCAGCGCACGGCGGTGTCGATCATCAACTTGGCCATCATCGCGTGCTCGGTCGCGGTGTTCGCGCAGCAGGTCGAGGTCTCGACCTGGCCCTGCGCGTCGAGGCGCTGGTAATAGCCGGGGACGATGCGGTCGAGCACCGATCGCGGGTCCTGGCCGGCGGCCACCGTGTGGTTGTAGACGAGGTCCATGCCGACGCGCAGCCCGGCGCGGTGCAGCGCCTGCACCATGGCGCGGAATTCGCGGATGCGCACCGCGCCGTCGCCGGCGTCGGTCGCGTAGCTGCCCTCGGGGGCGCCGTAATGCCAGGGGTCGTAGCCCCAGTTGTAGCAATCGGTGGCCGCGGTCGCCAGCACGCGCGCCTGCTGCTCGGCGCTGTCGGGCGCGGCGCGCGCCAGGGCCTGCGCGTCGGGCGTGACGCAGCCCTGCTCGGGGACGCTGGCGAAATCGAACAGCGGCAGCAGGTGGATGTCGGTGACGCCGGCGGCGGCGAGCGCACGCAGATGCCGCATGCCCAGCGAGTCGGCGTCGGTGAAGGCGAGGTACTTGCCGCGATGCGCGGCCGGCACGCTGGCGTCGGTGGCCGAGAAGTCGCGCAAGTGCAGCTCGTAGATCACGGCGTCGGTGGCGGCCGCGGCGGCCGGCGGGCGCGTCGTCGCGGCCCAGCCCGGCGGGTAGAGATCGGGCGCGTCGAGGCGGCCGATCCAGCTGCGGTGCGAATCGGTCGTCAGGCTGAGCGAATAGGGGTCGGTGACGCGGTTGCGCACGAGGCCGACGCCGCGCACATGGACGTCGACGAGGTAGCTGTAGTAGTCGCCGCTGCGGTCACCGGCCAGGGCCACCGACCAGGCACCGCTGCGCTCGTCGCGGCGCAGCGGCAGCGGCGCCAGCGCCGGGCCGGTGGCAGCCGGGTACAGGCACAGCGAGACCGCTTGCGCCGTCGGCGCCCAGAGCTTGAAGCGGGTGGCGCCGGCGCCGACGCGCACGCCGAGGTCGTCGAGAGCGGACGCCGCGGCGTAGAGGTCGTCGATCGTCCCGGCGGCCTGGATCGCGCTGGCGTGGCGCACGAGGCCGGCGGCGTCGGTCTCGACGACGACGAGCTGCTGGCGCAACAGCCCCTTCAGCCGCGCCGGGCCGACCTGCGGCCAGGCCAGTACGCGACCCGGGCCGAGCCAGCGGTAGGCGGCTTCGAACTCGGCAGGCAACGCCGGCGGGCCGGCGTCGAGCGCCAGCCGGCTGCCGCTGACTGGCTGGCCCGGCAGCGCGGCGATGCGGCCACCGCGCGCATGGACGAGCCAGTAGCGGCTGTCGGCCGGCGCGCTGCCGGGCCAGAAGATCCAGTGGCGGTCGACGCCCCAGGCCTGGGCGGCGATCGGCGCTTCGCCCGCGACCAGGGTCGACGAGGCAGGGCCTTCGCAGTCGGCGCCGGCAGCGATGGCGCGGATCGCGCCGAGCAGCAGGCAGGCGACGGAGCCGAGGCGCAGCAGTCGATCGAAGAACATGCGCGAATGTAGCCAATGCGTCGATGCCGGCGGCCGTTGCAGGCTTGAAGTCGACAGCGGACCTGCTTTGGGTTAGATTCGGATCATGCTCGCAATCCAATTCGAGTCCAAGGCGTCGACGCTGCGCAACCTGCCGCTCAAGCAGGGGCTGATGGCGCTGTTCGCGCTGGCCGCGGCGATGGGCGTGCTGCCCGACGATCGCGTGACGGCGCTCGACCCAGCGTCGATCCGCCGTCTCGTCGACGGGTTGCAGGAGGCGCGGCTGCTGCGCTCGGCCGCGCTGGATCTGGCGCCGTTGCTCCACGAGACGCCCGACGAGCTCGACGCGGCGACGGCCGACGCGATGGTCGCGCGGCTCGCCAGGCTCGTCGACACGCTGGCCGAATCGCCGTCGCCGGCGACCGAATGGCCGGTCATGCGCGAGATCTTCGGCGACCCGCTGCTCGGCCAGCTGACCGGCGTCGCCGAGGTCTCGCTGCGTCGCTACGCCGCCGGCAGCCGCGAGACGCCGCAGGCGGTGGCCGAGCGGCTGCACTGGCTGGCGCTGGTCGTCTGCGACCTCGCCGGCGGCTACAACGCCTACGGCATCCGGCGCTGGTTCGAGCGGCCGCGCGCCCAGCTCGGCGGGCTGAGTCCGCGCGCGCTGCTCGGCGCGAACTGGAGCAGCGACGACGCGGCCGCGGCGCGGGTGCGCGCGCTGGCCGCGGCGCTCAGCGGCGCGCAGCCGCTGGCGGCCTGACCGGGCCCGCCGGGCGCATCGACATCCGGCCCATGGCGATCGGCTTTCGCCACTGCGACCCGCGCTTTCCCTTTCTCTGGCAGACCGCCGACCAGCCACCGGCGCGCTGGCATGGCGCCGGCGAGGGGCCGGCGAACTACTGCGCCGACACCCCCGTCGGCGCCTGGGCCGAGTTCCTGCGCCACGAGGGCATCACCGAGGCCGCCGACCTCGCGGGTGTGCGGCGCTCGCTGTGGGCCGTCGAGTTGCCCGACGACGGCTATGCGCGGCCGCAATTGGAGGAGTCCGTGCTGTTCGGCGACGAGGCCAGCTACGCCGCCTGCCAAGCCGAAGCGAGGCACTTGCGCGCGGCCGGCGCCGAGCGCATCGAGGTCCGCGGCGCCGCGCTGCTGTGTGGCGCGGCGGGGGGCTGGACGGCGGAGCCGGGTGGCATCGTCGCTGCGGCCGATCGCGACGGGCTCGTTCGCGTGCTGTTCGGGCCCTGCCCGGTGCGCGGCTGGATCGCCGTCGAGGCCGGTGCGCCACCGGCGCAGGTGCTGGCGCTCGTGCGTCACTTCTGAGGCATGGTCGCCTTCGGAGTACAACGCTGATCACGAAGACATGGGGAGCCCCTGCGTGTCCGACCGAGAGCGCGTCCTGGATCCTGCCGCCGTGCGGGCCTATTACGATCGGTTCGGGAGCAAGCAGGACCATCAAGGCTTCTACGAAGATCCCGCGCTCGATGATTTGATCGCGCATGCGGGCTTCCAGACTGCTCGGCATGTTTTCGAGTTCGGCTGCGGCACCGGCAAGCTCGCCGCACGACTGCTCGAGCGGCCATTGCCTGCTGCGGCAACGTATCTGGGTTGCGACGGCGCCCCCGTGATGATCGACCTCGCCGAACACCGGCTCCAGCGCCACGCTGGTCGCGCCCGCGTGATCTTGTCCGATGGCGCCATCCGGTTTCCCCTGGCCGATCGCTCGGTCGATCGCGTCGTGTGCTGCTATGTCCTGGATCTGCTCGCCGGGCCGGACATCGAGCGATTCTTGGCCGAGTCGCGTCGCGTGATCGAGCCCGGCGGCAAGGTCTGCATCGCGAGCCTGACGAATGGTGTAGGCCTGCCGTCGCGCCTCGTGTCGAAGCTGTGGCATGCGATCTTTCGCATCAGCCCCGCAGTCGTGGGCGGATGCCGACCGATCGATCTCGATGCCCGCATCGATCCGCGCGAGTGGCGGGTCGCGCACCGATGCATCGTGACGCCTTTTGGCGTGCCTTCGCAGGTGCTGATACTGGAGGCGAATGACCAACCCGCCACCGCGGATGAGATCGAAGTCGCAGGGTGCCGGAACGGCCATTGATGCCATGCCCTGCCTGGCAGTCCGGCATGGCGAACCGTTCATTCGACAGACCGCGCTTTTCAAGGAGCCGCATGCGATGACTCTGACGACGATCGTTCTGCTGGTGCTTGCGCTGTACCTCGTGCAGATATTCCTGCAGGAGGTGTCGCGCTTCGGATTCGATCCAAGGGGCATCGTGGGCAACCGCGATGATTTGCCGGCGCTCTCGGTCATGGCGGGTCGCCTCGACCGCGCGAAGAACAACCTGCTGGAATCGCTGCCGATCTTTCTCGCGCTGGCGCTGCTGGCGCTGGTCAAGGGCCGCGACACCGTCGAGGTGGATCATGCAGCCCTCGTCTTCCTCGTCGCGCGTGCCGTCTACGTGCCGGCGTATGTGAGCGGGATTCCCATGCTGCGGTCGATGGTCTGGCTGGTGGCCGTGGGCAGCCTCGCTGGGATGGCGCTGCCGCTGATCTGACGCATGCGATCGGCTTGCCCGTGGATGCCGGCGCCGTGGTGCGGCCTACCCACTGATCACCTTCCAAGACTGGCAGGCAAACGGTGCGACTGGTGTTCGCGCCTCCGACCTTGCGCGATCGTCTTGCAGTGCGGGGACTCCGAGGCCGATCGGACCAGCAGCCGCGTCGGTCTTCAGATCGGCCTTGCCGGGGTCTGCAGCGATGGGCAAGCGCTTTATGTCGGCGATTCAGTCGCCAATTCGTTCCGCAGGATCAATTGATCGCCGTTTGGAGGCCGCAGATTGGGAACACCGCCCATTACCACGGAGACAGCGGTTCTGTCCCGCGATGGCCATCAGCGATTAGAACGAAAAAGGCCCATGAAGATAAGTGCCCATTCGGCGGATTTCGCTGGGGAGGCCGTGCCGACAGGTGCGCCGGCGGGCCGGTCCTCGATCGACTCGGCACGATCTTCGTGGCATGCTCCTTCGAGACGATGAGCGGCATGCAGGCGATCAGCGCCCGCACCGGCACGGCAAAGTGCCCCGGTCGCGACACCGGTCCTTGAGTGGGACCCGCGCGGTATCGAGCAGCGCCGGTCCTGACGCAATCGCAACCAGCGTTCGGCGGTCGTGTGGGTTTCGTGTGGCGCGGTATCCGCGCTTGCGCTGTTCGCTGGGACAGGACCGTTGGCGCAACGAACGCGCCCAAAGAATAGTGACAAACGAGGTGTTCGGTGTTTGGCACGGATGGGCGACTTGTGGCGGCGCTTCCGCGCGCCGCTCGGGGCGATCGAACAGGCTTGCCGATCCGCGGACCGCATGGGAAACTAACTCTCTGTTACACGGGTGCCGAACTCGTCATCGAATGAAGAAAGCTGCCGGCGATTCGCCGCGGCCCGAGTTGGGGGGCTGTCGATGCTGATACTGCGCATACTCTGGGCGCTCGCCGTGCTGTGGCACACGATGGCCTTCGCCGCCGGCGGCGTGAATGTCTGGTTCGCCTACCGCGCGATGTTCGGCGGTCCGCGCTCGGCGACCTCGTCGCGCGTCATTCAATCGGCCGAATGGCAGCTTTGGGCCTCCGGCTTCGCCATCGTCGGTCTCGGCATCCAACTGGTCGGCTGGGACCATTACCTCGCCAATCCGAAGTTGTGGGCCAAGGCGCTGCTGGTCACGATCTGGCTGGCCTCGACCCTGCTCATCCGCTACCGGGCGATTCCGCAGTTGCGCCAGGGTCGGCGGCAACTGATGCTCAGGGCCTGCTCGGTCAGCGCGGCCTGCTGGATCTACGGCGCCTTTCTCGGCGTCGCCAAGACGCTGGCCAACGGCGCGCTGCCTTTCGCCGCCCTGTGCACGGGATTCGTGATGACGATCGTCGGCTGCCTGATCCTGACGCTGCATCACGAGGATGCCCACGGCCGCGCAGCGGCCGTCGACTGATCCCGCCGCGCAGCGGCCGTCGACTGATCCCGCCGCGCAGCGGCCGTCGACCGACGCTGCTCAGCCGCCGTATTCGAGCAGCGGCGGCTGGTTCACGTCGGCATCGAAATTCATCAGCACGCTGGCCAGCGTGAAGGCGCGCCACAGGTGCGCCGGCATCTGCATGATCGCCTCGGGCGTCTTGCCGGCGGCGATCCAGGCGCCGATCTGGGCATGCTGTTCGTGGCTGATCAGGTGCAGGCTGCGCATCTCGTCGAGGGTCTGCATCGTGGGACTCCAGCGTCGCGGTCGGTCGCTGGCTTCGATCATGCCATGCGCGCCCGGCGTACCGCGTACCATCCGCGCTTCGACGAAGCGAGGAGGCCACGGGCCGTTCATGCGCAGGCTGCTGGCCTATCGCATCCTGGTGCTGCAGAGGCTGCGCACTTCGGAGTGGCAACGCACGCTGCTGTGGGCCAGCGCCATCGGTGCGCTCGGCGCGCTGGCGACGATCGGCTTTCGCGAAGGCCTGCTGCTGACCGAGCGGCTGCTCTACGGCCGCAGCGACGGCCTCGTGCACATCGCCCGCGGCCTCGTCTGGTGGCTGCGCCTGATCACGCCGGCCATCGGCGGCGTCGTCGCCGGAGGGGTGCTGATGTGGGCGCGCCGCGCCGCCGCCGGCAGCCCGGGCGGCGATTACATGGAATCGGTGGCCATCGGCGACGGCGTCCTCGGCGTGCGCTCGTCGTGCCTGCGCGCGCTGTCGTCGGCGGCGACGGTGGCCAGCGGCGGCGCCATCGGTCGCGAGGGGCCGATGGTGCAGCTCGCGGCGCTCACCGGCTCGCTGGTCGGGCGCTGGCGCGACGCGCCGGTGCCGCGGCGCAAGCTGATGGTGGCCTGCGGCGCCGCCGCGGGCCTGGCGACCGCCTACAACGCGCCGATGGCCGGTGCGCTCTTCGTCGCCGAGATCCTGCTCGGCACGCTGGCCGTCGAGACGCTCGGGCCGCTGCTCATCGCCACCGTCGCCGCCAACGTCACCTCGGGGTTGATCGTCGGCAACGCGCCCGTCTATCACATGCCGCCCTTCGTGTTGCCCAACAGCGGCTGGCCGACGCTGTTGCTGGCGCTGCTCGGCATCCTCGCCGGACTCGGCGCGCCGCTGTACCTGTGGATCCTCGACCGCGCGCATATCGCCTACCGGCGCTGGAAGGCGCCGCTGTGGCTCAAGCTCGGCAGCGGCGGGCTCATCGTCGGCGTGGTCTCGGTCTTCAACCCGGGTGTCTGGGGCAACGGCTACAGCGTCGTCAATTCGATCCTGCAGGGCGGCTGGCTGGCGCCGGCGCTGCTCGCCGTGCTGGTGGCCAAGCTCGTTGGCGTCGCCGCGACGACGGGCTCGGGCGCCGTCGGCGGCATCTTCACGCCGACGCTGTTCATGGGTGCCGTCGTCGGTGCGCTCTACGGCATGGCGATGCACACGCTGCTGCCGGGCACGGTGCCGGCGTCGGCGAGCATCGCCATCGGCATGGGCGCCTTCCTCGCCGCGTGCACCCATGCGCCGCTGACCTCGGTGCTGATGATCTTCGAGATGACCGAGAACTACGGTGTCGTCGTGCCGCTGATGCTGGCCTGCATGCTCGGCTACTACGTCTCGCGCGTCCTGCGGCCGAAGTCGATCTACGCCGCCTCGGCCAATGTCAGCGCGCCGGTGCCGGCGCTGCGCATGGCGCAGGACCTGCTGCGCCCCGAGAGCGCGACGATCACCCCCGGCGCCTCGCTGACCGAACTCGAGGCGGTGTTCCTCCAGTACCGCTGGAAGCATGTCTACCTCGTCGAGCCCGACGGCCGCTTCATCGGCGCCATCGCGCTGCACGACCTGGCGCCGCTGGTGACGGCGCTGACGCGCGAGGACCAGCGCTGGCCCGACACGATCGTCCAGCGCGACTACCCGCGCGTGCAGCTGACGACGCCGGTGTGGCAGGTGCTCGAAACCTTCGCCACCCATGCCGGCGAGCGCCTGCCGGTGCTCGACCCCGAGGGCCGGCTGCGCGGCCATGTCACCAAGACCGACCTCGTGCTCATGTTCCGCGAGCGGCTTGCGGTGGGTTGAGCTTGTAGTTTGCCTACATCGACAAGATCGGAAATCGATCTAAGTGACTGATTTTCAAGGATAAGCACTGCATCGATGCGTGTAATACCCGATGGTTTCAGCAGGGTATCGACTGTATATTCTCTACAAACGAAGGCTAAGCGGCCTTCACGAACAGGAGTCGCGGCATGGCGGAAGTGAATCTGTCCGGGGTCGGCAAGGCCTACGGCGACGTGAAGATCCTGCGCGGCATCGACCTCGAGATCCGCGACGGCGAATTCATGGTCTTCGTCGGCCCCAGCGGCTGCGGCAAGAGCACGCTGCTGCGCACCATCGCCGGGCTCGAGGACATCACCGAGGGCGAGTTGCGCATCGGCGGCCGCATCGTCAACGACGTGCCGCCGGCCGAGCGCGGCATCGCGATGGTGTTCCAGTCGTATGCGCTGTACCCGCACATGGACCTGTACGACAACATGGCGTTCGGGCTCAAGCTCGCCAAGGTGCCCAAGGACGAGATCGATCGCGCCGTGACCCAGGCGGCGAAGATCCTGCACATCGAGCATCTGCTGCAGCGCAAGCCCAAGGACCTCTCGGGCGGCCAGCGCCAGCGCGTCGCGATCGGCCGCGCCATCGTGCGCAAGCCCGAGGTCTTCCTCTTCGACGAGCCGCTGTCCAACCTCGACACCGCGCTGCGCGTGAAGATGCGCTACGAATTCGCCAAGCTGCACGAGCAGTTCGGCACCACGATGGTCTATGTCACGCACGACCAGGTCGAGGCGATGACGCTGGCCGATCGCATCGTCGTGCTGCAGGCCGGCCGCATCGAGCAGGTCGGCGCGCCGATGGCGCTGTACGAGCATCCCTGCAACCTCTTCGTCGCCGGCTTCATCGGCAGCCCGGGGATGAACTTCATCGACGCCACCGTCGTCGACGCGTCCGCTGCCGGTGCGACGGTGCGGCTCGGCGGCGGCGAGACGATACGCTGCGATGTCGACGCCGCTGCGGCGAAGGCGGGCGAGAAGGTCAAGCTCGGCGTGCGGCCCGAGCATCTGCGCGCCGGTGTCGCCGACAACGCGCTGCAGACCAAGGTCACCTTCGTCGAATCGCTGGGCAGCATGACCTATGCCTATTGCAGCAATGCCGGCGTCGAGGATGTCATCACCTGCGCGCTCGAAGGCGACCGCCGCGTTGCCGGCGGCGATTTCCTGCCGCTGGGCGTGCCGCCCGAGAAGACCCATCTGTTCAACGCCGAGGGCCGTGCCTACCCGCGCCGCGTCGCGGCCGAGGCGCTGCATGCGGCTTGAACGGCGGCTCGGCGCGGCGCTCGTCGCGGCGCTGCTGGCCGCGCTGTCAGCCACGGCGGCGTTCGCGGCGCCGCTGAAGCTGCTCGTCTGGATCAACGGCGACAAGGGCTACAACGGGCTGCAGAAGGTCGGCGATGAATTCGCCCGCGCCAGCGGCGTCGAGGTCGTCGTCCAGCACCCCGAGGGTGCGCCCGACAAGTTCACCGCCGCGGCCGCCGCCGGCAAGGGCCCCGACATCTTCTGCTGGCCGCACGACAGGGCCGGCGAATGGGCCAAGAGCGGACTCATCGTGCCGGTGAAACCGCCGCGCCGCGTGCGCGACTCGATCGACGCCGCGGCCTGGAAGGCCTTCACCTGGCAGGGCCGGGTCTGGGGCTATCCGCTGGCGATCGAGGCCGTCGGGCTGATCTACAACAAGGCGCTGGTGCCGACGCCGCCGGCGAGCTTCGACGACGTCATCGCCATCGACGACCGGCTGCAAAAGCGCGGCCTGCACGCGATCCTCTGGGACTACAACAAGTCGTTCTTCTCCTGGGGCCTGCTCGCCGGGCCGGGCGGCTATGTCTTCGGCCGCAAGCCCGATGGCGAATACGACCCCGGCGTCGTCGGCGTCAACGACGCCGGTGCGGTGGTCGGCGCCGAGATGATCGACCGGCTCGTGCGCGAAGGCCATATGCCGCGCGGCGCGCGCTACGCCGAGATGGAGGCCGGATTCAACCGCGGCCAGATCGCGATGATGATCAGCGGCCCCTGGGCCTGGGACAACGTGCGCAAGAGCGGCATCGATTTCGGCGTCGCGGCGATCCCCAGCATCGCCGGCCATCCGAGCAAGCCCTTCGTCGGCGTGCTCGGCTGCATGATCGCGTCGCCCAGCGCGGTGAAGGACATCGCGCGCGAATTCATCGAGAACCACCTGCTGACCGTCGCCAGCCTGAAGACGATATCGGCCGACGTGCCGCTGGGCACGCCGGCGAACAAGGCCTATTACCAGGAACTCAGCGCCGACCCGAACATCGTCGCGACGATGGCCAATGCGCGCGCCGGCGAGCCGATCCCGAACATCCCGGAAATGCAGCGCTTCTTCCCGGCAATGGACGCGGCGCTGGAAGCGATCACGAACGGCCGCCAGTCGCCGCGCGATGCGCTCAACGGCGCGGCCGCGCGCATGGTGCAGCGATGAAGGCGACGACGCTGCTGCGCCGCATCGCGGTCGCCGCGGCCACGCTGGCGTTGCTGTGGCTGGCCTTCAGCCTCTACACGGCAGGCCAGCCGCTGACGGCGCTGGGGCTGACGGCGCTGGGCGGCAGCGCGATCTATGTCTACGGCACGGCGCGCAGCGTGGCCTGGAAATACCTCTTCCCGGGTGTCGCGGGCATGCTCGTCTTCGTCGCCTTTCCGCTGCTCTACACGGTGCAGATCGGCTTCACGAATTACGCCTCGAACAACCTGCTCGATTTCGACCGTGCCAAGGCCTATCTGCTCGACCAGACCGTTGCCGACGAGGACCAGGCCTGGAGTTACACGCTGCATCGCGACGGATCGCAATGGCGGCTGGCGCTGACGCCGCCCGAGGGCTCGACGGCGGGCGCGCTGGCGACGCCGGCGATTGCGCTGGACGACCGCGCCGGCGCGCCGGTGCCGCTGCAGCCACTCGCCACTGCCGACCTCGGCCCGGCCCTGCCGCTGCGCGAACAATTGCAGCATCGCGACGCACTCCGGGCGCTGCAACTGCAATTGCCCGCGGCCCAGGGCGGCGGCGTGATCCGCTATGTCGGCGTGCACGAATACGGCCCCATCGCGCCGCTGTGGCGCGCGAATGCCGACGGCTCGATCACCCAGCTCGCCAGCGGCGCCGCCTACCGGCCGAACGACCGCACCGGCTATTTCGAGACGGCCGGCGGCGAGCGCGTGCAGCCCGGCTACAAGGTCTCGATCGGCTTCGCGAATTACCAGCGCATGCTGCTCGACCCCGATTTCCGCGGCCCCTTCGTCAGCATCTTCATCTGGACCGTGGCCTTCGCCGCGCTCACCGTCGTCTTCTCGACGGCGCTGGGCATGGCGCTGGCGGTGCTGCTCGAATGGCCGGCGCTGTCGCACCGCGGCCTGTACCGCACGCTGCTGTTCCTGCCCTACGCGGTGCCGGGCTTCATCTCGATCCTCGTCTTCAAGGGCCTGTTCAACCAGAACTTCGGCGAGATCAACGCGATCCTGAACGCGCTGTTCGGCGTGCGCCCGGCCTGGTTCGCCGACCCGACGCTGGCGCGCACGATGATCCTCATCGTCAACACCTGGCTCGGCTACCCCTACATCATGATCCTGTGCAGCGGGCTGCTGAAGGCGATCCCGGCCGATCTCTACGAGGCCTCGGCGATCGCCGGTGCGAAGCCGCTGACGAACTTCTGGCGCATCACCGCGCCGCTCGTCGCGCGGCCGCTGACGCCGCTGCTGATCAGCTCCTTCGCCTTCAATTTCAACAATTTCGTCCTCATCTCGCTGCTCACCGACGGCCGGCCCGACTACCTCAACACCAAGCTGCCGGCCGGCACCACCGACATCCTCGTCAGCTACACGTATCGCATCGCGTTCACCGACAGCGGCCAGAACTTCGGCCTTGCGGCGGCGATCTCGACGCTGATCTTCATCATGGTCGCGGTGATGGCGCTGGTGCAGCTGCGCATCGCGCGCAGGAAGGAAGCGAGGGTCTAGCGATGGCGATCGTCACCGGCAAGGGCCAGGCCTGGCGCGTGCGCGCCGCCCATGCGGCGCTGATCGCGCTGCTCGTGCTGACGCTGTTCCCGCTGCTGGCGGTCGTCAGCATCTCGCTGCGGCCGGGCAATTTCGCCGTCGGCTCGCTGATCCCCAGCCGCATCAGCCTCGAGCATTGGCAGCTCGCGCTCGGCATCCCGTATCGCGGCGCCGATGGCACGTTGACCCAGCCGCCGTTTCCGGTGCTGCTGTGGCTGTGGAACTCGATCAAGATCGCGACGATCTCGGCCGCGCTCATCGTCGCGATCTCGACGACGGCGGCCTACGCCTTCGCGCGGCTGAAGTTCGCGCGCAAGCAGTTCGTCCTCGATGCGATGCTGCTGCTGCAGATGTTCCCGGTCGCCGTCGCGCTGGTGGCGATCTACGCGATCTTCGACGGCATCGGCACGCGGCTGCCCTGGCTCGGCGTCGAGACCCATGCCGGGCTCATCGTCGCGTATCTCGGCGGCGTGGCGATGCACATCTGGACCATCAAGGGCTATTTCGAGACGATACCGGTGGAGATCGAGGAGAACGCCAAGGTCGACGGCGCGACGCATTGGCAGGCCTTCCGCCATGTGCTGCTGCCGATGGCCGTGCCCATCCTGATGGTCGTCTTCGTGCTCGCCTTCATCGGCACCATCATCGAATACCCGGTGGCCAGCGTGCTGCTGCGCGAGGAGCCGAACCTGACGCTGGCCGTCGGCAGCAAGTTCTATCTGCAGGACCAGAAATACCTCTGGGGCGATTTCGCCGCCGCCGCCGTGCTCAGCGGCTTGCCGATCACGCTCGTGTTCCTGCTCGCGCAGCGCTGGATCGTCTCGGGGCTGACCGCCGGGGGCGTGAAGGGATGAGGCGCGCACGGGCGCTGCTGGGTTCTCTGCTGCTGCTCCTGCTCGCCGGCGCCGCCGCCGCCGACTGCGGCCCCGAACCCTGGCCGGGCAAGACGCTGTACCTGCGCGGCACGATGAATTCCTGGGCCGCCGGCGACGACTGGGCGCTGCGCTGGATCTGCGATGCCTACGCGATCAACGTCGATCTGAGCGGCTCCTACGAATTCAAGATCGGCGAGGCCGATTGGCAGGCGGCGACGACCTACGGCGACCAGGGCCGCAACTACACGCGCACCTTCGCCGGTGCGCAGACGCTGAAACTGGCGTTCAAAGACGGCACGGCGGTGCTGGCGCTGGGACCCAAGAGCGTGCCCGACCCCGTGCGCGAGGTCGTCACCGACCCGGTCGCGCTGGGCCTGCGCTTCGACTCCCGGGCCGACGAGTTCAAGCGACCGTTCGGCGCCGTGCGCGCCGGCACGACCGTCCATTACGCCGTCGCAGCGCCGCCGGGCGTCGATCGCATCACGCTCGTCGTCGAGCGCCGCCGCCTCGAAGGCGACCAGACGTTGATCGAATACAGCGAAGTGGCGCGCCGGGCCTTGCGCCACGCGGGTACGCATTGGACCGGCCGCCAGCGCTACGCGGAGCCCGGCGTCTACGGCGTCTGGTTCGACGTCGAGATCGGCGCGCGCCATTACCTGATCGAGAACAACCGCGACCCGATCTACTGGACGCGCGAATCGGGCTCGGGCGGCATCGCCGCGATCGAATTGCCGCCGGCGCGTCCGAAATCGATCCGCCGCTTTCGCCAGACCGTCTACGCCGCCGATTACCGCGTCCCCGCCTGGGCCGCCGACGCCGTCTATTACGGCATCTTCCCCGACCGCTACCGCAACGGCGATGCCTCCAACGACCCCAAGCCCGGCGTCGCGCGCTACCACGATGCAACCGTCGAATTCCACGCGCATTGGCTCGACCGGCCGTACAAGCCCGGCAGCGGCGACGGCTCGGATGCCTATTACAGCAACGACTTCTTCGGCGGCGACATCGCCGGCATCATCGACAAGCTCGACGATCTGCGCGACCTCGGCGTCAACGTCCTCTACATCAATCCGCTGTTCCGCGCCGCCAGCAACCACAAGTACGACACCGCCGACTACCGCCATATCGATCCGGGATTCGGCAGCGACGACGACTTCGTGCGCCTGACGCGCGAGGCGGCGCGCCGCGGCATCCGCATACTGCCGGACTCGAGCTTCAACCACAGCGGCTCGGATTCGATCTATTTCGACCGCTATGGCAATTTCAAGTCGAACGGCGCCTATGAGGGCGGCCATGTGAATCCGGATTCGCCGTATGCCGGCTGGTACCGCTTCGAGCCCGGCGCCAGGACGCCGTATCGCAGCTGGAGCGCCGCCGGCGACCTGCCCGAATTCGACAAGAGCAATCCCGCCGTGCGCGGTTTCTTCTACGCCGATGCCGATTCGATCACGCGGCTGTGGCTGGGCCGCGGCGCCGCCGGCTGGCGCATGGACGTCGTGCCCTGGATCCCCGACGATTTCTGGCGCGCCTGGCGCCGTGTCGTCAAGGCGACGAAGCCCGACGCGCTGACGCTGGCCGAGACGTGGTTCGATGCCTCGAAGTACTTCACCGGCGACATGTTCGATTCGACGATGAATTACGTCTTCCGCAATGCCGTGCTCGATTACGCCGGCGGCGGCAAGGCGGGGAAGATGGTCGCCAATCTCGAGCATCTGCGCGAGGCCTATCCGCAGCCCGCGCTGTACGCGCTGATGAACCTGCTGTCGTCGCACGATGTCGCGCGTTCGCTGTACGTGCTGGGCTGGCATGGCGATACGGGTGACGAGGCGCTGGCCAAGCGGCGCATGCGCCTGGCCGTCTTCCTGCAGATGATCTGGCCCGGCGCGCCGATGGTCTATTACGGCGACGAGGTCGGCATGACCGGCGGTGACGACCCCTACAACCGCGGCCCCTATCCCTGGCCCGACCTCGGCGGCCATCCCGATCTGGCGCTGCGCGCCGAATTCAAGCGCCTGATCGCGATGCGTCGCGATCATCCGGTGTTGCGCCGCGGCAGCCTCGCCGCGCCGCTGCATGTCGACGATGCCGTCGTCGTCTGGTGGCGCCGGCTCGGATCGGTATGCGCGCTGACGGCGGTCAACAATGGCGACGCGCCCCGCCGCGTCGCCGTCGATCTGCCCGCGTCCTGCCGGGCGCGCGGTTTCGTCGATGGCCTGGACGGCGGCGCCGTGGCGGCGAACGGGCGCCGCGTCGAATTCGACGTGCCGGCGCTGGCGGGGCGATTCCTGGTCCGCCAGCGCTGATAGCTCAGGCGCCGAGCGCGTCGATCTCCTCGTCGGCGCGCCGCAGCCACAGCTTCAGGCGCTGGCGGTCGAGCAGCCCGAGCGTGCCGGGCTGCGTCGCGGCCCAGAAGCTGGTGCCGGCGGCATCGACCTTCTGCAGCAGCGCGTCGGGCAGCTTGCGCAGCCGCATCTGGCGTGCACCGAGCGCGCGTGCGCGTTCGAGCAGCCCCGAATTCTCGAGCAATTCGAAACGTTCGCCGCGCAATTCGTTGAGCACGAGGATCAGCGGCAGTTTCGTGCCCGGACCGTCGAGCCAGCGCGCCAGCAGATCGACCGAATCGCGCCCGGCGTCCATCACATGCCAGTAATTCAGCGCCACGCCGAGTTCGGCAGCGACCTCGGCGACGCCGGCATCCTCGAGCCAGCGCGCCAGGCCGCCCTGGGTCTGCGCCGCGAGATCGACGAGCACGCGGCGCGCCGGGTCCTCGGCCGCGGCCTCGACGATGCGGTCGAGGCTGTCGTGGGCGTCGAGCGTGGCCGGCGCCGCGTAGTCGCCGTAGAAGCGCAGCAGCGCGCCATGCGAGCGGTCGGTGTCGAATCCGACGAAGGGTTGATGGCGGTCGATGAAATGCTGCGCCAGCACGCGCGACAGCAGCGACTTGCCGACGCCGCCTTTTTCTCCGCCGATGAAATGGATCTGGCTCAAGGAATTTCCTCGGTTGCACTGCGTTGGTGCGTACTGCAGCGCGCGGGCGACACTGGTTTCGGCGGGATGGATGGCCGGCATCGTAGCGCACGACTCCGTGGCATGCGGCCGTGCGCGGGCATCGCCGGCCCTGTAACGTCGCGCCATGTCGTCGCGTCCCCGCCTGTTTGCCATCGCCTGGCCGCTGTTCCTCGAATTGCTGTTCGCGATCGCCGTCGGCTTCGTCGGCACCGCGCTCGCGGCGCGTCTGTCGGACCGCGCCGGTGCCGCGTTCGCGCTCACCAACAACGTGCTGGCGATGCTCTTCATCCTCTTTCGCGTCGTCGGTGCCGGCGTCGGCGTCGTGCTGACGCAGAACCTCGGCGCCGGCCGCCGTGACCGCGCCGATGCCGTGGCGCGCGCGGCGCTGGGCGCCAGCAGCTGGGTCGGTGGCTTCACGGCGCTGGCCGCGCTGGCCGGCAGCGACGCGCTGCTGCGCCTGCTCAACGCGCCGCCCGAAGTCGCGCCGTTGGCGCGGCCGCTGCTGCAGGCGCTGGCGCCGGCGCTGCTGCTCGACGCCTGGAATTCGAGCATGGCCAGCGTGATGCGGGCCCATCTGCGCGCCCGCGACACGCTGTTCGTGATGGTCGCGATGCATGCCGTGCACTTGGCGGCGATGGTGCCGCTGATGTTCGGCGTCGGCGCCTGGAGCGGACTCGGGCTGGTGGGCTACGCGGTGGCGCTGCTGCTGGCGCGCGCCGTCGCGCTGGCGCTGCACCTGCTGCTGTGGCGGCTGCGGCTGGCGCTGGTGCCGCAGGCCGCCGACTGGTGGCGGCTGCGGCGGGCCGAACTCGCCGCGGTCGCGCATATCGGGCTGCCGGGGGCGGCCGAGAACATCGTCTACCGGCTCTCGTTCATGGTCAGCATCGGCGTCGCCGGCAGCCTGGGCGCGCGTGCGCTGGCCACGCATGCCTATGCGCAGCAGGTGACGGGCATCGGGCTGCTGTTCGGCGTCGCCACCGGGCTCTCCGCCGAGATCGTCGTCGGCCACCTCATCGGCGCCGGCCATCTGCGCCAGGCGCATGGCCTCGTGCGGCTGGCGCTGGCGCGCGGGCTGGCGGTGAGCGTCGCCGTCGCGACGCTGGCGGCGCTGGCCGGGCCGTGGGTGCTGCGCCTCTTCACCGACGACGCGGCGATCATCCACGACGCCGGCGTGTTGCTGTGGCTGACGGTGCTGCTCGAACCCGGCCGCACCTTCAACATCGTCGTCATCAACGCGCTGCGCGCCGCCGGCGACGCGCGCTACCCGGTGCTGGCCGGCGCCGCGAGCATGGTCATCGTGCTCGCCGGCGGCAGCTGGCTGCTCGGCAGCCATCTCGGCTGGGGCCTGCCGGGGCTGTGGATCGCCTACGCCGCCGACGAATGGCTGCGCGGGCTGCTGATGTGGCGGCGCTGGGAGACGCTGGCCTGGGTGCCGCATGCGCGGGCGTCGCGGCGGCGCCTCGCGGCGGCGCATTGACCGCAACGGCGCCGCGTCAGATCGCGTCGATCGTCGTCTCCCAGGGTGCCAGATGGCGCGCCGTGCCGCCCGGTGCGGCGAAGCGCTGCGGCCGCGCGCTCAGGTTCACCGCCACCGAGACCGATCGCGGCCCGCGTTCGCGCGTGAACGAGAACACCGCGGCGTTGTCGATCTCGACGATGCGCAGGCCGCCGCCGTACTGGCCATTGGCCAGCGCCGGATGGCTGCGCCGCAATTGCAGCAGCCGGGCGTAGAACTCGGCCAGCTCGGTTTGCTTCCAGGCGATCGGGTCGCGTTCGAAGAACGCCAGGCGCCGGTCGAGAAAGGCCTCCTGGCCGCCGTAGACCAGCGCCATCCCCGGCAGCAGCGCCGCCAGCACGGTCATCGCCTTGAACGCCGGCACGCTGCCGTAGAACTCGGCGTCGCTGCCGCTCCAGCTGTTCTTGTCGTGGTTGCTGGTGAAGTTCATGCGGTAGGCGTCGGGCGGATACAGCGCCTGGCGCCGCGCCCACCATGCGCGCAGCGTCGCCGCATCGGCGCGGCCCTGCGCGATCTCGACGAGGCGCTTGTGCAGGTCCCAGTCGTAGCTCATGTCGAAGGCGCGCACATGCAATTCGGGCTGATCGGCCTCGGCGAGCATGAACACCGGCCGCTCGCGCTCGAAGGCGCTGCGCGCCTGCTCCCAGAACGGCGTCGGCACGAGGTGCGCGACATCGCAGCGGAAGCCGTCGATGCCGGCCTCGCGCAGCCACCAGCGCATCGCGTCGGTCATCGCCGGCCAGAGTGCGGGCTGGCGGTAATCGAGCCCGACGACATCGCCCCATTCCTCGGCCGCGCCGCCTTCGGTCGGGTGATAGAGATAGCCGCTGATAGCGCCTTGCGCGTCCTTCAGATACCACTCCGGGTGCCGCGTCACCCAGGGATGGTCCCAGGCCGTGTGATTGGCGACCCAGTCGAGGATCACGTGCATGCCCAGCGCGTGCGCGCGATCGACGATGCGCCGGAAATCGGCCAGGCTGCCGAATTCGGGATTCACCGCGACGTAATCGCGGATCGAGTAATAGCTGCCGAGGCGGCCCTTGCGGTGCGAGATGCCGATCGGCTGGATCGGCATGAACCAGAGGATGCCGACGCCCATCGCCGCCAGGCGCGGCAATTGCGCCTCGACGCCGGCGAAATCGCCCGCGGCGCTGAATTGCCGCACATTGATCTCGTAGATGCTGGCCTGGCGCGACCAGGGGACATGGGCGAAGTCGATACGGTTCTCCTCGGGCATCAGGCCCAGCACCGTGCAGCCACCGAGCGCCGGTGCCGCGATCAGGCTGCAGAGCTCGCGCCGCTTCAAGGCGAGCCGATCTGCTGCTGCAGGAAGCGGTCGACCCGGCCCCAGAAGTCGACCTTGGTTTCGAGCTTGCGCCAGCCATGGCCTTCCTCTGGATAGACGACCCATTCGACACGCGGATTGTGTTTGCGCACCTCGGCTAGGAAACGCTCGCCGTGGACGACCGGCACCCGCGTGTCCCAGCCGCCATAGGCCATCAGCAGGGGCTGGGTGATCTCGGCGGCGTGGGTGATCGGCGCCGTCTCTTCGAGTCGCGCGGCATCGGCCCGCGGGTCGCCCAGCGTGCGGTTCAACTCGTACTTCTTGCCGCCTTCGTCGATGTCGCTCCAGCTCGTGCTGAACAGCAGCCGGGGGTCGGTGACGCCGACCCATTCGATGCCGCAGCGAAACAGTTCGGGGTTGCGCGCGAGCCCCATCAGCGTCGCGTAGCCGCCGTAGCTGGCACCGGCGATGCAGATGCGCTTGGCGTCGGCGTGGCCCTGGGCGATGGCCCAGCGCGCGGCGTCGGCGACATCGTCCTGCATCGCCAGCCCCCATTGCTTGAATCCGGCTTCCATATGGTCGTAGCCGAATCCGGCGCCGCCGCGGAATTCGGGTTCGAGGACGGCGTAGCCGCGGCTGGCCATGAACTGGACCTCGGGATTCCAGGTCCAATGGCCGCCGCGCACACGCGGGCCACCATGCACCAGCACGACCATCGGCAGGTTCTTCCCGGCGCCCGCGGGCAGCGTCAGGTAGGCCGGGATCACGCGGCCGTCGCGCGCCTTGTAATGCACGAAGTCGGTCCGCCCCATGCGCGCCGGATCGATGCCCGCCGGCAGGCCGCTCAGTCGCGTGAGCATGCCGGTGCCGCGGTGGTAGACGTAGGTCAGCGTCGGCTGGTTGTCGGCCGAGGCCTCGACCAGGACCCACGGTGAATCGCCGTGGCGCGCCACGGCGAGGCGGTCGCTGGTGGGCAGCAGCTGGTCGATCTTCTCCTGCAAGGCCTGCATCGCGGGGTCCGTCCATTGCGTGACCTCGGCGTCGATGGTGTAGCGCAGCCCCAGCAGGCGCTGTTCGTTGGAGATGAATTCGGGGTAGAGATCGAATTCCTTCGATGCCGCCAGTGGCCGCGCTTGCGGATTGCCGGTGGCAGGATCGAAGGCGTAGACGGCGGACTTGTCGCCGGCCGCCGCCTGCACATAAAGCGTGTCGTCGGGGCCGATCCACAGCGGGCGGATGGCACTCTTGCCGAAGGCATCGAATTCGGCCTCCGATTTCCAGCTGCCGTCGGCCTGGCGCAGCAGCATCGCCTGGCGGCCTTCGCTGGCGGTCAGCACGGCGCGGAATTCGCCGCGCGGGTCGGCGATCGCATGCACGGTGTGCAGCGGCAATTCGATTTCAACGGCACGGCCGGTGACCGTGTTCAAGCGCTGGAAGACGAAGAAGTCGACCTTCTGCCGGCTCTGCTCGCCGGGGCGCGCGACGATGACCTCGTCGCCCGGCGCGCGGGCGTTCCAGCGCGTGGCCCAGTGCAGCGGGGGTGGACCGACATCGGGCTGGTGGATGAAAGACAGCGAGGTCTCGACCAGCGAGCGGAAGCGGCCACCGTCGGCATCGACCGCGAACAGCCCCGGGCCGATGTCGGCGCGGCCGGGGCCGGTATTGTGGAAGTCGAGGCTGAAGACCAGCCGCTGGTCGTTCACCCAGTGCAGTTCGGTGACGTCCTGCTCCTTGAACGAGGCGACGATCTGCGGCTTCATCGTCTGCAGATCGAGCACGCCGAGCTGCCGGTGGTTCTTGGGCGAACCGACGAGAAACGCCACATGCAGGCCGTCGGGCGACAGTCGCGCCTGGCTCATCTGCGGGTCGGCGAAAAAGGCCTCCGGCGGCGGTGGCGGCGGCGCGGCCCCGGCGCGCCCGAGGGTCAACGTCAGAACCAGGGCCAGGGCAAACCGCAGAAAGTGGAATGGCTGATGTTTCATGGCAAGTCGATCTTCTCCGATCCGGGTCCGGCCCGGACCACCCCGACAGTTGGGGCCGCTCATCCCTTGACGCCACCGGCCGCGAGGCCGGCGATCATCCAGCGCTGGGCGAGCAGGAAGACGGCGGTGATCGGCAATCCCGACAGCACCGCCGCGGCGGCGAAATCGCCCCAATGGAAATTGTGTTCCTGCACGAACAAATTCGAGCCGACGGCGAGCGTGAGCTGGTCCTG
>JAGWTU010000066.1 GCA_028868825.1 Burkholderiales bacterium | reverse complement strand
GACCTCGGCGCCCGAGCCGCCCAGCGCCAGGCTCTCGTCGCCGCTGAGGCCGCCGAGCACGCGCTTGAAGTTCAGCAGCGTCGGTGCCGTCGGCAGCAGGCCGTTGCCGCGCGCGTAGAGCTGCTGCGGCGGCGTCAGCGCCGTCGCCAGCATCACGAGCAGCGGCACGACGGTGACGGCCAGCATCACGGCCAGCGCGGCCCAGGCGACGATGCGGCCGGAGGTCGGTCGTTGCGGCGTCATGCCAGATCGCTTTCGCCGGAGCGCAGGACGCGCATCTGGATGATCGTGTACAGCACCATCACGGCGCACAGCGCCAGCGACATCGCCGAGGCGTAGCCCATCTTCAGGTAGCCGAAGGCGTTCTGCACGATGTACTGGACGATCACCGCCGTCGACCCCGCCGGGCCGCCCTGCGTCGTCACGGCGACGGTGTCGAAGATCTGCAGCGAGCCGGTGACGCTGGTGACGAGGACGAAGACCATCACCGGCCGCAGCAGCGGCAGCGTGACGCGGCGGAAGGTCTGCCATTCGCCGGCGCCCTCCAGCGCCGCCGCCTCGTACAGCGAGCGCGGGATGTTCTGCAGCCCGGCGAGGAAGAGCATCGCCACCAGCCCCATGTGGCGCCAGATGTTGACCGCGGCCACCGTCACCAGTGCCTGGTCGGAGCCCGAGAAGAACGGCTGGCGCGCCAGGCCGAGCGCGGCGATCAGGTGATTCACCTGGCCCAGCACCGGGTCGAGCATCCACAGCCAGATCAGCGCCACCAGCACGTTCGACAGCAGGTAGGGCAGCAGCACGGTCGCGCGCACGAAGATCGATTTCGTCAGCCGGTCCATCGCCACCGCGAGGAAGAGGCCCAGCGCCGTCTGGATCGGGATGTTGATCAGCGCGTATTCGAGCGACAGCTTCATGCCGAGCCAGAAGCGGCCGTCGGCGAGCAGGTGGCTGTAGTTCGCCCAGCCGACATCGTGCGCCGGCCGCAGCAGGTTCCAGTCGGTGAAGCTGATGCGCAGCGCGCGCAGCGCCGGCAGGGCATAGAAGAGCGCGAAGCCGAGCGTCGCCGGCGCCACCATCAGCCAGGCGGTCGTTTGTTCGGCGACGCCGGTGCGGCTCGGTTGGGCGCTCATGTGCTAATAATTATCGACGCGCGACCGACCCCGGGTCATCAGGGAATGACCGCAATCGGGTCCCGGGTTCGACGACGATCGATGCGACGAAACTCGGGCGCGCACGACAGGAGACTTTGCATGCCGTCCAGAACATCCCGCCCCGACGACCGTCGGCCGACGATGACCGATGTCGCCAAGGCGGCCGGCGTCTCGCAGTCGACGGTGTCGATGGTGCTCAACAACATGGCCGGCGCGCGGCTGTCGGCGACGACGCGAGCCAAGGTGATGAGCGTAGCGCTCGAACTCGGCTACCGGCTGCCGCGGCGCGCGCCGATCGAACCGGCGCCCGGCGTGCAGCGGCGCAACCTCATCGGCTACCTCGTCGACGAGATCTCGACGAGCCCGCAGCCGGTGATCAGCGTCGACGGCGCGCGCGACGCGGCCTGGGAGAACGACTGCGTCGTCGCCGTCGCGGTGACGCGCGGCAACGTCGAGCAGGAGGCGGCGGCGATCGCCGCGCTGGTCTCGCACCCCGCCCTGCTGGGCATCGTCTATTCGACGATCTTCACCCGCGAATGCAAGGTTCCCGAGGCGCTGCAGGGCGTGCCGACGGTGCTGCTGAACTGCCACGACGAGAGCCAGAAGCTGCACGCCGTCGTGCCGGCCGAGGTCGCCGGCGGCCATGCGGCGACCGAGCGGCTGATCGCCGCCGGCCACCAGCGCATCGGCTTCATCAACGGCGAACCGTGGATGGAGGCCGCCGCCGACCGCTACAAGGGCTACCGCCGCGCGCTGGCCACCGCCGACATCGCCTTCGACCCGGCGCTGGTGCAGGAGGGCGACTGGATGTCGGGCACCGGCTACGAATGCACGCTGGCGCTGATGAAGCTGGCGCGGCCGCCGACCGCGATCTTCGCCGCCAACGACCTGATGGCGCTGGGCGCGCTCGAGGCGCTGCGCACGCTGGGCCGCCGCGTGCCCGACGACGTGGCGCTGATCGGCTACGACGACCAGGAAATCTCGCGCCACACGCGGCCGCCGCTGACGACGATGCTGCTGCCGAACTACGAGATGGGCCGCGCCGCGGTCGAGAAACTGCTGGCGATCACCGCCGCCGCCCCCGCCGCGGCGCCGCGACGCCAGGTGCTGAAGATCGAATGCCCGCTGGTCGAGCGCGAGAGCGTGCAGCGCCGTTGAGGGTGCCGGCTCAGGTTTAACACCGACGCCGGCGACCTCGTTTGCTAATATTATTAGCGAACCCTCGGCACCCGAGGACCGAGACACCATGGCCAGCGTCGAACTCCACTCCGTCCACAAGCAATACGGCGACGCGCCGCCGGTGCTGCGCGAGGTCGACCTCGCGGTGGCCGAGGGCGAGTTCTTCGTCTTCATCGGACCCTCGGGCTGCGGCAAGTCGACGCTGCTGCGCATGGTCGCCGGGCTCGAGGACATCAGCGGCGGCGAGATCCGCATCGCAGGCCAGCGCGTCAACGAGACGCCGCCGGCGCGCCGCGGCGTCGCGATGGTGTTCCAGAGCTACGCGCTCTTTCCCCACATGACGGTGCGCGAGAACCTCTCTTTCGGCATGACGATCAACGGCGTCGCCAAGGACGTCATCGCGGCCAAGGTCGCCGACGCGGCGCGCATGCTGCAGCTCGAGCCGCTGCTCGACCGCAAGCCGCGCCAGCTCTCGGGCGGCCAGCGCCAGCGCGTCGCGATCGGCCGCGCCATCGTGCGCGAGCCCGGCGTCTTCCTCTTCGACGAACCGTTGTCCAACCTCGACGCCGCGCTGCGCACGCAGACGCGCTTCGAGATCGCGCGGCTGCACCGCCGCTGGGGCCGCGCGAGCTCGATCTACGTCACCCACGACCAGGTCGAGGCGATGACGCTGGCCGACCGCATCCTGCTGCTGCACAGCGGCGAAGACGTCGCGCGCCACGGCAGCGTGGCGCAGGTCGGCACGCCGCTGGAGCTCTATCACCGGCCGCGCAGCCTCTTCGTCGCCGGCTTCATCGGCTCGCCGAAGATGAACTTCATGCCCGGCACGCTGGTCGAGGCGGCGGCCGACCGCGCCACCGTGCGGCTGGCCGGCGGCGAGACGCTGCACGCGGCCGTCGACGCCCGGCGATTGGCCGCGGGCGCGCCGGTGACGCTGGGCGTGCGGCCCGAGCATCTGCTGCCCGCCGCAGGTACCGGCACCGACGCCATCGTGCGCGAGGTGCAATGGCAGGAGCGGCTCGGCGACGCGACTTATCTCTACGTCGAAGGCGCGAGCGCCGGCGCGCCCTGGGTCGCGAAGGCGCCGGGCGCGGCGAGCGCGAAGCCCGGCCAGCGCGTGGCCTTCGCGCCGGCGCCGACAGCGATCCATCTCTTCGACGATGCGGGGCTGGCGCTGCCGCGCTGCATCGATGAAACCGAACTCGAACTGCCCGTTCCCGCATCACCCGCCTGACCGCCATGAGCTACGCACCGCTGCCCAGCGCCGAATCCAGCTATGCCGTGCTGCATGGCCGCGCGACGACCGTCGTCATCGAATGGCGCAGCGACGACGCGCCGCTGTGGCGCTATTGGGGCCCGCGACTGCCCGACGATGCGCTGCCGCCGGCGCCGCTGCGCGGCCTGCGTCCCCTGCCCTCGTTCATGCTCGACCATGACCAGCCTTTGACGCTGGCGCCGACCTTCGGCGTCGGCTGGTTCGGCCAGAGCGCGCTGCTCGCGCATCGCGACGGGCGCGATTTCGCGCAGGCCTGGAACGGCTGCGAACTCGCATGGATCGTCCCCGGACAGGCGCTGCGGCTGCGTCTCACCGACAGCGTCGCGCGGCTGCGGCTCGAGCTGACGCTGCAACTCGCCCCGGCCAGCGACATGCTGACGATCTCGAGCCGGCTGAGCAACGAAGGCAGCGGCGCGATCGACGTCTCCTGGCTCGCCGCCGGCACGCTGCCGCTGCCGGCGCATGCCGCCGCCGTGCGCAGCTACGCCGGCCAGCACAACCGCGAATTCATCCTGCAGACCGACGCGCTGTCGCGCAGCCTGTGGCGGCGCGAGAGCCGGCGCGGCCGCACCTCGCACGACAACTTCCCCGGCGCCGTCGTCACGACGCCGGGTGCCACCGACGACGCGGGCCTGGTCTACGGCGCGCATCTGGCCTGGTCGGGCAACCACGAGCAGACGATCGAATGGCTGCACGACGGCGGTTATCAATGGCAGATGGGCGAATGGCTGGCGCCGGGCGAGGGCCGCATCGAACCCGGCCAGACCTGGACGACGCCCGAGATCGTCGCCAGCTGCTCGATGCGGGGACTGAACGGGCTGGCGGCGAATTTCCACGCCGAGCTGCGCGCGCGCCTGCCCTGGGCCGGCGGCGCGATGCGGCCGCGGCCGGTGCATCTGAATACCTGGGAAGGCTGCTATTTCGACCTCGAACCGGCGAAGGTGATGGAGCTGGCGACGGCGGCCGCGGCCGTCGGCGTCGAACGCTTCGTCGTCGACGACGGCTGGTTCCACGGCCGCCACCATGACCGCGCCGCGCTCGGCGACTGGTGGCCCGACGAGGGCAAGTTCCCGCAGGGCCTCGGGCCGCTGGCCGACCATGTGCGGTCGCTGGGCATGGAGTTCGGCCTCTGGTTCGAGCCCGAGATGGTCAACCCCGACAGCGAACTGCACCGCAAGCATCCCGACTGGGCGCTGCAGCTCGCCGGGCGGCCGATGCTCACCGGCCGCAACCAGCTCGTGCTCGACATCGCGCGGCCCGAGGTCGCCGACTACCTGTACGAGCGCATATCGGCACTCGTCGCCGCGCACCGCATCGACTACCTCAAGTGGGACCACAACCGCGACCTCACGACCGCCGGCGGCGCCGATGGCCGGCCGGCGTATCGCGCCCAGGTCCATGCCGCGTACGCGGTGATGGACCGGCTGCGCGCCGCGCATCCGGCGCTCGAGATCGAGAGCTGCTCGGGCGGCGGCGGCCGCATCGATTTCGGCGTGCTGCGCCACGCGCATCGCGTCTGGACCAGCGACTGCATCGATGCGCGCTCGCGCGTCGACATCCAGCGCGGCTATCTGCAGTTCTTCCCGCCCGAGATCATGGGCGCGCATGTGGGCACGGCGCCGGCCCATTCGACCGGCCGCAGCCAGGCGATGGCCTTCCGCGCCGCGGTCGCGCTGCCGGGCCATCTCGGCATCGAATTCGATCTGCGCACGCTGGCCGCCGCCGAGCGCGATGAACTCGCGGGCTGGATCGCGCTGTACAAGCAATGGCGCAGCCGCCTGCATCGCGGTCCGGTGCATCTGGGTGACGCCGGCGACGGCATCGTCTGGCAGGCGCATGGCGACGCCGACGAGTTGCTCCTGCTCATCTACCGCCTTGAGCCGACGACGCAGCGCTACATGCCGCCGCTGCGGCTGACGATGCTCGACCGCAATGGGCGTTACCGGCTGCGCCAGATCGAACCCGAGGCGACGCGCGGCCGTCCGCTCTACGACACGACGACACCCTGGCTCGAGTCGCTGCGCAGCGACGCGGGCGCGATCGCCCACGGCGGCTGGCTCGCCGAAGCCGGGCTGGCGCTGCCGCGCGCGAAGGCCGAGACGGCCTTCATCCTGCACCTCGAAAAGATCTGATGAGCCCTCCGATGACGAGCTTCGATCCCGCACAGCATCCGCACCGCCGGCGCAACGCGCTGACCGGCGACTGGGTGCTGGTCTCGCCGCACCGCGCGCTGCGCCCCTGGCAGGGCCGGCAGGACCCGCCCGTGCTCGCCAGCGCACCGGCGCATGACCCGAGCTGCTATCTCTGCGCCTGCAATGCGCGCGTGACCGGCGCGCGCAATCCCGACTACAAGACAACCTACGTCTTCGACAACGACTACGCGGCGCTGATGCCGGACACGCCGGAAGCGCCGCATGCGGCGCCGGCCGACGCCGGCAGCGACCTCTACGCCGCCTCCGGCGCGCGCGGCACGAGCCGCGTCATCTGCTTCTCGCCCGACCATGGCAAGACGCTGCCCGAACTCGCACCGGCGGCGCTGCGCGCCGTTGTCGACGCCTGGTGCGAGCAGAGCGCCCAACTCGGCGCGCGCTGGCGCTGGGTGCAGGTGTTCGAGAACAAGGGCGAGCTGATGGGCTGCTCGAACCCGCATCCCCATGGCCAGGTCTGGGCCTGCGATTTCCTGCCCAACGAGGTGGCCGCCGAGGACCGCGAGCAGCGCGCGTATTTCGAGCGCCATGGCCGCGCGCTGCTGCTCGATGTCGCGGCGGCTGAGACCAGCCAGGGCGACCGCGTCGTCGCAATCAACGACGACTGGATCGCCATCGTCCCGTACTGGGCCGCCTGGCCCTACGAGACGCTGCTGCTGCCGCGCGCCCCCGTGCAGCGCTTGCCGCAGCTGGCCGATGCGCAGCGCGACAGCCTGGCCGCCATCGTGCGCGAGCTGACGACGCGCTACGACAACCTCTTCGAATGCCCGTTCCCGTATTCGATGGGCTGGCATGGCGCGCCCTGGGACGGCACCGACCATCCCGACTGGCAATTGCACGCGCATTTCTATCCGCCGCTGCTGCGATCGGCTTCGGTGCGCAAGTTCATGGTCGGCTTCGAGCTGCTCGCCGAGACCCAGCGCGACCTCACGCCCGAGCAGGCGGCGCAGCGGCTGCGCGCGACCTCGACCGTCCATTACCGGACCAAGGCGTCATGAACGCGGCGGCTGAGACCTTGCTATTGCGGGTCAACGAGCAGTTCCGCGCCGCCCATGGCGGCGATGCCGCGCTCGTCGTCCAGGCCCCCGGTCGCGTGAACCTGATCGGCGAGCACACCGACTACAACGACGGTTATGTCCTGCCCTGCGCGATCGGCTACCGCACGCTGGTCGCGGCGCGGCCGCGCGCCGACACGCTCGTGCGCGTTGCCGCGGCCGACTTCGGCGGCGCCGTCGACACCTTCGACCTCGCCGACCATCCGCAGCCGCGCGCCGCCGCCCCCTGGGCCGATTACGTGCGCGGCATGGCCTGGGCGATGCGCGAGGCGGGCCATGCGCTGCGCGGCGCCGACCTCGCGATCGCCGGCGATGTGCCGCAAGGCGCGGGGCTGTCGTCGTCGGCTTCGCTGCAGGTCGCGGTGGGCCAGGCCTTCAAGTCGCTGCAGGGCCTCGATGCGCTCGACCCGACCGCCCTCGCCAAGCTGGCGCAGAAGGCCGAGAACGATTTCGTCGGCTGCCACTGCGGCATCATGGACCAGCTGATCTCGGCACGCGGCGTTAGCGGCCACGCGCTGCTGATCGATTGCCGCAGCCTCGCGGCAAGTCCGGTGCCGCTGCCGCGCGACGTCGCCGTGCTGATCGTCGAGTCGCGCATCCGCCGCGGCCTCGTCGACAGCGAATACAACCGCCGCCGCGAACAATGCGAAGCGGCGGCGCGGCATTACGGCGTCGCCGCGCTGCGCGACCTCGACCTCGCCGCGCTCGAGGCCGGCGCTGCCGGGCTGGCCGCGACGACGCTGCGCCGCGCGCGCCATGTCGTGACCGAGAACGCGCGCACGCTCGCCGCGGCGCAGGCGCTGGCGGCCGGCGACCTCGCACAGGTCGGACGGCTGATGGCCGCGTCGCACGCGTCGATGCGCGATGACTTCGAGATCACGCTGCCGGCGATCGACCACCTGGTGGAGATCCTCGCGACCGCCATCGGCGGGGCCGGCGGCGCGCGCATGACCGGCGGCGGTTTCGGCGGCTGCGTCGTCGCGCTGCTGCCCGAGGAACGGGTCGACGCCGCGCGCCAGGCCGTCGCGACGCAATACCGTTCGCCCGCGGGCGAGCCGGCGCGCGTCCACGGGTGCCGCGCCGGCGCGGGCGCCGGGGTCGTCGTCGCCTGAAGTGGCTGGCAAGCAGGCAGACAGGCGGGCCGCGCGCTCAGGACTCGATGGTTTTCACGCGCTGCCCCGGCCGCAGTTCGTGCCCGCCGACGCCATAGGCGCCGTTGAGCAGCCGCAGCTGCTGCTCGGCGAGGTCCGGCAAGGGCGAGCGGCGCGCGAGTTCGGCAAAACCGCCGCCGGGCAGCGTCGTCGTGTGCAGCACCCAGGGTCGCGCCGCCTGGCGATCGGCGGCGCCGAGCGCACGGAAACTCGCTTCGGCCGCGGCCAGGCCGGCGGCGGCGTTGCGCTGCGCGTCGGCGTCCCTGGCCGCATGCACGAGCAGGAAGTTATGGCCGCCGGGGCCGCTGACGACGCTGGCCCGCACCGACTTGCGCTGCCCCTGCGCGTCCTGCACCTGGCCCTGGAAGCGCACGATGGCCAGGCCGTTGACGCTGCCGCGGTCGAGCTGGCCGTCGACGGGCTTGAGCACGTTGCGCACGACCTCCTCGGGCGTCTTGCCGGCCTGCGGCGGCACCGACTTGACGACGAGGCCGGCGCTGCCGCTGCCGTCGACGACGGTGACGGCGTCGGCGCCGTTGTCGATCCTCCAGCCCGGCGGCGCCGTCAGCGCGATGCCCAGGCCCTCGTGATAGAAGTTGCGCCCGCGCACCACGCCCTGCTCGCGCGAGTCGCCGAAGGCCATGCCGTCGATGGCCTGCAGATAGCGGGCGCGCTGGTCGTCGCCGTAGGCGCCGTGGTAGTGCGCCGCGACGGCCTTGATGTCGGCCAGGCGCTTGTCGTTGGCCGGGTGCGACGACAGCCAGTCGTTGCCGCGCGGCGCCGGCAGACCCTTGGTGCGCGCCAGCTCGGCGGCGAAGACCTCCTGGTTCTTCAGCACCGTGATGACATCGACCATGTTCTGCGGGTCGAAGCCGAGCTTGACGAGATAGGCGGCGCCGAGTTCGTCGGCCTGCGACTCCTGGTCGCGGCTGTACGAGGCGATGTAGCCCGCGGCGGCGGCCTGCGAGAGGCGGCCGGCGGCGTCGGCCGCGCCGGCCACGCCATAGCTCTCGGCGACGACGCCCAGCAGCGTGCCGAAGATCGCGGCGACGCCGGCGCTCTGCTGCTTCGTCGCGCGCTGCGCGCCGTGGCGCGCGTTGACATGGCCGATCTCGTGGCCGAGCACGCCGGCGAGTTCGGCCTCGCTGTCGAGGTAGGCCATGATGCCGCGCGTGACGTAGACGAATCCGCCCGGCAGCGCGAAGGCGTTGATCTCGGTGCTGTCGAGCACGGTGAAGGTCCACGGCAGGTTGGGCCGCTGCGACTGCCGCGCCAGGCGCATGCCGACATCGCTGACATAGGCCTGCAGCCGCGCGTCGGCGACGACGCTGTACTGCTGCAGCACCTCGGCGTGACCCTTGCGGCCTTCGGCGATCTCGTCGGCCTCGGTCATCACCGAGCGCTCGGTGCGGCCGGTGACCGGATTGACGACCGGCGTGCCGCAACCGCCGAGCGCGACGAGCGAGAGCGCCAGCGCCCAGCGGCGCAGGCTGCGGGGATGGCGGGACCAGAACGACATGGCTTCCTCCAGGCAGGCACCACCGCGCGGGCGGCTCGGGCCGACAAGCATAGCGGCGAGCGCGGCGGCGGCCGCGATGCCCGTGCGCTATGCTTTGCGCCGCCGCGTGGCGGCTCCGTGTCGAATCCGACATCGGGCGGCCCCAATTGTCGGCGCGTGCCTGCGCGCCCTGCATCGATGAGCGACATCACTGCGCTGATTCAACGCGTCAATGCCGGCGACTCCGAGGCGCGCGACGCGCTGTTCGGCCTGCTCTACCAGGACCTGCGCCGGCTGGCCCGGTCGCGGCTGCGGCAGAACGAGACGATCACGCTGCTCGACACGACGTCGCTGGTCCACGAGTCGTACCTGCGCTACCTCAACGCGCAAGAGCTGCAATTCGCCGATCGGGGCAAGTTCTTCGCCTATGCGGCGACCGTGATGCGTTCGATCATCGTCGATGAGGTGCGCAAGCGGCGGGCCGAACGTCGCGGCGGCGACGCCGTGCATGTCGACGTCGACACGGCGGCCGCGGGCGCCATTTCCAGCGAGGACGCGCAGATCATGCGCGTGCACGAGGCGCTGGACGAGCTCTCGGCGCTCGACGCGCGGCTCGGCCAGGTCGTCGAGCTGCGCTATTTCGGCGGCCTGACCGAAGCGGAGATCGGCGGCATTCTCGGCCTCACCGAGCGCACCGTGCGGCGCGACTGGGACAAGGCCCGGACCTTGTTGTTCGCGGCGCTCAAATAGCGCGGGCCCGCGCCTGCGCGGATACTGGCCACCCCGACACGACGGACCCGAACCATGAGCCGATGGACCTTCTACACCGCCCGCGGCACCTGTGCGCTGGCGACCCATATCGCGCTGCGCGAGGCCGGCGCCGATTTCGATCTCGTGCCGCTGGACTTCGCCGCCGGCCAGCAGCAGAGCCCCGAGTACCTGCGCATCAACCCCAAGGGCCGGGTGCCGGCGCTGGCGACCGAACATGGCGTGCTGACCGAGACGCCGGCGCTGCTGGCCTTCATCGCGCAGAGCTTCCCGGCCGCGCAGCTGGCGCCGCTGGACGACGCGTACGCGTTCGCGAGGATGCAGGAACTGGCCGGCTATCTGGCCTCGACCGTGCACGTGGCGCATGCGCACAAGCGGCGCGGCGCGCGCTGGGCCGACGACCCGGCGGCGCACGATGCGATGCGCGCCAAGGTGCCGCAGACGATGACGGCCTGCGCCGAACAGCTCGAAGCGCAGATCGCCGGGCCCTGGGTCGCGGGCGAACGCTACAGCGTCGTCGACGGCTACCTCTACACGATCGTCGGCTGGATGGCCGGCGACGGCGTCGACATGAGCCGTTTCCCGCGGTTGGGCGCCCACCATGCGCGCGTCGGCGCACGGCCGGCGGTGCAGCGCGCGCTGGCCGAAACCGGGGCCTAGGCGGGCGAACCCGCCAGCAGGCGCTGCAGCTCGGCGCGCTGCGCCTGCGCGGGCTCGACCGTGCTGCCCAGGTGCGCCTGCGCGTGGTGCAGCGCGTCGGCGGCGCCGGCGCCGTCGTGCGTCGCGGCCAGCGCGCGGCCCAGTTCCAGCCACGCACCACCGGTGCGGTTCGAAGCCGCCCGCCCGCCCTGCAGCGACTCGCCCAGCGCCACCGCGCGCCGCGCATGGGCGACGGCTTCAGCGGCATGGCCGGTGGCCGTCTCGGCCCGCGCCAGCGCGGTCAGCGTGGCCACCTCGGCCGCCGGCGCCGCCGGTTGCGCCAACAGCGCTTGCAGCGCCGCGCGGGCTGGCTCGGCGCGGCCCTGCGCCAGGTCGAGCAGCGCGCGCTCGAAGCGCAGCCGCGCCGCGGCGCCGGCAGCCGCCGGCCCGCGGGCGTCGAGCAGGGCCTGCGCCTGGGCGACGTCGCGCGCCGATGCCACCAGATCGCCCTGCTCGCGCGCCACCGCCGACAGACCCGCCCAGGCGCTCACCATCAGCGGCACGGCGTCGTGCTCGCGCGCCGCCGCCAGCAGCGCTTCGTAGGCGGTCTTCGCCTCGGCATAGCGGCCGACGAAGCGCAGGCCATGCGCGCGGTTGGCGTAGACGTACAGCGGCGGCGCGGCGCCACCGCCGCGCCGGGCGTCGTCGACCATCTCGTCGAGCAGCGCCAGCGCGGCCCGCGGGTCGCCGGCCTCGGTGAGCATCGAGCTCCAGTTGTTGCGCACCGTCATCGCCACCGGCCCGCGGTCGCGGCCGAGCGCGCGGTACTTCTGCAGCGCGCGGTCGAACCAGAGGGCGGCCTCGGCACTGCGGCCGTTGTCCTGGTAGGCGGTGCCCAGGTTGCCCAGCAGCTCGGCTTCCAGCTCGGGCAGCGGCTGGTCCTGCGCGCGCAGCTGCTCCAGCGCCTGCCGGGCATAGCGCAGCGAGGCCTCGCGGTCGTGCAGGTCGTGGCCGATGAAGCTGAGGTACAGCGTGCAGACGACGCGCACGCGCGGGTCGCGGAACTCGTGCGTCAGCGTCTGCTGCAGCGTGCGCCGCGCGGCATCCGCGTGGCCGAGCTTGGATTCGGCGAAGGCCTGGTTGCAGCGCAGCTGGTCCAGCAGGGCCGGGTCGGGCGAACTGGCGGCCAGCGCCACCGCCTGTGCCATCAGGTCCGCGCCCTTGGCCTGCTGGCCGACGGTGACGTAGTAGTTGGCCAGCGTGTCGAGCACGGCGGCGCGGTGGTCGGGGTTGTCCTGGTAGCTCCGGGCGACGAGCTGCTCGCTGCGTTCGAGCAGTTGCGCGAGGCTCACCGGCTTGCCGCCCTGCGCCGCCTCGACCAGCAGGTCGTTGAGGAAGCGGGCGGTGGCATCGCTGCGGTCGGCCATGGCGCGTGCGTAGTCGCGTTCGCGCAGCGCCTCGCGCGCCTGCAGCGCGTAGCCGATCGAGGCCGTGCCGATGGCCAGCGTGCTGGCCGCCACGCCGGCCACCGCCCAGCGGTGGCGGCCGACGAACTTGCGCAGGCGGTAGGCCCTGCTGTCGGGCCGCGCCAGCACGGTGTCGCCGCGCAGCCAGCGTTCGAGGTCGGCGCGGAACGCGGCCGCCGTCTCGTAGCGGTCCTGCGGCCGCGGCTTCAGCGCCTTGAGCACGATGCTGTCGAGGTCGCCGCGCAATTCGCGCCGCAGCGCCGGGCCGCCGAGGCCGCGCGCGGCCGCGGCCTCGTCGCCGGCCACGGCGCTGGGCGCGGCGATGTCCAGCCGCTGCATCGCCTGCACCAGCTCGGCCGGTGGCAGCGGCGACAGGTGGTAGGGGCGCCGCCCGGCGAGCAGTTCGTACAGCAGCACGCCGAGCGAGTAGATGTCGCTGGCGGTGCCCAGCGGCAGGCCGGCCACCTGTTCGGGCGACGCATAGTCCAGCGTCATCGCGGCGCCGCGGTCCAGCGTGAGTTCGGTGGCCTCGCCGCGGCCGTCGACCAGCACCTTGGCAATGCCGAAGTCGAGCAGGCGCACGCGGCCTTCGTCGTCGACCAGCACGTTCGAGGGCTTGAGGTCGCGATGGATGACCAGGCGCGCATGCGCGTGCTGCACCGCGTCGAGCACCTGCCCGAACAGCGCGACGCGCGAGCGCGGCGGCTGCCGCGCGGCGTCGCAGGCCTCGACGATGCTGCGCCCTTCGACGTACTCGAGCGCGATGTAGGGCTGGCCTTCGGCGCTGATGCCGGCGTCGAAGAGCCGGGCGATGTGGGGGTGCGCCAGCGCGGCCAGGATGTCGCGCTCGCGCCGCAGCCGCTCGGCGAAGGCCCCGGTGGCCAGGCCCGCATGCGGCAGCTTCAGCGCCACCGGGCGCGCCGGCGCGGCGTCGCGCCGCTCGGCCAGCCAGACGCTGGCCATGCCGCCGCGCCCCAGTTCGCGCAGCAGGCGGTAGGGGCCGATGTCGCGCGGCGTGGTGGCCGGGCCGGCGCCGCGGCCGAGGAAGTCGTCGGTCTCGACCTGTGCATGGTCCAGCAGCAGGCGCCTGAGCAGCTCCCGGTGCCGCGCCATCGCGGGCGGCAGCGCGTCCAGCCAGGCCGTCAGCTGCAGGGGCCCCGCGTCCAGCGCGCGGTCGAACCAAGGCGACACCTCGGCCCAGTCCGAGGCATCGACGGGTAGCGCGGCGGCGGGCTTGTTCGTCATCGTCGGCCGGGCATGATCACGGGAATCGCCTGGCGCCACAAGCCGTTGGCCTGGGGGGGGGGCGGGCCGGGCGGCATCCGTTCAGCTTCGGTTCACCCACCCTCGGGCAGGATGCGCTCGTCCGCAACCGATGGAACCCTCGATGAACCGCCCGGCCCACGTCGTCCTCCTCGCCGCCGCCGCCACCGCCGGCGACTGCAAGGGTGACCGTGGAAGCTGTGGGACGATAACGGGATGAACCTGCCGCTGAAGCCGCTCGTCTGCGCCCTGCTGGTCGCCCTGGCGCTGCCGGCGTGGGCCGACGTCAGCCGCGACGAGGCCGCTGCGGCGGCGCAGCGCGTGGCCAGCGGCCGCGTGCTCGCGGTGGAGCGCGCCGAGGTCGACCGCAAGCCCGTCTGGCGCGTGAAGATCCTCAGCGCCCAGGGGGAGGTGCGCATCGTCGTCGTCGACGTCGCCAGCGGCCGCATCGTGCGCTGAACCACGGGGCCCTGCGTGCGCCTGCTGCTGATCGAGGACGACGCGGCGCTGCGGCTCGGCCTGGCGCGCCGGCTCGAGGCCGACGGCTATCGCGTCGACCAGGCCGGCGACGGCGAAGACGGCCTGTTCCAGGCGCAGGAGTACCCGGTCGATCTCGTCATCGTCGATCTCGGCCTGCCGCGGCTGGGCGGCATCGCCGTCGTGCAGCGGCTGCGCGGCGAGGCGCGGGCGATGCCGATCCTGATCCTGACCGCGCGCGGCAGCTGGCAGGACAAGGTCCTGGGCCTCGAGGCCGGCGCCGACGATTACCTCGTCAAGCCGTTCGAGTACCCCGAGCTGCTGGCCCGGGTCAAGGCCCTGCTGCGCCGCTCGCTCAAGGCGACGTCGGACCTGCTCACGCTGGGCCCGCTGGCCATCGACTTCGCGGCGCAGGCGGTGCGGCTCGGGGGCGCCGCCGTCGAGCTGACGGCCTTCGAGTTCCGGCTGCTCGAATTCCTCGTGCGCGAGCGCGCTCGCGTCGTCAGCAAGTCCGAGCTCGCCGACTACCTTTACCCGCACGACGAGGACCGCGACAGCAACGTGCTCGAGGTGCTGGTGGGGCGCCTGCGGCGCAAGCTCGACCCCGACGGCACGCTGGTACCGATCGAGACGCTGCGCGGGCGCGGCTACCGGTTCACGCTCGGATGAAGTGGCGCCCGACGCTGCGCGCGCGCCTGATGCTGGGCGCGGCGGCGATGCTGATCGTGTTCCTCGCCGGCGCCGGCTGGGCCGTGCAGCGCGCCCATGAAGAGAGCGTCCGCGCGGCGCATTACGCCCGGCTGCAGACCACCGTGTACCTGCTGCTCGCGGCGGCCGAGGTCGACCCCGACGGCGCCCTCGCCATGCCGGCGGACATGGCCGATCCGCGGCTGTCGCTGCCCGGCTCAGGCCTGTACGCGAGCATCTTCAATGTCGCGCGACGCGCGACCTGGCGCTCGCCGTCGACGGTCGGGGTCGAGCTGCCGCCGCCGCGCCAGGTCGGCACCGGGCAGTGGCGCTACGAGACGGCCAGCGCGGCCGGGCGCGCGTATCTGGCCGTCGGCACCGGCGTGAGCTGGGCCGGCAAGGCCGGCTCGGTGCCGCTGGTGCTTTCGGTCTTCGAGGACCGGTTGGCGTTCGACCGCGAGATCGCCGTCTTCGAACGCACTTCGTGGGCCTGGCTGGGCGGCGCCGCGCTGCTGCTGCTGCTGTCGCAGACGCTGCTGCTGCGCTGGGGCCTGGCGCCGCTGCGCGAGGCGACGCGCGAGATCCGCGCCATCGAGCAGGGCGAGCAGACGACGGTGCAGGGGCGCTACCCGGAGGAGGTGGCGGCGCTCACCGACAACCTCAACACCCTCATCGCCCAGGAGCGGCTGCGCCAGACGCGCTACCGCGAGGCACTCAGCTACCTCGCGCACAGCCTGAAGACGCCATTGGCCGTGCTGCGCAACGCGCTCGGCGAGCCGGCGCAATTGCCGCAGACGGTGGCCGCGCAGGTGGCGCGCATGGACGACATCGTCGGGCACCAGCTCGGCCGCGCGGCCGCCAGCGGGGCGTCGCGTTTCGTGCCGGTGCTGGCGCTGGGCCCGGTGCTGGAGCGCATCCGCGATTCGCTGGCCAAGGTGTACGCCGACAAGGGTCTCGTCGTCACGCTCGACTGTGCGGCCGCACTCGCCTGGCGCATCGACGAGGGCGACGCCTTCGAGCTGCTCGGCAACGTGATGGACAACGCCTGCAAGTGGGCGCGGCAGCGCGTCGCCGTCAGCGCCCGGCGCGAGGGCGACCGCCTGCACCTGCGCATCGACGACGACGGCCCGGGCTTCGGCGACACCCGCGCCATCCTGCAGCTGCACGTGCGCGGCGACGAGCGCGTGCCGGGGCATGGCGTCGGACTGGCGGTGGTCAACGAGCTGGTGGCGAGCCACGGCGGCGAGCTGACGCTGTCGCGATCGGCGATGGGCGGCGCTCGCGTCGAGATCGTGCTGCGCACGGCCTGATCCGAACCTGTCGTTCGTTCAGCTTCGGTTCATGGTCGGCCACGCAAGATGGCCTCATCGCCACTCCAGGAGCCATCATGAACCTCCGCTTCTCGACCCAGTTCCTCGTCGCGGCCACGCTCGCCACCGCGGCGCTCGGCGCCCAGGCGCGCCCCGATGTCTATTTCTCGATCGGCGTGCAGGCCGGCCCGGTCTGGGTCCAGTCGGCACCGGTTTACGTGCCGGCACCGCCCGTGTACATGCCGCCCGCGCAGGTCGTCCTGAGGCCGCCGGTCTGGGTCCCGCCGCGCCTCGTGTTCGAGCGCCCGGGCTGGCGCGGCTACGACGCCCGCGACGACCGCGACGCATGGGAGCGCGAGCGCGCCTGGCGTCGCGCCGAATGGCATCGCCACGAGGGCCGCGACGGCTACCGCGGCGACGACCGCGGCGACGACCGCGATCATGACGACCATGGTCCCCGCCGCGGCTTTCGGGATTGATCCATCGCTGCCGGTGGTGGCGGCGGCGCCCCTCCGGTCCTGCTCTCGGCACAAGGAAGAAGGCCCACCATGACCCCCATTCGAGCGATGGCGACCGAAGGCCGCGCCCCGACTTCGATCGCGCACCGGCGCCGGTCCCGATGGATCGCCGTCGTCGCCGCCTGTGCGGCGGCCTGGTCCTTGAGTGGCTGCGGCGGCGGCGCTTACGTCGACGCGGCGGGAAACGTCGTCATCGGCGTCACCGTGGCCGGCCAATTCGCCGGGTACACGCCCGTCGCCCCGGGTGGTTCGCTGAACCTGGCCGTCCATGCGGGCCAGTCCGTGGCCTTCGACGCGGGCGAGTCCGTGAACTGGACGCTGTATGTCGGGGGAGCCGCCATCAGCGGCAGCGGCCAGGTGTATTACGCCGGCGCCAACATCACGGCGACCACGCTGAGCTGGTCGACGGTCACGGTGGACACGTACGCGGCCTACCCGCTGCCGGCATCGATCCCGATCACGCTGGTGGCGACCTCCACCCGCGATTCGGCCCAGGTGGCGATCGTCAATCTGCTGATCACGAACTAGGGTCGGTCGACGCCAGGCTGGCCGCGCCAGTCCACGGCCGAACATCGCGACCTGGCGTTCGGCATCATGGTGCCGCCGCCGCCTTCGGTCGCCGAGTTGCACCGACGCCTGGAAACCGAATCCCGGGACCCGCCATGGTCCGTGCAGTCCGAGCAGTTGATTCGCCAATCCCTGGCGACGCATTTGACATCGCCGGAGTTCGATGTGGCGGCAGTCGAATGCCGCCGGACGCTGTGTGAGATGCAGATCTTCGGCTACTCGGAGAATGCTGCGAAGAAATGGTCGGAAGTGGCGGCGGGTCTGGCCGGTCAAATGGCCGCAAGCCGGTTTGCGGGCAGCACGATTTCCGCCAACGAGAAGAATGGAAAGAACGTGCTGCTTTCCATCTTCTACGGTAGGCAACCCTAGAGTACCCGACGCCGCGGCCCCCGCATGGGCCGGTTCGCGGCGCTGCTCCTAAAGGCGCGCTCCTCGCTGCATCGATGAAGTGTCGCGCGGGACGCCGATGTTCCTTCCCAGGTGGTGCGATCCTCCCTAAACTTAGGATTTGTTCGTCCTTGCACGAGGACAGCCCTCGAGGACTCGAAGTGCCCCCCTTCACCCGGCTGATCACCGCCGCAGCGCTCGCCCTGGCCCTGTGCCCGGCGAGCCAGGCCCGCGTCACCCGCATCGTCATCGACGAGACGCTGCCGCTGGCGGCCAGTGCCGACGCCGGACCGATAGCCTACGAACGCGTGGCCGGGCGCGCCTTCGGCGATCTCGACCCGAAGCTGCCGCAGAACGCGATCATCCAGGACATCGAGCTCGCCAAGGGCGCCGACGGGCGGGTGCATTACGTCGCCTCGTTCGTCATCACGAAGCCGGTCGACCTGGCGCGTGCCAGCGGCCTGATGTGGCACGAGGTGCCCAACCGCGGCTATGTCTTCCCGGTCGCGCCGCAAGAGCGCGCCTTCGGCGACATCGACCTCGCCAGCGCCTGGCAGGGCGACAACAGCGGCAACACGAAGGTGCACGCCAAGGCCAGCGTCGACGGCAACCAGTTCCTCAAGGTGCCGGTCGCGCACGCGGCCGACGGCTCGACGATCACCGGCGCCGTCTTCGCCCGCATCGTCAACCGCGCGGGCCCCGATTCGCAGCCGCTGCTGGTGCAGGCCAACCCGATACCCTACCGCCCGCAAAGCCTGGACACGACGCGCGCGCGCCTGGTCTCGCGCGGCCACGAGGCGATGGACGGCACGTTCAGCGACGAGCGCGAGATCGCCCCCGCCGACTGGTCCTGGGCCCATTGCGACGCCGACCACCATTTCCCCGGCCTGCCCGACGCGGGCGAGATCTGCCTGCGCCAGGGCTTCGATCCGCAGCGCCTGTACCAGGTCGTGTACACGGCGGCCGACCCCTATGTGCTGGGCGTGGGCTTCGCCGCCTGGCGCGATGTCGGCCAGTTCTTCAAGACCGCCGCCGCCGACGACACCGGCACGCCGAACCCGATCGCCGGCGCGGTGAAGTTCAGCATCGGGCGCGGCATCTCGCAGTCGGGCAACTTCCTGCGCGGCTGGCTGCACCTGGGATTCAACCAGGCCGAGCGCGGCGGCCCGGTCCACGACGGCCTGTGGGCGATCATCGCCGGGCGCCGCATCGCGCTGAATTTCCGTTGGGCCCAGCCCGACGGCGTGCTCGAGCTCTACCAGGCCGGCAGCGAAGGCCCGCAATGGTGGGCGCCCGCCGCCGACCCGGCGCGCGGCCTGCCCGCGGCCGGCATCCTCGGCCGCTGCAGCGCGAGCCGGACCTGCCCGAAGATCTTCGAGCATTTCGGCTCGGCCGAGGTCTGGGCGCTCAAGCTCGGGCCGGAATGGGTCGGCAGCGACGGCAAGGCCGACCTGCCGCTGCCGGGCGACGTGCGCCGCTACTACATCGCCGCCAGCGCCCATGGCGGCGGCCGCGGCGGCTTCAGCACCCGGCCGTCGGCACCGTCGTCCTGCCCCGGCAACAACTACGGCACCGGCGTCCTGCCCGACAACCCGATGCCGCACACCGAGACCGTCAATGCCCTGCGCGTGCACCTGCGCAACTGGGTGATGCGCGGCACGCCGCCGCCGCCCAGCCGCTACCCCACGCTGGCCGCGGGCCAGCTCGCGCGCGCCGACAAGGAATCGCTCGGCTACCCCACCCTGCCCGGCCTGCGCCCGACGCTGCCCGAGGCCGACTTCATCAATCCGCTGCTCGACTACGACTGGGGCCCCCAATTCAAGCCGCTGGACGGCTCCGGCGTGCCGACGAACGCGCCGCCGCGCATCAAGCAGGTGCTGCCGGCGTTCGCGCCCAAGGTCGACGCCGACGGCAACGAACTCGGCGGCGTGCCGGTCGTGCTGGCCGCGGCGCCGCTGGGCACCTACCTGGGCTGGAACGTGACCGCCGGCGGCGCCCGGCCCTTCCACCAGGGACAGCTGTGCAATTACGCCGGCGGCATGGTGCCATTCGCGCTCACGGCGGCCGAGCGCAAGGCCAGCGGCGACACGCGACCGTCGCTCGAGGAGCGCTACGGCAACCATGCCGGCTATGTCGCGGCGGTGGTCGCTGCGGTGGCGCAGGCCGAGCGCGAGGGCTTCCTGCTGCCCGAGGACGGCCGCCGGCTGACCGAGGCCGCGCGCGCGAGCGACGTCCTGCGCTGAACCTCGATGTTAAATTCCCCGCCCTCGAACCAGCCCCGGGGCAGCGCTTGCAATCTACCGTCCGCTTCATCGAAAGAATGATCTTCGCCAGCCGCTGGCTGCAGGCGCCGCTCTATCTGGGATTGATCGCCGCACAGGGCGTTTACGTCTATCAATTCCTGCACGAGCTCCTGGTGCTGGTGACCAAGGCCGGCAGCCTCGGCGAAGCCGAAGTGATGCTCATCGTGCTGGGCCTGATCGATGTCGTCATGGTCGCCAACCTGCTGATCATGGTCATCATCGGCGGCTACGAGACCTTCGTTTCGCGGCTCGACCTCGACGGTCATCCGGACCAGCCGGAGTGGTTGTCGCATGTCAACGCCGGCGTGCTGAAGATCAAGCTCTCGACGGCCCTAATAGGCATCTCGTCGATCCACCTCCTGCGCACCTTCATCGGCGTCGACAACGTCGCCGATCGCGTCGTGATCTCGCAGATCGCGATCCACACGACGCTGCTCGTCTCGGCCATCGCGGTGGCCTGGACCGATCGGCTGATGACCGGGACCCTGACGCTCGCCAGGGCGCACGATTAGCCCGCGGGCTGCGCGTCGTCGGCCCGGGCGCCAGCCAGGTTCCACCAGGCGGGCAGCCGTTCGATGACCTCCGGGCGCCGGTAGCGGTCGTCGAGCAGCCAGAGCCAGCCGCGATCCTGCGGCGTGCGCAGCACGCGTCCCGCGGCCTGCACGACGCGCTGCATCGCCGGCACCAGGTCGGCGTAGCCGTGGCCGGCGCCGAAGAGCCGGTCGAGTCGGGCCAGGATCCGGTCCTGCATCACCGAGACCGGCGGCAGACCCAGCGTGGCGATGAACGCGCCGATCAGCAGCGGCCCCGGCAGGTCCACGCCTTCGGCGAAGACGCCGCCGAGCACCGCGAAGGCGACGCCGCGGCCCTGCGGCGTGAAGCGGGCCAGGAATTCGGCCCGCGAGCCGGCGCCCATGCGCCGCGCCTGCTGCCACTGCGGGATGTCCGGGCGCAGCGCGGCCAGCCGGGCGGCGGCCCGCTCGAGATAGTCGAAGCTGCTGAAGAACGCGAGGTAGTTGCCCGGGTGCTCGTCGAACTGCCCGGCGATCACCGACGCCAGGCGCCGCAGGGAGCGTTCGCGGTCGGCGAAACGCGTCGAGACGCCGTCGGCCACGCGCACGCGCAGATGCGCGGCCGGGAAGGCCGGCGGCAGATCGATCCAGGCCGTGTCCTGCGGCAGCCCGAGCAGGCGGATCGCGTAGTCGGGCGGCGCCAGCGTGGCCGAGAACAGCGTGACGCTGTGCAGGGCCTCGAAGCGCCGGCGCAGGAAGGCGGCCGGCGCCACGCAGCGCACGCACAGCGCGGCGTCGCTGTTGCCACCGGGTATCGCGTCGCCCTCGACCTCGCCGTCGACGCCGCCGGGCCTGCCCAGGCAGGTCTGCACGTCGAACAGCGAATGCTCGCCCAGCGTCTCGACCCGCTTCGCGAAGCGCTGCAGTTCGAAGTGGAAGTTCAGCAGCGGGCCGACGTTCAGCGGCTGCCGGTTGAAATGCGCCGACAGCGCCGCGGCGGCGGTTTGCAGCGCACGCACGAAACCGTCGGGCACGGCGTCCAGCGCCTCGTAGGGCGCGGCGGTGTCGGCCAGCAGTTCCTCGGCCGCGCGCACGAGGGTGTCGAGCGCGCCGCGCACGGCCACCGGGGCGCCGCGGGCGGCGCTGCGCAGCCGCTCGGTGCGCAACTCGGCGCTGTACATGCGGCGCGCCCGGTCGACCAGGTTGTGCGCCTCGTCGACGAGCACGGCCAGGCGCCAGTCCAGCGCCTGCATCAGGCCCCAGAGCAGGCCGTTGGCGTCGAACAGGTGGTTCACGTCGCCGACGAGGACGTCGGCCCAGCGCACCAGTTCCTGGCCCAGGTAGTAGGGGCACAGGCCATGGCGCAACGCCAGGCGGCGCTGCGCCGCGGCGTCGAGCCGGCCCAGCGCGACGGCTTCGCGGCGGGCGGCGGGCAGGCGGTCGTAGAAGCCGCCGGCGAGCGGGCAGGACTCGCCATGGCAGGCCTTGTCGGGGTGCTCGCAGCCCTCGTCCTTGGGCACCATCGTCAACACGCGCAGCGATGGCCCGGGCAGGCCCGCACCCAGGTCGTCCAGCGCCGCCAGCGCCGCGCGCCGCCCGGTGCCCTTGCAGGTCAGGTAGGCCACCTTGTCGATGCCATGCAGCGGCATCGCGCGCAGCAGCGGGAACAGGGTGCCCACCGTCTTGCCGATGCCGGTCGGCGCCTGGGCCAGCAGGCAGCGCCCGCGGGCGGCCGTGCGGTAGACCGCCGCGGCGAGGTCGCGCTGTCCGGCGCGGAACGAGCGCTGCGGAAACGCCAGCTCGCGCAGCGCCGCATCGCGGGCACGGCGGTGCGCCGCCTCCTGGCGCGCCCAGTCGCCGAAGTCGGCGCAGCGCCGGGCGAGCGCATCCTCCAGTTCCCCGGCGCCGTAGACCTGCCGGAGTTCGACCTCGGACTGGCTGGCGACATCGAAGTAGACCAGCGCCAGGGCGACCTCGGACAGGCCGCGGGCGCGACAGAACAGCGCACCGTAGGTCTGCAGCTGCGCCCAGTGCAGGCGGCGGCGGTTCTCGGGGATCTCGTCCGGGTGGCCGCGGATGGTCTTGATCTCCTCCAGGCAGCGGCGTCGCGGGTCGTAGCCGTCGGCGCGGCCGCGCACGCGCAGCGGGCCGCAGCGGGTCTCGAGCGGGATCTCGGTCTCGTAGTCCGGTCCGCGGCGTTGCGCGACCAGGCCCTGGCCCGCGCGGCCTTCGAGCGCCGTCGCCGAGGGCGTGAAGCGGCGATCCAGGTCGCCGCGCTTGGCGGTGAACTCGCAGAGTTCGCGGACCGACACGGTGGTGTCCCCGATGGGGGCGGCGGGTGGCGATTCGAAGGGCGGCGTGATTTCCGGCGGCATGGCCACCATTGTCGGGACCGGCCGGGCGGCCGGCGCGTGATCGCCCGCGGCGGGGCATGGCGCGACGCCGACCGCCGGGCCCGCGATGCCGGCGCTCAGGCCCGGCGCCGCGCCCGGTACATCATGTCGAGCGTGATGTGCCGCACCTCGAGCTTGCTCTGCTCGATGTGGGCGGCGAGCAGTCGGCGCGCCTCGTCGCCGCGCCGGCGCGTGATGGCGCGCAGGATGCGCGCATGCTCGTCGTAGGTGGCCTCGACGCGCGCCGGCTTCGTGAAATCGAGCCGGCGGATGATGCGGATGCGCTCGGTGATCTCGCCATGCACGCGCGCCATCTCGCGGTTGCCGCTCGAGCGCACCAGCGTGGCGTGGAACTGCTCGTCGAGGCGGCCGACCTCGGCGCCGTCGGCGAGCCGCGCCGCGGCGGGCGCGAGCCAGATCTCGGCGAGCGCGGCCAGCGCCTCGCGCGCCTCGGCCTGGGCGAGCTGCTGCGCGGCATGGCCCTCGATCAGCACGCGCAGGTCGTAGAGCTCGTCGAAGGTGTCGAAGTCCAGCGGCGCGACCTGCCAGCCGATCTTCGGCAGCACCTGCAGGAAGCCCTCGCGTTCGAGCCGCTGCAGCGCCTGGCGCAGCGGCGTGCGGCTGAGCGCGAGGCGCTGCGCGAGTTCGCTCTCGCTGCAGCGGTCGCCCGGCATCAGCGTGAAGTCGAAGACCATCTGCTTGAGCTGTCGGTAGGCGCGGTCGCCGAGCGATTTCGGTCCGGTGGCGGGCATGCAGGAGGCGGTCGGTTCAGGCGGGGAGCGGGATCATGCTCACATGGGCGGCGACGATTTTCCAGCCATTGTCCATGCGCACCCAGGTCTGGCTCTGGAAGCCGCGCAGCGGCGTGTCGCTGCGCACGAACTCGACCTGGGCGACCGCGAAATCATCGCCGAAGGCGGTGATGCGCAGGTTCTCGAGCCGGCGCGTGAAGTCCGGCGCCGGCGTCGCGCGCCGGAAGGCGATCATCGCCTCGATGCCGAGCTGGCGGTCGGCGATGCCGTAGCGCGTCAGCCGGGCATCGGCCCAGAAGCTGGCGACGAGCGCCTCGGCGTCGTTGCCCATCAGCGCGCGCTCGTAGTCGTGGAACAGGCGCGTGACCTCGGCGACGACGGCCGGGCGGTCGATGTCGCCGGCCTCGATCCTCATCGCGCGGTCCGGTAGGCGCGCCAGCCGCCATGGGCGCTGATGTCGGCGGCGCCGGCCAGCGCCCCGCCCTCGCAGGCGAAGCCGTGCACCCAGCGCCCGCCGGCCAGCTGCACCGAGCCGAGCGCCAGCGGCGACGCGATCAGCGCGAGGAAGCCGCCGACCTCGGCACGCGGCATCTCGTAGACCTCGACCTCGATCGCGTGGCCAGGCGCGCCTTCGGCGACGCGCGCCAGCCCGGGTTTCGGCGGCTGCGTCGCCGGCAGCGCGTAGAGCCGGTAGCAGGGCGCCGTGCGCGTGCGCTCGACGAGGCGGCAGCCGCGCTCGACGAGCTGGCCATGCAGCGGCATGCCCTGCAGATGGGCGCCGACGACGGCGATCTCGAGCGTCGGCGCCGCGGCAGGCAGTGACTGCAGTTCGAGATCGTTCGGTTGAAGCGCGCGAAGATGGTGGCCGAGCGAGAGCGCGCGCGCGGCCTGCCAGCGCGCGCCCAGCCGCGCGAGCGCGGCGTCGCTGCCCGGCGGGCCGATGAAGGTGACGCCGAAGGGCAGGCCGCCGGGCGTGAAGCCGCTGGGCATGGCCAGCGCCGCGAGCCCGAGCAGGTTGACGAAGTTCGTGTAGCGACCGAGCTCGCTGTTGCGCAGCAGCGGCTCGGCAGCGACCGCGGCGCGCGTCGGGCAGGTCGTCGCGGTGGGCACCATCAGCACGTCGATCTCGCGCCACAGCGGCGCGATGCGCAGCCGCAGTTCCTCCAGCGCATAGCGGGCGCGGAACACCGAGACCGCGTCCTGGCCGCGCGCGGCCTCGATGACGCGGCGCACGGTGGCATCGATGGCCTCGGGCCGCGACTCGATCAGGTCCTGGACGACGGCGTAGCGCTCTGCGACCCAGGGGCCTTCGTAGAGCAGTCGCGCGACCTCGAACAGCGGCGCCATCGCCACCGGCCGCGGCGCGAGGCCCCAGGCGCCGAGCTGGGCCAGCGCCTCGTCGAAGGCGGCCGCATAGCCGAGCGCGGCGTCGCATTGCGGCTCGTCGGGCACGCCGACGCGCAGCGCCGCGCCGGTCGCTTCGAGCCAGGGCGGGCGCGGCGCCGCGGCCTGGAACGCCGGCTCGCCATCGGCGCCTTCGATGAGCGCCGTGACCTGCGCGGCGTCGGCCACCGTCAGCGCCAGCACCGAGACCACGTCCAGCGTGCGGCAGGCCGGCAGCACGCCGGCCATCGGCATGCGTCCGGGGCTCGGCTTCAGGCCCACGAGGTTGTTGAATCCGGCCGGGATGCGGCCCGATCCCGCGGTGTCGGTGCCGAGCGCGAAGGCCGCGAGGCCGCGCGCCACGACCGAGGCCGATCCCGAGCTCGAGCCGCCGCTGACGTAAGCGGCGTCGAAGGCATTGGGCACCTCGCCGTACGGCGAACGCGTGCCGACGAGCCCGGTCGCGAACTGGTCGAGATTGGTCTTGCCGACGAGCACCGCGCCCGCGGCCAGCAGCCGCTCGACGACGGTGGCGCTGCGCTGCGGGACGTAGCTGAACGCCGGGCAGGCGGCCGTCGTCGGCAGGCCGGCGACATCGATGTTGTCCTTGACCGCGAAGGGCACGCCGAACAGCGGCAGCGCGGCGCGGTCGGCAGGGTTCACGCGCTCCAGCTCGACCAGCCGCGCCTCGAGGGTGGCCTCGTCGCAGCGCAGGATCCACGCCGGATCGGCCGCATCGCGGCGCGCCAGCAACGGTGCCAACAACACGCGCGGCGTAGCGCCCGGCGCGGCATAGGCCACGCGCCATTCGGCCAGCGTCCGCGGCTCCGTCATCGCGCGAGCTTCGCGATCAATTCGTCGGACCGCGCCGTCCAGCCGACGATCGCGCCCTGCGCGCTGATCATCGCCAGCGTCGCGGCCTTGAAGGCCGGGAAATAGCTCTCGGTGCCGTCCTCGACGAGCAGGCCGTCGTAGCCGCGGTCATTGGCCTCGCGCATCGTCGTCTGCACGCAGACCTCGGTCGTCACGCCCATGAAGACGAGCCGGGCGATGCCGCGCCGCTCGAGCTCGGCCTGCAGCGGCGTCGCGTGAAAGGCGCCCTTGCCCGGCTTGTCGATCACGAGCTCGCCGGGCCGCGGCGCCAGCGCCGCGACGATCTCGGTGCCGGGTTCGCCGGCGATCAGCAGGCGGCCCATGGTGCCGACGTCGCCGATGCGCAGCGCCGGATTGCCGCGCAGCCGCTTGGCCGGCGGGCAGTCGGACAGATCCGGGCGGTGCGCCTCGCGCGTGTGGACGACGAAGCCGCCTGCCCCGCGCCAGGCCTCGAGCACCGCGGCCACCGTCGGCACGATGGCCTGCAGCCGCGTCACGTCGTTGCCGAGCGAGGCGCCGAAGCCGCCGGGCTCGATGAAGTCGCGCTGCATGTCGATGATGACGAGCGCGGTGCGCGCCAGCTCGAACGCATACGGGAAGGGCACGGCCCGCGCCAGCACCCGGCTCGCGGCACCCGCCTGCGCCCCCATCGTCACGCCGCCTCCGGCATCGCAGCATGTCCCTTGCCGCCCATGTAGGCGCCGAGCTCGTGGCGGTCGGCGGCGCCGGCGGCCACGTCGTGGACGATGCGGCCCTCGCTCATCACGACGATGCGGTCGGCCAGCGCCAGCAGCTCGTCGAGGTCCTCGCTGAGCAGCAGCACGGCGGCGCCGCGGTTGCGCGCCGCGAGCAGCCGGTCGTGGATCTCGGTGACGGCGGCGAAGTCGAGGCCGAACACCGGATTGCTGACGAGCAGCAGCTCGGCCTGCCCCGAGAGCTCGCGTGCGAGCACGGCGCGCTGCACATTGCCGCCCGACAGCGTGCGGATCGCCGCGCGCTCGCCCTGGGTCTTGACGCCGTATTCGGCGATCCACTCGCGCGCGCGCCGGCGCAGCCCGCGCCAGCGCACCCAGCCGGCGCGCGCCCAGGGCGCCTCGTCGAACTGGCGCAGCGCCATGTTCTGCGCCACGCTCAAGGCGCCGACGCAGGCGTTGGCCAGCGGCTCCTCGGGCAGGCTGCGCACCTTCAGCTCGCGGTTCTGGCGCCGCGTCGCGCGGAACTCGCGGCCATCGACGCGCACCGTTCCCGACTCGCGCGCGCGCTGTCCGGTCAGCGCCTGCATCAGCTCGCGCTGGCCGTTGCCCGAGACGCCGGCGACGCCGACGATCTCGCCGCGCCGCACCGACAGGTCCAGGCCGCGCACGGCGCTCTCGCCGCGGTCGCCCATCACGCGCAGGCCGCGGATCTCGATGCCCACCGCACCGGGCTCGCGCGCCTCGCGCTCGACCGTGGACTCCAGCAGCCGGCCCTCGCCGACCATCGCCTGCGCGAGCTGCTGCGGCGTCGTCTGCGCCACCGCGCCGCTCTCGACGAGGCGGCCGCGGCGCAGCACGCTGACATCGTCGGCATGCTCGCTGACCTCGCGGAACTTGTGCGTGATCAGCACCACCGTGCAGTCGCCACGCCGCGCGCGCTCGCGCAGGGCGCCCAGCACCTCGTCGGCCTCCTGCGGCGTCAGCACCGAGGTCGGTTCGTCGAGGATCAGCAGGCGCGGCTGCAGGAACAGCTGCTTGAGGATCTCGAGCTTCTGCTTCTCGCCCGCCGCGAGGTCGGCCGGCCGCGCATCGAGGTCGAGCCGGAACGGCGTCGTGCCCAGGAAGGCCTCGAGCTCGGCGCGTGCGGCGCGCCAGTCGATCACCGCCGGCAGCCGGCCGCGCGCGAGCAGCAGGTTCTCGGCCACCGTCATCCCCGGCACGACGGTGAAATGCTGGTAGACCATGCCGATGCCCAGATCGCGCGCGACCGTCGGGCTGTGGATGTCGCGCTCGCGGCCGTCGACGAGCACCGCGCCGGCGTCGGGCCGCTGGTAGCCGACGACGCATTTGACGAGCGTGCTCTTGCCGGCGCCGTTCTCGCCCAGCAGGGCGTGCACGGTGCCCGGGCGCACCTTCAGCGACACCGCGTCGAGCGCGGTGAAAGCGCCGAAGCGCTTCGTCAGCAGGTAGGTCTCGAGTCCGAGGGCGTGCATCGCCGCTGCCTTCAGGCCGGCTGCAGCGCCGCGATCACCGCGGCCGAATCGGCGACCGCGCCGAACACGCCGCCCTGCATCAGCACCATCGAAAGCGCCGCCTCGTGATTCGCGCGCTCGGTGGCGCCGGTGCAGTCCGCGAGCAGCACGCATTCGAAGCCGCGGTCGTTGGCTTCGCGCATCGTCGTGTGCACGCACACATCGGTCGTGATGCCGGTGAGGATCAGGTTGCGGATGCCGCGCGTGTGCAGGATCAGCTCGAGGTCGGTGGCGCAGAACGAGCCCTTGCCCGGCTTGTCGATCACCGGCTCGCCGGGCAGCGGCGCGAGCTCGGGGATGATTTCCCAGCCCGGCTCGCCGCGCACGAGGATGCGTCCGCAGGGCCCCGGGTCGCCGATGCCGGCGCCGATGCGGCGCGAGCGCCAGCGCTTGTTCGCCGGCAGGTCCGAGAGGTCCGCGCGATGGCCTTCGCGGGTGTGGATGACATGCATGCCGACGGCGCGCGCCGCGGCCAGCAGCGCGCGGATCGGCTCGATCGGCGCGCGCGTCAGCACCAGGTCGTAGCCCATCTTGTCGACATAGCCGCCATGGCCGCAGAAGTCGGTCTGCATGTCGATGACGATCAGCGCCGTGTTCGCCGGCCGCAGGTCGCCGTCGTAGGGCCAGGGGTAGGGCTGGGAGGTGATCGTCTTGCTGCTCATCGTCGCGACTCCATGCGGTTCAACGGTTCATCACGCCGAGTTCGGCCGGCGCGCCCTTGATCGCGCGCCGCGGCGAGCAGGTGGCGACGAGGATGGCCAGCGTCAGCGCGTAAGGCACGGCGCTGAACAGGTAGTAGCCGCCGGTGACGCCCACCGACTGCAGCGCCGGGCCGATGGCGCCGGCGCCGCCGAACAGCAGCGCCGCGCCGAGGCAGCGCAGCGGGCTCCAGCGCGCGAAGATGACGAGCGCCACCGCGATCAGCCCCTGGCCGCTGGACAGGCCCTCGGCCCAGCTGCCCGGGTAGTAGAGCGAGAGCGAGGCGCCGCCGAGGCCGGCGATGAAGCCGCCGGCGGTTGTCGCGGCGATGCGCACGCCCTGCACCGAATAGCCGAGCGCGCGCGCCGCGTCGCTCGAATCGCCGGCCATGCGCAGCACCAGCCCCCAGCGCGTGTGGCGCAGGCCCCAGGTCAGCAGCAGCGCCAGCGCGACACCGAGGGGAAACAGCGCGTTGATCGACAGCGCGCTCTGCACCGACGGCGAGGCGCTCCAGCCGCCCAGTGCGAAGGCCGCGATCTGCGGCGCCTGCGGCTGGATCAGCGGCTTGCCGAGGTAGAACGCGAGGCCGGTGCCGAACAGCATCATCGCGATGCCGGTGGCGATGTCCGAGACCCGCGGCAGCGAGCACAGCAGCCCGTGCAGCAGGGCCAGCAGCGCGCCGCTGCAGCCCGCGAGCAGCACGCCCAGCATCGCCGAGCCGCTGAGGTAGGCGCCGCCGAAGCCGGCCATCGCGCTGAACACGAGCACGCCTTCGAGACCGAGGTTGATGCGGCCCGATTTCTCGGTCAGGCATTCGCCCAGGCTGACGAACAGAAAGGGCGTGCCGACGCGCACCGCGCCGCCGACGATGGCCAGCAGCAGATCGAGGATGTCGCTACTGCTCATGCGACCCTGCCGCCATCGGCCGCGACCAGCACCGGCCGCGCCAGGCGCGGCAGCCGCAGCGCGAACAGCCGCCCGCGCAGCGCCTCGGCGGCGAGGATGAAGACGAAGGCGAAGCCCTGCAGCACGAGCACCGAGGCATCGGGCAGGCCGAGGCGGCGCTGCAGCAGGCTGCCGGCCGCCGCGAAGC